>DAMCZI010000053.1:0-30751 GCA_032095175.1 Clostridiaceae bacterium
CTGCAGGGCTGTTTAAAAAAACAAAATGTAAAGAATTTTACGATTTATATATAGAACAAAGGAGTTCTGTTTTCACAGAGCTCCTTTATCATATATTTGAACCTTGAATTTATCTGTGGTATTATTTAATAAGTTTTTATTTAGAGGTGATACGATGGAATTTATAAAGCTTAATGGAGGTTCATATTATATAGATGCACCTACAAACATAGGAGTTTATGTGTTTAAAAATAAAAATTGCATGCTTATTGATAGTGGAATAAATAATACCCAGGCTAGAAAAATAGATGATGTGCTTAAGAAAAACAATCTTCACGTGAAGTACATAGTAAACACCCACAGCCATATGGACCACTGCGGTGGAAATCACTATTTTACAGCAGAGTACCCCGGATGCATTGTTTATGCAGCATCAACTGAAGGTCTCTACATGGAAAATCCTCACCTTTACCCTTCAATGCTCTTTTCATCAAATCCAATAAAGGATTTATGGAAGGACAAGAGGCCTTTAAAGGTAGATTTTGAGCTTGAGGCTGGAGTTATGAAATTTAACGATGAGAAATTTGAAATAATCCCTCTTCCAGGTCATTCACCACAAAACACAGGTGTTTTAACATCAGATAAGGTTTGTTACCTGGGTGATTGTATATTTAGTGAGGAGATACTTAGCAAATACTCCTTCCCCTATCTTTACTCTGTTGAAGAGTCCATTAACACTCTCAACATGATAAAGGATATTGATGGAGATTATTTCGTTATAGGACATTCAGATAAATATTATACAAAGGATGAAATACTAAAGCTTTCCGCTCTAAACCTAAAAAATATACAGTCCTATATAGATCAAATTCTAGAACTCCTTGAACAGCCCTTAACAAGGGAAGATCTGCTTGAAAACCTACTAATATTAAACAACTTAACCTGTGATATCTGGCAGTATCACATATACTTTTCATCCCTTTCTGCATTTGTATCCTATCTTTATGATAAGGATATCCTTGAAGCTTCAGTTGAGGATGGTAAGTGCTATTATTATCAAAAATAGTTCATATGAAAACATAAATTTGATATAATTATCTTAAAGAGAGGGGGAGGTGCCTTTGATTTTATATGTATTTATAGCAATTTTGATAGGATATGCCTTTGGATGTATACAAACTGCTTACCTTGTAGGAAAACTTAAAGCTGGAATAGATATAAGACATCATGGAAGTAATAATGCAGGTGCTTCTAATATTACGATGACACTTGGATGGAAATACGGTGTAATTACAGCAGTTGCAGATATTCTTAAGGGAACAATAGCTGTTTTGTTATGCGCTTTACTATTTCCCGGTGAGCCTTTACTTCATTTTATTACTGGTGCCTTTGTAGTTATTGGTCACATCTTCCCATTTTTCCTTGGCTTCCAGGGTGGAAAAGGAACCGCATCAATTATAGGTATAAGTCTGGCCCTTAACTTTAAGATTGCCCTTATAATAGCTGCTGTACTTGTTATAATAACTATAGTTACAAACTATATAGCAATAGGCTCCCTTGCCATGTACACTACCTTCCCAATAGCTGTATACCTCTTCAAATATCAATTTTCATGTGTTATGGTATTGATGCTTCTATGCGTCATAGGCTATTACAAGCATATTATAAACATTAAAAGACTCATCGCCCATGAAGAAGTGGGGTTACGGCAGGTGGCTAAGAAAAAATAGATATCCACTACTTTAATTTAAATCGACTTATATGGTATGTAATTACTTTTATAGATAACCCCCTCTTCATTATGGAGAGGGGGTTAATTATTTCTTTGGGAATTTAAGGTAACAACCTCTATCAAGCGGATGATCATTTTATTGCATATTTTTTATTAACAAATAGTGTTTAATTATCTACTCTACCGTTAAAATATGTTCTACCCCAATTGATGGATGGAATAATTTTTCTTTAAAAAACTCAGGATAAAGATATGTTTCTTTAATCTTACCTAATGGAATCCATTTTAATTCCTCTTTCTCACCGCATTCTGTAAAGTTCATACAGATTGTATCAAGTTCCTTCATATCTTTCATATAAAAAAAGAAAGCAAGTTCATGGAATCTTTCTTTTGTTGAATCTTCAACAAAAAGATTCTCATGTATAAATCCAAGTTTTTCAACTTCCATGTGTAATCCAGTTTCCTCAAACACTTCTCTCTTAACTGCTTCTTCAGCTGTTTCATGTAACTTTACACGTCCACCAACACTATAAAAATATGGTGATTTATTGTTCTTTGCCATTAATAACTTATTATCATGTATAATTATTGCACCTACACGATAATTAAATTTTCCCATCTCTGTTTTAAAAGTTAAATCCATAATTGTCCCCATTCCTTTTTTAAATTTTTAATATAATCTAATTAGCCAATCATTATCTGATTTACTTCGCTCATATATAAACTCACTATAACAATCACAATCAAAAACCTTTAATAACTCCATAAAATCATTTACTAAAGCATAATCATTTAGAGATTCTCTATCAATCCATCTCATCTCTCCTTCATCAGAAGAAATCAATTTGCCTTCAAATTTATCTGTCTTAAACAATAATACAATATATCGCTCATCTTCATCTGTTTGAAATTGCTTTACTCCACACAATTTAGGCTCTCTTATAGTCAATCCTGTTTCTTCATACATCTCACGAATAACTGCTTGGACAAAGGATTCCTCTTTTTCAACATGCCCTCCTGGAAAAGTAACTCCACGCCAATCCTTTTTAACCCTATCCTGAAGCAATATCTTATTCCCATCATAAACCATACACAAAACTGTTACTATAGCCTTTTCACATTTATTCATCTTTTGTCTCCTATTTCATTATTAATAATGATTATTCTGATAATTGATACAAACTAATATAAATTCAATAATTATTATACTATATAATTATTATCAATAATACCAATTATGGTTTTAATTGCTGTACATCCTCAAAACATTTTCTACTATTTTAATACTCTTCCACATATATACATCTAATGTTATTATTGCTATAATCGACTTAATACATATATTTTTAATTAAATGTGAAGTTTATAGTATTTGTGTTTCATGGGGGTATAATATGAATGAAATAAAATTAGTATTACCAAATATATCACATAAAGAGCAGTACTTAAAAATGATGGATGAATGGATTTTCTATGGAGGTAGGATTAATCCTGCCGCATTAAAAAACAATGGAGTTTCATATGAAAAGTGGTTAGGTTGGATGAAAGATGATCAAAGTGAGTTAACATGTCCTAAAGGAACTGTACCCCAAACTTTATATTTCGCAGTCAATGAACATAATGATATTTTAGGTGCTGTAACATTAAGACACTTCTTAAATGAAAAAATGCTTATTGATGGTGGACATGTAGGTTATGGAGTTAGACCATCTCAACGTAGAAAAGGCTATGCAAAGCAAATGCTTTCTTTAGCTATAAAGAAACTTAATGAAATTGGAATCAATAAAATTCTTGTTACTTGTGCAGCGGATAATATTGGATCAATCAATACTATTACTGCAAATGGTGGAATTTTTGAAAATGAATTGCTCAATGAAGATGGCGAAATAATAAAAAGATTTTGGATTGACTGTAATAACAAATAGATCTTTGGATATAGAAATTTAATCCTTTTTCAATAACATCGTTATTTCTACCAACTAGATAAAACTAATTTAGATCAAATATTTATACCGATGATATGGAGGTAAAATCATTATGATAGAAATAAGAGAATTATCCAAAGAATACATTGATGATATATATAATTTAAATGATTATTTCACTATAGACTCATATTTAGATATAGCATTGAATAATAATGAATTTACATATAGTATAGTACCCTGCGAACCAAGAGAGAAACAATATAATGATGAAGCTGATGAACTTGACTTTGAAAATTATATTAATAATAAAAATAAAATAGTTTTTTTAGCCTTTTACGAAGAGCAATATGCAGGAAGAATCATACTTACAAAAGCTTGGAATAATTATATACATATTGAAGATATAACTGTAGATAAGAACTATAGAAGGTATGGCGTTGCTACAAAATTGATGGATAAAGCTAAAAAATGGGCTTTAGAATGTGGTGTAAAAGGATTATCCCTTGAAACACAAAATAATAACGTTAGCGCATGTAAATTCTATGAAAAATATGGCTTTGTATTGGGTGGCTTTAATAATGAATTATATGCTGCTCTTGATAATGATGAAATTGCCCTTTTCTGGTATTATATCTTTGAATAATTTTCGATTTTTTCACAGGATCATTGAATAAGTTAAAATGTCTACTAAATAAAAATTATTAGTTATAATTAAGTTTGATAGTTTTTTTCTTAGTAGCTTCAATACTCACTTTTCTAAGAGGTATACTATGTCTGAAGGGATGCCTACTAGTAAATTTAAGCTCAAAAATTCTTTTGACGATTCTTGGTACAATTCAAGCATCTATTAAAAAATTATTTCCTTCATACAAATATAACAACCATAAATTATTTACATAATACGTTTTAGTTTATGGAAAGGAAGGTCAGTTTATGAAAATAAAATCAAACATCGCCAAGGTATTAATACCAATATTGGTTATTGTTTTAATTTTTGTTGCACATAAACTTACTAATCAAAAAATTGTAGAAAAGCATGCAGTATATCAATTGCATAACAGTTTTGACACTCTGCTAGCGCAAGCAGATACAATTGTTATTGGTAGAGTTATTAATGTAGATAATGGATTTATAGTTGATCAAAACAAATATGTCACTGGAAAGAAAGCTAAGGAAGCAACAAGTAAAATAGGTCCTCGTACATTTGCTTATACTCCAGTAAAAATTAAAGTTGAGCAAGTGATCAGGGGGAATATATCCGAAGGAGATATGATAAGGATTAATCAAGAGGGTGGTACTTATGAAAATGTTTATTATAAAATCGAAGGAAATGAAATATATAAAAATCAAGAAGAATATGTTTTCTTCCTAAGAAAAGTAAATCTTAAAACCGAACAGGAAAAAAAGGATTTTAAAAACGATTTTTATCTCCCAATAAATCCATTTCAAGGTCAATTAAAAATTGAATCAAATATAGTATTAATAAATCCAGAAATTAATCCTATGTATAATAATGATAAAATGAGCAAAAATGACTTTATGGATTTAATTAAGTCTCATTTAAAGTAATATAAAATTATATTTAGTATAATTCAATATATAGTAACAAAGCATGTATTCTTTTTAAAAACACTTCTTACATGTATAAGTTCTAAGCTTTTAGTGATTGCCAGAACTTATAAAACTAGGTCTAATATTTTTAAAAGGAATGCATGCCAATTTCCACTGTTATATAATTTCTTATCATTTTTAATAAAGTATTACCCCAAGCATATACTAATAATATTTGATTCCCGCAACTCAAGCAAACAGCTTAACATATATTAAAATTCCATTAATTCAACAAAATCAATACCACTATCAATTGCTACACCTGCATATAATTTATCATCATCTTTACCAACTGAAAAATAGTGTTTTAAAGATTCTTTAGCAGAAAAAGGCATTTCTTTGTCTAAAACTTCATCCATATCAAACCATTTCAAACTACCTTCATTACATTTGCTAATGTCTATTTCTTTATTTTGTAATGTAGTAAAATAGTAGTAGTTTTGTCGAATCTCATTATTCTTCCTGCGCAGTGTAATATATTTCAATTTCACACTTCCGATATCACTTTCTGTAATACCTGTTTCTTCATACAATTCCCTTAAAACACATGCTTTGGGATTGTTCAGTTCATCCTTTTCAAAATGGCCACCTATACCACACCATGAAGGTTGAACTACCCTTGAACCAACTCTATAAAGTAGCAGCATTTTATTTTCTGACATAATGAAAATTGAGGTCATGTTTCTTAACATATTATCCCCCCCCTATCTATACTCATTTGTATTATTAATATAATTTAATTAACCAATCATTCCATGACTTATTATGCTCATACATAATTTCACTATAACAATCACAATCATAAACCATACACAAAACTGTTACTATAGCCTTTTCATACTCCTTTAAAGTTCAAAAATGTAAACATAACATCCTTAATAGAATATACTTAGGGTCAGTTCACAACTGCTTTATATCTAAAATTAATATTAAAACTATCAACTGTAACAATTGTGAACTGACCCTCACTATCTGAGAAACGCTTAATGCATCCCTCAACCATCTTATACAATTTTTCCATCATCATATCTCCCTGGTGTCCCTAAGCCTACTTTTTCACTGCACGAACTGCTACATAGGAATTCATATACTTATCAAATAATCCCCCACCATCACAATCCTCATAAATATCGGTAATTTCAAAACCGGATTTTAATAAACCTCCGATTTGTTCTGTTAAAGTATGACTAAAAGCAAACGGCATTTTTTTCATAAGTTTTTCTTTTTTCTTTTCTTCAGATAAATCCGTCAATGGATTAAATGGCAATGAGTATCTTGATATAAGAAAATCCTCATTTTGGAAATCCGGGTCAAACATAAAGTGTTCTTCTTTTACAAATGCCATTAGAAGAATTCCTCCTTTCCGAATAACTCTACTACATTCATTCCATACTGGCTGAATATTCTCTACATAACAGTTTGATATAGGATTAAATATCAAATCAAATGAATCATCTTCAAAAGGGAATTCTTTTGATAAATCTGTCTTTACAATGTTTATTTCGTACCCTTCGCGTTCTGCAACAAATCGCTCATTTGCAAGCTGTCCTTCAGATAAGTCCGTTACAGTCACAATTGCACCATGTGCTTGAAAAACAGGGCATTGTTGTCCACCTCCACATGCTAATCCTAAAACTTTCATACCATTAAGAGTCGGAAACCAGTTCTCAGGTACTTTTGCCACTCCTGCTAAAGTAACATTTAACTTGCCATTTTTTGCACATAAATATTCTTCATGACTTATTACTGTTGATTTGTCTGTTAGGCAATCATTGATATTGTCCCAAATTTCAGCATTTATTGATTGGTAATCATTATTAATGTTTTTCAAATTTACAGCACTCATTGTATACTCCTTTGCTACTCATTTATTTTTTACAATATAAAATGACATGGAACATGCATTTTATAATTAAAGCGTATCTATAATGAGTCTTTTGATTATTACTATACCACCCCCGCATTATGAACATAATTAACTTTCTGTATATTTCTGTCTTTTATTTCATTCAATACTACTATTCTCTTAAAACTATCAAATTCCTTCCTATCGGGTAAACTTTTCCAGAGACTTAATTCGTATATGTACTAATCAGAAAAAATCTGAAGCCTTCACCAGCGTTTACTACTGCATCGCAACATTTTCCAATTGTGACGCAAGAAAAAAACTGTGAATTAAAGATTATACTCGTTCTGCTAATCTAAAATACTGAAACTCCCACGCTTAAAAGCATGGGGTTCTTAGGTACTAAATAACTTCTATATTAACTCGAAAATTAATACAACTCATTACTATTCCCTAAGACTTTTACTATCAAGGGCTGCAACCAACCCATCAGCGATAGTATAACGCCCGTTTCAAGACGTATATTTGTATTTTATATTCCCATACTACTTAGATTATTTAATCCTTGTAGTCTTAATATTTCTTTATTATGCAATTCTAAAAATCTATCAAAATCTTTAGTACATTGTTCATTATTTATGCTTGATAAATCATCATTAACATTTTTAATTAAATATGCTGAATACATATCTCTTTGGACTTTAATATTTTCACCATCATAATTAAAATAGTTCCATCTTTGAGATAACTTTTTCTTGTTATACTCTTTATCTAAATGATTATATTGACTTGCTTTTACTTCTCTTGTATTGACTTCAAAATATAATCCACCTTTTGTCTTTAGCTTATTCTGAAGTGCAGTCAAAAACTTTGCAGGTGCTTTATTAGCGAGGCTCTTACCAAACCTTTTCTTTTTCTTGAATTTACCATGTTCGTTTTTCTCTGTTTTCTTACTTCTCTTTTGAAGTCCTTTAAAATTCATAGCTTCAACATATACAGTATCACAATTCTTTAATATCTCATTAGCCATTATATTATGGTCTTGTTCTCTAACATCTGCTTGTTTTCTGTATATATCTTTAAGTTTATTCTTAGCTCTTAAATATTTATTAGAGAAATTCCATTGCAATTTAATTCCTTTTTTAATAGTTCCATCTTTATTAAAGTTTTGAGGATTACTTGCTCTCTTACTTCTATCCATATATCTTTGGGTTCTTCTTTTTTCATTTTCAATATCCTGTACCCTTGGTGCTAATTCTAACAATTTTATATCATAATCACTTACATATGCTATTGTTTGAGTACCAATATCTATACCAACCTTACCATATCCAATATCGTTTTTAATTTCACCTGTTATCTTGTTAATCTTTATTGGTGGTATACCTTCTAAAACTAATTGAAGTATATATTTATATTTTCCTCTAACAAATTTTCTTTTAATCCTACAATAGCATATCTTATTTCTAAGAGCATCTATTTCATATTGATTATTTATATCTAGCATTGTAGGTATTTCTAGTCTATTCCATAGAAATAAATTGTTCTCTGCATCATATCTTATTCCTGTTCGATTAGATTTACCTTCTAATGAATTTAAAGTATCATATTTCTTAAAATGTACTTCTTCACCTTTACCAAATAAATTATCATTCAAAGCTACCCATACCCTACTTGCTATCTTTTGAGATGTAAAAACATCTATATTATTTTTAAATATATGTTGCATAGGTTTAACATCTTCATGTAGTGAATATTCATTAAGCCTGTATTCTTGTAGCATATTATTTCTAATTTCATAATACGGTTTACAAAGTTTATTTAATTGCTTTTTATCACCTTTAAAAGATTTATATATTTTGCTTAATTCTTCTTGATTTTCTCTCCATCTTTTAGTTTTAGTCATTTCTTTATATCTTTTTAATGACTTACCTAATAATGCATTATACATTTTTCTACCTACCTCAAAACGTTTATCTAATACATCCTCTTGATAAGGTTGAGTTTTTAATTTTAAATTTAATACAAATCTTTGTTTAGGTTCTCTCAATGAATATTCACCTCGCTTTCGTTTAATATCTTGTTTTTTGACTTTCTACATACTTTTTTATTGTTTCACTACACACGTTACCTGCTGTAGATACAAAGTAACTTCTAGTCCACAAACTCGGCATCTTCTTTAATTCTTCAAATTCATCTCTTAATACACGACTTGTTACTCCTTTTATCTTTTGCATAATATCCGCAGAGCTTAATGTTGGAGGACAATTTAAAAACATATGTGTATGGTCTTTATCACACTCTATTGCTATTATTTCAATTTCCATCTCCTTACATGTATGTTTAACCATGAATTTAAATCTATCCTCTATATTCGGTATATTAAATATTTTTCTTCTATACCTTGGGCAAAAGACAAAATGATAATTGATTAAACTTACTGTTGTTTTTGTTGTTCTATATTTGTTTTCCATAATTACAGTATATTACTATTTGTGTATGTTTCCAATATTATTATACACATTATTTTTATTTTATTTAAGCAGGATAAGCATTCATCCCTCACGTAAACGAGTGGGCTTTCTGCTAAGTCATTGTAATTCTGAATGAACAATCTGTTCCACCACAGCAAATGCCCTGCAGCAATTTCGACTCAATTGCTTTATCACAAAGATAGTTGAACTGCAATTTATTGTTTGCATTACAACATTCGCACCATGAACACGAGATCTTTTTATAGTTTTCTATTTTTCGAAACATTCCACAGTTACATTTTTTATTTCCCCATGAAAAGGTATATACATTTTTACCACATGAGGAAAATGAACCGCCAAGATATTCGCTGTATGCCTTTATCCTATCATCAATATTTTCGAAGCTCTCCTTGATTTCTTGCATTTTCTGTTTATCTGCTTTCGGAATATTGCATGGATGCAGTTGACGGATTTTAATAATGGTATCATGATCCAGCGAATTATCAAGTCTGTCCATCAATATGTGTGCAAGCTCAATTTGATCTTCCGCAGACATTTTATCGGGTAGTGTTGAATATTCCGGAAACAGCTCATTCGCCTTGTTTTCACCTACAATCTCTTTCATAGAACGATAAATTTGATAGAACTTGAATATCATTTTAATGCCTCCTATTACATAAATAAATGATTCAAAATTTTTTACAATTTCATCTTAATTTGTTCTAATTATATCACCTAATGGAAATTGGTTCCATGCATTTTATACATTACAGAGGATTTTTAAAAATGAAGAAATCCCCCAAACACAAGTGTTTGAGGGATTTTGTATTCGTATAAAACTATCTCTTTGAGAACTGTGGTGCTCTTCTTGCCTTCTTTAGGCCGTACTTCTTTCTTTCTACCATTCTTGGGTCTCTTGTTAAGAAACCTGCTCTCTTAAGAGCTGTTCTTAATTCTGCATCAGCAACTATAAGTGCTCTTGCGATACCATGTCTTATAGCTCCTGCCTGACCTGTAGTTCCACCACCATGAACGTTTACAAGTACATCATACTTGCTTTCAGTTCCAGTAAGTGTAAGTGGCTGCTTAGCTATAACCTTTAAAGTTTCAAGACCGAAAAACTCGTCTATACTTCTCTTGTTTATTGTTATATTTCCTTCACCAGGTACAAGTCTTACTCTTGCAACTGATGTCTTTCTTCTACCTGTTCCTGTATATTGAACTCTTTGCATTACATTTTCCTCCCTTCACCCGCAATTAATATTTTAGCTCAAGAACTTCGGGTTTCTGTGCTTCATTCTCGTGCTGAGGTCCTCTGTAAACCTTAAGCTTCTTAACCATCTGTCTTCCTAGAGGTCCCTTTGGAAGCATGTTCTTAACTGCTTCTTCGATTATTAATTCAGGCTTAGTTTCTATAAGCTTTCTATAGGAAACTTCCTTTAATCCGCCTGGATATAATGAGTGATGTCTGTAGAACTTCTGATCTAATTTGTTTCCAGTTAATACTATCTTCTCAGCATTTACTACTATTACGAAATCTCCAGTATCAACATGGGGAGTAAATGTTGGTTTGTTCTTTCCTCTTAGTATTGATGCAATCTGGCTAGCAAGTCTTCCTAATACCTTGTCAGATGCGTCAACAACATACCATTTTCTTTCAACTTCTTCTTTCTTTGCCATGTATGTTTTCATCTCTAACCCTCCTTGGACTTATCCTCTTTAAAACGTGTATTTATAATCAAGATCCGGGGCTAAGTGGATCTATTAAACATTTATACACCATATAATATTTTAATACATAGAGCCTGGTGTGTCAATAACTAATAGTATATTTTTTCAAGATATAATCCCTGTGCAGGTGCTGTTTTACCTGCAAGTTCCCTATTCTTGCTCTCTATTATGGATGGAATGCTATCAGGAGATATCCTTCCCCTTCCAACCTCCATAAGAGTACCTGCTATTATCCTTACCATATTGTATAAAAAGCCATCGGCTTCTATGAACATTTTTATTATATCGTTATCCTGTTTCTCCAATTGGATTAAGCTTACGGTTCTTACACTTGTTTTAACAGAACTTCCAGTGGACCTAAAGGCTTCAAAATCATGTGTCCCAAGGAAATGCTCCGCTGCACTTTTCATACTTTCTAAATCAAGCTTATATGAGCAGTGTGCTGCATAATTTCTAAGCAATGGCGAAGGAAATTCCCTATTAAGTATCATATAGCTGTATCTCTTACCCTTGCATGAATATCTTGCATGGAAATCCATAGGGACTTCACAGGCATTAAGCACTACTATATCTTTAGGAAGCTTTGTATTTATTGCATAGGAGAACCTGTCCACAGGTATTGATGCAAGGGTATTAAAATTAGCCACCTGTCCCTTAGCATGCACTCCTGAATCAGTTCTACTGGAGCCTATAAGCTTTATATCCTCTTTTGTAATCTTTCTAACAGCATTTTCAACTGTTTCTTCAATGGATATGCTATTCTTTTGTCTCTGCCATCCACTGTACCTTGTTCCGTCATATTCTATCTCAAGTTTTATGTTTCTCATATTACCATCCTCTGCTTATAATAGATACAACTATAAGCAATAGCATAGTTACAGAAGCAACGTAGTCTCGTTTCTCAATCCTTAGCTGCTTCATCCTGGTTCTACCCTCTCCTCCTCTATAGCACCTGGCCTCCATGGCCATAGCAAGCTCATCAGCTCGTCTGAAGGAGCTTATAAAGAGAGGTACTAATAAAGGTACAAGATTTTTTGCCCTACGAATGATGTTTCCAGTTTCAAAATCCGCTCCTCTTGCCATCTGCGCCTTCATTATTTTATCTGTTTCATCTAAAAGTGTAGGTATAAATCTTAATGCAATTGTCATCATCATAGCCAGTTCATGTGCTGGTACCCCTATTACCTTAAATGGATTTAAAAGCTTCTCTATACCATCTGTAAGAGATATTGGAGAGGTTGTTAAGGTAAGAAGGGATGTACCTATAATAAGAAATACAAGTCTAACCACCATAAAAGCAGAAAGGTATAGACCCTGCTCAGTTATTTTAATGAACTTCCATTTCCATAGAACATCACCTGGTGTAAGGGTTGCATTTAATACTGCTGTAAATATTATTATCCATATAATTGGTTTTATTCCCTTAAAAAGATATTTTACTGGTATTTTAGCTAGTGTTATTGCAAATATGGTAAAGGCCACAATAAAAAGGTATCCATAAAAGTTGTTTGCTATAAAGAGTGTTATTATATATGCAAAGGATAAGAGTATTTTAACTCTTGGATCAAGCTTATGTATAAAGGAGTTCCCTGGTAAATACTGACCTATTGTGATATCCTTTATCATATCTTATCTCCCCTAATAATCTTTATTAATTCATCCCTTGCTTCTTCTACAGTCATTATATCATCCTTTATATTAAAACCTCTTCTTCTAAGTTCCCTTGTAAGGTAAGTTACCTGGGGAACTGCAAGTCCTATGCTTTCAAGTGTTTCAACTTCCATAAACACATCTCTTGGCCTACCAGTTAAAATATTTTTTCCCTTTGACATAACAATAAGACGATCAGCAAGCCTTGCTACATCTTCCATGCTGTGTGAAACAAGTATTACCGTCAAGTTGTATTCTCTATGAAGATTCTTAATTTCATTAAGTATTTCATCTCTTCCTTTTGGATCAAGTCCGGCAGTTGGTTCATCAAGTATTAAAACTTTTGGTTCCATAGCAAGTACACCTGCTATTGCAACTCTTCTTCTCTGCCCTCCACTTAAATCGAAAGGAGATTTATCCTTGTATTCTTCAAAATTTAAACCAACTATTTCTAATGCTCTTTGAACTCTTTTCATTACTTCTTCATCAGAAAGGCCCAGGTTTTTGGGTCCAAAGGATACATCCTTAAGAATAGTTTCCTCAAATAGCTGGTGTTCTGGGTATTGGAAAACAAGCCCTACCTTTTGCCTTATTTTCCTCAAATCAGCTCCCTTTTCCGTTATGCATTCATCATCTATATAAATACTACCCGAAGTAGGCTTTAATAGTCCATTTAATTGCTGGATAAGGGTGGACTTTCCTGAACCTGTGTGTCCTATAAGTCCTATGAACTCCCCATCCTTTATTTCAAGGTTGATATCATTAAGGGCAATTTTTTCAAAGGGAGTTCCTGTCATATATTTATATGTTAGCTTTTCAACTCTGATTGACATATCTCATCCACCATCTCTTCAATCGTTAATATATCCCCTTTTATTTCTATACCACTGTTATTCAATTCATATGCTAGTTCTGTCATCTGTGGTACATCCAATCCCAACATCTTTAATTCCTTAACATGTGAAAAGACTTCCCTTGGATTTCCTTCCATAACAACTCTTCCATTCTCCATAACCACTACTCTATCAGCATCAACAGCTTCTTCCATGAAGTGTGTTATAAGAAGTATGGTTATTCCCTCATTCTTGTTCAACCATTTTATCGTTTCTATAACTTCTTTTCTTCCTGATGGATCAAGCATTGCTGTTGGTTCATCTAAAATAATACACTGCGGCTTCATTGCAAGAACCCCTGCAATTGCAACCCTCTGCTTCTGTCCTCCTGAAAGAAGGTGTGGACCGTGACTTGCATATTCTTCCATGTTTACAGCCTTAAGGCATTTATGAACTCTTTCTATAATCTCTTCTGGTGGAACCCCTAGGTTCTCGGGGCCAAATGCAACATCTTCCTCTACAATAGTTGCAACTATCTGGTTATCAGGATTTTGGAATACCATTCCGGCCCTCTGCCTGATTTCCCAAAGTCTATCTAAATTTTTTGTATTTATTTCATCAACAAAAACGTCTCCACCGGAGGGCATAAGTATTCCATTGAAATGTTTCGCAAGGGTTGATTTACCAGAACCATTGTGACCTATTACCACAACAAATTCACCCTTTTTAATTTCAAGGTCTATACCGTTAAGAGCTATTACCTCTTCTCCATCGTTCTTTTTATAATTAAAATATAGCTTGTCGGTGTTTAGCATATCGTTTTTCATTTACTGCACCCTCTAAATAATACATTATAAAAAGGGATTAAGCACAAAAATTTTATAACTTAATCCCCGTTGATGCTACACAAGTTCCAGTATTACAACCTCTGCGGCGTCTCCTCTTCTTGGTCCCATCTTAACTATTCTAGTATATCCACCATTTCTGTCAGTGTATTTTGGTGCTATGTCCTTGAAAAGCTTATCTACAACAGCTTCTTCAGTAACAAATGAAAGCACCTGTCTTCTTGAATGAAGATCTCCCTTTTTAGCAAAAGTTATCATCTTTTCAGCAAGGCTTCTTACTTCCTTTGCTCTCATCTCAGTAGTCATAATTCTGCCATCTTCTGATTTAAGAAAGCTTGTTACAAGGTTTCTTAACATCGCTTTTCTTTGATCAGTTGGACGACCGAGCTTGCGATATCCTGCCACTTCAATCCCTCCTATTCATCGCTCTGTTTTAAGCCTAAGTTAAGACCTTCGAGCTTCTGTTGAACCTCTTCTAAGGATTTCTTACCTAGGTTTCTTACTTTCATCATATCTTCTTCAGATTTCTGTACAAGTTCTTGAACAGTATTTATTCCTGCTCTCTTTAGGCAGTTATATGATCTAACAGATAAATCTAACTCTTCTATGGTCATTTCCAGAAGCTTATCTTTCTTATCTTCTTCCTTCTCAACCATTATCTCAACCTTATCTGCACTATCTGTGAGACTTAGGAAAAGTTTAAAGTGTTCGATTAATATTTTTGCTGCTAGACTAACTGCTTCTTCTGTATCTATGGTACCGTTGGTCCATAATTCCAATGTAAGCTTATCGTAATCTGTTACCTGGCCTACACGGGTATTTTCAATAGTATAGTTTACTCTCTTGATAGGAGTGTACATTGAATCCACAGGAAGTACACCAATTGGCTGACCTGGTTTTTTGTTCTTATCTGCAACAACATAACCACGTCCCTTATCTATGGTTATTTCCATATAAAGTCTTCCACCTTCGCTTACAGTTGCTAAGTGGTGATCTTTGTTCACAACCTCCACAGTTCCGTCAGATCTGATGTCACCGCCTGTAACCCTGCATGGCCCCATAGCATCTATTACAACAGTTTTAGGCATTTCTCCCTCTGCTTTAATAGCTAGGCCTTTAAGGTTAAGTATCATCTCAACAACATCTTCCTTAACGTTTGGAATTGTTGAAAACTCATGTAAAACTCCCTCAATTTTTACTGAAGTTACTGATGCACCTGGAAGCGATGAAAGAAGTATTCTCCTCATTGCATTACCTAATGTTGTTCCGTAACCCCTTTCTAGTGGCTCTACTACGAACTTTCCATATAGACCGTCTTCACTTTTTTCTATACATTTAACTACTGGTTTTTCAATTTCAAACATTTATATTTAACCCTCCTTTTACAAAGGTAGCCTGTATATGGCGAGGGCAACTGATTCTACACCTTATTACTTGCTGTAAAGTTCGACAATTAGTGTCTCGTTAACAGGGATATCTACATCTTCTCTCTGTGGAAGTGCAGTTATCTGTCCTTCCATCTTATCCTTGTCAACTGTAAGCCACTTTGGCACGTTTGTTGCTATTTCTGCAAATGCCTTAAACTTCTCGTCCTGTCTACTCTTTTCTTTTACAGCTATTACATCGCCAACTTTGATTTCATATGAAGGAATATTTACCTTTATTCCGTTTACAGTAAAATGTCCATGTCTAACAAGCTGTCTTGCTTCTGGTCTTGATGCAGCAAATCCAAGTCTGTATACTGCATTATCAAGTCTTCTTTCAAGAAGTACTAATAGGTTTTCACCTGTTATACCCTTCTGTCTGTCAGCTTCTCCATAAACTTTTCTAAATTGAGATTCAAGAAGACCGTATATTCTCTTTGCCTTCTGCTTCTCTCTAAGCTGCATACCATAGTTTCCAATCTTCTTTCTACCCTGTCCATGCTGTCCTGGAGCATATGCTCTTCTTGCTATAGCACATTTTTCTGTATAGCATCTGTCCCCCTTAAGGTACAGCTTAACTCCTTCTCTTCTGCACAATTTACATGATGGTCCTGTATATCTTGCCATTTACTCTACACCTCCTATCAATTAGACTCTTCTTCTCTTTGGTGGTCTACATCCGTTATGTGGAATTGGGGTAACATCCTTTATAAGGCTTACCTCAAGTCCAGCAGCCTGAAGAGATCTAATTGCAGCTTCTCTTCCTGCTCCAGGTCCTTTTACATATACTTCAACACTTTTCATTCCATGTTCAGTTGCTGTTTTTGCTGCTGTTTCAGCTGCGAGCTGTGCAGCAAAAGGAGTACTCTTTCTATTTCCTCTGAAACCAAGAGCTCCGGCACTTGACCATGAAATAGCATTACCAACAGTATCAGTAATGGTAACTATAGTGTTGTTGAATGTTGATTTGATATGTGCTGCTCCGCGATCAACATTTTTTCTATCTTTTCTCTTTCTAACTTTCTTACCCTTAGTCTGAGCTGCCATTCATCGTCCCTCCTTATTATTTACCTTTTTTCTTGCCGCCAATTGCTCTCTTTGGTCCTTTTCTTGTTCTAGCGTTAGTCTTTGTTTTCTGTCCTCTTACTGGCAGGCCTCTTCTGTGTCTTATTCCTCTATAGCATCCTATTTCCATTAATCTCTTTATGCTTAATGCTATATCTCTTCTTAAATCGCCTTCAACAACAAAGTGCTTATCTATATACTCTCTTAGCTTATTTACTTCGTCTTCAGTAAGGTCCTTAACCCTTGATTCAGGGCTAATGCCGGTTTCTGCGAGTATCTTATCAGCACTTGGTCTTCCAATACCATAGATGTATGTTAGGCCTATCTCAATCCTTTTTTCCCTTGGTAAGTCAACACCAGCTATTCTTGCCATTGAGTTTTTACACCTCCTGTAATTTCATCCAAATAAGTTCTTATATTTATTAATCACTGAAATACTTCAGTGCAGCCGCGTTCAAAATTAACCTTGTTTTTGTTTATGTCTTGGGTCCTGACAAATAACCATAACTTTGCCATGTCTTCTTATTATCTTG
This sequence comes from Clostridiaceae bacterium, assembly GCA_032095175.1. Classification (GTDB taxonomy): domain Bacteria; phylum Bacillota; class Clostridia; order Clostridiales; family Caloramatoraceae; genus DAMCZI01. The sequence goes on from DAMCZI010000053.1 coordinate 17,652, forward strand.
CATTTTTCGCATATTGGTTTTACTGATGGTCTAACTTTCATGGCTATCCCTCCTTTTACTTTCCTCTCCATACAATTCTACCGCGAGTTAAATCATAAGGTGACAATTCAACTGTCACTTTATCTCCCGGAAGGATTTTTATGAAATTCATTCTTAGCTTACCTGAAATGTGAGCGAGTATTTTCAATCCATTTTCTAATTCTACCTGAAACATTGCATTTGGTAAAGCGTCAATTACAGTTCCCTGCATTTCTATTACATCGTCCTTAGACATAAGGTAATCAAACCTCCTTATTACTAAACCAGCAAACCCATCGTTTGCAGACTCTTCTTTAAATCCGAATCTGTAATTCTTTTATTTTCCAAAATCATATTCTTTATGTTCTCTGCTATTTTGTCATGGAAAACAAGATGTTTTACTTTTTTCTTTTTAGGATCATTAATCTTTCTCAGATCCCCATCGGCAATTAAAACATAGTTGTCATTTATAATGCCAACAACTATAAAGTATTTGCCTTTATCTCTTCCGGCCTTGGAATGAACAATCTGTCCCAGGGCTACGTCTTCCATATAATCCACCTCATCTATATCATTGTCAAAATTTCGGGTCCATTTTCAAGTATTGCAATAGTATTTTCGTAATGAGCAGAAATTTTTCCATCATGGGTAATTACTGTCCACCCATCAGATAATTCCTTTACAGCGTAGGTGCCTTCATTTATCATGGGTTCTACGGCAATAACCAATCCCTTGACTAATTTAAGACCCTTTCCAGGTTTACCAAAGTTGGGAACAGGTGGTTCCTCCCACATCTTTCTGCCTACTCCATGCCCTACATAATCCCTAACAACTGAAAATCCATTGGATTCAGCGTAGGTCTGAACTGCATGGGATATGTCCCCTATACGATTTCCTACCACTGCATACTTTAAGCCTTCGAAAAAACTATCCCTGGTAACTTCGATGAGCTTTTTAGCTTCATCGCTTATTTTCCCCACTGGAAAAGTTCTCGCGGCATCTCCATGAAAGCCTTCATAACAAGCACCACAATCAATGCTTACTATGTCTCCCTCTTGAAGTATCTTTTCACCTGGTATGCCATGAACTACCTCTTCATTAATAGAAGAGCAGATTGTAGCTGGGTACCCGTAATGTCCTTTAAAGGAAGGACGGGCGCCGCAGCTCACTATATATTCTTCTGCAATTCTGTCAAGTTCCTTAGTAGTAATTCCTGGTTTAACTACCTCTTCAATTTTTGCCAAGGTTTCTGCAACTATTCTTCCAGCTTTCTCCATAACTGCAATTTCAGCGTCTGATTTTATATAAATCATTCTTTTTCCGCTCCCAACACATTGCAAATATTTCTAAAAACATCATCAACTTCCTTGTTTCCTTCTATTACCCTTAGCAAGTTGTTCTTACGGTAATAGTCTATCAACGGTTGTGTCTGTGCCTTATAGGTGTCCAACCTGTTGATTACTGCACCTTCAGAATCATCTGCTCTCTGTACAAGGGTTGACTTACAGTAATCGCATACCATTTCATTCTTCGGTGGATTAAATATCACATGAAAGCTCGCCCCACACTTAGAACATACTCTTCTTCCAGAAAGCCTCTTAACTAGTTCATCCTCTGGTACATCTATATTTATAACATGATCTAATTCTAGACCCTTGTTCTTCAACAATCCGAAGAATGCATCGGCCTGAGCAACAGTTCTTGGAAATCCATCTAATAAAAATCCTCTTCTTGTTTCCTCGGTACCAAGTGTATCCTCAACAAGTGATATTGTTAAATCATCAGGTACTAACAGACCTTTCTTTATATATTCATCAGCCTTTATACCAAGAGGGGTTTTTTCAGATATATTCTTTCTGAATATATCTCCGGTTGAAATATGTTTTAACCCAAACTTTTCAACCATTTTTTTAGCTTGAGTTCCCTTCCCTGCCCCCGGAGGACCTAGAAGCACTATTACCATTAAAATCATCTCCAACGTCACACTATTTCAAGAAACCCTCATAATGTCTCATAGCTAACTGTGCTTTTAGTTGCTTGTTTACTTCCATTGCTACACCAACCATGATGATTATTGCAGTTCCACCAAAGGCTACGTTACCAAAATTACTGTTGAATTTTCCTACTATTATTGGTAACACTGCAATTATAGAGGCGAAGACACCTCCGATAAAAGTCATTCTGTTTAATGTTCTTGTAATAAAATCTTCAGTTGGCTTTCCAGGCCTGAAACCAGGTATAAAGCCTCCACTCTTTTGAAGGTTTTGAGCCATTTCATCTGGTTTAAAGGTTACTGATGTATAGAACCATGTGAAGAATATTATTAAAAGAATGTATATAACTACATATAACCAACTCTTGCTACTTAATAATCCCTTATTAAATAGATAATAAACTTTACCTGCAGGATCAGCAAAAAACTGAACCAATACAAGTGGGAATTGCATAACGGACATAGCAAATATAATTCCTATAACCCCAGCAGGGTTAACATTTATTGGAATATGTGTGCTCTGGCCGCCATATGATTTTATGCCAACACGTCTCTGTGCGTATTGAACAGGTATTCTTCTCTCTCCAAGATCCATTGTTACAATGCCAGTTATTAAAACTACAAATCCAGCAAGCAGCAATATATCTTCTATTATATTTACTGTGCCAACTTTAGTAAGTGATATAAGCTGATATCCTACTATTGGTATCCTAATAACAATACCTGCGAATATAATCAATGAAGTACCATTTCCTAATCCATGTTCGGTTATTTTTTCACCGAGCCACATAACAAATGTTGAACCTGCAGTTGTTGTTAATATTATCATTATAACTGCAAGCCATGAATCAGTAGTTAAAGCTCCGCTATTCCTTAAATATACTGCTATACCGAAGCCCTGAATAATAGCAAAAATAACTGTACCATATCTTGTGTATTCTGCTATTTTCTTTCTTCCCTCTTCGCCTTCTTTTTGTAGTGCTTCAAGCTTTGGAATTGCAATTGTTAGCAAGTTCATTATGATTGAGGAATTGATATATGGTCCAACTCCCATTGCAAATATACTGAATTCCTTAAAAGCACCACCAGAGATTAGGTCGAAAAATCCAAATAGCATTCCCTGTCCTAATACTCTGTTTAGCTGTGTGGTATCTATATATGGAACAGGAATATGAACTCCTGCCCTATACACCGCTAAAAGTGCAAGAGTTATAAACATTTTCTTTCTAAGTTCTGGCACCTTAAAAGCATTTTGTAAGGTTTTTAACATACTAAATCACCTCTACTTTGCCTCCGGCAGCTTCGATCTTCTCAATTGCAGATTTAGTGAATTTATTTGCTTTAACAGTTAATTTCTTGTTTAGTTCTCCATTTCCAAGGATTTTTACACCATCTAAAAGATTTCTAACGATCTTTGCGTCCTTAAGAAGCTCTGGAGTAATTTCTGTTCCATTCTCAAACATGTTAAGAAGTTCAACATTAACCTCTGCATATACCTTAGCAAAGTTGTAATTGTTGAAACCTCTTATATGAAGTCTTCTGATGAGAGGCATCTGACCTCCTTCAAATCCTCTTCTAACTCCACCACCTGAACGTGAGCCCTGGCCCTTCTGTCCTCTTCCTGCTGACTTACCCTGTCCTGTAGCAGTACCTCTACCTTTTCTCTTGGGCTCCTTGTTGGTTCCGGGAGCTGGTCTTAATTCATGAAGTCTCATTTTGGCACCTCCCTTTTATATTTCTTCAACCTTAAGCATGTATTTTATCTTTTCAACCATTCCATTTATCTGTGGAGTGGCTTCATGTTCAACGGCGTGGCCTACCTTCTTTAATCCAAGTGCTTCCGCTGTCGCTCTATGGTCAGGTTTTCTTCCAATGGTGCTCTTTACTAAAGTTATTCTAAGTTTAGCCATTGCTCTCCCCCCCTAACCTAATATCTCTTCAACTGTCTTTCCTCTGAGCTTTGCTATATCCTCAGCTGTTCTCAATCTGGAAAGTCCGTTTATTGTTGCATTAACCATATTTCTTCTATTGTTTGATCCTAATGACTTTGCATTAATATCTTTTATTCCTGCTAACTCAAGAACCGCACGAACTGGACCACCTGCTATAACTCCAGTACCTTCCTTTGCAGGCATAAGGAGAACTCTTCCTGCACCAAACTCTCCTAATATTTCGTGTGGTATTGTAGTATCCTTAAGAGCAACTTCTATAAGGTTCTTCTTGGCATCTTCCTGTCCCTTTCTTATTGCTTCAGGAACTTCAGTAGCCTTACCAATTCCAACTCCAACGTGTCCGTTTTCATCTCCAACAACAACAAGTGCGCTGAATCTGAAATTTCTACCACCCTTTACAACCTTAGCAACACGATTTATAAATACAACCTTGTCCTTAAGGTTTAACTTGCTAGCATCGATTCTCATCTATTTCCCTCCTTTTCTAGAATTCAAGGCCTGCTTCTCTTGCTGCCTCTGCAAGTTCCTTTATTCTTCCGTGATAGATGAATCCTCCTCTATCAAAAACAACCATTGTTATTCCCTTTTCAACAGCTTTCTTAGCTATTAACTGACCAACAGCCTTTGCTGCTTCTTTGTTACTTCCAAGTTTTACTGTTTCTTTTAACTCTTTATCAAGAGTTGAAGCAGCTACAAGAGTTGTTCCTAGGTCATCATTTATAATCTGAGCATATATATGCTTTTCACTTCTAAAAACGTTCAATCTTGGACGTTCAGCTGTGCCGTATACCTTCTTACGAACTCTTAAGTGTCTTTTAAGCCTTTGTTCGTTTCTTGATGGCTTAATTATCATTCCAGCTCACTCCTTTCCTTTACTTCTTACCAGTCTTACCTTCCTTACGTCTGATAACTTCATCAGAGTATTTGATTCCCTTGCCTAGATATGGTTCAGGTCTTCTAACGTCTCTGATTCTTGCTGCGACGTGTCCAACAACTTCCTTATCCATTCCCTTTACAACTACCTGAGTTGCAGCAGGAATTTCAATAGTTATTCCTTCTGGTTCCTCTATTTCAACTGGATGTGAATATCCAACGTTTAATACTAACTTCTTTCCTTGCTTTGAAGCCTTATAACCTACTCCATTGAGTATCAAAGTCTTCTGGAATCCTTCTGATACACCAACAACCATATTGTGTATAAGCGCTCTTGTAAGTCCATGAAGAGCTCTTATTTCCTTTTCATCATTTGGTCTTGTGACAACAACTGAGTTGTCTTCTACCTTTATATCGATTGACTTGTTCATTGCCTTTTTCATTGTTCCCTTAGGTCCTTTAACTGCTACAACATTTCCATCTTCAATTGCAACAGTAACTCCCTGAGGAAGAGCAACTGGAAGTCTTCCTATTCTTGACATGACTGCACCTCCTATCCTTTTACTATTACCAAACGTAACAGATAACTTCTCCGCCAACGCCTTCTCTTCTTGCAACTCTATCAGTCATTATTCCCTTTGAAGTTGATAAAACTGCAATTCCAAGTCCGCCTAGTACTTTTGGTATATTGTCCTTCTGTACGTAAACTCTTAAACCTGGCTTGGAGATTCTCTTAAGTCCTGTTATTACTCTTTCCTTGCTAGAACCATACTTTAATGCAAGTCTTAGCATTGGAACCGATCCGTCCATATATTCTTCCATTGCTCCAAGATATCCTTCTTGAACCAATATTTCAGCCATTATCTTCTTCATCTTTGAAGCTGGTAGTTCAACACTTTCATGTCTTACTATATTAGCATTTCTTATACGTGTTAACATATCAGCAATTGGATCAGTCATATTCATGATTACTGCCTCCCTTCTTAAACCATATTACCAGCTTGCTTTCTTGCAACCTGGGATTTCCCCTTTGTAAGCAAGCTCTCTAAAGCAAATTCTGCATATTCCATATTTCTTTAATACAGCATGCGGTCTTCCACATATTCTGCATCTTGTATAAGCCCTTGTTGAGAACTTAGGCTCTCTTTTCCACTTTTCAATCATTGCTGTACGTGCCACAATCTTACCTCCTTTTATTGAGCGAATGGCATTCCGAGAAGCTTAAGAAGTTCCCTTGCTTCTTCGTCAGTTTTTGCTGTAGTTACGAATATAACATCCATACCTCTAACTTTTTCTATCTTGTCATATTCCATTTCTGGGAATATAAGCTGTTCCTTAATTCCTAGTGAATAATTTCCTCTTCCGTCGAATGCTTTGTTAGAAACTCCCTTGAAGTCTCTTACTCTAGGAAGTGCTACATTGAAAAGCTTATCAGTAAATTCATACATTCTTGCTCCTCTTAGTGTAACCTTACATCCTATTGGCATTCCCTGTCTTATTTTAAAGTTTGAAATTGACTTCTTAGCTTTTGTTACAATTGCTTTCTGTCCAACGATTGTTGTTAGATCGCTAACTGCAGCATCAAGAAGCTTTGAGTTTTCCTTTGCGTCACCAACTCCCATGTTTACAACTATCTTTTCGATTTTTGGGACTTCCATGATGCTTTTATATCCGAACTTTTCCCTTAATGCAGGTACTACTTCGTTATCGTATTTTTCTCTAAGTCTTGGTATCATTTACTAAACCTCCTTCCTAGAATGTCTCATTGCAATGCTTGCAAACTCTAACTTTGGAACCATCCTCAAGTATCTTATGAGCAATTCTTGTGGGCTTGTTGCACTTTGTACAGTAAAGCATAACATTTGAAGCATGGATTGGAGCTTCCTGCTCTACTATGCCACCCTGTCTGTTTGCTGCATTAGGTTTAACATGCTTTGTTACCATGTTAACTCCCTTAACTATTACTCTGTTAGTCTTTGGGATAACCTTGAGAACTTCGCCCTTTTTATCTGTATCTTTACCAGTAATAACTACTACTGTGTCTCCTCTTTTAACATGCACTTTATTCAATGACACTTCTGCCACCTCCCTGCTTATAATACTTCAGGTGCAAGTGAAAGAATTTTTGTAAATTCTTTTTCCCTTAACTCTCTTGCAACAGGTCCAAAAATTCTTGTTCCCTTTGGTGTTTTGTCTTCTTTTATTATAACAGCTGCGTTTTCATCAAACTTTATATATGAACCATCAGCTCTTCTTGCTCCCTTAACTGTTCTTACTATAACAGCCTTAACAACGTCTCCCTTTTTAACAACACCCCCGGGTGTTGCACCTTTAACGCTGGCAACTATTACATCTCCAATGTTACCATACTTTCTTCTTGAGCCGCCTAATATACGGATGCACATAATTTCTTTTGCACCAGAATTGTCAGCGACTTTAAGTCTGCTCAACTCCTGAATCATTAAAACACCCTCCTTTCAAAAGCTCTTACTACTTAGCTCTTTCTATTATCTCAACAAGTCTCCATCTCTTATCTTTACTTAATGGTCTTGTTTCCATTATCTTAACTGTATCACCTATTTTAGCATCATTTATTTCATCATGAGCCTTAAATTTTGTTGTTCTATTAACTGTTTTTCCGTATAAAGGATGGCGTACCTTAGTTTCAACTGCTACTACAATGGTCTTATCCATCTTATCCGAAACAACCTTACCTATTCTTACTTTTCTTAGTCCTCTTTCCACAGGTAATACCTCCTTCCTACTTCTCAATTACGTTGAGCTCTTTTTCTTTTAGGATGGTTTTAACTTGAGCTATTGATTTTTTAACTTCTTTTATCCTCATTGGATTTTCAAGCTGTCCAGTAGCAAGCTGAAATCTTAAGTTGAAAAGTTCGTTCTTAAGATCCATAACTTTTTTCTGTAGCTCATCTACACTATTTTGACGGATTTCGTTCAAATCTCTAGCCTTCATTTACTTCACCACCCATTTCCTCGAAGTCTCTCTTGGTCACAAACTTAGTCTTTATTGGAAGTTTATGTGACGCAAGTCTCATAGCTTCTCTTGCTGTTTCCTCATCAACACCTGTTAACTCAAATAGTACTCTACCAGGTTTAACTACAGCTACCCAGTATTCTGGAGCTCCCTTTCCGGAACCCATACGAGTTTCAGCAGGTTTTCTTGTAACTGGCTTATCTGGGAATATCTTTATCCAGATCTTTCCGCCTCTCTTTATATATCTTGTCATCGCAACTCTGGCAGCTTCTATCTGATTGCTTGTTATCCAAGCTGGCTCAAGTGCCATTATGCCATAATCTCCGTATGCTATAAAATTACCTCTAGTTGCCTTACCTCTCATGTTGCCACGCATTACCTTACGATGCTTTACTCTTTTAGGCATTAACATTGCTGTGTTCCTCCTTCCCGTAACAATTAGTTAGCTGCTGCCTCTTCACCCTTTGCAGCTATTTCTCTTTGCTTCTTTAAAACTTCACCTTTATATATCCAAACCTTAACACCAATCTTACCATATGTTGTATGTGCTTCAGCAAAACCATAGTCGATATCTGCTCTTAATGTATGAAGTGGTATAGTTCCTTCATGATATCCTTCGGTTCTTGCCATTTCAGCTCCACCAAGACGGCCCGAAACAGATGTCTTTATACCCTTTAATCCAAATCTCATTGATCTTTGGATTGACTGCTTCATTGCCTTTCTGAAAGAAATTCTTCTTTCCAATTGTGCTGCAATGTTTTCTGCAACAAGCTGAGCGTTAGTTTCAGGATTTTTAACCTCAACTATATTTATGATCATGTTCTTTCCAGTAAGCTTTTCAAGTTGTTTCTTAAGCTCATCTATTCCAGAACCACCCTTGCCTATTACCATTCCTGGCTTAGCAGTTTGTATATGAAGCTTAACCTTATTTGCAGTTCTTTCAATTGTGATCCTAGCTATTCCTGCTGCATAGAACTTGTTCTTTACAAATTCTCTTATTGTGTTATCTTCGATTAGGAGATCAGCAAAGTCTTTATCGTTCGCAAACCACTTAGCATCCCAATCCTTAATTACACCTACTCTTAATCCGTGTGGATTTACTTTTTGTCCCACGCTTTGACCCTCCTTCCAGTTATGCTCTTTCTTTAAGAACTACTGTAACGTGACTAGTTCTTTTTAATATTCCATATGCTCTACCATGAGCACGAGGCATAAATCTCTTTAATGTTGATCCCTGATTTGCAAATGTCTCAGCTACGTATAGCTTTGAAACATCCATTCCATGATTGTTTTCTGCATTAGCCATTGCTGACTTTAAAACCTTTTCAACAACAGGAGCAGCTGCTCTTGGTGTATGTTTTAATATTGCTAATGCTTCTCCAGCCTTTTTTCCCCTTATTAGATCAAGAACAATTCTAACCTTTCTAGGAGACATTCTTATATATTTAGCATGTGCCTTTGCTTCCATTCAAGTGCCCTCCTTCCTACCTAACCTTGGATGATTTTTCTGTATCATCATGTCCTCTAAATGTTCTTGTTGGTGCAAACTCTCCCAATTTATGAGCTACCATATCCTCTGTAACATATACAGGAACATGCTTTCTTCCGTCATAAACTGCAATTGTGTGTCCAACCATCTGAGGAAAAATTGTTGAACTTCTTGACCAAGTCTTTATTACTTTCTTTTCCCCAGCCTTATTCATTTCAACAATTCTTTTTAAAAGTCTCTCTTCAATAAAAGGTCCCTTTTTAACTGATCTACTCAATTTGTAAGCCTCCCTTCACACAGGTTAATTAACCAGGAAGCATAGCCCCTTAAGTTTTACCTATGACATTATGCCTCCTGACCTATTTCCATTACTTTCTTCTCTTTACTATGAACTTATCAGAGTACTTCTTATGCTTTCTAGTCTTGTAACCAAGTGCTGGTTTACCCCATGGAGTAAGTGGTCCTGGATGTCCTATTGGTGACTTACCTTCTCCACCACCATGTGGATGGTCAACTGGGTTCATTACGGAACCTCTAACTGTTGGCCTTATTCCCATGTGTCTTGTTCTTCCAGCCTTACCTAAGTTAACAAGTTCGTGTGACTCATTACCTACAGTTCCTATTGTAGCTTTACAGTCAACTCTTATATATCTTGTTTCACCACTAGGTAGTCTTACCTGAGCATAAGCACCTTCCTTAGCCATTAACTGAGCTCCGCCTGCAGCAGCTCTAACAAGCTGACCGCCCTTTCCTGGGTAAAGCTCTATGTTGTGAATCATTGTACCAACTGGAATGCTCTTTAAAGGAAGTGCATTTCCAACCTTTATATCAACATCTGAACCTGATACAACAGTATCTCCAACATTTAATCCGCTTGGAGCGATTATATATCTCTTTTCTCCATCAGTATATGTTAATAAAGCTATGAATGCAGTTCTGTTTGGATCGTACTCTATAGTACTTACCTTTGCTGGTATATTGTCCTTATCTCTTTTGAAGTCGATTATTCTGTACTTTATCTTAGCACCGCCGCCTCTATGACGAACAGTTATTCTTCCATATGAGTTTCTTCCGGAATGCTTCTTTAAAGAAACAAGAAGTGATTTTTCCGGTTCAACCTTTGATAACTCTTCAAAGGTTAGGGTTGACATTCCCCTTCTTGCGGGTGTCGTCGGTTTGTATACCTTTATACCCATTACTGTTCCCTCCTTCTTTCCGCTTATCTGACCTCCGGTCAATAACAGCTTATTTTACCTTTATGCTATTAAGCGTTGAATCCTTCAAAGAATTCTATTGACTTGCTATCTGCAGTAAGCTTAACTATAGCTTTTTTGTAATCTGCTCTTCTTCCAACATGGACACCTAATCTTTTTACCTTACCTTCGTAGTTAAGAGTCTTTACATCCTCAACCTTAACTCCAAAAACTTCTTCTACAGCCCTTTTAATCATTGACTTGTTTGCCTCAGGGTGTACCATGAAGGTGTACTGTCTGTTAGCCATATTAGCCATTGTTTTTTCAGTTATAACAGGCTTTCTTATTATATCGTAACTTGTTAACTTCATTATGCGTACACCTCCTCAACCTTCTGTGCAGCATCCTTTGTTATGATGAATTTCTCATATCTTAGTATGTCATACACATTTAAATTATTTACAGGAACAACATGGGCTCCCTCAATATTTCTTACTGACTTATAGATGTTTTCATTTGATTCCTTAACAACTATAAGTGTCTTCTTTGCATCAAACTTGTTAAGCATTTCAGCTATTATCTTAGTCTTTGGTGCCTCCATAGTTAATTCATCTAGAACTAATATTTCGTTACCAGCTACCTTTGAGGATAAAGCTGACTTCATTGCAAGTCTTCTTATCTTCTTTGGAAGTGTATAGCTGTAATCTCTTGGTTTTGGTGCGAATACAATTCCACCGTGTATCCACTGTGGTGATCTTATAGAACCATGTCTAGCTCTACCAGTTCCCTTCTGTCTCCATGGCTTTATACCGCCTCCGGAAACTTCAGCTCTTGTTAGCGCTGACTGTGTTCCCTGTCTCTTATTTGCAAGCTGCATCTTAACAACCTGATGCATTGCCTCGTTATTAACTTCTACTCCAAAAACTGCATCGCTAAGTTCGATTTCTCCAACCTGCTGTGCGTTTATATTATATAAAGCTACCTTAGCCATAGTTCATCCTCCTTTCCTGTAAAAATTAAGCCTTAACTGAATCTTTAATTATTACTAGACCCTTCTTTGGTCCTGGAATGGCACCCTTTATAAGAATTACATTCTTTTCAAGATCAACTCTAGCAACTACAAGATTCTGAACAGTTTTCTTAACTGCTCCCATATGTCCAGGCAACTTCTTATTCTTAAATGTTCTTGATGGGAATGAAGAAGCTCCCATTGAACCTACTGCTCTGTGGAACTTTGAACCGTGAGTCTCAGGTCCTCTAGTTGAATGCCATCTTCTGATAACACCCATAAATCCTTTTCCCTTTGATTTTCCGGTAACATCTACCTTGTCTCCAACGTTGAATATATCAGCCTTTATTTCATCTCCAACCTGGTATGCTGAGATGTCATCAAGTCTGAATTCCTTTATATGTCTCTTTAGGCCTGCATTTGCCTTCTGTAAATGTCCCTTTGCTGGCTTATTAACAAGCTTTTCTCTTATCTCGCCATATCCAACCTGTATTGCATTATATCCATCAGTTTCAACAGTCTTCTTCTGAACAACAACGTTTGAACTAACTTCAACTACTGTTACAGGTATAATCTTTCCTGACTCATCAAAAATCTGAGTCATTCCTAACTTTTTACCAAGTATACCTTTTTTCATGTTTGCACCTCCTCAACTTATTAGCGGAACACATGTTAATGCGTTCATAACAGTTAGATTATAGCTTTATCTCTATATCTACACCTGCTGGTAAATCCAATCTCATAAGTGAATCAACTGTTTTTTGTGTTGGGTTTAATATGTCTATAAGTCTCTTATGAGTACGGATTTCAAACTGTTCTCTTGAATCCTTGTACTTGTGAACAGCTCTTAAAATAGTAACAACATCCTTTTCAGTTGGTAGTGGTACCGGACCTGAAACTGTTGCTCCTGTCTTCTTTGCTGTTTCTACAATCTTCTGTGCTGAAGAATCCAATAGATTGTGATCGAATCCCTTAAGCTTGATTCTTATTTTTTGCTTTGCCATAAATATTTCCCTCCTTTTCATCGCACGCTTTGAACCTATACGTACGACAAGGGCCATCTGTACACTATTCCGGGTGTTTCCTCATCATGGCCATAAAACACCTGTACAAAAGCCTGTCGCCCGATTCATGATCAGGACATTCTCCGCAAGAATTCCCCGCAATTCGGCAACCTCTTGCATCATCGCAGTCCAAGCATTTCGCAACTCTTTTATTTTACATCATTTTTTAAAATAATACAATAGTAATCCTAATTTTTTTAGGATTTTTGCAAAAAAATATATTATATGATTATCTATATAAGTTACATAAAAATTCTTACATTTTATCTTTACAAACAGCCTTGCTATACCAGTTCGATATTTGGATGTTTGTGAAGATGAAATGTAATATAATTTTTGCAGCTTATACTAAAATCATATGTATATAGCTGGCAGCTAAGGGTTATGCTTAACCAGCCGCCAGCTATATTATGATCACCTAATAGAGAATTGATTGTTAGTTACTATGCAATTACCTTACTAACAACTCCAGCTCCAACTGTTCTTCCGCCTTCTCTAATAGCGAATCTAAGTC
>DAMCZI010000054.1:0-28536 GCA_032095175.1 Clostridiaceae bacterium
ATAAAGATTTTGAATAATGTATATTGCGATTTATAAATCAAGGAATATGATTTCGTATAAATGTTTAGGGTCAAGCAATGTAGCATCATTTATAGGAAACATATAGATACTTCCTGCTTGCTTTAATCTCCAAATACTTCACTCTACACGAATATGTAATTATTTTACATATACTTTGCAATATATTTACATTATATTATATTTACATAAATTTTCAAATATATTATTTTTTTATATAAATCGCAATAAAGATTTTGAATAATGTACATTGCGATTTATGAATCAAGGAATATGATTTCGCATAAATGTTTAGGGTCAAGCAATGTAGAATCATTTAGGCGTATTAAAGAAAATAACAAGTCAAAGATTTTGAGGATATTTTGCGTCAGACGAGAAAATGAAAGCTCAAGCTAGTTGGGCTAACTTGAGCTTTCATTGATGAAGTATGACACAAAATAGACCAAAATATTGACTTGTTATTTTTTTTAATGCGCCTTATGCGAAACATATAGCTACCCCAAAGCAAATTGATTATATAGGTTTTGCTGTAATTCATTTTTTATTTCCCTTTAACACTAAAATAGTTTGTACTATAATTTATATATACAACAATTAATGCTAATGGAGGTTTAAGATGTTACGAACGATAGCCTGGTATACACATTTTACACTAAGTTTAATCGGAACCATACCTAAGTTATATAAAGTTGATGCTCTAGAAAAAAGCGGAAAAACTAATGAGAGAAATGACTATATACATAGAACAACCTCCAACTGGGCAATGTCCCAGGTTAAACTAAGTGGAGCAAAGGTTAATGTTTTTGGTGAGGAACATATTCCGAAGGACGTCCCCGTACTCTTTGTAAGCAATCACCAGAGTAATTTTGATATTGCACTGTTTATGAGTTATATAGATAAACCAAAGGGATATATAGCAAAGATTGAAATGAATAAAATACCCATTCTTCGTGAGTGGATGAAGCATTTGCACTGTGTTTTAATGGATAGAAGCAGCTTAAGAAAATCTGTAGAAGCAATTACAGAAGGAATAAAGATTTTAAAAAACGGTTATTCCCTTGTAATATTCCCAGAGGGGACAAGAAGTAAATCGAATGAAATAGGAGATTTTAAGGCCGGAAGCTTTAAGCTAGCAACCAAAGCTAAGGTACCTATAGTTCCCGTTACAATTAAGGGTTCCTATAAGCTTATGGAGCAAAATAATAATATGATAAAACCTGCCGAGGTGCAAATGTACATACATCCAATTATTGAAACCTCAAATTTAACCAAAGAAGAAGAAGATAATCTTTCAACCAGAGTAAAAAAGATTATTGAGAGCAAACTTTAAAAACAGGGGCTGTTCTAGGTATAAATCATACCCAGAAGAGCCCCAATTAATTTCATAACATTCTTTATTCAAAAACTATTTCTCCAAAGCAACTTAGTTCAAGAGTATAAAACCAAAATTACATTTCCTATATGTCTATATTAATCGTACTTAAGATTTTACATTGAGTGGCGTGTGATTAATGAATTAAAGATTATTAGTCAGTCTACATATCCATCGTTCTTAACTGACGATTTCTTTTAGGGTCATATTTTTGCCAATAAACTGCTTCTGCGTTGTACTTTGTTCCTGGTTTTTTCTGCTCATCTGGATAGCCAAAATAAACTACACTCATGATGTAGATATGATTAGGTATATCTAACAATTTACGAACAGCATCCATATCAAATGAACCAATCCATACCGAACCTAATCCCATCGCAGTAGCAGCAATCATCATATTTTCAACCGCTGCACTACAGTCGATTTTCCAATCTTCGTCCTTCCATGGAATATTTACTGTATTACCACAGACAACCATAGCCATTGGAGCATTATAATTACCTTGCGAAGTCGTATTTTTTAGCTGATCAACCATTTCTTTTTCTGTTACAACAATAAATTCCCATGTTTGCAAATTACATGTTGATGGAGCAGCCATTCCTGCTTTAAGCAGTTTTAATATCTTTTCCTGCTCAACTTCCTTCCCCTCAATATAAGATCGAATGCTTCTTCTACTATAAATAGCATCAAATACGTATTGTTCATTTTGACTCACGTTAAACACCTCCATTAATAAATACAAAACAGAAGATTTATCTTTTGACTACAGGAATCCAGACTTCTCCCCAGTTGTCATGTTCCTTGCCATAATACATCTCAAACTCAGGGCCATCGTCTTGCTCATAGCCTGAATTTGGAAACCATTCAGTATACAGGCGCTTCCAAATATTTTGAACCTGTTCTCCAGTACCAACTTCACTTTTGGCATCTGTAGGGAAAATAGCCCATGTCAAAGCCGGAACATGAAGTCTGGTGTACTCATCAGGAATACCACTCTCAGGTACATGCCTACAGAGCATATATGTACAAACACTTTCATGGTAGTTAAATAATGCAGCATGGCACAATGTTCCTTCATTACCGCTAACTTTGTTAATTTTTCTCATTGAGCCATCTTCAATGCACTTATTCCAAAATTCTGGAACCTCTATAAAACTCCTACCATCATTTAAATTTATTTCCGCAGCCACACCAAATACCTCAAAGGCCTCCTTTTGTTCAATACCATAATCCATCTCAATGCCTCCCTTAATAGATAGGTAGAAAGTCATACGTGGATAGGCTTTGAGTGTTATTCCCATATTATGCACCGATGAAGGAGTAACGCCATGCATACCTTTAAATGCCCTGGAAAATGCTTCTGGCGATTCGTATCCATACTTCAGAGCAACATCAACGATTTTTGTGTTTTTATTTTGTAACTCAGCGGCAGCCATAGTCAATCTTCTGTGGCGTATATATTCCGAAAGTGCTACGCCACTTATAAACGAAAACATTCTTTGAAAGTGATATACCGAACAACAGACTATTTTCGCTAATTGTTCATATTCGATTATATCTGTCAGGTGTAATTCGATATAGTCCATAGCACTGTTCATACGGTCAAGCCAATCCATAAAACTCTCTCCCCTCGAGATGAATATAACACAATAACTGAAGCAAATCCTTGCAATTCATGCACCATTATATCATGTATGAATCTGTGTTATATGAGATCATCTTTAATTCGTCTAATTTTATAGCTATCAATTAATAATACCTACCCTACTATTAATTTATAAATATTTGTGTTGCAAATTTAATGCATATTACCAAATAACTTAGGATGAATATAACACAATAACTGAGGCAAATCCTTGCAATTCATGCACCATAATATCATGTATGAATCTGGTGCTATATGAGGCAATCTTTGATTTGTCTAATTCTACCATTATGAAGCAATTTTTAATATATTTTGGTGTTTTATACTGTCTTCCCACTTACAAATTGAAGTTGATATAGATGCTTGTAAACTCCTTCCTTCAGCAGCAATTCTCGATGTACTCCGCTTTCAACAATTGCACCATTTTGGAGAACATAGATTCTATCGGCTGCTTCAATAGTTGAGAGCCTATGCGCTATAGCTATTGTTGTACGTCCATGCATTAATCTATCCAGGGCTAATTGTACAAGCTGCTCGGATTCAGAATCAAGGGCAGATGTAGCTTCATCAAGAAGGAGAATTGGAGCATTTTTAAGGAGTGCTCTTGCAATTGCAATTCGCTGTCTTTGACCACCTGAAAGGTTAGCTCCCATCTCCCCCACCATCGTATTATATCCATCTGGAAGTTCCATTATAAAGTCATGAGCATATGCCTTTTTTGCTGCTTCCATTATCTCCTCC
Organism: Clostridiaceae bacterium; assembly: GCA_032095175.1. Taxonomy (GTDB): domain Bacteria; phylum Bacillota; class Clostridia; order Clostridiales; family Caloramatoraceae; genus DAMCZI01. The sequence goes on from DAMCZI010000054.1 coordinate 3,777, forward strand.
CTGGACGCATCTATCCTGCCATACCTAATATTTTCCTCAATTGTACCATAAAACAGGTATGAATCCTGAGGTACATAAGCAATCATTTTTCTTAAGGCCTTTAATGATCTATCTGTTATGGTTTTCCCACCTATAAGAACTTCTCCGCTGTCTGTCCTGTAAAATCCCATCAAAAGTTTTATAAGCGTACTTTTTCCTCCTCCACTTGGACCTACTATTGCTGTCATCTTCCCCTCTTCTACAGATATATCTAATCCATTGAGTATTCTTTCATCTTCCTTATAGCTAAAATAAACATCCTTCATTTCAATCCTACTGCTCAGGCAGGTATCATTTTCGTTGTAATCTTTATTATCCTCAACTTCAGATGGGCTATTTAGTATTTCAAATACTCTAGTCGCTCCTGCAAGGGAACCTTGAATACCCGATATGAACTGTCCTATATTTTCAAACAGGAAGCTTGCATTTCCTTGAAGTTGTACTATGGCAACTATAGTACCAATATCTACTCCTCCCTTTAATGACATATATAGCCCAAGGGTAAGTATACCTATTGATTTTAAATCTCCAAACAAACTAATAATTTCTTCTAATGCACAATTTAGCTTCCCTCTTCTAAATGAAGCCTGATATAACTCTCTATTTCCATTCTTATACTTATCGAATATCTTCTTTTCAACATTAAACATCTTTATTGCCTGAAATCCATCTAAAATATCAATCAACCTCTGTGTCATGTCCCCAAGTCTGCCCTGGGCATCATCCGAAGCTCTTCTCAATGGCTTGCTGTATAAAGTACTAATTAAAACTGATACAATACCCATGACTATTGCTACAATAGCCAAACGCCATTCCATTATGAACATGGAAATAATAGCAACAACTCCATGAATAATAGCAAACACAAGTGTGGGTATATGATTCACATAAACTTGCTCAATAGTATCAATATCATTTGTCATTCTTGTTATTAAATCTCCCGAGTGGCGACCTTCAAAGCTCTGCACCTCCAGGCTTTCCATGTGTTCAAAGGCCTTAATCCTAATACTGCCCATTGTACTTCTAACACAGCATCTGTAGCAATATCTTATTATTGGCTGCAATATGAATGCTATTAAAAATGATCCAACCGCTATATAAAGTGCTCTTTTCAGTAAAGAAATATCACCATAGGCTATTGCATTAATGACATCCTTGCTTATAAAAGCAAGAACGATATTATAGCATATAGATGTAAAGCCGGAATCAAGCAATACAGAAACCATGTATCTCAATATGCGGGGTTTCATAAGTGATAGTACTCCTATGAACTCACTTTCTTTATACCTTTTAAGCATTTAGCATCCCCTCCCCAGACTCATTAAAATCAAATTGTTTTTGATACAATTTTTTATAAAAGCTATCTCTTTCTATGAGTTCATCATGTCTACCCTTCTCCAAGACCTCCCCATCTTTAATAACCATAATTACATCTGCATTTTTTATTGTAGACATCCTATGGGCAACTACTAAAACAGTACGGTTTTTCATAAATTCCTGAAGTGATTTTTGCACCAGGTTTTCCGATTCAAGATCAAGTGCCGAGGTTGCTTCATCTAAAAGCAATATTGGAGCATCCTTTAATATTGCCCTGGCAAGGGATATTCTCTGCTGCTGTCCCCCAGATAATTTAATGCTTCCATCTCCTATAATCGTTTTGTATCCATCTGACAAGCTCATTATGAAGTCATGGGCATTAGCCATTATAGCAGCCTTTATTATATCCTCTTTTGCTGCACCATCTCTTCCATAGGCTATATTCTCCTCAATTGTCGCCGGGAAAAGATAGGTGCTTTGCGACACAATAGATATATTCCTCCTAACATCAGAAGACCTGCAGTTTTTTAAATCATTTCCAAAAACCTCAACATTCCCACTGCTAATATTGTAAAATCCACATATCAGCTTTAAAATTGTAGATTTACCACAGCCACTAGGTCCAACAATTGCTGTAACCGTTCCCCTTGAGAGTTCAAAGCTTAAATTATTAAGTATCTGGTTCTCCTCATTGTAACCAAATGAGACCCTTGAAACCTTTATAGCCGGGCAGCCTTCTCTAATTTCAAACTTATCACCTGCTTGGGATTCTATGCTCTCATTGATAACCTCAAATATTCTATCAACAGCTGGCACCGATTCACGCATCTGCTTTTTCAAACCAAGAAGAGCTTCTACAGGAATAAATACATACCATATTAGCTGCATACTAGCCAAAAGCTGTCCTACGGTAATTTGACCCTTGATTGCAAGATATCCTCCAAGCAGGGGTATTATAAGCTGTGGTATATATCTTAATGTAAGAAATAACCTGCCTAAGCTTGCATTTATTCTCTCTATTTTTACTCCTCTTTTAACTATTTCTTGAATATTTGCCTTATACTTATTAAGCAACGTTTCCTCTAAGTTAAAGGACTTCAATACATAAACTCCATTTATCGTATCCTTTGCAAGAGCATTAACCTTAGCTGTATCCTCCATTATCTTTTTTGAATTGGCCTCCACAGGTTTTGAAGCCATATCAAACAAATATCCCGAAAGAGGGATTAAAACTATACTAGCAAGCAGGAGCTTCCAGCTTATTAGATACATGCCTATAAAAGCAGCAATAAACATTGTGGGATTTGATATAAATTCAGGTATAGTTCCTATTAACTCCGTAATTATTGAAATGTCATTATTTGATCTCGAAACAATATCTCCAGAATGGTATTTCTCCTTATCTTTTGGTGATAAGTCTATAACACGACTTACAAAATGGTTTCTTATATCATAGTTGAAATGTGCCTTGTACCTTGCTGTGGAGTATTTTTTTATATAACTAACAACAACATTCACCCCAACCGCAATAAGAGTATAGAATACAAGGCTTTTAAATTCCTTAACCTGCTGGTTTTTTGCCATATCTGCAAGCCTGCCTGATATAAATGCTAAGAACATCATAAATATCGCATTTAAAAAAGCAGTAAAACAGCTCAGTGTTATCCAACCACCTAAGGGTTTTAAAAAAATACTTAATTGACCTAGTTTTTTTAATAAACCATTTTTACCTTTCTCCATCATAATATCCCCTCCCATTTGTTATAACGTATAAAGAATTAAGCATAATATATGCTTTTCAAAACAAGTTTTGAATTTTTTCGAATGTTATATCTTTGAAAATGCATGAGCTAAATCACTCATGCAAATAAACTTTCATTGCTTCATTAAACAACTCTCTTAGTTTATCCTTGTTTAAATAGTAATAGAATCTATGGTCGTATCTTTCGAAATCAACTATTCCCAATTCCTGAAGGCTTGTTAAGTGGTACGATGTTGTTGCTGCACTCATTCCTATCTTTTCTGCTATTTCATTTACATACCAGGATTTTTCAGCTAAAAGTTCTATTATTGTCATCCTCCTTTTGTCAGAAATAGCTTTTAAAAAGTCTAGAACCTTTTCCTTTTCCGGTTCATCCTCTAAGAATCTCCATGTATCACTTCCAAATATAATCCACTCTGACCCTTCCTTTGAGGACCAATAATCAGAACCTGCATATCTGAAGAGACTCACGTGTATGTTAACTGCTGATCCAAACACACTTATATCCTTTACAAAATATTTTCTGCAAAATTTTTTAGGATCCAGCATAAATTCCTTCTCATACTTTTCTATCGCTGGACACACTGTTTTTATTATTTCTTCCACAACTGGTTTAAATGCCTTCTCATAGAATTGCCTTAAAAGCATGATATATCTTTGTTTTGTTTCTGCAGCATTTTCAATGCTTTCTAATAATTTTTGTTTCATATTATCATTGAAAAACTCTAATTCATTAATAATCTTAAGCAAATCATTAATACTGTTTTTAACTACATCCCAGTTATAGACTTCATTAATGCTTTTATTTGTATTCTCATAAAAAACATCCTTTACAACATATGAGAGCATTATACATTCATCACTGCTTTCTATTATTTCAAGCATATCTTCAACGGTATCTACATGAGGATTATCCCTAAGATATCCCATATAAATAAGCTGTCCCATTCCATCACAAGTATTTACGTTTTTATGAAAAAAGTATTGTGCCTCCCACCTTACGTAGCTTGATAGCCTTCCCTGCATGTTCTCTACCACATCTATTGTCTTTTGTGCCTCCTTTATTTCCTTTTCATCTGCATCCTTTAATACCTCATCCTTTAAAGAAACCGCTATTAATGCATATAAAAGCTCCAGAGGCTTATTAAACATAAAATTAAACTCTTTATTATCAACCCTACATATCATTTATCCTATCTCCATTTCGATTTTTCTCAAAACACATCAACATTTCAAATCCTTCTAATGTTATATTATTCCACGCTCAATATAATGTCAATAGATTTATTAATATAAAATAGGGATAATGCCATTAAACGTGCTGTGCATTATCCCTATTATCTTCGTCAATCTTCCTATTTCTATTTGTTCAAGGTTTCTCCACATTCATTACAGAATTTTGCACCTGGGTCATTTTCTGCTCCACACTTTGGACATGCAGAGCTGCCTAGTTTTGCACCACATTCGCTGCAGAATCTGGCACTTGCTTGATTTTCTGCGCCGCATTTGGGACATTTGGGCATAGCAACAGATGCACCACAGTTACTACAGAATTTTCCCTGACCTGCTGGTTTTCCGCATTTAGGGCATATCATTTGGCGGCTTTTTATGCTCCCCTTAAAAACAGATGTCTTAGATGCCTTCTCCTCAATCTCTTCTCTCATTCTCTCTGCTCGCGCCTTAGACACAACAGCGCTCTCCCTTGGGGCACACTCAACACAAAGACCTTCATCCTCATTAAAGCAGTCATCACAAACCCATCTCTGACATCCGCTGCAGCGATGGAAATGTTCCTTAGCTTCATTAGCAGCCTTTCTAAAAGCAGCCTCATGCTCCTTATGCCATTCTGCTGTCATTCCATCAAATCGATTTGTAACAACACGTCCACCTTCCTCTAAGCCATAGGCAACATCATGTAAGCCCACCATTCTGGCTCCAGCTGATAACCCCTCGGATAATGTACGAAATATGTTACTCTTCTTTTGATTCACACATTCAATAAATGATGTCTGATATCCATCACCACATATATCGCAGTAAAATTCAAACTGAAACCCTGCTTCCGTGCTGTTGTCATTGTAATTTCTTGTAAAGGACTGCATGCTCATAATCTTTCCCCCTTATAACTTATTTCCACACCTTATGCATTTTCTTTCCTTTGTTAGAATTTGAATCTCAAGGCATTTTCGATTACTGCACTTCACTAAAACAGGAACACCACAATGCTCACATGTAAAAGCAGTAGCAGTTTCTCTACCACACTTAGTACATACAGCAACAAGCTTGATTCCACAGCTGCTGCATATTTTCCAATTCTTTTGTATTGGATTACTGCACTTAGGACATCTCATCGAAAATGGATTTTCTTTCTCACAAATCGGGCATATCTGTGAATCTCCTGGGATAAGTTGATTACAATAAATACAGAATTTCTTGTAAGTAGCCATTTTAGTAGCCGCCCCCTTTAAATCCATGGAATTCATACCTAAACACATTTAAACATGTCTTTCAATTTCAAATACACAGTGAAATATATCCATAACATTTGTATATTATATGATATTTAAATAAGGCATATTAAAGAAAATAACAAGTCAAAGATTTTGAGGATATTTTGCATCAGACAAGAAAATGAAAGCTCAAGCTAGGCTAACTTGAGCTTTCATTGATGAAGTATGACATAAAATAGTCCAAAATATTGACTTGTTATTTTCTTTAATACACCTAAATACCGATATATATATATATCTATATTTATAAAAGCTATTCACTATAAAAAGGAAGGCATCAGCTTTTGATGTCTTCTTACCTTTTATAATTTAATTGTACATTTACTTCACTTGATTAAAATAATATTCCATTATATTTCTAACCTTTGGCACTACATAATGGCTTCCCCCTCTATTTTTTACATCCTCTATAACCATGGCTGTAACAATTTTAGGGTTATCAGTATTCATACACACATACCAGCCATTTTGTTCTGATTCTTTATCACCCTTTGTTTTTTTAAGCTCGGCTGTACCAGTTTTTCCTGCCAGAGCTATACCTTTAACTTTCGCATTTGTGCCTGTTCTTGATAGATTCTCAACCACCTCATAAAGGGAATAGGATAAAAGCTTTATATTTTCGTCCGAAACAACATTTTCCTTCCATACCTTATCAGCCTTTTCTTTGCTAGTGATCTGAAGCTTAGGAACCATTATATTCCCCTCATTAACTATTGAGCTGTATATTAATGCAGTATGAAGTGGACTTATAAGTATTTCCCCCTGTCCATAACCGCTGTCAGCTAAAAGTATGTCATTTTTAATATCATTGTTATTGGATATTCGGGATTTCTCAATTGGGTATTCTATGGGCATCTCTTCTCCAAATCCAAAATTACTGCATCCCTTTATAAACTCTTCCTTTCCAATTTCAAGTACCGTTTTTGCAAAATATATATTGTCGGAGTATACAAAGGCATCTCTTAAATTAACAGGTCTTTTAGGATCAACAATTCTACTAACCATATACCCTCCCCAGGATTTATCAGCCTGCCATCTGCTACCCTGTATGTTTAAAGGCTTATCTGCCTGTATAACTCCTCTATCCAAGCCAATTGCTGCAGTTATAATCTTAAACGTAGAGCCCGGGGAATACAAACTTTTAAACCTATTAAGAAAAGGATTTTTATTGCTGTTTTTCCAAGCTAACCTCTGAGAATTAGGTACATAGGTAGTAACGACATTGGGATCATAGGATGGAGAGCTTACTAGAGCCATTATCTCCCCGCTCTTAGGGTTAATGGCTGCACATGCTCCTGCATCTCCATTCATTTCGTTATATATCTTCTTTTGAAGGTTACTCTCTACAGATAATCTTATTACTTCTCCATCCACAGGCTCTTTTTTCGCAATTGTTATTCTTTGCTCATCTTCTTCATCTATTTTTCTTGAAATATATATCTCCGCCCCATTTTCTCCCTTAAGCCTTTTCTCATATACCTGCTCAAGCCCTGCCTTACCAATTAGGCTTCTTGAATCATATCCATCGCCTAATTTTTTCAATTCCTCTGCAGTTATTTCTCCAATATATCCAATCAATGAACCAAAAGCTTCCCCTCCTGGATATACCCTTCCTTCTACTTTTCTGGCTACCACCCCAGCAATCTTTTTTACCTCAGCTATCTTTTCTACTTTATCGCTGGATATGTTAATTATCGGTACAAAATAATCCGGGTTGGTATTTGCTTTTAACTTACTTTCTATAACCGAAGGTTTTATATCAAGTATATTTGCCATTTTTGCTATGTTTGCATCCTTATTTAGTACAAATTTACTGGGATGTATTCCAATAGAAGTGATGTAATCGTTTTCTGCAAGCATTTTTCCATTTCTATCACAAATCTCTCCTCTTTTTGCATAAAGAGTTTTAATTCTAACCTTATCCCCGGGCTCCATGTTAGGGTATATCAATTTTTCATTCCATATCAATCTCCACTGGCTTTTGCCATTTACTTTTTCCTTTATAAAACTTGCCTCATAACCAGACAAATTAAGGTCACCCGCAACTGTTTTCATAGAAATGGAGAATGGTATCTTCATATTATCCATTCCATCTTCTTTAACCTTCTTACCCTCTCCAATTTGTATTCTAATGCTCTCTGCTTCTATCCCTTTATAGATTGCTTTATATCTATCTATAAAATGCTGCTCATCCAAACTGGCTGTTGTTTTGCTTGAAAGCATGTCATACATCCCTTTAAAGTTTTGATTTTCCCATTGTTTTACATAGACCTTAAAGGACTTAGTAGGGTTCTCCTTTATATGTACCTTAAAAATAAATATTGATATTAAAACACCTGAAAATAATAATAGTATTGGAATATAAATTCTTTTTGTACGGTTATTTACCATTTAATATCACCCATTACATATTATACCATATGCTCTTTTTTATAATCATTACATATATATTAATCACACTAAAAATTTTAAATAAGGCGTATTAAATAGATGATTTATATTGACGTGTTTTTCGTAAAATGAAATCACCCCAAATCGAGAAACAAATGTTAACTCAATCTGGGGTGATTACCCTATGTGACTATTCAATTTTGGTATCAAACCTTTCTTTTTTGTTTTGAATTTTTTACTGCTACCCTCTGTCATTAAATATTTGAGTTTAGAACATATCGAGCAATGCTCAATCATCTATTTAAACTCCTATTCAGGAGAGTAGTATGGGAATGGGTGGGCTTCATTTTACTAATAACCATGCTTGTCCTAAAATTTAACCTAGTAATAAATTAAACTTTTTGGTGGAATCACCTCGCTTAATAGTAATCAGGCTATTCATAGCTTCTGGCGGAATCACCTCGCTTAATAATAATCAGGCTATCCATAGCTTCTGGTGGAACCACTTCCCTTCCTCTTCATTTTGCATCCATTATTTTGTTTTCTTCTATGTTTATTTCTTTGTCTTTCTTTAATTAGATTATAATACTTTTGCAAGTTATAGTCAACCATCTTTCAGTATATTTATTCATATTTTTGCAATATTATTTTCTGATGCTTTTTAACATGCGCAAGCCTTTGATGCACAAGAGGCTTTGCATCATGCCATTTTAATATCAGGCATTTACCTCATGAACTTTTTCAACATAAATCTCTTGATTTTTCAGTTATATGATGTTTACTTTATTATTATCTTCATTTTTCCAAATATTCTAAACGTTATGCAAAGCTATTTATAGCTTAAAAGCATTTCTTTTATGTAACCTTCTGTTTCTTCCCTTAAATAGGAAGGGCTTAAAATCTCACAATCCTTCCCAAAACTCAATATATGTTTAATTAAACCCTCTTCATAGGGAAAAAAGTCTTCAACGATAAAATTTCCATCTTCTTCGAGCCTTATACTTTCCTTATCAAAATACTCGCTTAATTGTTCTCCTATTCTACTTGTAAATTTCAATGTAACCTTAATACTTTTTTCGTTATATCCTTCAGCAAATATCTTACGCAGCCCTTCATTTGAAATATTCCTCTTTAAGAATATATCACCAAGCTTTAAATTTCTTATTCTAACCAATTTAAACTTTCTATAATCACTTCTATTTCTACAAAATGCAACCAAATACCATTCACCACAGATGAATTCTATCTGAATAGGCTCCGCTATTCTTTTTGAACATTCAATTCTCCTGTTTATATAATCAAATTCCAGAAGTCTGCTGTCCTCAATTGCTTTATCAATTAAAAACAGGGCTTCTTTAAGCTCATTTTCCATGCTAAAATGAGACATATTTATTTTAAGCCTGTTATTTTCAACATTTCCCTTTTCATAAACATTCTTAAACTTTAGTATCATATCATTAAACTTCTGGTTCCTTCCAAAAAGGAAGCTTAAATTATCCATTACAGGCATCAGTGCTTGAATTTCCTTTTTATCAAGAAAAAGATTATCCAGATTGTAGTTTTCCATTATGTAATAGCCTCCACCTTTCCCTCCAGTGGAAGCTATAGGCACACCCGCTTCACATATTTTATCTATGTCTCTATATATCGTTCTTAGGGACACCTCAAAATGCTCTGCAAGCTCCTTTCCTGTAACTAAACCTTTATCTGAAATTATTAATAATATGGATAATAACCTATCAACTCTCATTTTATAAACCTTCCCACTATATAGTATATATCAATCCTTTAGATTATAAATATCAGAGAATTCAATGCTTATTCTTTCAATTTTATCCTGATCAAATGCAATCGTTTTTTCTTCCAACTCAGTATCAAATATTAATGAAACACCTTTACTCTCAATATTCTTTATGCTTCTAAACAACAGCCTTTTAATTTTATTTGGCATTGTTTCCATCTCTGAACTACCATTATATATTACAATAACTATATCTTACCATAGCCCATGGGGCGGTCAATAAAAATGTTTATATTATTTATATAACATTAAAAATCTTACATTTTATCTTTACAAGCAACCCTTGGAAATCAGTTCAACCATAGAATGTTTTGAAGTTAAACTGTTAGAGTTTTACAACGTATATGGAATTTTAAAAAGCTTCTTTGCATTCTCACTTGTTTTTGCAGCAACTCTATCAAATGGAATCCTTCTTAATTCCGCTATCATTCCAACAACATATCTTACATATAATGGTTCATTTCTCCTTCGTCCTGCCTCTGCTGGAGTTAGGCATGGCGAATCAGTTTCTGTTAGCAGGTATTCCATGGGAACTTCCCTTGCAACATCCCTTAGCTTCTGAGCACTCTTATAGGTAACTGGTCCTGCAATAGATATATAAAATCCCATATCAACATATTTTCTTGCCAATTCTGCGTCCCCTGAATAGCAATGCATAACTCCCTTTAGACTGCCATCTGCTTCTTCCTTCAATATATTATAGGTGTCTATATTTGCTTCCCTGTCATGAACTACTACTGGAAGATCAATTTCCTTTGCAAGCCTAATTTGCTCCACAAACCATTTTTTCTGTATATCCTTTGGAACATCATGATAATGATAATCCAATCCGCATTCCCCTATTGCTATAACCTTTTTATCCTTAGCAAGCTCCTTTAAAGCTTCTATTGTACTATAATCCATTTCATCAGTACCACAGGGATGAACACCAACACTGGCATATATGTTACTATGTCTTCTAGCTAAAGCAGCAGCTTTTTTTGAGCTTTCTAGGGATCCTCCTGACACTATTACATATTCTATCCCATCCTGCTCCAAACCTTTAATAAGCCTATCTCTGTCCCTATCAAACACATCATCACATAAATGAGCATGACTATCAATAAGCATTTCTATTTCCCCCTTTTATCTGTTCTTTTTCAGTTTACAAATTAATTATAAATTAGAATAGCTGACATCTGTATGTCGGCCATATAAAAATATCAGGGGTATGAGAATATTAATTTCATACCCCTGATATCCATACCATTAATTATTAACTTTTTACCATGATATATTAAAACTCTTTTTCCATAAGAAAATATTTAAAATAAGCATTACAAGCATGTATATATATATTCCCAAAGCAGCTAAAGTACAAGCATAGTGTATTCCTGCTAAAACTGCTAAAAAGATCATAAGTACAATGGATATTATCCCATTACCCTGCTGCGCAGCCTCAAAGGGTTGTGAAAAGGGTAATTCTTTTCCTGTGGCTTTAAAGCAAACCACTGTAAACATCAATATAGTTAAAAGCACCAGTATAAGATCCGGTATTATTCTTACTCCAAATATAATAACAAATATTATACTATCAACAGCATATAACGGAAGCAAAAGCCTTACAACAAGCGCCTTTAATGTTCCCTTGAATATTGGTGCTGTATTTTTTAGAGGTAAAGCATTATATATCCATCGCCCTTTATAGGTTTCAGAGTATTTCATACTCATAACCAGCATTGGAACAAAAATTGTACATAAATATATATTTAGATAGGATTTGCTTGAAGCTATATCAACCAATTTTTCATATCTTAGGTTGTTGATTATAAATAAAAAAGGAAACACCAATGCAAGTCCAAGTGAAGGATATATCCTAAGTTTAAACTGTCTTTCGTTTTTTAGCATATGTAAAGCAAAGTTGAAAAAGGTTCTTTCCTCTCCTTTTGAACAAATCATTTTGGATAATACATTAAGTATTCCACTGTGTTCTTTCTTTCCCTTTGAACTGCTGTTGGTTAGCTTTTGAATGTTTTTTTCAAAGGAAGGCATAAAGCTTACATATAGAACTATTGATATTATCGGCACAATAAGTGCAAGGGAAGAAAAAATTATATAATATGTATTCCCCATCCCATTCATCACCAGTTCGAAGGGTGCCCCAAACCATACTGGTACTATAAGGTACTGCCACCATGCTGGTTTAAACACAACATCCAGGTTTATAAAATTAAATAACCTTCCTACCATTTGATATCCAATTGCCATGGCTAAAGATAGGGCTATTTGAACATAATTTATTATATCCTTCAGCTTCTCTCCATCAAAAAACTTTAATATAAGCATATATAGCAAAGCTGTCAGCATCACAATAAATAAATCCATTAATATTATTTCAAACAAAAACAATAGGAAAAACAAGAACCCATTCTTTATCAACGCTGCGATCAATGCAGGCCCTGTAAGGGAAAATGTTATCATAAACATATATATCAATATATGTATGATCTTTGCTGCACTTATCGTTTTGCTCTTCACCGGCTTTGAAAGTATAATGCTTTTATCCCTTACATCTAAGAGTACAGATGAGAAATCTGATATTATAGAGGTCATAAGCATAAACATAAGTAATCCAAAGGTAAGACTCATCTGAAAGATAAAATTCTTTCCCATCACAATAAATGGTATTATAAACAGCCCAATAACTACGTAATACCACAATGATTTTTTAAAGTTGTTTTCACCCTTATTCTCTTTTTGACCTTTTGCCGAATTGGCTATTATAGTTGGAACTCTTCTTCCATCCATAATAAGCTTTATCTGAAGTATTTTCCTCATCAAATCATATTCAATTCCTATTTTTTCAAAAACACTTTTAAACTTATCTAAAAACCTTAATACCATAAAATCCTTCATATCAATGCACCCCTTGCACTATGGATACAAACTCCTCAGCCATTTCTTTATGTTTATTAAATCCAGTTAATTGATTAAATATATCTTCCAAGGAGCCCTCGCTGCATTTATCCTTTAATTCCTCAAAGCTGCCATCAGCTACTATTTGTCCATCATTTATTAATATTATTCTATTGCTTATCTTCTCTACAACATCCATTATATGAGAAGAATAGAATATAGTCTTTCCCTGGGATGCTAGCTCTGACAACACTTCCTTAACAACCATAACGCTGTTTGCATCCAACCCGCTTAATGGTTCATCTAAAAACAAAATATCTGGATTGTGCAGCAAGCTTGAAATTATCAGCACCTTTTGTTTCATTCCCTTTGAGTAGGAGGCAATTCTGGATTCATATACATTGTCAATTCCAAATATACTCATTAAACCTTTAGCCTTCTTATCAACATCCTCATAATCAAGTCCATATAGCTGACCTATAAATGTTAGATATTCCCTTGCTGTAAGGTTATCATATATTTCTGCTGTTTCTGGAACATACCCTATTTTTCTTTTATATTCAACATCCCCATTAGATATATCCTGTCCTAAAATACTTACCTTTCCTTCATATTGTTGTACAAGTCCCAGCATTATCTTCACTGTTGTACTTTTTCCTGCTCCATTAGGACCTATATAACCTATTATTTGCCCCTTATACACATCTAGATTTATTCCCTTCAGTACATGTTTTTCTCCGTAACTCATGCACAGGTCTCTCAATGTAATTACTGGTTCCCCCGTAAATTCCATAAAATCACATCCTTATATGTTATAGGTTAATTTTACCATAAAAACATATTCTTTATAAGAAATTTTGGGATTATATATAATATGATATAATCATATGGAAAATAAATTTATAGAGAGGAATTCTAAAAGTGCCTACACATAAGATAAACTTCAAATTTATAAGATCAATATCTGAGATGTTTAAAAAGGATATCGTCTTTACTATATCCCTCATCCTGGCAGTAACAAGCTGCTTTATGTATGCTCCAAAGCTTCAATATATAGATTTTAAGGTTCTAGCCAGCTTGTTTAACCTTATGATAGTTGTAAAAGCCTTTGAGGAGCTTAAGCTCTTAGACATGTTTGCTATTTCAATACTAAATAAGTGTCAAAACAGCCGAAGAGTTTCACTTGTTTTAATAATGCTCTGTTTCTTTTGCTCCATGCTAATAACCAATGATGTTGCATTATTAACCTTTGTACCGCTAACTCTTATAATCGGTAAAAAATCCAATACCCCAATGGCTGAGACAGTTATATTCCAAACACTTGCCGCAAATATTGGAAGTAGCTTAACTCCCATGGGTAATCCACAGAACTTGTTTATATTTTCCCATTATGGGCTTACAGCATCACAATTTTTTACAACGGTAATACTATTTGCAGCATCCGGAGGGATCTGGTTATATCTACTTAACAGAAGAGTTAAAAGCATTAATCTTGATGTAACGTTAAAGCCTGTTAAAATTGAAGACAAGCTAAAAGCAATTCTTTGGATATCATTGTTTTTTATTATTACAGCATCTATCCTAGGAGTTATAAACTATAAACTTGCTTTGTTACTCACATTATTAACAGCCCTGCTTCTTGATAAGCGCCTACTTGCAAAAATAGATTATTTACTGCTTGCAACCTTCATATGCTTTTTTATATTTATTGGCAATGTGTCAAATATAGCTGCTGTAAACACATATATGAGTGAGCATCTTAAAGGTACTTATTCTCTGTATTTTGGCTCCATATTACTAAGCCAGTTTATAAGCAACGTACCTTCAGCTATATTATTATCAAAATTTACAACTGCCTGGAAACCTCTGCTGTTAGGCGTTAACATCGGCGGAATGGGATCAATTATCGCTTCCTTAGCCAGTGTAATATCCTACAAACTCTTTGTAAGAGATAATCCTAATGAAAGCAAAAACTATATGATAAAGTTCAGTATATATAACATTCTAGGTTTAATAGTATTTACACTTATTAATTTAATTATTTTAAAATAGCGAAATATCAATTATTTCGCTATTTTATTTATGTTATGGCATAACTTTCCTAATAAAAGTTGCGATATCTCCAAATATTAATAATGTAATTCTGATATTACAAATTTAATTTTTAAGGAGGTAGCTTCAGTGAAAAGAAAGTTTTTTGCTATAGCTTTAGCTGCAACACTGATTTTTTCATCCTCATGTACCCCAAAGCAGCAGAGCCAGAAAAAGCCACAGGCAATAGGAGGCGTAGAGTCTTCAGTTTATGGTATGGGTGATATTGAGAGAGTAAGAGTTACCGCTGACCAGGCAAATATACGCTCTGGCTGCTCTGGTAATTCTCCTGTCCTTAACTCACCAAATAAAAATTCTACCTATGATGTAGTAGGTCCAGTTGCAGATTGGTTCGCAGTAAAAGCACCAAACAACCAAATAGGTTTTATTCCAAAGAATCAATGCAAACCAATAGTAGTAGAGGATAAAAGGCCTACCATGCCGCCTTCAACCTCAGGTGCTGCTCCCCAGGGAACTACAGCACCAAAAACTCCAAATACCCCAACAAACTCTACTTCATTATCCTCCGAAGAGCAGCAGATGATAAAACTGGTTAATGCTGCCCGTGCCCAAAACAACCTGCCGCCTCTGCAGATTGATATGCAGGTAACAAATGTTGCAAGAGTTAAGGCACAGGATATGATAGATAATAAGTACTTCAGTCATAATTCCCCTAAATATGGAAGCCCCTTTGATATGATGAAGAGCTTTGGTGTTAAGTTTATTCAAGCAGGGGAAAATATAGCTGGAAATCAAAATGTTCAGGCTGCCCATAATGCACTGATGAATTCTCCTGGACACAGACAAAATATTTTAAGTCCAGACTACACCCATATAGGAATAGGAATTAGAAAAGGCGGCCAATATGGATATATGTTTTCACAGATGTTTGTTAGCAAGCCTAAGTAAAAATAAGCAGTACTAAAGAGTGCCAGTCACGTGACTGGCACTTCTGCTGTATATGTGGCATTTTATCGATATAAATGGTATTATAATCCTATAATCATATAAAGAAAGGTGATCAAATTGTACAATTACCTTACTGAGGAAGCGATAAAAAAACTCCAAGAAGAAATTGAATATCGAAAGGTAGTATTAAGACCAAAGATACTTGAAGATGTAAAAGAAGCAAGGGCACATGGTGATTTGAGTGAGAACTTTGAGTATAAAGCAGCAAAAAGGGAGAAAGGTATAAACGACAGCAGAATACGCTACCTTGAAAAAATGATAAGAACTGCCCATGTAATAACAGATACAACCGCCGAGGATGAGGCTGGCATTGGTAAATTAATCTCTGTAAAATTTATTTCCGATAATGAAGTTGATGAATTTACACTTGTAACCACAATTGAATCAGATCCAATGAATGGACTTATAAGCATAGAATCTCCTCTTGGACGTGCTCTATACAAGCATAAGGTTGGAGAAGAAATTTTAATTGAATCTCCCGAGGGAAATTATTCAGTTATAATTGAGAAAATCACATTGAAATAGTCTCTATTAAATAAGTATCATTGATATTTATATATGTAAGTCTGTATCTTTAAATATTTAAGGATACAGACTTTATAAATTTTCATATTCTTTAAAGCTATTTATATTTTAAGCCCTCTACTAAATGCCTGAATGCAATTACAGGATTATGGATTAACATTCTTGGACCGGAATATTTCATAACCTCAATCATCTTTTCCTTCATATCCTTCCTGTAACAATGTATTTTACATTTGCCGCAGGTTGGCTTATTATCACCGAATTTACAATTTTCAAGGCGCATTGCTGCATAATTCATTAGTTCTCTGCATTCACTGCATAGTTCTTCTTTAGAATTATGCTTTTTACTGCAGTATATTTTTATCATAGCTTCTACATCCTTTTTCTGCTGCTGAATTCGCTTTTTTTCAATCATCTCAAATATCCCTCCTTGTAAAAATAGGCGTCAACCAGAAAAGCATTAAATAACTCCTTTACTGGCTGGCACCCTTTTTATATCAAATAACAAGTTTTATATGCTGTAAATCATAGCCTTGATATTCTTCCTATCTTACCTCTTTATAGCCAATATACACTATCCATAAGTAAGCTAATGTTTTAGGAATCATGAGCAATCCAACAAGTCTAAATGTAGTAGCATAAAGTACAACTGGAAGATAGCAGGCAAAGGATATTATTACTCCTATACCAATCTTTTTAAATATATCATCCTTTTTCTCAGATGCTTTCTTTAATATGATATAAACTATGAGGATACCCAGGATTGTAAATGGTATATTTCTATATATTCCCCAGCTAACAGGTGCATCATATAATGTCCATTGGTTTTGTGGCATAAGGCTTAATATTATTCTTGCTGCTGATAATATTCCAACAGACCATCTAAGCCCATTGTCATTCTTTACATCATATCTTACTTCCCATATTCTAAAGAGTACTATATAGAATATTGTCATGGTAATGGAAGTAACAAGCTTTCCAATTCCTAATGCTACTGCATGCGCCTCTAACCCTGTTGTTAATAATGCATATATTCTTGGAATTAAATGAAAACTGTCTCCAAAGCCAAGAGCAAAGCCCATAATGCCAAAAAGCTTTAATATTTTATTGTCTTTACCCCTTGATAACATTTTAATTGACATATAGAACACTGATACTAAATAGAACACATGAAAAATTGGTTCAAAATACTTCATATTAACCACCCCATCTTAATATTTTTTATTCTAAATGAACGCTGTTCATTTATGTTCATTTAAAAATCATATCCTTAAGATATGATTTATTTTATTAACGCTTTAAGTATTTTTTCAAAGGATCCATAGTCCAAATACGGCATTTGAACCATAGCAATGAAATTCATAACAATAAATTTTGCTATCTGGTTCGAATTAAAGTCTTTTAGACTCTCCTTATTATTGTTATCCATCTCTTTACTAAGCATTTCTTCCACAATTGCTATTAACTTGTCTATATAAACGTTTTGCCTTTCCACACCACTTTCAATGTAGTCTGGTGAAGAATAAAGCTCATTTCTAAGCCAGGTTTCTCTAAATCTTCTTATAAACTCAGAAATATTATTAAATATTTCTCTAAGTTTTTCATAAAAATCTTTAGTGGAACGCAGTACAATATCTACATCATGGAAAAATTCCTCCCAAAAGTTTGTCATCATCTCAACGATCAATTCCTTTTTAGTTGGAAAATAATTATATATCGTTCCTACTGCAATATCACATTCCTTAGCAACCCTTCGAATACTAATGCTTGAGTATCCTTCTTTATATAATAGTTTTTTAGCTTCATTTAGAATAAGCTCTCTTGGATTATCGATTATCTTCGGCAATTTTAACACCTCAAAACTTTAAATGAACACCATTCATTTAAAGTTTACTACCAAATTATATAGTTGTCAATATTAATTTAAAAAAATTCAGGGGGATATCCCCCCTGATATAATAATGGACCTTAACCAATTCTAAGTGATTTAGAACCGCTGTCCTTTCCTAATTCTCCATACTCACTTAAATACATGTTATATAGCTTCTGAGCCTCATTCAAAGGCACCTTTCCTTCCATAAGAACTCTGTATAACATGTATAGACATGTATTAAGTTCCGGATTTGTGTCCCTTGTCTCCTTCACCTTCCAATATATCTTCTCTGCAAAAATAATTTTATTATTCGTTGTTTCTTCATCAATAAAGCTAATTAACCCACGCAACTTTTCTTTAATTGCGACAACATTTGTTAATCCCTCCATATCCATTAACTCCGCTTTAGCCTTTTCAATAATTTTAAATGTAGCACTGTCAAAATCGTTTCTAACCATTATTTCACACTCTCCCGTATTAATAAAATCACCATACCTTTTCTGTCCCATCAATATAGTACGATGATTCTATAGAAAATAGGGGGGTAGCATTTTATTTTTATTTCTATTCACAAATATAATCTTTATTATTTTTATGAAGCTACAATATACATTAGTTGCTCTTATTTATAAATAAGAGCCCTCATTTTTGAATATCAAAGAAAACAATACCGTACCAACAAGTTAAGCTTTCAAAATAGATCTATCACTCGATTCCTGCTTGTTTATTGTCTTATATTGAATTTATCAGTAATAACATTGATAACTCCTTGAGCCTTAATCAAATTGTTAGCGATGTCAATACAATACTAACCATAATAAGAATTCCTAAAATTATATATAATATTCTATATCCTTTCATTCCTAACATCTCAATCAATACCTCTGAATGCATGTTGAATAAAAGAATACCTTTCCAATTAAATATTCCTGCAAAAATAAATATTGTGCCAATAGCTATACCTATACAACAAGCAATAGTCGTTTCTATTTTGAACACCACCCTTGAATCACTAATAATAAATTTTTTATAGAAATTCAACGTATAATTATGGTTCTTTGTTTATATAATTAAAAAAGTCATTGGTATTGTTAAAACAATTTCAAAATGCACACAGCACCAACTCAGCCTTTTCCTTCAACACAAAATGGATGAGTTGGTGTTGCTTTGATTTCTTACTTTCTTTAATTCTTTTTCACATATCTCAGTATTCTTAGATTAAGCCTCGTCACCAACTTTAATATTTTTTATCTCTGTGTAAAGATTCGCCGAGGGATCAAGCATTGTTGCTATATCATTGTTTTCATCACATATATAATATCAAAAATAATGGTAAAAATAGCCTTTAACTATTATTACCATTCTAGCACTTATTTTAAATTAAAATCATTTATGCTTTGAAGAATTGTGATTATCAAGTTGTTTTTATCTTACCATAATTAAATGATATCTTACTTCCTCACCTCTGGTTAATTACTCCTCCACCTTCTGACATTATCCTTTGTGTCATATTTCCACTGGCATCGTATTTGGCTTTCTTCTTGTCCCACCATTTTCTGATTCTGCTGTCATTCTATTTGCTTTATTGTAGCTGTATGTATAGGTCTTTGTTGTATCATCCTCTGTTACTCTTTTTTCTATTATGTTCACTGCTTCATCATAGCTGTAGAAGTTGTATTACAAAAGACAGTTACCGGAAGATAAACTATCTTTTGCACTAAATAGTCCTAATAGTTTATATTAAACAGAATAACTTTATCAGCCTCTACCTTGACAAACACTCCTATAGGAAATGGCTTGCCATCTACCTCCAGTGAGATGATATTTTCCCCCAATCTTATAACAGTGTATCCATCATCTTCAATCGATTCTAGATATCCTACCATATAACAAGCGTTTCCTTCAACCCCAATGACGTATTTATCATCCTCAACTATTCTGATATTATCGCCCCATTTTAAAGTGCTTTCAATTTCAAGTTCAACAAAATATTCTTTATCAACTTCTGGCATATCTCCATTCCAAAATGCCTTGGTATTACCATATTCTGTTGAGAATATAACAAAATTTTTTGGAGATTCTCTTATCACTTCATTTATTCTAACTTTCACTTTCATTCTACCTTTCTACTACTTGATTCTATGCAATTTTCTACATCTATTATATCTTCTATACCTATTTTCTCTGACTCATTTGTGTATACTGCTCAATAATCTCTATACAACTCTGCGGTCATAAGAGCTTTTGAATATACTAGCCCATATTTATACCAATTGTTATTTAAAAGTTAGATAGTAGCAAACCAAAAATCATTTGTTGAAACCTGTTTATATTTACTGCTGCATCTAAAACTGTTTTTTCATCATCTACTCAATATAAAAACCAACTTTTACCTGTTGAAGTTTTTCCACATATATGAGGATCCATTCCTTTTGAATCAAAAGTATATTTACCATTAGTTAGCTGCCCATGTTTATTAACTGTAATTTTAGGAGCAGTAAAATTTCTACCGAACTCAGGTCCTCCCTTAGTTGAAGAATTTATTTCAGATCCATTTGGTATAGGAAGATTAGGTTTACCCACCAAGCTTTTAAGCCCATTTTTGATCCAATTAAAAAACTTTTTAAGCGGATTATCTGGCGCTCCGCTATTACATCTGATATCTACTTCATCTCGTCCTCCACCATCAAGGTTATTTTTTATCTTATTTTCATGCCCACTCGGATCAACATACTTCAAAGGATTCCCATTACCATAAATATAAAGATTCCTACTAAGTGGTTCCTTTATCTCCCCAAACACCGTATCCTGCTGTATAAACCTCATCATCTCAGGAGAATAATACCTTGCTCTAAGGTGCAACATCTAAGGTACAACAGCCTTCCCTCTATATCATGCATCTCTCCCGTAAATCCATAAGGGCTATTTGTCAGCCTCGCATTCTTCGCCACTGGATCAAGGGGTTCTCCATAAGGGGCGAATCTGTTGCTGTCTATTATTCCTCCATTCATGTTGGTTATTGCAGTAATGCTTCCTAGGGCATCCTGTAGGTAGTAGAGTGAGTTGTTTGGTTTTCCCTCTACTTCCATTAGGTCTTCTACCCCTATTTTCTCTGGTCAATAGGTATATGCTGCTCTATAATCTTTTATTAAAATTTCTATTGATTTTTTCATTTACAGACTTAGAATAATTTCATAGCTTACTATATAAAAATAGGCATAACACTAATTATTCATTTTCTTAATGATAGTATTATGCCTAAAGATTAAATTGAATAAAAAATTAAGTACTTTTTCTCTTCCCTTACTCACTTGAAGGTTAATAATATATCCTTAAATACATTGGCAAATTATCTCTGTTAAAAATTAATTCCAAATGATGTTTTAAATAATTCTATTAACTTATTCACTTGTTTATCCTCCGTGAAATCCTTACTTCCTATTCTCCTTATAAGGTGATATGTACCATTCTCAGCACCTTCAATCATACATGTATAACCATCACAAACTATCATATCATTATATGACTTAATTTTTGAAAAATGTAGTTTCTTGATTCCCTTTAAGAAAATCTTTATTTCCTCTTCATTTAACTCTCTTTCACTATTTTTCTCTACTACTTTATCACTTTTGACATTATACTCATACTCTTTAATGTATTGTTTTCCTTCTTGCCTACTTAAACTAATATCTATTCTTATTAATGTTTCATTTCCTCTCTTATTAAACCCATACCCAAGTCTATATGAAATCTTATTTTTATCATTACTTAATTCATATAAACTCGGTTCCTGTATTTTAATAAGTCCTCCTGAAACTCTCTCATTTATATTTTTATCTACCCATTCATCACTGCTAAATATCCCTTTAGGGAAGTATCCTTTTCTTACTTCTTCATTACTGCTTATATTGGTAATATTTCTTATAGCATAAAGTACTGTTGCAGATGTTATTCCTAATATAATTATTAATAATAGATGTGATTTACGCATGCTATTCACCTCCAGATGCTCTATTAGCTACTCTTCTCTTTCTCCATTTTTTCCAGTAAGGATGATACGTGTCATAAGGCATATTTATAGATATAGTAGTTTGTACATGGGTTATGCTATCATACTTTAACAGCTCTCCTTTTGGAGTAACTACATAGCCTATTATGCCAAAATCATTAATATTTTGTATATCGCCCTGTGTATAAGCAGTTTTAAAATCAGAAAATATGTCATTCCCTACCCCTATTTTCGGATCATACTCGCCATGCGTATGTATTTGAGCCACCACTATCATACCCTCAGGAATATCAGGAGCTATAGCTGAGTCAGGTCTCTCTATTACATTAGGATTTTTTTTATGCGGATCCATATATTCATAGTAAGCTATACCATCTTCTACATATATAAATATAAATGAAATCATTTCTTTACCCTTCGATATTGATTCTCCATTATAATATAAACCAAAATCAATAGCAGCACCATCTAAACTCCTAAATCTATCCCCTGCCTTATGTCCTGTTGGATCAGTAAATTTTATTGGATTATCATAACAATAAATATATAAATTTAGGCTCAACGGGTTCTCAATCTCCCCAAACACCGTATCCTGCTGTATAAACCTCATCATCTCAGGTGAATAATACCTTGCCCTAAGGTACAACAGCCTTCCCTCTATATCATGCATTTCTCCAGTAAATCCATAAGGGTTGTTTGTCAATATTGCATTCTTCTCCACCGAATCAAGGAGTTATCCATAAGCAGCAAATCTTTTGCTGTCTATTATTCCCCCATTCATGTTGGTTATTGCAGTAATACTTCCTAATGCATCCTGGAGGTAATAGGGTTAGTTGTTTGGTTTACCTTTAAATTAGTGATATACTACTCCGAAAATAAAATTAACCTAGATTTCATTTTCTTTTTCAACAAGTTTTTATCCTTCACAGCACTCTTTCCTGTGATTTTATCTTATATACAGGTACCTTATTAGATAGATAATTCTTTTTATTTATTGTTAGTTTCACACTCACTCGGATCAACCTACCTCAAATGATTTCCGCCAAAGTACCTATCTAGTGCTTTAGTAAAGCTTATATCTAACCCAACAAGGCTAGCAAATGCATTAAAAACCTGAGGGCTTTTAAAAAATTCTGGTATATCTATTCTATATGATTCATCATATCCAATACATACAATATTTCTTTCCTTTATCTCTTTTTTAGTTATAGTAGTGCAAAACGCTCTTATTAACATTCTACCGAGTATAGGATCTGTAGTATCAGATAATTCAATAAATCCAAGAGTTTCAGCAATACTACTATCTGGAACACTATCTCCTATCCAGCCATATAAACCAAGTCTAATTGTTTCAGTAATATAACCATTTGACTTACTTTGCACTATTTCTATTATGCGAACTAAAATATATTTACCTATATATTTGCTGATTGCCCTCTCATCAATAACTTTGTAACATAGTAACGCTCCTTCACGCCAATGAGATCTCCATACCCATGATGGCTTATATATTCTTTTAGCCTTTGGCATAGGTGACGATAATGTATCCTCTAATTCTTTTATAACCTTTAATCTTTTCTTATAATTCTTTTCATTTCCTGGCGTATTCCATCTACTTAAGTCAGATCCATTTTCAATAAACTTAAATGCTTTGTCTTTTACATCATTTGTTAATCTTCCTCTTTTCCATTGGGTTAGTGCAAGTGAAAACCAAAATACCGATTCATCCTCTGTCCCTTTAACTTCCAAATAGTGCTTATCAATAACTGCTTGCGTTGCCTCTTCATTTGTTTTTCCTGCAACGAGTTGCTCTATATAGTCATCTCTAACATCGCATGCAAAATCATCTGAAAATATAGCTGTACCCCATGCTCCCATTTTAATCACCTTCCAACTAGGTCCAACCATTCATTCTGTGGTATAGAACCCATTATTCCCAGTGCTCGTTTAATTTCTTCTGTATATTTATTCACCTTAAGCTTTGAAATTTCTCTTCTAGCATTATTTAAAGCCTCCAAAGTATAGGCAGAAACAAGTGTTTGCTCCATTCCTCTTGATTCATTTTTGGTAAGTCCCGTCATAACCGGTATCATTTTATACCCCTTGTTAATATACTTGTCTTTATGCTCATTTCGTCCCCTATTAAAATTATTTGTTCTTCCTACATATACTACTTTGTCATTATTATTAACTATAACATAGACTGTATGATCTCTCGTGTTCATTTTTCTACTTTGACTTTTTATTTGAGCATTGACATATGATTTCACCAATTCTGCCGTATCATTAAATGTTCTGCCAACTTGATTAGCTGCATAACCAATACTTTTAGCCATTTCACTTATAGCTCTCCGCCCCTCAGGAGTCTTTAAATATAAGTCAGCTACTACCAAAAGTGTAGCCACAGCTAAAGTTATTGTTGCAGCAGTAGTAAGAGTAATCGCCTCATGTCCACTCGGATCCACATACTTCAAAGGATTCCCATTACCATAGATATACAAATTCCTTGTCAATGGTTCTTTTATCTCCCCAAACACCGTATCCTGCTGTATAAACCTCATCATCTCAGGTGAATAAT
>DAMCZI010000055.1:0-25717 GCA_032095175.1 Clostridiaceae bacterium
AAAAGAATTAAAAGGACGAGTAAGATGACTTATTTATTTTTTTAATGTGCCTTAGGGCGCATTTCGTACTTAGAGGCTGGCAGCTTTTACGGAAACAGGCTGCTCAAATAGACCTCTTTTAACTTCTGTTGCAGTTATATGGTTTGCTTTAAATTTCTCTGTCATATAGTTACATGCATCCCATGGATTTATCTTGTCCCCACATGTAAAAACATCAACAGCTGCGTATCCTAGTTCTGGCCATGTGTGTATGGTAAGGTGGGACTCAGAAATTACAACGACTCCACTAACTCCCATGGGACTAAACTTATGAAAAGCTACTTCTCTTATCTCTGCACCGGCTGTAAGGGCTGAATCCACCATAATTCTTTCAATTAACTCCCTATCATTTAAAATCTCCGGATCGCATCCATATATTTCTGCTAAAATATGACGACCCAATGCATTCATTCTAATTCTCAACCTCCCTTATAAATTATTGATTTATATCGCTATATAATACTACGAAAATCAATAATATAGCTGTTTACATTCTAAGTTGCTAAATAAATTTTATCAAAATTGGTCAAAATGTCAAGTAATTTTTTAAAATTTGATGTTTTTTTAGAAATACAATTTTATATCACTATTTTGCTCAATATATCTCAATTTCTTGTATATATCTATTGTATTCTATTAACTTTATTATATGCAATTTTAAAAAAATTGCAATCTTATTTATATACAATCCAATAAAATTATTAAATATTATTTTCTTTAATATGCCTTAAGTTGTTATAAAAAAAATAGGGGCACCCCCCCTATTCTTCAACATCCTTAATTGAAAGACTAATTCTTTTTGATTCGATTTCGATTTTTATAATCTTTACTTTTATAGTCTCACCAATTTTTACAACTTCCTGTGGCTTATTTATTCTTCTATCAGCCATATTTGAAATATGAACAAGACCATCTAATCCATCTAAAATCTCAACGAAGGCACCAAACTCTGCAAATCTTGCTACTTTTCCTTCAATAACATCATCAACCTTATATTTTTCTAAGAATTCTTCCCATGGTTCCTTCTTAAGTCTTTTTATACTTCCTGACACCTTCATATTCTCTCTGTCAACCTTTATAATTGAAATGTCAGTTTTATCATTTTCAGCTATAACATCATTAGGAGTATTTATTCTCTTCCATGCTAACTCGGATATCGGAACAAATACATCTATAGCTCCTATATTAACAAATATACCGGATTTTATAATCGCCTTTACTACGCCACTGTGTACCTGTCCTTCTTCCATTTTCTCAATTGCTTCTTTTCTCTTAGCTTCTCTTTCATTTCTAACAAGTTCTTTTCTTGAAACAACAATTTCTACGTTGCCTCTCTTCTCCTTGATATCAATGATTTGAGCCTCTACCTTTTTTCCAACAAATTGGCTTAAATCTTCACCCATTGATGTTCCTGTCTGTGAAATAGGCATAAATGCTCTTAAAGCACCATACTGACAGCTTAATCCACCCTTATTTACATCCTTTACAGAAACTTCAATTACTTTTGCCTCATCCATATATCCTTTAATTAACTTTATAAATTCTTCTTTTTCTACTTCTTTTCTGCTTAATAGAACGTTTCCTTCTCCATCATTCATTGCCAATATCTCTATTGTTATTGCGTCTCCAGCTTTGAACTTTTCCTTTAAGTCAATTTCAATGCCAGGAATCTCACTAGCTGGAAGGATTCCATCGGATTTATATCCAATATCAACAAAGACCTCATCTTTGTTAACTGCAATAACCTTTCCCTCCACAATGTCACCTGTGTACAACTTTTTAAAGCTCATAAAGTATTCATTTTCTTCTCCGGTATACTGGTTCATGTTTTCTCTTTCCATAACTCTTGAATTATCCTCCATTTCCCTTTTAATTAGTGCATTTTCATTTGAAACACCATTTAGCGTTTCAATGACTTTTTTTATTATATATTCAGGCGTTGAAGCTCCGGCTGTTATACCAACCCTATTAAACTTCTCAACCTCTTTAACATTTAATTCTTCGCAGGTCTCAACAAAAAATGTATTTGGACATTCATTCCTGCATATCTCATATAGCTTTTTTGTATTTGAGCTGTCCCTGCCACCAATAACAATCATAGCATCAACTGTCTTAGAAAGCTCCATCGCTTCTTTTTGCCTTATCTGTGTGGCACTGCAAACTGTATTGTATATAAGTATCTCCCTGGCAGCATCAACCAGCTTGCTGGTAAGCATTTTCCACTTTTCCTGGTTATATGTTGTTTGGGTAACAATACATATTCTACTATATTTTCCGTGTATATCATTTATGTCCTCTTCGCTATCTATTATAATTCCCTTATTATCGCACCATCCATTTACTCCCTCTACTTCGGGATGTTCTTTATCACCAATTATCACTATCTGATATCCAGATTTATATCTATCCTCAACAATCTTGTGTATATTGCTTACATATGGACAAGTAGCGTCAACAATATTTGCTCCCTTATCTTTTAGTCCTTCATATTCTTCCTTTGAAATTCCATGGGAGCGAATAATTACTTTATCCCCACTATTTAAGTCATCTATATTTTCGAGTACATTAACGCCCTTTGATTTTAAATCTAAAACAACCTGATTGTTATGTATGATGGGGCCGAAGGTATATCCTCCCCCTTCATTAGCTCCTAGGGCTTCAGCCTTCTCAACAGCTCTTTGCACTCCAAAACAGAAACCTGCACTTTTTGCAACCAGAATCTCCATCTATTCTTCCTCCCTTTTAAGTCCTGAAATCTTTTCCATAATTATCCGGCTTAATTCCTGGTAATCCTCGCTGCCCAATTTTCCTTGCTTGTAATTATATAATTCCACAGGTTCTCCAATAGTTACCTGCATTTTATCGAAAAGGTGATATCCTCCAGTAATCAATACTGGTATAACAGGTTTTCGAGTTTTAACTGAAAACACAGCAACGCCCGGATTAGCTTTTCCCATTATACCACGTTCTCCACCTTTTATCCTTGTGCCCTCTGGAAATATACCTACAAGTTGCTTGTCCTTTAACAATCTGAGAGTTGTCTTACTGGCATTCAAATCAGCTTCTCCCCTCTTTATAGGGAATGCACCAAGACCTCTTACTAGTTGTCTTATTACTGGTTTTTTAAACAATTCATACTTTGCCATAAAATTTATTTGTCTTGAAACTGAAATCGCTGCCATAACAGGATCTGCCCAATGATAATGATTAGGGCAAATCAGTGCTCCTTCATTTTCAGGAATGTTTTCTTTTCCTTTAACATTAATTCGATATATCAAATGAAAAACAAACCACGCAATTCCTCTAACAATTTTATAAAACATACTATAGCACCTTGCCCTTTTTTACGATTTTCAATATTTCATCAACAACCTCATCTATTCCCTTAGAAGTTGTATCAACCAAAATCGCATCCTCAGCCATACATAATGGGTTTATTTTTCTAGACATATCATATTTATCTCTATTTTCTATGTCTCTACATACATCCTCAATTGATAGACTTATATTCTTTTTATCAAATTCCAGCTTCCTTCTTTTTGCCCTTTCCTCCACAGAAGCAGTAAGGTATATCTTATAATCCGCTTCCTTTAGTACGTTTGAACCAATATCTCTACCATCCATTATTACGCTTTTTTCCATAGCCATCTTTCTTTGCATATCAACAAGTTTCTCCCTTACAATCCCCATAGCGGAAACCTCTGATACCCTCTTAGTTATGTATGGCATTCTTATTTCCTCTGAGACATCGATTCCATCTAGATAAACTTTTCCCATTTTTAAAGTTATCTCTGTATTCTCAAGCATACCTTTAACTGAATCATTATCCTCAAGAGATATGTTGTTTTTTAAAATTTTTAATGTAATGGCCCTGTACATAGCTCCAGTATCCACATACTCAATATTGAGCTTTTTTGCAACAATTTTGGATATTGTGCTTTTTCCTGCACCAGCAGGTCCATCAATCGCTATAGCTATTTTTTTCAATTAAAAGCCTCCCTGAACTATATATAAATCGTGAAATTCTTTACATTTTGTTTTTTTAAACAGCCCTACAGTATTGGTCCGACCTTAGGATGTTTAAAAAGACAGAATGTAATAGAATTTTTGATTTATATATATATAATAAATCATAGATTATGTTTAATAATCACAAAATGTCATAAAATATATATTCAATGTATTTTTTAAAATTCCTGCAACAAATCTCTTCTTAAGTTTACTGCATTTCTTAAATAAACATGTTTTACCTCATTTTGAGGTTTTTCTTCGTTGACCTGTATCATCAGTCTTATACATCTTTCAAGGCTGTTTTCAACATACATCTCCTGAAGGCAAAGCAAGCCTGCATGCCTTATTCCCAATGCTCTCGCAGCTTCAGCAGGGTATGCTGAGGTTAAATCCTTTGTACAGGTAAAAATTATTGATATAATATTATCCATTGAAAAATTATTACTATTTATAATTTTTAAAATAAGTTCCTTTGCAGCTTCATGTATTTCAAATTTGCTATCAATTTCAACAGTAGTTGCGCCTCTAACAGAATACATATAATTCCCCCTAGCAGTTTACTCCTGCACAGTATCCAGTAGAAAAGGCTACCTGCAGATTAAAGCCTCCAGTTAAAGCATCTACATCAAGTAATTCTCCTACTATGTAAAGTCCCTTAATTATCTTTGATTCCATTGTACTTGGATTTACTTCTCTAACAGACACTCCTCCCCTTGTTATTATAGCTTCATCTATTGGTCTTGTATCTATAACAGTAACCTTAAACTCCTTAATTAATTTAATAAGTCCCATTCTTTCTTCTCTGGTTATAGAATTAACTGGTTTCTCAGGATCAATTTCCGAAAGGTTAATTATAACTGGTATCATTTTTTTAGGAAGAAGTTCATCTAAGGAATTTTTAAAATGCTTATTTTTAACAGCTTCAAAATCCCTTAAAATTCTCTTATCTAATTCTCCATGATCCAATGCTGGTTTTAAATCCACATACACATCTATTTCCTTAGGCAGATAATCTAGAGCATACCTGCTTCCAGAAATAATAATAGGACCAGATATTCCAAAATGGGTAAAAAGCATTTCACCAAAGTCACTAAATATCTCTCTTCCCTTGTGCTTCATAGAGACGCTTACATTTTTAAGTGAAAGGCCCATTAAATCACGAATCCATTCTTCCTTTACCACTAGTGGTACAAGTGATGGCTTTATATCCGTTATTTTGTGTCCAAGCTTTTCAGCTATGGTATACCCATCGCCAGTTGAACCAGTAAGAGGATAGGATTTACCCCCAGTTGCAAGAATTACAGCATCCGCTGGAATGTAATCACCATCGCAGGTTTTTACACCCTTAACCTCTCCATTTTCAGTATGTATTTCAAGCACTCTTGTATTAAATCTAATATTCACTCTATTATCCTCAAGATATCTTTCAAAACACCTTATAATGTCACTTGATTTATCAGATTCAGGAAAGACTCTGTCTCCCCTTTCTACCTTCAGCTTTATGCCTTTAGCTTCTATCATTTGCATCAAATCATAGTTTGTAAAGGTATAGAGCGCACTATACATAAAATTTCCGTTTCCAGGAATGTTCTTTATAATTTCCTCTACATCCTTGTTTGTAGTTACATTACATCTTCCCTTTCCAGTAATGAATACCTTCTTGCCAAGCTTCTCATTTCTTTCTAAAAGTGTTACCCTATTTCCTCTTTCAGCAGCCTTTATTGCTGCCATCATTCCAGAAGCTCCACCACCTATTACCACAATACTTCTCATGTATCATTCTCCTCATCTATATGTTTCGCATAAATGATTCTGCATCCCTTGACCTTAAACATTCATACGAAATCTTTTTCCTTGATATATTAATCGCACACCATCCAATGTAAAATCTTTAGTGCAATTAATACATTTTATCTTTACAATATGGTGTGTTCTGCCATATTAAAATCTTTTAAGTGACAGGTATCATTTAAAAGCAGTGTTTGAAAGCTGCCATCCTTATATTCAAATATATTAATAGCAGTATTATCCTGTCTTATTTTATGCAGATTTGAAATGTCTATGCCCATCAAAGCACAAATAATTACCTTAGTTGTTATACCATGGGATACTACCAATATGTTTTTATCTTCATTATTTCTTATTATCTCCATAAGCTTATTAACGCTTCTTTCCCTAAGCTCCACAAGAGTTTCTGCATCAGGTATTTGTGCAAGATGTGGAGATGTGCTCCATACATTAAAAACCTCAGGATATTTATTTACTATATCCTTATAGGTTAGTCCTTCCCAGCATCCCATTCTAAATTCCATAAAATCACTGTATTTTTCAACAGTTTTTCCATGATTTTCTGCTATAATATTTGCAGTTTCAAAAGCTCTCTTTAATGTACTGGAAAAAAACATATCAATCCTTTCATCCGCTAGCCTTTTTGCAACTAAATCAGCCTGAGCTTTTCCTGTTTTTGATAATGGTATATCATTGCTGCAGCCCTGGGATCTATTTTCCTTATTCCATTCAGTTTCTCCATGTCTTACAATATATATTTTTGACATACTACACCTCCATAAGGCACATTAAAAAAATAAATGAGTCAGATTGCGAAGTAATTTTAATTATTTTCTAGGCACTCAATCATGCGCATACTAACTGTATGTAAGTGATTGAGTAACGACGAAAAGAATTAAAAGGACGAGTAAGATGACTTATTTATTTTTTTAATGTGCCTAAGTTGCAAGAGACATACTCAATAATTATAATATATAAAATGCTTCAACTCTATATATTCTTTTAAATCTGTCCCATTAATCATAATATTACAATACCATAAAAAGCCCTAAAAATGAAGAAAGGATTAACATTACAAAAGCCCCGGGAACTCCCGGGGCCTATAAGCTATCTTCTATTTATTAATAATTTCCCTGTGCATGCATTGCATCTGCAACCTTCATAAATCCAGCAAGGTTAGCTCCTGCAACAAGATTATATCCAAATCCGCAATCAGCTGCAGCCTTAACTGAGTTGTTGTAGATGTTGATCATTATCTGATGAAGTTTGCCTTCTACTTCTTCTGCTGTCCATGAAAGTCTCATGCTGTTCTGTGCCATTTCAAGAGCTGATGTTGCAACTCCGCCTGCATTTGCAGCCTTAGCTGGTCCAACAATTAATCCACTCTTCATGAAGTACTGAACTGCTTCATTTGTACATGGCATGTTAGCAGCTTCACAAACGTACTTAACTCCGTTTGCAACTATCTGCTTAGCACTGTCTATCTTAATATCATTCTGCATAGCAGCTGGTATTACTATGTCAACCTTAGTATTCCATGGCTTTTCTCCTGGGAAGAACTTAGCACTTGGATACTTCTTAGCATATGTTTCAACCTTGCTTCTATCTATCTTAAGCATTTCTGGTAAGAAATCAACCTTTTCTCCAGTTATTCCGTCTGGATCATACACATATCCATCTGGGCCTGAAATTGTAACAACTTTACCACCAAGTTGGTCAACCTTCTTACATACTCCCCAAGCAACCTGTCCAAATCCTGAAACTGCAACAGTCTTGCCCTTGAAAGTTTCTCCTTCATGCTTTAAGAGTTCCTGGCAGAAGTAAACAACTCCAAATCCAGTTGCTTCTGGTCTCATTATGCTTCCACCATATGATAAAGCTTTTCCTGTGAACACTCCGTTTTCGAATGCTCCTCTTATTCTTCTATAATATCCATACATATATCCAACTTCTCTTGCTCCAACACCGATGTCTCCAGCTGGAACGTCTACGTCTGGTCCAATATGTCTATAAAGTTCAGTCATGAAGCTCTGGCAGAATCTCATTATTTCAGCATCTGACTTTCCTCTTGGGCTGAAATCTGAACCACCCTTACCTCCTCCTATTGGAAGACCTGTAAGTGAGTTTTTAAGTATCTGCTCAAATCCAAGGAACTTAATGATACTTAGGTTAACTGATGGGTCGAATCTTAGTCCTCCCTTGTATGGTCCTATAGCGCCATTGAACTGTACTCTGTATCCTCTGTTTACCTGTACATTTCCTTCATCATCTACCCATGGTACCTTGAACATGATCTGTCTTTCTGGTTCACAGAATCTTTCTAGAAGGTTTTCTTCTATATATTCTGGATGATTTTCCATAACAGGAGTCAATGTTGTAAGAACTTCTTCTACTGCCTGTAAAAATTCTGGTTCATTAGCATTTCTTGTCTTAACGTTTTCCAATACTTGTTGAATGTATTCTTGTGCGTTGATATTTTTCTTTGACATTTTAACGCCCCCCAAAATCAATAAATAAATAGTAAAACTTACTACATATCAATTATGAAATATTTCTTTCATATTTTCAACAATTAAAACTATTATATTTCAAGATTTAATGCAATTTAAGCCAGTTTTATTCATACAATCTCCGTTTTGTTAGCTTTTTCATTTATAGAAATAAAAACATTAAAAAAAATATGATGGATTTGATAGAAAACCATCATATTTTAAAATCATTGCATAATATTATTCATTTGTGTTCTTTGATCTGTAGGTATATACATTATAGTCTTCCCATATTTTCTCCAAATTGTTGAAGGTTTCAGATATTCTATCCTTCTCTCTTAAGCCTACTGCTATTACAAGGGCATTTATAACACTTAGTGGCGCTACCAGTGAATCAACAAAGGAAGCCATATTGCTTTGTGTTATAAGGGTATAGTCCGCATTAGATGCAAGTGGCGAAAGCAGGCTGTCAGTTACTGCAACAACCTCCGCACCTTTGCTTTTTGCAAAACTTAAAGCCTCTACCGTTCTCGCTGAATACCTTGGGAAACCAATTCCTATCACTACGTCTCCTTCTCCAACCCTTAAAAGCTGTTCGAAAATATCACTTACCTCTGTTGATACAAGCCTTACATTATCTAAAATAAGATTTAGATAAAATGCTAAGAAGTTGGCTAATGCCTGAGAACTTCTAAAACCGACTATATATATTCTTTTTGCCTTGTAAACAGCTTCCACAACATCATCAAAGGTGCTGCTGTTTATCTTTTCAAGAGTCGCCCTTATGTTCTCCATATCTGCCTTCAAAACACTTTTAAGAACATTTTCCTCGCTTATATAGTCGCTTGAAATCTCAATCCTTTGAACCGAGGTAAGTTTTGATTTTATAAGATCCTGTAATGCCTTTTGAAGTTTCGGATATCCACTAAAGCCAAGTTCATTTGCAAATCTTACAACCGTTGATTCACTAACACCAACAGTTATTCCAAGCTTTGAAGCAGTCATAAAAGCTGCCTTATCATAATGCTTCAAAATATATTCTGCAATTAACTTTTGACCCTTGCTCATCCTTGGAAACTTCATTTGAATTAGTTTCATTAAATCCTGTTTGTTCTCCTGCATAATATCACCCTTTTCATTTGCTTAATGTCATTTCTAAGCCGCTTTTATAGGCTAAATAATTTATGTCAAAGGTACCAGTTGGAACCCTACCCTTTATTGAATTTTCCATAGAACTGTCAGTTACAATTCCCGTCAATCCATTTATTATCCCAAGGGATATCATATTAACGGTAAATGGTTTTTTTAAAGTATTGTATGCATATTTAATGATATCAAATTTTTTATAATTTTCCAATTCTTTTACAATAATATTTTCATCAATTATTATTTTTGTTTTTTCATCAGTGAATTTTATGTATTTATCAAAGGCTTCCTGGCTTAATGCAAGAAATATATCCGCCTTATAAACCTTTGGGTAAAATATCTCATCATCTGATATTATAACATCCGTTCTGCTTGCTCCTCCCCTTGATTCAGGACCATAGTTCTGAGTTTGAACAGTAAATTTATTATCAAGCACAGCTGCTTCCGCTAAAATTATACCTGATAATATAATTCCTTGTCCTCCAAGTCCACCAAGTATAACCTGTTTTTTAGCCATCATTTTCGCCCCCAATATTTACAAATTTCATATATTCATCTGTAAATTCAGGTTCTCTAACATCTTTAAACACCCCAAGCTTTATCTTTGAATCATCACTAAAGGATACACTGTCCTTTAATGCCTTCATCATGGCCACCGGGGATGGAGTTCCATTTCTTCTGCCAAATTGAACAGGACATGGAGTAAGAGCCTCTACTATTGAAAACCCCTTGTTAAGAAAGGCTCCCTTTATCAGGTTTATAAGGTTTTTGTAGTGCATTACACTACCTCTTGCAATATAAGTTGCACCTGCACTTTCTGACAACTTACAAATATCAAACTGTTTTTCAATCATTCCATTAACAGCTGTAGATGCTCTTGCATTTTTAGGTGTGGTTGGTGAATATTGTCCACCAGTCATTCCATAAATATTATTATTAAATACAATAACATTTATGTCAATATTTCTTCTACATGCATGTATAAGATGATTTCCACCTATTGCAGTACAATCACCATCTCCAGTTATTACAATAACATTCATTTCGGGCTTTGCAAGTTTAATTCCCGTTGCAAAAGCAATAGCTCTACCATGGGTTGTATGAAGGGAATCAAAGTTTAAATAGCCTGATGCTCTTGAAGAGCATCCTATTCCAGATACAACACAGGTCAGCTTCTTATCGATTTTAAGCTCATCCAGTGCCTCTACAAGGGCCCCAAGGGCTATTCCATTACCGCATCCCGGACACCATATGTGTGGCAGTTGTTCCTGTCTAAAATACTCGTTAATTAATCTTTCCTTCATTTATCATTCACCCCCAGACCATTTATTATCTCCTCCGGGGTAAATAATTCACCATTACACTTATTTATTCCATAGACTCTGCACTTTCCTCCAATAATTCTTTTTATCTCAAGTATAAGCTGTCCCATATTTAGTTCTGCAACGAATATTCCATTGATTTTATTTTTTTCAATTATAGATAAAAGCTGTTTCTCAGGAAATGGACTAAGTGTATATGGTATAAAAAGACCAATCCTTTTATCAATATGATTATGTACTACATCCCGACACACTCTTGCTGCAGAGCCAAATGCAATTATCATATCATTGCACCCTTCTATGTTCTCTGCTTTATAGAGTGATATCTTATCTGCATTAATTTGTATTTTTCTATTAAGCCTCTCTATAAGCTTACCTGATATTTCAGGATCATTAGTTGGATATCCTTTTTCATTATGACTTAATCCTGTAACATGATATCTGTAGTCTTGTCCAAAGTCTGCCATTTCTGGCACACCGTCATCACCGGCCTTATAAGGTAGATACCCTTCTTTTGAAGCCGGTTTTTTTCTTGTTACCAATGTAACCTCACTATTCAGACAAACACTTTCCCTCATGTGAGCAATCACTTCATCAAGTAAAAGGATCACCGGCACTCTATAGGCTTCAGAATAGTTAAATGCTGTTATAGTTAAATAATATATGTCACTTACACTTGATGGAGCAATAACTATAATTGGATGATCCCCATGGGTGCCCCAAATACTCTGCATAACATCACCCTGTGAAACAGAGGTTGGAAGTCCAGTGCTTGGTCCACCTCTCATTACATTAACAATCACACAGGGTATCTCAGTCATAGAAGCATATCCTATATTCTCCTGTTTTAGCGAAAAACCGGGTCCACTGGTTGCAGTCATTGATTTAAAACCACAAAGGGAAGCCCCTATAACAGCTGCTATACTGGATATCTCATCTTCCATTTGTATAAACCTTCCCCCTATTTCAGGAAGTTTAATTGACGCAAGTTCCGCTATCTCAGTGGAAGGTGTTATAGGGTATCCTGCAAAAAATTTAAGCCCAGCTCTTATAGCACCATTAATACAAGCTTCATTTCCCTGCATCAATACAGGTTTGCTCAAATTTGTCTTCTTCCTCATCCTCTCCCCCTCCTGCATATATCGCATAATCGGGGCATATTTGCTGACACAAACCACATTTGATACAGTTTTCAGGATTTTGTATATTAATCTTGCCTATTTCAAGAACAAGAACTCCTCTGGGGCAAAACGCTGCACATAACCCGCATCCCTTACACCATTCTTTTCTCTTGTAAGGCAGCTCTCTGTTGCTCATTTCCCCCATAAAATCCCTCTTTTCGGATTTATTTTTTATTCAGTTTTCAAAATATTAGTACCATGCATGACAATAAATACTTCTTTATTTTTCGCTTTATTTTACATCATATATTGATATTACGTCTTTATCTTCTTTATATGCCATGCCAAATATCAGCCCCTTTGACTTAAGGTTTTTATTTAGAAAGTCAACAACCTTATACATTTCATCATTATGGGTGAATTCTTTAATAGCAATTAAATGAAGTTCATCATGATTCTTTTGCACGTCACATCCTCCTCATCCTTAACCTGTAAAACTAATATATTTCAGACCTGACCGTTTCCTTTTGTATAAAATTAAATTAGTTATCTTTGAACCAATCAGCGACCTCTTTTATTACTTTAAAGTTTGTAAGGTCATAGTGAAGTGGGGTAACTGTAATATATCCTTTTTTGACGTAAAACACATCTGTTTCCTCCTCTTCACCCTCTGTTGGATTTCCATTTAACTCATAAAACTTTTCTCCATTTTCCATTGTTTCGATATAACAATTTGTATATATTCTGTTTCCTAGGTTACAAATTTTAATTCCAGATATATTTTCACTCTGCATCCATGGTACATTTACATTTAGAACAAAATCGTTCTTTATATCTTTCATCTGTGCTATTTTAAGTATATCTTTTGCATACACCGCTGCAGTGCCATAACACTTATCTCCATTGCGTATATCCATTGATACTGCCATAGAGGGTATCTTATATATTGAACTCTCAATGGCTGCTGAAACTGTTCCTGAGTAAATTACATCAGTACCTATATTCAAGCCCTGATTTATGCCGGAAAGAACCATATCAACCCTTGATTTTAAAAGCTTCTCCACAGCAATTTTTACACAATCAGCAGGTGTACCATTTACACTGAAGGCTCTGGATTTTATGCCTTCTATCTTCACCTCCCTTACTCTCATAGGCTTGTGAATTGTTACAGAATGACCACATGCACTCTTTTGCTCTTCAGGTGCAACAACTATAACTTCATGTTCCTTTTCCATTTCTCTTACTAACATATGTAGTCCATATGAATTTATTCCATCATCATTTGTTATCAACAGCCTCATGAAATTCCTCCTATTGTTAGTATCATAGTATTCATAATACTTCATTTCAAATTACACAAATTGTTAAATTTGTTTACTTTTTTCTAAATCATTTTTAATTCACTAAAGTTTATATATTCTAATAATATTTTGCATTATAAAAGTATTGTAGATAACTTAATATACCATACTAATTGTATGATTGACCATTCCAATATTTTTTTCAGGAACCCTTAATTATATTCATCCATTAGCAATTACCTATTTTTTTATTATATTATTATTCGAAAGGATGTACAAATTATGATTCAGATTGATGATGCTGGAAGTGGAAGTCTCGTTGGTGGTACACTCATTGGAATTCTTAGAGTTGATTCCCTTGATTATCATAACGAGATTATACCAGTTAAGTACTTCACTTATCCATATTTTCAAGAAAAAAAATACACAGATTACTGTGTTGATATAATAAAAAGAGGAATAGATTATTTAAATATTTCAAAATATGAACCCATAGAGATATGCCAGGGATATATGTTTGATAAGGCAAGAATCTATCTTAACCAAAATGGATATAAAATAACAAGCACTAAAATTTCTGATCCTCTCCAATCAATGATTGAAGAAAATTTTTTAGATTATATAATAGGGCTTGGAGTCCCCATGGATTATCTAGAGTACACCAAGTACCCCTTCCATTTTCATAAGCTTTTAAAATGGGTTCTATCTGACAAAAAATCAAGGGAAGAATTCTGTAAAACTGGATGGAAAAGCTGGCAAAAATACAGAGATATCCCTTTAAAGCAATATACTGATTACCTTTACGGTGGTAATTACAAATGCCTAAGGTGTGGTAATTCTATAGAAACCCCTTGCAAAATAAAAATAATTAAATTTACAACAAACAAGGATTATTTTATATATCTTCACGACAATTGTCATTTTTTTCAATAACAATCAGCATCGGTGAATTATTTTTGCCATTTGTAAATCTTGCTTCCATAACAGAATAATGCCTGGGATTAAGTCCCCTTGCCCAGCTTTGCACAATATCCTGTTCCTCTTGACCTCCAGGATGCCCCGAGTAGGATGCAATAGTTATTATTCCACCTGGTTTGAGTATTTTATTTCCGCTCTCTAAGGCTCTTAAGGTGGTATAAGGAAGGGTTATTATCTTCTCATCACCACCTGGAAGATATCCCAGGTTAAACATTATTGCTGATGGCCTTTCTTTTACATACAGTTCCATACTTTCATGACCAGAATTTATTGCAATAACATTCTTTATATTCTTCTCCTCCATAACCCTTTTAAACCCTTCAACAGCATCCTTTTGTATATCAAAGGAATAAACTTTCCCCTCAGGGACCAAACTGCTTAGAAAAATAGTATCATTACCATTCCCCAGGGTTCCATCTATAACTGTGTCTTCCGGTTTAACAGCCATTTCAACCATCCTTTGAGCCATCTGTGTAACCTTCAATATCACTCTATACATTATACATCCCCCCTAGTGTATGGATTTTAAATATTCTATTTCACTTTCCGATAGATTTCTCCATTCTCCAGGCTTAAGTTTCCCTAACTTAAGCTTTCCAAAGGCAATCCTTTTAAGGTTTATAACAGGATGACCTATTGCTTCACACATCTTTCTAACCTGTCTGTTTTTACCCTCATGTATTGTTACCTCAATTAGTGCCATATCTCTCTTTGATTCAATTATTCTTATCCTTGCTGGTGAAGTAATATAATCCTCTATCTTTAATCCCTTCTCAAAGGAATCCATTTCTTCCTTCGTAGGCACTCCTATTATCTCAGCAGCATATACCTTATTAACTTCATGGGAAGGATGTGTCATTCTATTGGTAACATCCCCATCATTTGTTAGTATCAATAATCCTGATGTATCATAGTCAAGTCTCCCAACGGGATATACCCTCTCCTTAACATTAACTATATCCAAAACTGTTTTTCTATCAAACTGATCCTTTGCAGAGGTTATTATCTCAGTTGGTTTATTAACCATTATGTACACCATATTTTCTTCCGGTTTAATAACCTTTCCATCAAGTTCTACAACATCCACCTCATCATCTACAATAACAACATTGTTTACAACACTTCCATTTACCTTAACTCTTCCATCAAATATCAATTCCTCTGCTTTTCTTCTCGAAGCAGCACCACATTTTGCAATATACTTCTGCAACCTTTCTTTCATTCCAGCCGCACCCCTTATCTTTTTCAACTTTTAAAATTATACCTCCATAATAAAAATATTACAATCTCTTCTATAGGGCCAGTTCTCAATTATTTTTCTTCGCAAAATTTGTCCTTTTTCACCACAAACTACTTGATTTTGAATGGGTAATGCGTTTTTTAGCAAATTTTGCGAAGTAGAGGAATTGAGAACTGGTACTGATTTTAATACTATACCTTTATTATAGATTGATGATAAAATGTAAATAGATTATACTCATATAGATACATAACTATAACAGTTAGAATTGGTGGGATAGCTATGAAAATACTTGTTGATGCGGATGCTTGTCCTGTGAAGGAGATAATACTGAGTGTTTCGAAGGAACTTAGTATTGAAGTGATAATGTTTGTGGATACAGCTCATATTCTTAACCTCGATGGATGCCAGGTCATTACCGTGGATAAAGGTAAAGATTCTGTTGATATGAAGCTTGGAGAGAACATAAAAAATGGAGATATAGTAGTTTCACAGGATTATGGAGTTGCTGCACTTGCCTTGTTAAAAAAAGCAAAAGCTCTAAACCAAAATGGTCTGATTTTTACCCAGGACAATATAGACAGGCTATTGTTTGAAAGATACTTGTCCCAAAAGGCCAGACGTTCTGGAAAGAAAACCTCAAACCCTCCTAAGAGAACATCTGAGGATAATATTAAATTTGAAAAAGCTCTTAGAAGCCTATGTGAATAACCTAGGTGACAGGCTTTTGAGTTTTGAGTTATTTTAGCTAAAGTATTAATTAAAACAATATTACTTAATAACTCAAGTACCTGCTATCTTCGATCAAAAAAGGTGTCTCGAAAACGAGACACCTTTTTTTACAGCGTTAATATTTCACATCCCTTTTCTGTAACAACCACAGTATGCTCCCATTGTGCTGAAAGGGAACCATCAGCTGTAAGCACAGTCCATCCATCAGACAAAGTTTTACATCTAAACTTTCCTGCATTAACCATAGGTTCTATTGTAAATACCATTCCAGGAAGCATTATAAGACCCTTGTCCCTTCTTCTATAATGATCAACCTGAGGTTCTTCATGAAACTCAATACCTACACCATGTCCACAATATTCTCTAACAACTGAAAAACCATTGTTATTTGCATAGTCCTCAATAGTATTTCCTATTGCATTGAAGCTGTTAAATGCTTTTACCTGTCTTATACCAAGGTTTAAGCACTCCTTTGTAACCTTAATAAGTTTCTCAGCCTCATGAGAAACCTTCCCAATCATAAACATTCTGCTAGCATCGGAATAATAACCATCAAGTATTGTGGATACATCAACGTTTACTATATCCCCTTCCTTTAATACCGTATCATCAGGTATTCCATGGCATACAACATCATTTATTGATATACATACACTCTTAGGATATCCCTCATAATTTAGGGGTGCTGGATATCCTTCATGCTCTACAGTATAATCCTGTACCCATTGATTTACCTCATTTGTAGTTATGCCAGGCTCTATTCTCTCCTCGACTATATCAAGTATCTTTTTAGTAAGCTTTCCACTTTTCCTAATTCCCTCAATCTGCTCCCTTGTCTTTATGGTATAAAAGGGTGGTATAAAGTACCCCTGTCTTTCAAGCTCCATTATCATCTCATAGGAACCATTAGGTAATTCTCCATGGATAATATTTTCTCTTCTATGTCTCATATAACTCCATCTCCTCTAAAAAACTACGTAGCATAATACGCCTATTCATATATTATAACACATAAGGAGATTTTACCTGTTGATTATTTCATTTATAGAGTATTTTTCAAAAGCATCTTTATCAAGCTTATATGTAATGTCATCATAAAATCTTCCATTTATCTCTTTAAAATCAACTTCTCTTTTGAACTCTCTGAATCCACACTTCAGTGCTAAACTCATCATTCTTATGTTTCCAGACCATGTTTGAGTATATATATCCCTTTGAGGATTGTTTTTTAAAAGATATGTTATGAACATTGAAAATGCTTTCTTACCAATACCATGTCCCCTATTTAGAGTTTGTGGTATATCAATTCCAATAGCAAGCATATCTTCATTGGAATCTATGTAATATGAATTCATCCAGCCAATGTGCTTTCCATCATTAAGGCATATCTCAAACCTTCTTCTAGCTGCTGGGAGTGGCTTTTCAAGTTTTTTGATAAAGTCTATTTTAAACCCATCTATATCGAAAGGTTCATCCTTTTCCCATGGAGCATCCCAGTTCATCCATTCCTTTTCCACTGTATACCAGAATATATAATCATCTAAGTCCTCAATACATCTATCACGCAAAACTATATTCTCAGATTCAATTTTAAAAATATCCTTTTCCAATACACTCACCCTAATATATTTAATATTATATACGCCTCACAAATTCTATCTTTGCAAACACTCCAAGGATAAACCTACTTTACCAAGTAATCTGTAAAAACAGAACATAAAAAATTAGTATTTTTAAATACAATTTCGTTTAATTATTTAAAAGTTATACTTTTCTTGACCTCGTTCCATTCCTTTTTAAGCAAGTCCATATATACAACATCGGAAAAATCACCTATT
The DNA here is from genome assembly GCA_032095175.1 of Clostridiaceae bacterium. Lineage (GTDB taxonomy): Bacteria > Bacillota > Clostridia > Clostridiales > Caloramatoraceae > DAMCZI01. The sequence goes on from DAMCZI010000055.1 coordinate 18,006, forward strand.
CTGCTGTCAAAATATCCTTGTCTTATTATACCAATTTTCTTAAAACCAAGTTTTCTGTATAAATTATGTGCTCTTTTATTATCAATCATAGAGGTAAGCTCTATCTTATTTAAATTTAAGAATCTAAACATGAAATCAATAAAATGATAAAGAGCATCCTCTCCATATCCCTTTCCCTGTTCCTTAACCTCACATATCTTTATTCCAAACTCACATTTCTGATCCCTTGCATCCCATCCACAATAATTCATTTCTCCAATAGGCATTAAATCCTCTTTCCTGCAAATGATAAACCTTTTATTCTCAGGAAACATACCTCTAGCTTCAGTTTCCCTCTCTATACTCAATCTAATATTCTCCTTGCTCTGTAATGTTCCAAATGGATGTGTAGCATGCTCCATCATACTACCATCATTCCACCACTTGTAAAGATACTCCTCATCCCCAATTTCAAGCTGCCTTATTATAACTTTTTTACCTTCAATCATCAAAACTCCTCCAAAGAAAATCATTTTATATAAACATTATTTTATTATCATATATAATTTTATAAAACTTCGCCAATCAATTCCAGTGAAAGAATGCTTATATAATTTCTTTACACAAAAATTAATATATATTTTTAAAATCTATACCTCTTACTGCATTATAAAATTATATAATACCTGTTACTATTGCTTCTGTATGACCTACAAAAAGACCACTCTTTTCTCCAGCACAGAATAGATTATCATTAAGAAACACTAATCAAAGTAGCCATATAATTTATTCTCATAAGTTATATGGCTACATTATTTTATAATAGTTATTTATTTATCAAGTTTTTTCAAAATAAGTTTTAATATTTTTATTATGTAACTAATAAAAGCAATCCATACAAACAAAGTTACTATGATACATATATCAGATAATGTAAGCAAGATTAAACACCTCTAATACTATTAAGTTGTACCTAGCATACAAAAAGCTAGTAAAACATTAAAATGAAACTTGTAACTTTTTTCAAGCTACATCACTCCCTTAAAATATATTTTTATTTTAAGCAAATGATATATGCTATTAATAACTATTATATATAAGTAATTATGGATTTCAATGGTTATCTTTCTCATTTTGCTGTTTTTTAATAATTATCCATAAACACCATTATTAGGGACACGGGGACGACATATTATAACATATATAGACTTGATTTTGCTCATAAAAAAATAAGAAGCTGGTTTTGCATTTAACTCAGGACCAACTTCTTACATATCCTTTACAAGAGTTTCTGTTTAAAAAACTCTCTCATTTTAACAAGCTCCACTCTTCTTTCTATCTCCTCAATGTCTGTTGTGTAAAGATTCAGCTCCTTCATTCTCTCAAAATATCCTGCACCTGCAAAGGTATATCTCTTTCTTAGGCCCTCTGGGGTTTCTTTCATCTTGTTTTCATAGGATATGATGTCTCCAACTGCAAGGGATACAGGAAGTTCAACAGGCTTTAATCCAAGTCCCGTTCTAACTGCATTGTATCCTGATAGTGTCCCGGTTACAATAGCTTCTGTATGACCTACAAAGAGGCCGCTCTTTTCTCCAGCACAGAACAGATTATCAATATCTTTTACCTTCATTGTGTTATCCCTTGGTGCCATCGAGAGATATCTTATGGAATTTGCCTTGCCTCCTGAATATGGATCTTCAAATCTTGCATCCTCAAGTCCTGGAATTTTTCTCAGCTTATCTAATGGGTAATAGCTCGTCATTAGCTTTGCATGTGCAAGGTGAACCGAACTGCAATATTTAAAAAAGTGTTTAATACTTTAGAGGGAGATAATTCAATCGCATATTCATCACTCCCTGAAGATACTTTTGCTCAGAAAATTTATAAATTACGAATGAACTATGGTCATACCCAGCGGCAGTTTGCAAATTTATGTTCTATTGGATATTCAAGCATATGTAAATATGAAGCCGGGTATAGACCAAGTAAATGTAATATAAATAAGATATGCAAGGCACTTAATATATCAACCGATTACTTTCTTTAGAACAGGAAGAGAATTCTCTTCCTGCTTTTTCTTAATTTTTATATTTAATATTACTCTTAATTTTTTATCTTTTGCCAATAGATATCCCTCCTATTATCATAAATTATAATAATTATTTACGTAGAATTGGGAACAATTTCATTTTATCATGCGAACATATGTTCGTAAAGAGCATGAATAAATATTATATACACCCTCTCTAAAGATGTAACATATCATATTATTTATTTATAACTTTTCCTTTAATATCAATGCATTGTGTTACTCCATACCTTAATTATAATACAAATATTAATCGATATATCGATAGTTGTCGACTTTTTCAAACAATTCTCAACATTTTCCAATGATATAGATGTCGAATTTTGTTATAATTTAATAAATTTAAGTCAAGGGAGGAGTAACATGCTTCAATGTAAGCTACAGTATTGGAGAAAAAAAGTAAATATATCACAAAATAAATTGGCACAAAAATCCGGTGTTGCTCAATCGGAAATCAGCGATATTGAAAGCCTTAAAATAAGCCCTACTCTCAATACCATATACAAACTTGCTGAAGCATTAGATATTTGTCCTAAACTTTTAATAAATTGTGATAAAATAGATTGCAACTATACTTGTATTAATAAATGCAAACTTAAAAATCCAACAAGGTAATCAGAAGTCATTTTTAATTACTTTTTATTTTCCTCAAAAAGTGAGTCACTTTGATTCACTTGTCACACTTTTACTGAACACCCTTTTATAATTTTTATTAGGGGGTGTTTTGTTTTGATAAAAGAAGATAATGTGAGAATTCCTGTCACTATGCCTCGAAAATTATATGATATAATTAAAGCTGAATCTGAATATGAGGATAGATCTATGAGTAATATTATTTTAAGAATACTTAAAAAACACTATAAATTTAAATTGGATGATGAATAACTCTAGCTCGGTAACACCGGGCTCTATTTTTCCTCTTTTTCATTTATTCCCTACCTCCTTTTTTATTTCATATTCTTATATATTCAGTTTTTAAAAATAATATAAAATAGTAAGTTGTAGTTATTATAAGTAAAAAAGGCAAAAAGACAAACCTAATAAAAAAATATTTTTATCTTGCTTTTTATATATTCAAAAAATCAAAAAAATATAAAAAGAGCCTATTGTAATAAAAAAAGCAAAAATCATCAACCTATACAAAAAATAAAAAAGAGCTCCAGTTGGAACTCTTTTATTTTAAATTTGAAGCTAAATATTCATCGAGATTTTCTTTACCACAACCTACATTTTCAACATAGTAATTCATTTCCCTAATTGCATCATCATAAGATTTAATTATTAAATCCTCGAATTTTGCTAAATCTCTAAAATTATTAATAATTATTCTTGTTGTACCAGTTTCAGATTTCACACAAGGCTCATAATTTAATTCAGGATTAAAAGCCTTAAGTTCATCAATGCTATGTTTAGATACAATATATTGTTTTCTACCTTTTAACTTTATTCTAAATATATTGGCAAAAGCATTTACATCAAAGTAAGAGCCTGTATGGGTATATCGTAGATATTTTATATCTTTATTATTTTTAACAAGTGTGTCTTTGACTAGCTTGTAACATTCTAATTCCTCATCAGTAAAAGTATTTTTTAGATCCTCATATTTTTTGAGTTTTAATTTGCAATATCTCAAATATATTTCAGCAGTAACCTTGGTATCATCCAGAGCTCGATGGCTTCCGAGACTCATTCCAAAATGTTCTTTTATAGTTTGCAGCTTATGGTTAGGTAATTCACTAAATATCTCTCTACTAATTTTTAATGTATCAATGATTGGGTTGTCTATATTCTTATTCAAATAGTACATGTTTGCGTTTAAAAAATTTATATCAAATTTTGCATTATGTGCAACTATAGGTAATTCACCTATAAAAGAAAGCAGCTCTGGTAATCTTTCTTTTATTGTAGGGCTATCCTTAACCATTTTATCATCAATACCATGTATTCTTACTACTTCTGTTGGTATATGAACTTGTGGATTGACTAATGTATAAAATTTCCCTATTAGAACCCCATTTTTATATTTTAGAGCAGCAATTTCTACTATTTTGTCTATTGATGGATTCAACCCAGTTGTTTCAAAATCTAGGACTACAAACTCATTAAAAACTTGTTTTGAAAAATTGAATTTGCCTGTAGCAACATACTTGTTTTGATTTGTAGCTATGTTTGGCTGATACCGAGTATTTGTCATCCTCTCTTGAATGTTTGATTTTTTATTTTTACTTGATAAGTAGAAAATAAAAGCAAATACTAGAATAACTAAAACTAACCACATATAATTATATCCCTCCCATCCTTTAACAGTTATTTCTACAAATAATTCTCTTTTCCTTTTTTATTTATTTCTTTTTCTCCGCCCTGGGATACTTTTGCAATACTTTTTATAATTTATAAACGGTAGTGGTTTGATTTTATATAGAGAGACGCTAAAAATAACTTTGCACCCCATGTGGTTAATATGATCTGATAAAGCAGCATAGATATAACTCCGGTATCTAAAATAGTGGCTTAAACGCTCTCAGAAGGCTTTTAAAGGCAGTGCTAATCGTGCCCCTATTATGCATATGCTTTTCACTTTGCTCGATTTTGGGGCTATATGCAGTGCATTTTGTGTACAGTATAGGACATGTTTGGCAGTGCCAACTATTTATATTGAGATAAAAAAATAGAGAGCTGCTGCTCTCTATTGATTGAGAAATTTATTAAATTCATTTTGTATGGTACCATTATCAATTTCTGCATAAATTTCAGTGGTGCCCGGATCCTCATGTCCTAAAATTTTTTGTACTGTAGTTAAGCTCATGCCCGACTTTAATCCCAATGTTGCCATAGTATGTCTAAGCAGATGAGGAAACACCGACTTATTGAAGCCTGCCCTTTCTGCTATAATATTAACTTCCCTTTCTACACTTCTTCTGCCTAGTCGATTATAGGGCCTTTTGCTACAAATAAATAGTGCCGGACTGGTTAACTTGTCTAATTCATCTCTTGTTTTTAAATATTTATCAATATATATTCTTGATTTCGGATTAAGGTATACAACCCTTTCCTTATTCCCCTTTCCAATTACCTTTAAGCTGCTTGAGTTCCAATCAATATCTTTTATATCAACTCCAACAAGCTCCGCAAGTCTGCAGCCAGTAGAAAATAGAAACTCAAGTATAGCCCTCTCTCTTTCGCTTTCGCAAGCATCCCTAAGGAGTTCTAATTCTTCCTGCGTTAGGGATTTTCTTAATCGTTTTTCTTTTTTGGGGGATTTAATCTTAACCATTGGATTTTTAACAATTATTTCTTCATTTGCCAACCAGCTAAAGAAACTTTTTAACACACTTATTTCAGTTGCAATAGATGTTTGCTTAAGATTATTAACCTTAGATAACATGGCCAAATATAGCCTAATATCATTCGTAGTTATCATGCTTAGTGGTTTTACAACCATGCTAGAGAATCTCTCCAGATGTAATTTGTAATTATATAATGTAGTTTTACTTAGTCCATCTAACTTCTTGATAGCTAAATACATAACGGCCCTTTCAGGAATGTCACTTGCCACCAATGCGGTTTCCCTTGCTGTAATTTCATAGTTGTTTACACATTCATACAATAACTCTCGCACTCGTAATTGATCCATGTCTGGATACTCCAAAGACAACTTCCCAATAATTTTTACAATCAATTCATCCTCTAACATTTATATTCCTCCCCTGCCTTAACAAGGATAAAATACCCCTGCCAAGGCAAGGGACTTGTTTCACCCTTGCAAGGCATAATTATTTTTCAATTTATTATTATTACATTTTTAAATTTTTTCTAAGATTTTATAAAATATTTAAACGTCCTTGCGGTAATCTTTTCTTAGTATTACTTTTTTAACTTAAAAAGCCTTATACATGGCTCTGCATAAGGCTTTGAATGGTATTACTTTTTGGTAATCTTTTTTCTTCTCATTTAATGCTATAACTATTGATAGCACTAGCTTTTTCAGGTATTACCATTTTAGTATTACTTTGGGTAATCTTTTTATTGATTATTATGACATGTATGCATTGATATGACTAGCTTATAGTGGTAATACAAAAATTGCATTAATTTTGTTCAAAAAATAAAAAAATTCCCGGCATTATACCGGGAAAAAATCAAAATCGCAAACGCTTGCGAATTTCAATTGCTGCTATGCATCCATGCCAGTATCCTTTGTATTCTGCTGTATGTTGTTAATACTCTGTAAAATATCATGCATGAAGTTTGCTCCCCTAGATATAAGCAATCCAGTTAGCACCATTCCCACATAAGGTATCCTCATTGGGATGCCTACCATGGCCATTAGGTCTAAACCTGCCCCTATAGCAAGCAATAAACCTATTATAAGGGCTCCTATTCTGTCTACACTTATCTTTCCATTCTGCCATACCATCTTAAGTGTTTCCCATACTGCCTCTCCTATGAGTGCTAAAACAATTAAACTTAATATATTCATACATCTATCTCCTCTCTATTCGGGTATTTATATACCCCTGACCTTCTATTATTCTTTTTTTGTTATCTGCATACTCAGGCTTTAAATACGGCCCGAATTTTTCTTCCTTAGTACCATAAACAAAGTGCTCAATCACTTGTGCTTCATCTAGCCATTCTAACCCGAAATATTCTGCAATTGATTTTGCTGTTGCAATGGCACACTTATACCTGAAAGCTTCATTTTTTAGCAAAGCTTCATCCTCTCTATTTGAGTGAAAAGCATATTCCACTATAGCAGCTGATGGCTTAGTATCCCTTATCATAAAATAGTAGTCTTTACCATGCTTGCTTTTAACAGTTTTTATTCCTCTATCATATGTACCGCATATACTAACAATATTTTTTTGAAGTAGTAATGCAAGCTTATGTCCTCCTGTATAGGGCTTGCTAAAGATTGAATGAATAACCTCTGTCCCTCTTGCACTCTCTGGTCCTGCATTAGAGTGAAGAGAGATGCAAATATCAGCTTTAAAACTGTTTACCTTTGCCACCCTTGGTGCAGGATCCAATGTCATGTCCTTGTCCCTAGTCAGAAATACCTGGACTTGAGGAAACTTTTTTCTAATGAGGTCCCTAGTCTTTAGGGAAATATCTAGTACCCCATCAGCTTCAATGTATCCGGTAGGGCCTCTATTTGACCTCGAATTTCCGCCATGCCCTGGGTCTAAAACAACTTTTAACACATTATCACTCCCTTTCTATTTTCATTTCATCAATTCTCTTGTGTGCTTGTTTTGTTGATTCCTCAACTTTTGTAACCCTCTCAACGAGTGCAAAGTGCCTTAGCTCTGCTGATTCCTGTTTATGCTTCAGGTCGTCAATACCAGCTTTTATATATCCGATGTCACTCATTAGGGTACCGCTGCTTTTACCACTTTCAGCACTATCCTTTTGAATTCCTTTGCGATACCCAACATACCCAAATGTGATGCCACAAACTGTACCGACAACACTAATAAGAGTTATAACATTAACATCCATCCTGCACCTCCTGGTATAAAAATAGGCAAAGAAAAAAGACTATCTCTAGTCCCTTGCTTTGCCTTTAAGTTACTTCGCTTTATAATCCCTATGCGACATATTCCTGCCCAGTAATCGTTTTAAATTCTTCTGCTGTAAT
>DAMCZI010000056.1:0-25624 GCA_032095175.1 Clostridiaceae bacterium
CAGGGTTACCCAACTTGCCACTTGCCACGTGCCTGGCACTTTACATATAATTATAAAAAAAATAGGGGAAACCATCCATTGATTTCCCTTTCAAAATCTCTTATTCAACTTACAGTTTTGTAACATACAAAAAAAGTGCCAGAGAAATTACAGCTTATAATGCTGTCTCTCTGGCACCTTTAATTAAATCATGGCTTTTTCAATTGCCCTTGATTTGCTCAAGTAATAATATACTGCTCTAAATGTAAGAACTTCAACAGGAATCATAATAAGCTCCTTTAAAATTCTTGCTGGAAGAAGAACTAAAAACCCCTTCCCTGTAAGAATTGTAAGCCAGAAGGTATTAAGCCCAAGATTTATAAATACTGTTATTATAATAGTTGGAATTAATATATTCCTGATGTTTATCTCCTTCTTATAAAGAAAGATACCATAAATCGCTCCCCCTAAAAAAGCACTTAAAGTAAAACCAGGGAAATATGCTCCACCCTTAGGAAACACTATGGCTCCTATAAAGTCTACCATTCCATTTATGAATCCACCTGCCAGAGGTCCAAAAAGAGAGGACGCCAGCATCTCAGGGATAAAACCAAAACCAACCTTGAGTGTTGCAGTTTGAATTGTCATAAACCTGCTGAATATGATTCCAACTGCAATAAAAATTCCTATATAAACAATCTTTTTTGTTCTCAAATTTGCTCCCCCCAATCGAAATTTGTATTATTCTGCAGCTTATCAATTAAATTATATTATTAAAATACTTACCTTTCAATTACCAATACTTCTAATTATCTAAATAATTCATTAATCTATATAACATAAAAACACTAGGCATCCATAGCATAAGGTTCACCAAAATTCTCATATTTTTTCAAACATCCTCTCTAAATATATACAATACCGAAGCGTCTGAAATAATAAACTTCAAAGAGTTTTTAAATTCCAATGAAATTTTATTTATTGACATTTAGTTATCCTAAATTTATAATGAATTTATATTCATCTTATATGAATCTTGATTCATATAAGATATACATTAACTAAGGAGGTAATAATATGACTGCTAAAGTAATTGATGAAAAAGAGTCTAGAGCTAAAATGCTCGGGGAAGGAAAGATAGAAAAGGTACTTTTAACCCTTGCTATACCAGCAATAATCGGTCAAATAATAAACGCCATCTATAATATAGCAGACACCTATTTTGTAGGTATGCTAAACGATACGGCAGCAATTAGTTCAATATCTGTTGCCTTTCCAATATTTATGATTATTACAGCTATTGGGCAGGCTTTTGGCGTTGGTTCTGCCTCTTATATATCAAGATTATTAGGTCAAGATAAAAAAACAGAAGCAGACAGAACAGCTTCTACAGCATTTTTTACCGCAATTTTTTCGGGCATAATGTGTACTATTATATGTCTTATATTTATGGAAAGAATACTTAAATTTTCCGGAGCCTCTCCAACAATTATGCCATATGCAGTAAGCTATACAAGAATACTTCTAATAGGATCAGTATTTACAATTGTCAACATGACATTAAACAATATTATTCGTGCAGAAGGAAATGCAAAATACAGCATGTATGCCATAATAATAGGAGCTGTTTTAAATATTATCTTGGACCCCTTATTTATTTTAACCTTTAAAATGGGGGTTGCAGGTGCTGCAATTGCTACTGTTATTGGTCAGATGGTATCTACAGTATATCTTATAAGCTATTTCATTAAAAAGAAAAGCTATGTTTTAATAAAAAAAGGCCTCTTTACTTTCTCAAAGGAAATATATGCAGAGATATTTAAAATAGGTATACCTACATTCTGCATGCAGTTTCTTATAAGCTATTCAATGAGCCTTTTAAATAGCTCTGCAATTAAATATGGAGATGCCGCAGTTGCTGCACTGGGAATAACAACAAGGCTAAATAGCTTTATTATATACGTCCTTTTTGGATTTATGCAGGGTTTTCAGCCTCTAGTTGGATACAACTATGGTGCAAAAAAATATGATCGAGTAAGACATGCAATTAAAACTTCTACAATTTGGGCAACTGCTTATTGCTTAATTTTAACAATAATACTTGCTGTAAATGCAGAATTTTTTGTACGTCTATTTAGCAGCGATCCTGAGGTAATAAAAATTGGAGTAGACAACATTATTGCCATAGGCTTATTAAGACCAATCCTTGGTTTTCAGCTTATATATACAACCCTATTCCAAGCACTTGGAAAAAGTAAAGAAGCTGGATTTTTATCCATAGCAAGACAGGGCATATTTCTTATACCCGCAATATTATTCCTTCCAGGAATATTCGAAAGACATATTGATGTCTTAGGAGTATTTACAAAAATACTGCCAAACACTTTACAACCTGGAATGTATGGTATAGTATATACTCAATTCACAGCAGATTTTTTTACATTTATCGTAACTTGTATTTTCGCTGTATCAGTTAAAAAGAGTTTAAAATCCAGTACTAGAGAAAATCAAAATAGTACTGCAAACATGTAAATACATTAACATTGTTTATATAGTTTATAATACCCTAAAGCTAATAAATGGAGGTTTTGAGCATGCCAAAAATAATTAAAGATATCGAGGAAACCATTATATATACATCACTAGAGCTTTTTGGGAAGTATGGATATGATGGAGTCGATATGAAAATGATATCACAAAAATGCGGTATTGCTGTTGGAACTCTTTACAACTATTATCCTAATAAAATGGAATTATTTTTTAGTGTATTTGAAAAAAGTTGGCATAAAACATTTAAAAAACTTGAAGATGCACAAAAATCCAATCTTCCTCCAAAAGAACTTTTAAAAAACTACATTAAAATTCTTTATGATGACATAAAAGGCCGCAAAGGTATTGGCAGGGAGCTTCTAAAAAACAATTCTATCGAACCTGTAAAAGAAGAAAGAATAGCTGCATTTAAGGAACAGCTCATGTGTCATATAGAAAGCACAGTAAATTTGATTCCAAAATCCGCTTTTAAGAACAAAGAATATGATACATCTAGAAGGCTTGCAGAAATCTTCACTGTAATAATAACGGTATTAATAGATGGTCATAGCGATGAGGATGAATATAATATTGATTTTATAGAAACAATTATTGATAGTTTATAATTAATTCCAGGCACCAGAGAAAGGAGAATACACCATGTCGTCAATTAAACTCAAGCTTAAAAACCTTCAGAATACTTTTAATAGAATAAACCTTTCCTTAATTCAAGACGAAGTTATTGAAAAGGAACTCTTTTCAAAAAACATAAGGTCACAGCAGGTTTTAAAATGGGTTAATATACTCCTTTCACTAGCTGTTTTTATTCCTATAATATATACACTTCTACAATTTAATCTTCCCAATATGCTTAAATACCTTGGCTCAGCCATTGGTGTACTTGTATTATGGGGCTTTAAGGTTAAAGATGGATTTATTCTTATGGAATTCATAAGGTTTTTAACCATATTTCAGCTAGTACTTCACAGCGTACTTGGTGGATGGCTTCATATGTACAGCACCTTTCAATATCATGATGAACTGCTTCACATTACAGGAGGTCTCTGGCTTTTTATGCTTGTCCTGCCATTCGTATTTGTAGGCGAACTAAAATATTCAAGGAATACAAGTCCAAGCATTATAAAAAAGATAAACCTTTACACCTTATCCCTTGTTAATTCCCTAGGTATTCTCTGGGAAATTGGAGAATTCGTATCTGATCTCATGTTTCAATCCTACCCTGGCTACAGCTCAGCCCAGGAAGGAAGCCTGGTGGATACAATGACAGATATGATTTTTAACAACATGGGAGCAATAATAGGAATAATACTCTTTAAATATTTCCTTTCAAAATTGAGTAAGTCAGAGGGATTTGATAATATTCTAAAAAGGATTTCACATGCATTAATTAAATCTGATGAAATAGACTTGGTTAAAAATGAATCGTAATTTCTTCTTCTCTCATAAGCAGGCAAAAGCCTGCTTTTTAGTTATTAACCAAATTGTCTATAATATGGTCAAGTGTTAACTACATATTGTATAATATAATGTAAGTATATTCTAATACCTAAGTGAACGGGGTGTTTTTATGTTTAGGGTAATGATTGTTGAAGATGATTCTAAGATAAGGGAATTTGTAAAGGAAAGTCTGGAAAAATGGGGATATGAAGTTGCAGCTGTTGAGGATTTTAATGAGATATTCAACATATTTGTAAAGCACCAGCCTCATCTGGTTTTGATGGATATAAATCTTCCAAGCTTTGATGGCTTTTATTGGTGCAACAAGATAAGAGAGGTATCAAAGGCACCTATAATATTTATATCCTCTAGAACAAGTAATATGGACATAATTATGGCAATAAACATGGGAGGAGATGATTTTGTTCAAAAACCCTTCTCCATGGATATACTTTTGGCTAAAGTAAATGCTCTTATTAGAAGAACTTACTCCTATTTAAATACAGAAACTGATGTTATTGAGCATAATGGTGTTGTATTGAATCTTATGGATAATACTCTTTACTATAAAGAAGAGAAGGTTGAGCTAACTAAGAACGAATTTAAAATAGTATATATGCTTATGAAAAATCATGGAAGCGTTATAGATAGGGATAAAATAATGAGGAGTCTCTGGGAGGATGAAAGCTTTGTTGATGACAACACTTTAACAGTAAATATAAACAGGCTTAGGAAAAAGCTCTCAAACATAGGACTTGATGAATTCATAGAAACTAAAAAAGGACAGGGGTATATAATATTATGAAGCTGTGGGAATATATAAAGGATAAAAAATACTTAATCTTTCTTTATCTGCTTCTTTTAGCCTTTATAAACTCCACAATATATCTTGATTCTGATATAAAGGTTGATGGTGAGAGTATTTTATACATAAACCTTGTTTCAACTGTTTTCTTTTTAATATACCTTCTTATTGAGTACCTCTGTAAAAGAAGACATTATTCAGTCATTAAAGATATTGTTGAAAATAAATCAGGAGATATAATAAACTATTTACCTGAACCTAAGACCTTTGAGGATAATTTATATAAGCAGCTTTTTAAAAGAATGTATGATGATGAGAGCAGTAAATTTCAAACCCTTCAGGAAGAAATAAAGGATAATCAGGAGTTTATAACTTCCTGGGTTCATGAGGTTAAAACTCCTATATCAGTAATTAGGCTTATAATTGAAAATGGATATAATAAATCACCTGAAGAAGTTCTCTCAAGCATAGAAGATGAGGTTGATAAAATAGAAGATCAAGTTGAACAGGCACTTTACTACTCCAGGATAGATTCCTTTTCAAAGGACTATTTTATTAAGGAAATCGACTTAAACAAGGCATCAAAAGAAGCTATAAAAAGACATGCAAAGACATTTATAAATAAAAAAATAAAGGTTGAAGTAGAAGAAAGAGAATTAATTGTACTTACAGATAAAAAGTGGCTTGGATTTATTATTGACCAGGTTTTGTCTAATTCACTAAAATATACGACCGAGGGTGGCACTATAAAATTCTCCTTATATCAGGACAGTGTAGAAAAAAGGCTTATAATAGAAGATACTGGAATAGGAATAAAACCTGAAGATATTTGTAGAGTATTCAATAAAGGCTTTACCGGTTCTACAGGAAGACAATATCAAAAATCAACAGGAATGGGATTATACCTTGCAAAGAAGCTTTCAAGAAAGCTGGGTCATGACATAACCATAGAATCAAGCTATGGAGAATATACAAGGGTTACGATTCACTTTCCAAAGCTTACTGATTATTTCAGTGTGACAAAAATGTAAGCTTAAAATGATGTTTTGTTAGGTAAAAAAATGGTTAAAATCGCTTATTTTTTATAGAATAAGGTTGAAGGTTGTTAATAATGCCTTCAACCTTATTTGATAAACAGGAGGAAATAATAATGAGTAATGTATTATCCGCTAAAAATGTTACAAAGGTATATGGCTCAAGGGGCAACATCTACACTGCTCTTCATGATATAAGCCTTGAAATAGCCGAGGGAGAATTTGTTGGAATAATGGGGCCCTCCGGAGCTGGAAAAACAACACTTTTAAATATAGTATCAACAATTGACAGACCTTCGTCTGGAGCTGTATTAATAGACAACAATGATATAGTAAAGATGAACGAGGATACACTATCATCCTTTAGAAGAAATAAGCTGGGTTTTATATTTCAGGATTTTAACCTTTTAGATACCCTTACTGTAAAGGAAAATATAGCCCTTCCACTTGCACTTTCAAAGGTATCCGTAAAGGAAATTGACAAAAGAATCAAAGACATTGCAGATATACTTGGGATCTGGGACATTCTTAATAAATACCCATATGAAGTTTCTGGAGGTCAAAAGCAGAGAACCGCTGCAGCAAGGGCTATAATAAATAATCCAAAGCTAATTCTTGCGGATGAGCCTACGGGAGCCCTTGATTCAAAGTCATCTACAGAGCTTTTACAGGCATTAAGTGAACTTAATGAGAACAATAAAGCAACTATAATGATGGTAACCCATGACGCTTTTGCAGCAAGCTACTGCAAAAGAATACTATTTATAAAGGATGGAAAGCTGTTTACAGAGCTTGTAAGAGGGGGAAGTCGTAAGGAGTTCTTCCAGAAGATATTAGATGTTCTTGCCGCACTTGGGGGTGACAACAGTGACCTTATTTAATATAGCAGTTAAAAATGTAAAAAGAAATTTCTACAACTATTTTTTATACTTTGCCTCAATGATATTTAGTATAATCATTTACTATACATTTACATCAGTGCAATATAATGCTGAGGTTTTGAAGGTGGTTGCTCAATCAGATTCTTCTACAAGAGCAGCAGCAATGGCCAGCGCTCTTCAGGCAGCCTCAATAGTAATTGCTATATTCTCAGCAATATTCATATGGTATTCAAGCTCCTTTTTCACAAGAAAGAGGAAAAAGGAAATTGGTCTTTATTCTATGATGGGTGTTAAGAAAAAGCAGATAGGAAGAATGCTCTTTTATGAAAATATAGCAATGGGTGCTCTGGCATTAGTAATAGGAATATTACTTGGAAGCCTTCTTTCAAAGCTATTTATTATGCTTCTTATTAGGCTTATGGGTTTTAGTGCTTCAGTAAAATTTGCTATAATTCCAAAGGCAATACTTAATACAGCAATAGCCTTTGCAGTAATATTTTTTATTTCTTCAATACACAGCTATACAATAATATACAGATTCAAGCTTATAGATTTGTTTAATGCGGAAAAATCAAAGGAAAGTGACCCAAAGGCTTCACTACTTCTTGCAATACTTTCAGTACTTTGTATAGGCTTTGGTTACTGGTTCTACTTAAACGGACTAAAGCTAACAAATAATTTTCTTTTACTTATACTTGTAACCTTAATACTCACCATAATGGGAACATACTTCTTCTTCTCATCCTTTGTAGTATATATGATTAAGGTTTCAAAGTTAAATCGAAAAAGGTACTTCAGAGGAATTAACATGATAGGTTCCTCACAACTTCTTTATAGAATAAAAAGTCAATCAAGGACACTGGCAACAATAGCAGTATTAAGTGCTTCAACATTAACTGCACTATCGGTTATATCAAGCATGTATTATGACTTAACCATAAATGCACAAAAAAATTATCCATTTACTTATTCATATATAAGCAACGATAAGAGCGTCGACAAAAAGGTCGGTGATATAATTGCAAAATATCCAAAGAATAAAATCCTAAAATTCTTTGAAGCAGATATCGTTTCTTTAAAGGGTAGATTTCCCGGAAAGGGAAATGGTGAAAATATAAAAATTATTTCTGAAAGTAAATACAATGCACTTGCAGACATCACAGGAAAAGAAAAAGTAAGTATTTCTAATTCTAATGAAACAATATTATTTGAAAGCAGCTTTGTTAAAGGTTTTATGGATGACTATACAGATAAAAATGTCGTTGTATCAATTAAAAATAGTGACAGAAGCTTAAAAGTCATCGCTCACAAAAACGGAGAAATATTTAATACACTTATGTACTACGATGTTTTAGTTGTTAAAGATGAGTTATTTAATGAAGCCTACAGCAGTGGAAGCTTATA
The DNA here is from genome assembly GCA_032095175.1 of Clostridiaceae bacterium. Classification (GTDB taxonomy): domain Bacteria; phylum Bacillota; class Clostridia; order Clostridiales; family Caloramatoraceae; genus DAMCZI01. The sequence continues at coordinate 8,091 of DAMCZI010000056.1, forward strand.
TAGAACTGTTGGTTATATGAATGATAATAGAAAGAATAGTAAAGAGCTTACTGATGAATTAATCAAGTTTATGGAAGTCCAGAATGTTAAAAAACTACGCACAGGTGCACGTATATCTGCATACTATCCAGTGTATGTTGAACAACTCAGAATAAATGGCTTGATAATATTCATAGGAGCGTTTTTAGGCCTTGTATTTCTAACTGCAACTGGAAGCATAATATTCTTTAAGCAGCTTTCAGAAGCTAATGATGATAAGTATAGATATAAAATACTTAAAAACATCGGCGTAAGCAAAAAAGAGATAACTCTTTCTATTTCAAAACAGATGCTCTTTGTATTCCTTCTGCCACTTTTAATAGGTGCAGTACACAGCCTGGTAGCAATTACCCTTTTATCAACAATGCTTGCTTCAAACCTTATTGTACCGGTAGCTGTAACCATAGGAATTTATACAGTAATATATTTTGTATATTACCTTCTAACTGTTAGTTCCTACAGCAAGCTTGTAAATACTAATGCATAACAGGTTGGGTATAACAAAATGAAAAAAAGTAATATAAGATATGAGCTATGGATTATTTTAATTATAATAGTTGGAGCTGTATATATGCTAATAAGATAAAAGTCTAGGCACATGGCAGTACAAATCTTTGAGAAGATTTTGAAATATAATAAAATACAAAGGGACAGCATTATGAAGTGCTGTCCCTTTACAATTTTTAGCTGAATATTTTGGACTTGTAATTTATAAATATTTACTTCTGTGGTATCTTCAGTACAGTACCAGGGCGGATAGTACTTTTAATACTCTTTTTGTTTACCTTTGCAAGAGTATATATATTTACTTTAAACTTTCTGGCAATAGACCAGAAGCTATCACCCTTTTTAACGGTGTAAGTTCTATATGTTGGTTTTTTTACTACATTTGGTTTTTTCTTTTGGGTAGTGTTAGTTTCATTTTTAGTAGTATTAGTTTCATCCTTTGAGCTTGGCTTTAATATAGCTTCACCATATTTGTTAAACTCATAGCTTACACCGTCAATGCTCTGCTTACCTGTAATAGCTTTGCCGTCCTTGTAATAAAGCAAACTGCCGCTGTCATTTTGCATCCAGCCCTCTTTTGTATTCCTGTTAATCACAAGCTCTGCAAAACGCTTAAGAAGTGCACTGACTTCTGCTCTAGTTGCTGTACCCTGTGGATCAAACTCGTTACTGTTCTTTCCTGTAAGAACTCCTGCCATCTGCATTTGCTTCACTGCTATTTTAGCATCGCTTACGATTTTAGCATCATCGGCAAAAGTATTTTCTTTGTGTACCTGCAGCAGCTCAAAGCCCATTACCTTTGCGTAATTTACCATAATCATTGCAATCTGCTCACGGGTAATACTTTGATCAGTAGCAAAGGTTGTTTCTGTTGTACCCTTTAGGATGCCGTTTTTACTTGCCCACTCAATGTATGGCAGATAGTAGCTATCAGCTTTTACATCAGTGAATTTTGTGGTCTTGTAGCTTGAAACATCCACTTCGGCAAGTCTACCAAGGGCTGTAACAAGCATTCCTCTTGTAATGACTGCATTCGGAGAGAATTTGCCTTTTTCTGTTTCGCTAAAGAATCCTCTTGCTGTTACAAACTCAATTACTTCTTTTGCCCAATGGTTTGCAATATCTGTAAAGGAAGTTACTTTATCCTCCTTATAGCCTACTGCATATTTGGAGAAGTGGTTGGTTACAAACATCAAGGTTTTGCTCTGCTTATCATAAACGGAGTTTGGCATTTCATGTACTTTTCCTTCATTGTCAATGTAGTAAGCTACCACATTTCCTGCCTTTTCCTTTGCACCTAAAGTGTAAGGAATGGAAATGGAGACCTTACCCTTGCCAAAGTCTTTTACCTTTTTGCTGTTCTTACCTGTGATTGTAAAATCAAACACAGGTCGATTTCCCACAACTGCTTTCGCTTTTGCAGAAAGGATGCTGTTGTCCAGCTTTTTAGCAGAAATAGTCACGTCATCATTTATTTCCTTTTGGATTGTTTTCAGTGTTTCAAGGTTGAGATTAATTATTGCTGCACCACTGTTAATGCAAACATCCTTTACCCCTGCCTTAACTAGTGCATCCACCGTTTCCTTTGGCAGATTTATGGAAAGGCTACTTGCGGTGATGGTTTTGGTGTCTACCTTGATTACCACTGCAATACCGTTTTTCTTTGCTTCTGCCTGTGCTTTGCCGATAGCATCTGCAACCGCACTTTGAGATACGGTTACATTAGCTGTCCCCTTTGTTACTGTAGAAGGTACCGTTGCTGTTGACTTAGTTGGTGGATTTAGATTTTCTGTTGTTTCAGGCGGTGTGATTACTGTTGTATCGTTATCATCCTTATCACTAGAGGAAGAACCACTTCCACTTGAAGATCCCCCGCCACTTGAAGATCCTCCTCCAGAGCTGTGCTTTGTAACTGTCAGCTTACCTTTACCGATTTGAATATCATAGTTTTTCTCGATATCACCATTCTGGTTAAATGCAGGCTCTGTGGTAAACACAATATCATAGGTACCCACCTTTACAGCATCAAGATTTTTGCCGCTTTCCTGTGCTTCCATTACAATATTTTTGACATTGGTTGCTGTAATTATTTCTCCTGCTATGCCTGTATCTATACTCCAGGTATATGCAGGGAAAGAAGCATTGGATTTGATGCTTGCATCATTCGGTTTAGCTGTAATTTGTTTTTTCGTAATTTCAAAGCCTATGGTAGTTGTGCCAGCATAGGTATTTGCACTTTCACCACTGACAGTAAGTATAAGGTTGTATTTTCCTGCATTTGTTGGTGCAGCTTCACTTTCGCCATAGGTTGTACCATCTCTGCCCACATATTTTGCTGTGTAAGTAATGCCCAATACAACTTCTGTACCATTTTTGAAAGTTGGTGTACCAGTGTAAGCATAAGGCTTTCCGTTATACGTTCCACCTGTAAACACAGCTTCAACAGTAAGCGGTGTCTTATCTATGGTTTTTACTGTCAAATCAACGGTAAAGTCCTTGTAATTCTTAGTTGCTACTTTAATTTGTATTGTTGCTGCTTTGTCCTTGTCTGTTACGTTTGCCACCTTTAGAGTGATTTCTCCATCTTTTATATCACTATTTATAGGATTCTGCGCCAAAACATTGCCGGTATTGGTTACAGTTCCTACTGTATAAGTAATATTCCCAAAGCTTTTGCCCTGGGATAAAGCAGGTAGCAGCTTAGTTAAATCGAAGGTATATTCCTTTGCCAAATCTTTTACAACTTGAATTTCTTGATTCACTCCTGTGACAGTTGTCTGTGTGATAGATACGTTACCACTGACAACCCCTTTATCAAGGCTGTAATAGTCTTTATCATCACCGCCTAATGTAATGCTAGTTGCAACAAATGTCTTTCCTGTGCCAGCATTTACATCTGCAACTGTTCCATTTGCGATTGCTGATACAGTATCGCCGCTTTCCACATCTGTCAAAGTTGTAAGTGCAACACCTTCAAAGCCGTTTGTTCCGTCATATTCCTTACTTGCAGAAACATCTGAAGTATTGACCATTGCTGATGTAATAGCCTTTTTGTTTAGCGTAACAGTTACCGTATCGCTGTAATCCACCATGTTGTTGTTGCCAACATATTTTGCGGTAATCGTATTGCTACCGATTGCAAGGTCTTTGTTTGCAGTATTGTAGGTCATGGTGTAAACACCATCTGCTGCATTAACTGGTTCTGTAATCTGCTTTTCTCCAACAAACAATGCCATCTGATTTGCAATTGGTGCAGAAAAGCTACTCAGCGTCTGCAAACCATTTGTTACAGATGAAGTTCCTGTTGCATTTGGCATTACTTTTACTGTGATGGTATCACCATAGGTAAAGATATTAGTTTCAGTATCGCCATTGTAGGCTTTGATACCATTTGTAAACTCAGTTGCTGATTTGGTAATGGTAAAGTCGGCAGTTGCCTTGACCTCCTTGTAAACATCCGTTTCGGGGAAAGTCGCCTGCACAGTATAATTGCCAGCCATCGTTGGCTTTGTGGCTGTATAGGTGCTGTCCGCCGTGTCCTTGACCTTATATTGATAGGTCACACCTGTTGCGCCATTGGTTGTGGATGTCGGAACCGGGTCATTTGCGCTGCCTCCATAGGTCCAGTCCTGCATGGTCACCGAGGCAGTGCCGGACGCTTTTGTGATTTCTATCTTTAGGCCTGTTGGCTGTGTGAGCTCGTACCAGTCGGCATCCGTACCGCTTACTGTGAAATCGCCAGATAGCATCACGTTCTGCGTTCCAACTTCTGCCGCTGCGGTTGTAGCTATAATCGAGCTGTAATCTTCCAGCGTCACATTGTCGGATGAGAGCTTTCCGGAAAGCGCGGCGCTGCTGATCTTAACGTCTGAGGTTTCGCTATAGGACTTTTCAGCAAAGGTCACACTAACCGTAAGTGAACGCTTTTTGACCGATACCGTAACCGTCTGACTAGCTGTCGTACGGGTGTCGCTTCCATCATAGACCACATAGAGAGTATTGTCGCCAATAGCAAGGTCTTTCCCAGAGGTCTGATATACCAGCGTTCCCTTTCCGTCCAGGATGTTCTCAGTGGCGATTGGGCTGCTGCCATCCGAGTTCTTAGACAGCTTCACTGTCCCGCTGACGCCCGTATCCACCGCAGCGTCCAAAGCATCCGACACAATGAAACTGACCGGCACGGACAAGGTGTCACCATAGGTGACGGACGCTGGCGCGACTGTCATATAGGAAGGCTGCTTGACGGACAGCGTAAAGGTTTTTATAAAATCGGTGCTCGGTGTTGCACCGTTCGTAATCTTTGCTTGTAGTTTATATGTACCACCATTTGACAGCATCAGCTTGGAGCCGCTGATAGACGCACCAGTGGAACCTGCTTCCATGACCATCCATGTGATGCTTCTATTTGTGGCGTTCGCAGGGCTGACCGCTGCAATGCTGCTTAAATCCGTCTCACCAAGTCCTGGATTAGAAGAAAGTGTAATGTCCATGACCTTGGTAAAATACGTTCCTTGAATTGTAAATGTTTCCCCAGCGGTACCCTTCAGGTAATGATTACTCTGTTCTGTAGCATTCGTGGTACAGCTTCCGGTGTAGCTTCCGTATGTCGTTGCCACACCGGTAACAACTGTGTTCACAGGCAGCCACAGATACAGCTTGCCGCTGTCGTCCGTATACATATCATGGATGCCATAAGAATAGGAGTCTTGGAAGGTCAAACCAGTTACTAACGCGTTCTTTGAGAGGTTCTCTCCGCTTCCCACCGTGATTGTGGTCAGATACAATGGCACTCCCGAAGTATTAACCGGCTGAGCAAAGATAGTATTGTTGCTATTACTGTATAGATTCACCATATTAACACTACCACCAGCAATCTTTACAGTGCTGCTTCCAGAACAAATCCCACCATTACTAATAGACAAGGAACCTCCGCTACCATAGACCGTTCCGCCGTTGATCGTAATTTGGTCGGCTCTCCCAAAGCCGGTACCAATACCATTTGCATAATTTCCACCGATTCCCCTGATGATTCCGCCATTGATGGTGAGCGATGTAGTTCCTCCTCGCGGATTGCTGCCAATCCCTGCTCCATCCGTTATCCCATTTGCGATAATGGTACCTCCGTTGAAAATCAGCCCCTGTACGGTTTCACCTCCGTTTCCTCCGATTGCGGAGCCATTTGGTGAAGTGTTCCAGCGGTTCATCGTAACATTTAGGCTTCCGCTGCCGCTGAAGGTTAGCGTCCCCATCCCGTTTCCTTTATGAACACCCGCGTCGTAAGAATCCATTGCCGAGATTTGATTGGAACCTTCCAGAATCAATTCACAGTTCCCAGCTGTATCGCTCACATCAATGCCCTTTGCAGATGCAATGTTGAGGCTGCTGATGGTGAGCGTTACCGCAGCGCCGCTTCCAAACACGATTCGCTCCGAGGTTGTGCTGGTGCCATCCTTCATGCTGACTGTCGCACTGCCCGTCCCAGAAAAGGTGAGGGTATTTGCAGTACTGTCATAAGCGTAGCTGCATCCGGTGTCATTGCTTACTGCAAAATCTCCGGTGTCTGTAATTTCAGTCATATTGACGTATAGGTTTCGGTTCCCTGCCGGCATGGTAAAGCTCCAAGTGTTACTGCTGATTTTTGTAAAGCCACTGGTATCCAATGGTGCGTCAGGCACGCTGCCTTCATAAAGACTGAGCCCTTTCAGCTCATAGCCCGAATCAGGCGTGATATAAAGGATAACAGTATCGCCCTCTTTTAGTCCTGTCGATTTGGAAAGCGTCGATGTTGCATGCTCTGAAACGCCGGTCGTCAAGGTGTAGCTGCCAGCGTCCTTTATGAACGTCCCCACCGCGCTGTCGTCCATGGTGGTCTGAACCGTGCCTGTATAGGTCTCGCCGCCAGCTATAACAGCGGTCACAATCGCATTTTCCGGCAGCCATACATAGATTTTTCCATCCATGTCAGTCTTCATGTCGGTGGTGTTGTAGGTTTCGGACAAACCAGAGTCCAAAAAGACAGAAACCTTGCTTACAGATAAGCCCGCTCCTGCGCCATCCAGTGCAAGTGTTGTCTTATACAGGTTCTGCGTTGAGGACTTTGGTCGCGTGTTTGGCACGACCGTGCTGATGCTGCCGCCGGTAATCGTCACGCCACCGGTAATTGCCTTGGCAAAGCCACCGATGCCATCCGCCATTTTGTGGCCTGTTGTGGCAACGACTGTGCCACCGGTGATGACAATCGTCTCGTTCTCTTGTCCAATTAAACTACCCATAGCGACATTGTAGCCACTGCCGATGGCTGCGCCCCACTGGCTGTATGCTTTGATACATCCGCCGTTGATGGTGATTGTTCCATTGCTTGCATATGCCCCCGGCCCAATCGCAGGGCCACCAATATATTCCACGTTGATAGCGCCGGTCGCACTTAAGTCGAACGTTCCTCCATTGATGGCTACCATTCCGCAGTTTTCTTTATTATATCCGCCGATAACCGCCGAGCCATTATTTGTTGAGGAAGTCAGGCTGCCAATGCTCTCAGCTGTAACCGTCAGGCTTGCGCCTTCCGGAACGCGGATAGCCGGAAAGTTTCGAAAGTCAGAACCAGCATTCTGTGTAAAAGTATTCGTCCCCTGCAAGGTCAGATTAAGTGCTCCGCCCGGCGCAATCGTGATTCCTGCGCTCGAACCTGAACTGACGAGGTTTACTCCGTTCAGTGTCAGATTTGCTATAACCCCGTTGTTAATTGATATCACGTCCTTAAAGCCGGCTTGATCCTTGGTATCCCCGGTAATGGTAAGCGCCTTAGATGTCAGGATGACCAATACATTTTCCGCTTTGTATAATTCACCATACGTCGTATATATATTTCCGCCCCACTGATAGTCAATGCCTTCTATTCCGTCTGTCACTGTAAGAGTGTGGGTGCCTGCCAGCAGCATAGTCTTTTTCAGTTCTACCACTGTCACCATAATCTTCGGCATTTCCACACCCTCACCAAGGGTATAGCTTTCATCCGTCACCTTTGCAGTGTAGGTAAAGGTGTCCGCTATTTCCGATGAAAAAGGCTTATCGCTTTCCCATGTTACCGCAAGATTCACATCCTCGGTTACTTTCTTTTCCACAAGCTCAGTTTTTGGCTGTGCTCCCTCTGTACCACCGCTGTCAGTAGAAGATATACCCAAAGTCAAAGAGGTAGCTTGGCCTGTGGTTGTTGGTGTTCCTTCTGCAGCAGGAGCCTCCCCTGCATTACCGCTGTCTACCGTTGTTTCCTCATAGACAGTGCATTCCACCGTTGCTGTTACCGTTTCAGGTAAAGGTAATTCTTCTTCTAATGTCCCCATTGGAACGGTAATGTTTTTCACATCCTCTGCAAGCTCTGCAAAGGCTGTTATGGTTTTTGTTTCTTGTATCAAGTTACTTTCTGAAGCAAATGCCACTGGCATACCCATCTGGAGCATTAAGCTGACAGATAGGATTCCAGAAAGAACTTTTTTTGCAATTTTTGATTGCACGTTTTTTCCCCCTTTTTATATGTTTTCGCAGAAATAATTCTACATTGCTTAACCCTAAACAACATATATCTTAATTATATTTAACACTTTATATTTCAGTAACTAGCCATGTGGCTAGGTTTTGAAGTTTTTTTGCTATTTTTAAATATTTAGCCAAAATATTTATATATATAAGTCAAAAATTCTATTACATTCTGTCTTTTTAAACATCCTAAGGTCGTACCAATGTAGTAGGGCTGTTTAAAAAAACAAAATGTAAAGAATTTTACGACTTATATATAGCTTCACTCAATAAAAAAACTGTCATAAACGAACTTTTTAAGTTCCTCCATGACAGTTTTCTTAGGTTATTCTAATTCATCTTTCTAGAGAAGGCCTTCCTCCTGTGCTGTTTTAACAGCTATAGTACGATTTTCTGCCTTTAATTTCTTTAATAGATTTGATATATGAAATTTAACTGTTGCTATACTAATTTCTAATATAGCAGCTATTTCTGCATTCGTATGTCCCTCTGACATTAGCTTTATGACTTCTAATTCCTTTTTACTAAGAATGTCTATCTCTTTCATATAATTGGGATAGTTAGCAGCCATTTTTTTCATTTCATTTGTAACGGCATTTATATAACTCGGATCTAGTCCTGTCATATTCCAATCAACTATTTTCCAAAGTGGCAGAAGAGCACCTCCCTGGTCTGAAAGAATGTGAACATATGAATAACTCGATGCTTTTTGAACTGTTTCAATAAGTAGTGGCTCCCACTCATCTTCACACCTGTATAAAATAATGGCTTTAAGAAGTTGTATTTCAATCTGAAGATAACTCCTATCATAAAGTCTTGCGTATTCTGCTAGAATATTTAGAATAAACAGGGCTTCTACATTCCTTCCCATACTCACATATATTCTTGCTTTTGTAATCAATTGGAAACGATCTATAATATAAAATTGTTCGTACTCGTTAGGTGCGTATTTTTCAAGCCACTCTGCCATTTTATTTTTATTACCTCGTAAAAGTTCAAAATAAACAAGGCTTGTATGAATGTTTGGTATCAGCTCCACGAATCTGGTTTCCCTGGCTTTAGCAAGTATATTGATAAGGGTTGTTTCAGCAGTTTCAAGCTGACCCTCGGATAAAAACAGTCTTGCCATTACTCCTGTTGCGGCATATTGCACACGTATTGAACCTTTATAGTTTGAATCAGAGAGTCCCTTTGTCAGATAGCTTATAGCTTCCGTTTTCTTATCTTTTTCATAAAGATTTTCTCCCATGCACACATCTGCAAGTCCTATAGCTTCCTTGCCAACAACAATTTCTGTAGCTTTTTTCAAACTTGGGTAAAGTAATTTAGCGTTTTTTACCCATCTTAAAAAATCCAATCCCCCATTTATTACACTTGGCATATTCCCGGTAGGAATAATATTTTTTACATGAATGCCATGTTTCAGTATATAGCTTGAATAATAGGTCAATTTCTCTTTCATTTCATCCGCTGTTTCATGGGGAAGTGCTATAAACGTATGAATGTAAGTTTCCATTAATTCATCCCTTATTTTTTTATTCTTTTCCTCATCAATTTTTTTCTTTAATTTTTCAAGGCATTTATTACTTTCCTCAATCTTCATCTTATATGAAAATAATAAAGTCTTTGCCCCCAAAAGTTTAGGAAATCTTTCTTCTATTTCTTCCGGCAAGTCATTAAGATAGCTTTCACTAGTTCTTGCGAAGTTTCCATCAACATTTTCACTTAAGTATATGATAAGTTCTGCTATTTTTTCATTATAGCCTGCTTCTTTATAACAACGGAGTGCATTATTTAGCTCTCTTATTTTTTCATAGCAATTACCTGCATTATAATATATTATTCTTTTTTCTTCTTTTGATAGAACCTGCTGCCTGCTCCTTAAATATGCTAAGAAAAATTTTTGAATTTTATATTTATCTGGTGGTATAAAGCTAAAAAAACTGCTGATTAGTGTAATGCTATCTATTAACTCTTTTGCTCTTTCTCCCAAAATACACTCTGCCATAGGTATATTAAACTCTGGATACACTGCAAGCTTTATCATAGCTTCCTTCTGTTCTTTTTTCCACTTTGTAAAAAGTGTTCTATCAAAGTATTGGAAGATATCCTCCCTTGCCATTTTATTTATAACTTCATAGTTTCTGTTTCCTTCCTTTAAATATCTTATAACAGAACTCACTCCAATAGGATAGCCTTTAGCAATATTCATACAAAGCTTTACCATATCTCTAATTGCATATTCATCAAGTCCTTCAAAAAGTTTTTCTTTTATTAGAACTTCTTTAATATGACACCCTTTAAGCCATAGTGTTTCACTACCCTCAACTATCAACTGCTTAGTAAGATAAAATGGTTTTAAATAGTCAGGAAGAGGTGCTCTACTTAGCATCATACACTGGAGATTACCATTTCTTGTATTCAACCTCGATAGCAATTCTAGCAGTTTATCCTGTTCTTCTTTTTTTAATAGCCACTGTAAATCATCTAATATTAGAAGCGTCCTCACTTTTACATTTTCATTTTTTATCAGATATGCCTCTGCCTTTTCTAAAAAACCTTCCTCAAATGTACTTATGCTTGTCCATTTACTAAACTGTTTTTTTGCAAATACTACTGCGTTTGAACTTTTCCCAAAGCCTGACATTGCGTATACATAAAGCCTTCCATATTGGTTCAGCTTTTTCTTCCATTCTCTATGAGTTTCTTCTGATATAACTATGTTATTATCTGTAATAAATATTTTATCCATAAATGTCAGCCTCCGTTTTATGTATAAAATGTATATTTCAGTTATATTTTTTATAAACTTTAGCTATTAAATATATCCTACTATATATATCGCATAAATGATTTTGCAAAAATGTATTGTATTCCTATGTAGAATCATTATGCAAAACATATAGTGCTATTATATCATAAAACATCTAACTGGTAATAATACTACTTTTTTGTAAGCTTTGGAAGCTCTAGAAAATGAGCTGAACCAATAAAAGATTCAACTCATTTAAAATATATCTTTATTCTTCTGAAGATATTGGAACAGGCCTTAGCTCTGTAACATCAGTTGCTGAAAAGCACGGCGGCGGTACAAGGTTTGAAGCAGACGGACTGGTGTTCCTGTCCTCGGTTTATGTGAGTGTGTAGCTATGCTTGTTATGTTGAAAGAGATATATAAAAACACCAATAGCGAATGGGAACATACCTTTGCTATTGTTTTTTTCATATTCGTTTTGCCTTTTGAATGTAGGTTTACAAGTTGTCTTTATGACTACATGTATTTATTTCATCATTTCTATAAAAGGCTTCGTAAAATTTAGAAATTATATAATTTATTCTATCTACGGTCTCCTTTGGATTATTAATCATTTCATAGATTGTTTGCAAAGGATATGTATTTATTTCTTATTTCATTATTCGCATTGTCCATTTCAATCCTTTCAAACTCTTTATCGAGAGTTTTTAAAATCTCTGTATCAAGTTGGTTTCTCGCCATCATATATATAGCCGTATCTTCCTTTTCAATATGATTCTCAAGGAGTGTTCCATAGGAAAGTGCATTTGCTACTATATATGCCTTTTGTGTCTTATCCCCATTTTCATATTTATTTAAGGCCTCCTCGAGATTTCTAATATAGTATCTTCCTATATCATGCTCAAGCAGCATTCCCATTATTGGGCCGTTTTTTAAAATTGGGTTTTTATCACTAATAATGTTAAAAAGCCTATCTTCTTCTTTTTGATGATGATATTTATCTGCAAAATTTCTTACAAAATCAATAACCTTTCTGTAAAACTCTACGTCTACTTCTCCACCATCGACCAGTTTGATACAATCATTTTTAATGGCTGATATAACTTTCTTAATATATACATGCTCATTCATAAGAATATCTATTGCATCCATGTAATTCACCTCATGATTATTTTCCCAACTAGATTAAAATATATTACATCCTCTTTATATACTATATGTTTCACATAAATGATTCTATATTGCTCAACCCTAAGTATTTATGCAAAATTATATTCCTTGATTCATTAATCGCACAACTCCCAATTTAAAATCTTTAGTGTAATTGATGTAGCTTCATTCAACATTTCAAATTGAATGAAGGATTTAATAATACATTTGTAGAATAATAAAAAGATGTTTTTGAATTTTTCTTGAGTGAAATATTAGACCTTTTGAGCAAGGTAGGTGAAGCCCAATGACAGATTGGATTATAATAACTAAACTTTTAATTGTATCCTACTGCACTATAAAATATGTTTCAGGCAGCATGGAAAACACTTTTGTCACTGTATTTACACTTCTCATATATGTTTCTATAAACATGCTGTACTATATTATAAAAAAGCAAAAAATTAAAAGATACATGCTTGTTATCTCTATAATTTACACTGCAGTATGCTTTAATATGGTTAATGAGCTATTTATTCTTCTTATACCAATAGCTTTATTTGAACTGTTAGGTGAATATTTAATAGATATAAAGGTAGGAGTTTTAGCCATAATATTCCCACCTTTCATGTTAGACAAGAGTATTATAGGTGAATATATATTAATATCCTCAACATGTTATATTTTATATATACTGGTATCTACAACTTCAAGAAGAATATCTCAACTGATATCAGAACAAGATAATCAAAGAATTAAGGTATATGAACTCTATCAACGACTTGATAAAAGCCTTGAGCATGAAAAACAAATAAAATATACCACACAGCTTGAGGAGAGAAATAAGCTTGCGCAGCAGCTTCATGACAAGCTTGGTCATACTGTATCTGCAAGCCTAATGCAGCTTGAAGCAGCAAAGCTTCTAGTGGATAAGGATACCGAGAGCACTAAGAAAATGCTTCAACATTCAATAGATGCATTAAGAGCTGGTATGGAGAATATAAGAGCAACCCTTAGAGATATAAAACCTCCTGCAGAACAGGTTGGAGTTATAAGGATAAAGACCGTATTAGATGATTTTTCAATGAAAAGTAGAGTAAAAACTGCATTAGTTCATATTGGATGCCTTGATCTAATTTCATATTCCCAGTGGAATGTGATGTACCAAAACCTAAGAGAGGCATTAACGAACACTATAAAATATTCTAAAGCTTCTTCGGTTTCAGTAAGCATAGAAGTGCTAAACAAATTCATAAAGATGGAAGTAAGGGATAATGGAATAGGTTCCTTTGAAATAAAAAAGGGACTTGGAATAGTTGGCATGGAGGAAAGAGCAGGCAGCATAGGCGGTCAAATTATTGTTGATGGTTCAAAAGGATTTTCAGTTATAACTCTTTTACCAATAGGAGGTTGAATTAAATGGCAATAAAATTAATAATAGCAGATGATGATCCCCTTATAAGGGAAAGCTTGAAGATAATACTTGGAATGGATGATAGCTTTGAAGTCCTTGACTGTGTTGAGGATGGCCTTAAAGCTGTTGAGATTTGCAGTAAAACCTCTGTGGATGTGGCCCTCCTTGATGTAAGAATGCCGGTGTTAAACGGTTTACAGGCAGCCAGGGAGATTACTGATAATACAAAAACAAAAACCCTTATACTTACAACCTTCGATGATGATGATTTCATAATTGAGGCAGTTAAATGCGGGGCATCAGGATATCTATTAAAGAATAATCCCCCTGATAAGATAAAAGATGCAATAAAACTTGTGTATTCTGGAACAACTGTAATGCAGGATGTTGTTATGGATAGAATACGAAATGGTCTTTCATCTAACCCATCAAACAAAATCGATAAAAGCCTGTTTACAGAGAGAGAGTTAGAAATAATGGAGTGTATATCAAAGGGACTTTCTAACAAGGAGATATCAGGAAAATTATTTATATCTGAAGGGACGGTTAAGAATTATATAACATCTATACTTGATAAAACTGAATTGGAACATAGAACTCAGATTGCTATATATTACTTAAACGGTGGGAAGATATAGAGGTAATAGGCACTTGAGTTATTTAATGAAAGCATCTAACGATGCTTTTGATTAAATAACTCAAAACTTAAGAGCCTGTCACCTAACTCATAACTCTAGTATCACCCAAAACATGACGTTTGTCATATAGAAAAGGTGACCTTATGTACTAAAATAAGGTCACTATTTTTTTTATAATTAAATCATAAAGTTAGAGAGAGGTGTATCTCATGAAAATAGTTAAAATACAGGAGTTAACTAAAAAGTTCAGTGACAACATTGCTGTTGACAATATAAGCCTTGAGATTGAGGAAGGAGAAATATATGGGTTTTTAGGTCCAAATGGAGCCGGGAAAAGTACAACCATAAACATATTATCCGGTCTTATTTCCATGAACCATGGAAAGGTTGAAATAATGGGAATGGATATTGTAAAGAATTCCAACAACGCAAAGAAAAACATTGGTATAGTGCCCCAGGATATAGCCATATATGAAGACCTTACAGCCTATGAAAACGTTAAGTTTTTTGCAAGCCTCTATGGTCTTAGCGGTAATCTTTTAAAGGAAAGAGTTCAAGAATCCTTAGAGTTCGTAGGACTTGCTGACAAGGCAAAGGATTTTCCAAAGACCTTCTCAGGTGGTATGAAAAGACGTTTAAATATTGCATGTGCCCTTGCCCATAGACCAAAGCTAATAATTATGGACGAACCAACAGTTGGAATAGATCCACAATCAAGGAATCACATACTTCAATCAGTTAAAAAACTCAACTCATTGGGTTCAACCATAATATACACCAGTCACTACATGGAAGAGGTTGAGGAGATAGCATCAAGGGTAGCAATTATGGATCACGGAAAGATAATTGCAGAGGGAACAAAGGATGAGCTTAAGTCAATAATTACTGATACAAGCACAGTTCTAATCACCTTGGACTTCCTGGATGGAATTAAAGAAGATGACATAAAAGCCATCCCTGGTGTACAGCATGTTCACATTGAAGACAGCGTAGTTAAGATAAATAGTTCAAAGGAAGTAAACAACCTTGATAAGATAATACTCTATTTCACAGGAAAGAACATCCCAATAAGAAATGTAGAAAACAAGACTCCAGATTTAGAAACAGTGTTTCTAACCCTAACTGGTAGAAAACTAAGGGATTAGGGGTGATAAAATGAATATCGTAAATATTATGTTAAAGGAAGTAAAGCAAATTTTTAGGGATAGACAATCCATGGCCCTTATGGTTGCTTTTCCTATAGTGCTAATACTAATACTTGGCTCTGCACTATCAGGTGCATTTAAAAGTTCAATAAATCTTGATGATGTGAATATCTTATATACCAGTGAAAGCGGAAAAATATCTGAGGGTTTTAACGCTTTCATGGATTCTGCAAAGGAAATGGGAATAAAATTTACAGAATCCAAGGATTTAAATGAAGGCTTGAAAAAAATAAAAGATGCCGATTATACCTGTTATGTTGCTTTAAGGAATGATGGCTTAACCCTTTATAAAAATGAGAGATATGACTTCAAGGCGAATCTCGTTGAAGGCATACTCCAAACATTCATAGACAGATATAATGTTATCTTTCAGATAGCCACTGTAAATCCATCTGCTCTTTCTAAGATAGATTTAAATAAGACTTCTGAATCTGTGAAAATGATTTCTCTTGAAGGAAATAGACAGCCAAGAGCTGTAGATTACTATTCTGTTACAATGACAACACTTATAATAATGTATGCAGCTGGGTATGGAATTTGGTGTATAAATAGTGAAAGAGTCCTAAAGACCGGAAATAGAGTGCTTTCATCTCCTGTTAGAAAACATGAAATTCTTATAGCAAAACTTACAGGAGGAGTATTTGCAACATTGCTACAGATTTTAATCGTATTCATCGTAAGCAAATATGTAATAGGTGCCTACTGGGGAAATCACATTGTAATTGTACTATTAATACTCCTATCGCAGATAATAATGATTATATCCATGGGCGCTGGAATGTCCTTTGTAGTAAAAAACGAGGTTGCTGCATCAAGCCTTATAAATACATTAACACCATTTTTAGTATTCTTAGGTGGAGGATATGTCCCTCTTGAACAGTTTGGAAGTAAAACATTATTAAATATAGCTAAAATATCCCCTGTTAGATGGGCAAATGATTCAATTTTTGAAACAGTATTTGCTAATAGTACCAGTAAAGCAGGCTATGCAATAGCTCTAAATCTTGGGGTTGCAGCAATTTTTATAATAATTTCATCCATTCTTTTTAGAAAGGAGGAAGCAATATGAGAAATACTTTTTTAATCGCTTTAAATATATTAAAGCTGACATTCAGAAAAAAGGGAAATATCATAGTATATCTAGTACTTCCAGTTGCAATAACAAGTATAATAATGGTGATAAGCGGGAGTGGTGCTTCAAAACCACTGAATATAGGAATAGTAGATATGGATAGAAGCATAATATCTCAAGATTTAGTAAAAGCAGTTGATAATAAGGATAACTTTAAAACTATTGAGGTATCAGGAGATAAAATAAATGCTATGGTAACAGAGCATAAGGTAGATTGTATAATCAAAATTCCTAATAATTTTGCAAAGGAAATTTACAGTGGAAATAATGCTAATATTGAACTTATTTCCATAAGAGGTGAGGATGTAACCTCTTGGATTGAAAACTTTGTGAATTTCTATGTTGGAGGGCTTAAGGATATTTCAAAAGCATCTGAAGGGAAAAAAGAAGCTTTTGATAAAATGTATGCTGGTTATAAAGACAATTCTATAAAATTAAAAAATGAAAAACTTAAAGATTCAGCTTTTGGAAAATCTCTTACTCAATCCAGTATGGGTTTTCTAATAATGTTTGTATTGTTTGGAACAGGCATTACCTCAAGCTATATACTTAGGGAAAAGAAGATGCGAACTTTTTTTAGAATATGCTCAGCCCCTGTTAAGTCAAAGGATTATATATTGAGTAATATTATTGCAAACTTAACAATTGTTGCAGTACAAATTATTCTTGTTTTGTTTGTAATCACTAAAATTCTAAAGGTAAATATATTCATACCCAAAATACAGCTATTTGTAATATTACTCTGCTTTGGTCTTGTAGCAATAGGTATTGGACTTGTGGTAGTTGCATTTTCTAAAACCTCAAACCAGGTTGGAACTGCAAATACTCTTATTGTTACCCCAACCTGCATGCTTGGAGGCTGCTTCTGGCCAGCCGATTTGATGCCTCCATGGCTTCAAAGAGTAGGAGATTTCATGCCTCAAACCTGGGCATTGGATTCAATAAAGAAGCTTCAAAGCGGAAGCAGTTTTATAGATATTTTACCCCAGCTCGGAATCTTATTAGCTTTTGCTGTAGCATTTTTTCTAATAGCAGTATATAAGTTTAATCGTAGAGATGATTCAAGAAATTTTATATAAATTAATTGCATCATCTCACAAAGTAAGGATAATGCGTAGCATCCTACCTAGGTTTATCTGTAATAGACCGTGAAGGTCAAGAA
>DAMCZI010000057.1:0-23162 GCA_032095175.1 Clostridiaceae bacterium
AAAAGAATTAAAAGGACGAGTAAGATGACTTATTTATTTTTTTAATGTGCCTAACTCAAAACTCAAGTGCCTGTTGCCTCAGCCCTATCTATAATTATTTACATCTCATCCAAAAAACAAACCAGGCTGGAAAAATTATTTTTCCAGCCCTTCTTTGCCTTTTAAATCTCTGGCATAATAAAAAAGATATTGCTGCGCAAAGCCTGCATATTCTCCAAACTTGTCTCTTCCAAAATCCCTTATCTTTTTAAGGCTTACATCTGGAGCGAGGTAAAAATACTGCATTACTCTTTTAACCCATACATCAACAGGAAATGCATCATATTTCCCCATTGAAAAGAGTAGAATGCAATCGGATACCTTGGGACCTACACCCTTAAGCTTACTCAGTTCCTTTTGTGCAGAATCTGTATCTAAGGATTTTATAAACTCCAAATTAGCCCTGCCTTCTGCAACCTCCTTTGATGTTTCAACTATGTATGGTGCTCTAAAGCCGCATCCACACTCCTCTAGCTTTTCAACACCGACTTCTGCAAGTATTGATGGCCCAGGAAAGCTGTAGTAATCTCTGCCCTCAAATTCTATTTTGTCACCATATCTTCTGCTTATATTTTCAACAGCCCTTTTTATCATAGGTATCCTGTTGTTAGCAGATATTATAAATGATATAAGAGTTTCAAATGGCTCCTGATTTAAAATCCTTATTCCCTCTCCATGGGTTATAGCTTCTCTTAGAACCTCATCTGTAGATAGTTCTTTCTTTATACTTCCATAATCTCTTTCTAAATCTAAATAATGAATCCAAAAATCTCTGTCCTCTATACTTCCACCTTTTAAATATACGTTATCATTTTTCTTAAATACTTTTACAGTTCTTGCATTGGCAACACCTGTATAACCTCCATCAGCCTCTGCATTCCATCTAAAGCACTGTCCGCATTCAAATATATGTTTAGCTTCAAAATCTGATACATCAGTAAATACTATACCTTCGCTATATTCCTGAACTTCTCTATACATTTAAACACTCCCTTAAAGCTTTATTGATTTAACTATAACATTTACATCAACAACATTTTTTCCTGTCATAAATTCAACATCCTTTTTCACTACGCTGGATATTCTATTTGCAATAGCATAAAGAGGTTCAACCGCTGCTAAAGATACTGTGAGAGTAATTGTTGTTCCTCCTGAAGTATCTAGTATATCAACAGAGTTTATTTTATCAACGTTTTTAATTCTTTTTCCAGCATAAGCAGATATTGATTTTATAACTCCATCCTTTATTTCATACTTCCCAAGATAACTAAACGTTGGTCTTACTACAGTTTTTTCATAGGATTCCACCTGTTTTTCACTTTTCCTTACCAACTGTCTTATTGAATCTATGAAATAACCTGAAAAATCCTTCTTAAGCTCAAATGTTGGTACAGGTATAATGTGCTTTCCTTTAACCCTTCTAGATACCATTGCCTTCTCTATTTCAGAAGCATCTGATATCTCCTCAATCCTAATAAGATTGTAAGTCTCACCAAGGGAGAGATTTTCCAATATTTTTTCTATCATATGCTCTGATGTACCAACTATCAAAAGCTTTTCTGGTTGGTATTCACAAATAGCTTCCATTACTGCTTTTTTATGCTCTATATCAACAAATACAGCCCTTCTAATAGCTGCAATTTTCGTACTTTCACGTTTTGCTGAATATCCAGCTAAAACCTTTGTACCCTTTATAAGCAGTCCATCATCCATTATATATTCTATTCTATACATGCCCGCAACAGCCTGTGCCTTATAGCTTTTCCCCGTTCCACTCTTTCCAACCAATGCAAATATCTCCATGGGAAATCCTCCAATATTAAAATAACCATATATTTATTATATCACTTTATTTTAAACTATATTTAGTATAAAAAATACAATAAAGCTTATGCTAAATTTTTAATATTTATTTTAATAATTTTATTAATCACGATTATAATATCAATTATCTTTCATTTACAATTAATAGAGTTTATGATATTATTATTTAAAATTTATAATATAAGTTTTTTCTATTTATTTAAGGGAATTATACTTCAATAGGAGGATAGGAGGTGTTTTATGGAAGAACAAAAGTTTGATGATGATAAGGAAAAGGACATGCCTCAGGAGCACCAACTTACACAGGAGGAAGTTTCAGAAATAGAAAACCAGTTGGCAAACAGAATGGCTATTCAACGTACTGCAAAGAACGGTGCTAATTGGTTTTATTGGATATGTGGATTATCTATACTCAACACTATTATCTACAGCTTTGGTGGTGACATATCCTTCATTTTTGGACTTGGCGCAACAACTGTAACAGATGTTTTTATTGGTGAGTTATTTGACAATCCAGCCTTAATACAAATTATTGTAAGTATAGCTGTATCAAGCATTTATGTAATATGCGGACGTTTTGCAAACAAGGGCTTTAAGGCTGCCTTCATCGTTGGTATGGTTTTATATATAATAGATGCAATCATATATATTGTTTTAGGCGATTTTCTATCCGTTGCATTCCATGTATTTGCACTTTACGAAATATATAAAGGCATAAAGGCATCCAAGCTTTTAAATTCATAGTTTTTAAATCTTTAATTAAAAAACAAGGACTGCACCCTTTTAGGATGCAGTCCTTATATTATGCCTTAATTGATGTTTTTTCTTCATCTACTTCCACTGGTTTACCTACAAAGTAAACAAGCAATCCTGTTACCACAATTGAAATTGGGAGGACTATATACACTGGTATTCCAAGTCCAACTGGTATATAACCACAAATTATAGTTATAGCTGCAACAGCCAGAGAATACCACATCTGAGTATTGGTATGGTCAATATGATCACATGCAGAACCCATTGATGATAGTATAGTCGTATCAGATATTGGTGAACAGTGATCTCCAAATATTGCACCTGTTAAAACTGCTCCAGCACTCATTATTACATATGAATGTGTTGGATTAATAGCAAATGCAAGGGGTATTGCAAGGGGCATTAGTATTCCCATTGTTCCATAGGATGTACCTGTTGCAAAGGATATTATTGAACCAAGTACAAATATTAATGTTGGAAGTAAAAATGCTGGCAGAGTACTTGAAAGCTTTGATGCAAGGAAAACTGCTGTTCCAAGCTCCTTTGTAACTCCACTTAATGACCATGCAAGAAGAAGTATCACTGCTGTTATAATAAGGGACTTCATTCCCTGAATCCATGTGTCTATTGCTTCGCTAAGAGTAAATATCTTCTGTGACATTCCCATTACAATAGCAACTATACTTGCAACAAGTGCTGATTGGAATAGAACAATACTAGCATCAGCTGAAGAGAAAGTCTCCCTTATTGCTGCAAATGAAAGAGGGGAGTTGGTCAATATTTTTATAACTTCTGCATCCTCTCCACCCATTATTGCCTTATATCCATTGTAGTAGAAAGCTAAAAGGGCTCCAAATATAAGTATTCCTATTGGTATTATTGCATTCCATATACTAAGCTTAATTCCTTCCTTCGGTTCAAGCCCTGTAGCCTCATCTGAAACCATAGGCTTTGCATCATCTGCTATAACCTTACCTGTACTTCTAGCTCTTCTTTCCGCCTTAAGCATTGGTCCAAATTCCTTTAGAAATATTGCAGTAAACACAATAAACATAAGAATTAGAATATTGTAAAATCTATATGGAATAGTTGAAACAAACACTCCATAGGCATTGGTAGTTTGTCCAACTGCTTCAAAGGCATCCTTAATTAAGCTTATTTCATATCCTACCCAGGTTGAAATAAGTGCTAATCCAGCTATTGGTGCTGCAGTTGCATCAACTATAAAGGATAGCTTTTCCCTTGAAACTCTCATTTTATCGGTAACTGGTCTCATTATAGGTCCAACTATAAGTGAGTTTGCATAGTCATCAAAGAAAACAAGAACTCCTAAAAGCCATGTTATAAGCTGGGCACTTACTGGAGTTTTAGCCTTCTTTGCAAGGCTCTCTGCTATAGCCTTTGCTCCACCCATCTTTGATACAAGTGCTATAAGTCCACCTATTGTCATACATTGAAGAATGATACCAGCATTCCATGGGTCAGCAAGACAAGCTACAATTCTGTCTATAAACGCTAAGAACGCATTAAATAATGCCTGAAATACATTTCCTCCATTTAAACTCATTAAAAATGTTCCTGTTAGCACTCCAAGAGAAAGTGAAAGAACAACATTCTTGGTTATAAATGCTAATGTAATTGCAACAAGCGGCGGCAAAATTGTCCATAATCCTAATCTTGCTGCATTTGCTTGTGCTGGATTTCCATCTGCTGCAAAGGCTGTTACTGCTGTCAATAACATAAATGTTAAAACCAATAACAGTATTCGCTCTCTTCTTTTCATCTCATGTCCTCCTTAAATTTAAATTTACCAGGAGTAGAGCAAAATAAAAAAAGCCCTGAGCATTCACCCAGAGTTCTACGCTTGTACACTTTCATGCCAAGCAACAGCTTAATATGCAATCACCAAATCTGATGAGCACATTAAACCTAAACAAGATGATAGCTCTCCACAAAATACTGTGACAGTACCATGCATATTCTACATGATCCCAGCTATATGGTCTTAAAGCATCAACCATACACTTCGGCGGTGTTTCCTTTCCTAAAGCTTCACTGTGCTTACCTCTGCTTTAGTAGTAATAAACATCGCTCCTCTACCCTGACGTATTAATTTATAATAATTATACATAGTCATTTAATATATGTCAAATGGAAATTATCATGTAATGTATCAATCCAACTCAATTTTACGCTAATTTAATTTAGTACTATTTCTATATATATTCCTTTATTTGCATATTTTTAAATAAAAAACCGAGGTATTTCTACCTCAGTTTTTTATCTTACTTCAATTTTTGCTTAATTACATTCCAGATATCATCCGTTGGATTCCAGTTAAGGTCCCAAGCTCCCATTCCTGCAAGACCATAGTTTCTTATTATATCCATTCTCCATCCCATAGAACGAGAATCTTCAAGCCATACAAGGTGTTTATATCCACCTGTATAGTATTCAAGTACATTTTGCCTTGTGTAATCATCATAGTAAACTCTTCCGTTATACTGCTGCTTTTTCTCTGCTGCAGAGCTTACTGATATAGAACTGGATTTTACAACAGAGGATTGCTTTGTACTACTGCTTATAAAGAATGTACCATCCTTAGGAGTATACGCATTTACACCATTACACTTAACAATATACCAGTTGCTGCTTTCCGGAGCTATTGAAACATATTCAAAGGAATCTCCCTCTGATGTTGTTGTAATTATGTTTTCATTAGCATCAACAGGGCTTGTGCGCACTATTGTCTGGCTTTTAACCATTACTGAATCAAATGGAAGCATTATTTGAGGTATTGTTTCTCCCTCAACATCCTTTCCATCTCCATTAACATAAACTGCATTTTTCTGTGGTATATATGCTTCGGTTCCATTATATTCAACCTTATACCAATCACCTACGGTACTGATATACTTAAAGGCATGTCCAACTTTACCGGACATAACTTTATAGCTATCACTTTCAAACATTTGTGAATAGATGTTTGAATCATACTTTAATGCTATAGAATCATATGAAAGAACCATATCAACAGATGCTTCAATTGATTTAGGGTTTGTATTAGCTGGTATCACGGCAACATCCTTGCTTGGTATATATGCCTCTGCTCCATCATATTCAACCTTACACCAATCCTGATTATTTTCAATTAGCTTAAGGGCATATCCTGGCTTTATATCAGCTATTCTATTTGTATCTGTCAGGTTAGGAGTTTTATATAAAGCTCCTGCCTTCTCAAATGCAACAGAATTATATGGCACCTGTGTTTCTACTAATGTAAAGTCCCTAAGATAGAATGGAACACCTAATATAATTTTTTCCTTTGGTACTCCCTGGCTTATCATATCCTTTAGACCTTTTTCTACCCATGGGAATGAACCAACTGAACCGGCAGTTTTAGAACCTGCATAATGTTCATCATATGCCATGTAAACAATATAATCAACATATTTAGCAAGAACAGGTCTGTCTGTGAAGCTTGAGTATACTGAACCAACTGTAGGTTTTACAACGTCAACAGAAACACTGAATCCACCCTTTTTAAGTGCAGCTGATAAATCTCTTGTGAAAGCAGTGAATCCATCCTTATTGGAGGAATATTTTCCTATTCCTTCAAAGTCTATGTTTACACCGTCAACGTCATATTTTCCAGCATATTCAACTATCTGGTTTATTACTCTCTGCCTTACTGTATTATCAGTAAATATCTTATTTGCCCTATCAGCATTGAATTCTTGAAGTAAAGCCCAAACCTCATAACCATTTTGATGTGCCACCCTTGAATATTCTCTATCAGCTTTTTCTCCGACAGTTATACTCGATGGCTTACTGTAATCTCCCTGCAAATAGAACCATGTTGGAGACATAATATCAATTCCTGTAGAAGTTGTCTGTCTTCTTAAGTAGTCAGTGCTTTCATCATAATGTGAGGGATTAGATGATCTACTGTACAAATAATCCCATACCAGAGTAATCTTGTCTGTATATGGCTTGTCCAATAACACTGTCTTTGAAACAGGTACATAGCCATACTTTCTTCCTATCTTTATCTTGTAATAGTTTCCCGACTGTGAAACTATCTCGTATTCTTTTCCTTTTACAGCATATCTTTCATCAGATGCACCATTAATATCTATAAGCAAAGGAGTGCTTTCATTCATGACAATGTATTTTCCAGTTCCTACATTTATCTCAGGTGTTTCAGTATTTCCACTTGAAGAAGTATGTACACGTGTGTATGCTTCTGCAATATATCCCTTTGATGTCCTTAAAAAACTACCTGATTTGCCTATTATATCTACAATCTGCCCTCTTGTATAATATCCAACTATTGGAGAGCTTGTAGTAGCACTCTTTCTTATATTTAGCTTGCTTGTAGTAATATCAACCTTATAGGTTTTAAATGATGGTGCTTTATTTCCCGAACCACCAGTGTTATTTGATGGCGGGGAATATTTTTTTGTATAAGCTGCAGCTATATATCCCCTTGATGTTCTTAGAAAGCTTCCGCTTTGTCCTATTACATCAACTATAGTACCCTTTGTGTAATAACCTGCTAAGCTTGCTTTAGTTGATGGGGATTTTCTTATATTAAGCTTACTTGTTGTCACCTGCACCTTATAGGGAGTAAATCTTCCTCCCCGGGATGGTGTTGATGGCTGAGGAGTATATCTTCTTGTGTAAGAAGCAGCTATATACCCCCTTGATGTTTTTAGGAAACTTCCTGACTGTCCAATTACATCGGCTATGTTTCCTCTGCTGTAGCTTCCAACTATCGAAGCTCTAGTAGAAGGGGATTTTCTTATATTTAGCTTCCCTGCTGTTACAACCACCTTATAGGATGCAAATGCCCTGGAGGAGTAAGCCTTTCCATGTAAAGCTACCGAAACATCTAAAAAATATGCTGCAAAAGAAATAAGAAGAAATACAGACAAAACTACTTTGAATTTTTTCATTAAGTTACCACCTCCTATTTTTATTATCGGTAAAACAGTGATAAAAATTAATTAGCTGCACATACTTAATTATAGTTTCTATTCAATTAAAAATCTATTGACATTTCTTTGCAGTAGTAGTAAGATAAAATCAAAGATACCCCCCAGGGGTGTAGTATCAAAGAATATAAATTGCAAGGAGGAATATATATGATAGATCATACAAGTGATTCAAACTTTGAATCAAGAGTTTTAAATTCAAATACACCAGTTCTTGTGGACTTCTGGGCACAGTGGTGCGGCCCATGCAAAATGCTTGCTCCTGTATTGGAAAAAGTAGCATCTAATCTGGAAGGAACAGTTGATATAGTTAAAATAGATGTTGATGAAAATCCAGTGGTTTCCTCAACATATGGTATATCAAGCATTCCAACACTCATACTCTTTAACAACGGTAAGCCAGTAGGAAAAATAGTAGGCTTCAGACCTGCAGAGCAGATTGAAGCTGCCATAAAGGGAGCCTTAAGCAAGTAATGTACGATATAGCTGTCATAGGCAAAGGTCCTGCTGGAGTATCAGCAGCAATAAACGCCAATGCAAGGAATAAAAGTGTAATATTGTTTGGAGCGGATAGTAAAAAAGTACTATCCTCTCCTTCAATTCCAAACTATCCAGGCTTACCGGATATTAAAGGACCTTCTTTGGTTGAAATGTTATGTAACCATCTTAAAGAGACCAATGCTGTTCTTTCCAGCAGAAAGGTAAATGCAGTATACTCAATGGAGGATTATTTCACCATACAAGCTGAAACTGAAATGTTTGAAGCAAAATCAGTAATACTTGCTGCTGGTGTTGATTTTAAAAAATCCATAGAGAATGAAGATACCTTCCTCGGAATGGGTGTAAGCTACTGTGCTACCTGTGATGCTCCATTATACAAGGGCAAAACAGTTGCAGTAGTAGGCTACAATCAAGAATCAATAGATGAAACAAAGTTCCTTTCAGAAGTGTGCAGTAAGGTTTACTTCATTCCACTTCTTAAGGGAGATTATCAATTTTCAAATAACGTTGAAGTTGTTAAAGATGTACCTGTAAAATTTGATGGAGATATGAAGGCTAAAAAGCTTGTCCTTCAAAACTCCGAAATAGCTGCCGATGGATTTTTTATATTGAAGGACAGCTATCCTCTTACAACCCTTATACCAGGTCTTGAGGTTGAGGGACCACATGTTGTTGTAAACAGGCACATGGAAACAAACATCAAAGGGCTCTTTGCTGCAGGCGATGTGACAGGTAGACCCTATCAGATAGCCAAAGCCCTTGGCGAAGGTCAAGTAGCAGCCCTAACCGCTGTTGAATACATGGCAAAATAATAACCTTTAGTCTATGGGCACTTGAATTATGAGTTATTTGTTTTTTTATTATTTAAATAACCCATAGCTCAAGTGCCCATTATTAATAAATCGGCTTCAATTAAATAGACTTCAATGTATACAAAAATGTTCCACTACTTTACATACAAGAATATCAAGTCTTATATATATGTTTCGCATACATTATTCTACATTGATCGATCCTAAACAGTTATAAGAAATCATATTCTTTGATTCATAAATTCCAATATACATTATTTAAAATCTTTATTACGATTTATATAGCGAGTTATTTTTTCAATTTCAGCTTAATTACATCCCATATTTCTGAGGTTTCCCCATACAGCCTCCAGCCTCCCATGCCTGCAAGTCCATACTTGTTTACCATGTCCATTCTTCCTGACATACTTTCCTTATCCTCAAGCCATGTACGGTGCTTTAAATTATCCATAGTATATTCGATTATTTTTTGTCCAGAAACCTTTCCATCATCTATGAAAGTAACCTGGTAGTTTTTCATTCTATCTGCCACTGTTTTTATATTTGGCTTATCATATCCTGCAATAAGTGTATTTTCTCTAACCATAACAGAGTCATCATTATGTACATATGCTGTTATGTTCTCTGTTCCATTTTTATACTCTATCTTATACCATTGTTTATCATTGGTAAGCTCAACATACTTAAAGCTTTGGCTTACCAATGAATTTCCAATCCTTTTAGAGTCATCCTTAAGTGGTTCTGTATATATTGGCGTATCCTTCAAAATATATACGGTATCTTCAACAAAGGGTTCCTTGATATCTATGTAAGCATAGTCGGTCATGTAAAAAGGCACACCAAGTATAAGCTTTTCAGCTGGTACCCCCTGGGCTATCATATCCTTGATACCACTTTCAACCCACTTAAAGGAAGCACATGGTCCCCAACTTTTTAAACTCATTGAGGTTTCATCATAACCCATAAATATTAAATAATCTGCAGCCTTTGCAAGTGCAGGCCTATCATAGAAATTCGAATATCTTGATGAAGGTACTATTTTTGTAACATCAACAGAAACTGTAAGCCCAATTTCTTTTAACCTTTTTGAAAGTTCTCCTACAAATAATGTAAACCCATCTTTATTTTCAGGGATACTACCTATACCTTCAATGTCTACATTTATCCCATCAAGATTATATTTTATAGAAAAATTTACAATCTCATCTATTATTCTTTTTCTAACATCCTCATTTTTAAACATTATCGAGCATCTTTGTGCATCATAATCATATAACCTTGGCCAAACCTCATACCCATTCTTGTGTGCCATTTTAACATATTCTATGTCCCCTATTTCCATTAATGCTATTGTTTCTGGCTTACTGCCATCCCCACCAATAGAAAACCATGTAGGGGATATAGCATCCAATCCTGTTAAATATGAGCTTTTTGATATATATGAATCACTTGATTTATACTGTTCCTCATTCTTAAATCTATAATTTATCTCATTCCATCCAAGAGTAATTTTATTTACATAATCCTCTTTTAAAATTTCTCCATTAGTTCTAGGTATATATCCATTAATTTTTCCAAGCTTTACTTTATAGAAATCTCCCTTCTCCTCTAAAACCTTGAATACCTTTCCCTTAACAGCAACCCTTTCATCAATATTTCCATTTGGTTCAAGCATTAATGGAGTGTCATTCAACATTCTCACATACTTATCCTTTGGCTTTGGTGCAGGAGGATTATACCTCTTTGCATAGGAAGCATATATATACCCATATTTAGTCTTCAAATACTTCCCTGTCTGACCAGTTATCTCTACAATATTACCCTTATAATAAGTTTTATTTATTTTGCTCTTCAAATCCGGCTTACTCCTTGCATACACCTTCGATGAAACAATTTGGGCTTTATAAACTGTAAACTTTCTGGCCGCAAAGCCGTATATACCAAAAGTAGAAAATATAATTGCAATACACAAAACAGCTGACATTAAGTTTTTAATAATCTTACCCACAAAAACCCACCTCATACAAATATAATTGTTCTTCTATATAGACTTCAAAAATGTTAATATGTTCCACTTAATAATATTATAATAAAAAGGACTAAATAGGTCAAAGTTTTGACCCATTTAGTCCTTTATCAAACAACTAACATGTACTTTTTAAATTAGCATACTCTTACTTGCTGTAATCGTAGAAACCTCTTCCAGTCTTTCTTCCAAGATATCCGGCTCTTACCATCTTTCTTAGAAGAGTGTGTGGTCTGTACTTTGAATCGCCTGTTTCTCTGTATAGGCATTCCATTATTGCAAGGTTGACATCGTTTCCTATGAAGTCAGCTAATTCTAGTGGTCCCATTGGATGGTTTGCACCAAGCTTCATAGCCTTGTCGATGTCCTCTGCTGTAGCAATTCCTTCAGCAAGTATTCCTGCTGCTTCGTTTATCATTGGGATAAGTATTCTGTTAACAACAAATCCTGGAGCTTCCTTTACTTCAACAGGATCCTTTCCTATTGCAACTGAAAGTTCCTTAATCTTGTTAAAGGTCTCATCTGATGTTGCAATTCCTCTTATAACCTCAACAAGCTTCATAACTGGTGCTGGGTTGAAGAAATGCATTCCTATAAATCTGTCTGGTCTCATTGTTGAAGCTGCAACTTCTGTAATTGAAAGTGATGATGTATTTGATGCAAGTATTGTTTCTGGCTTGCATATTCCATCAAGCTTTGTAAATAAGTCCTTCTTTATTGCCATATCCTCAGCAATTGCCTCAACTACTAAATCACAGTCCTTAGCATCCTCAAGGTTATTAGTCTTTTGAATTCTTCCAACAATGGCATCCTTAGTTGCCTCATCCATCTTACCCTTTTCAACTAGTCTTGAGAGGCCCTTTACTATCTTGTTATATCCCTTATCTAAAGTCTCAACTCTTCTTCCATAAAGTACTACATCCATTCCCTTTGCAGCAAAAGCCTGAGCTATACCTGCGCCCATTGTTCCGGCTCCAATTACGCAAATCTTCATATTTACCCCTCCATTTTTTTATTTTTTATTTTGACTGCATTTCGCAGCTATAAACTAGTCCCTTTACTTCCTTTGTTAATTCAGGTACTACCTTATAAAGGTCTCCAACTATAGCCATATCAGCTACACTCATTATTGGGGCATTTTCGTCCTTATTTATAGCTATTATGAAATCACTGTCCTGCATTCCTGCTAAATGCTGAATTGCTCCAGAAATTCCACATGCAATGTAAATCTGTGGTCTTACAGTCTTTCCAGTCTGTCCAACCTGATGACTCTTGTCCATCCAGCCTGAATCTACAGCAGCACGGGAAGCACCAACTACTCCTCCCATTACATCTGCTAATTCCTGAAGTACAGCAAAGCCTTCCTTGTTTCCAACTCCACGTCCACCTGAAACGATTATATCAGCCTCAGTTATGTCTATGCTGTCCTTTAATGACTTAACAACTTCAAGAACCTGTGTTCTTACATCTGTATCCTTTAATGCTGGAGTTATTACTTCAATCTTTCCTTCTCTTCTTTCATCGGCACATGGAACATTGAAAACTCCAGGTCTTACAGTTGACATCTGTGGTCTGTGGTTTGGACATTCAATTGTAGCCATTAGGTTTCCACCAAATGCAGGTCTTGTCATCTGAAGATATCTTGTTTCTTCATCTACTGCAAGTCCTGTACAGTCTGCAGTAAGTCCTGTATGGATTCTTCCTGCAAGTCTTGGTCCTAAGTCTCTTCCTATGTTTGTAGCTCCGATGAATACGATTTCTGGCTTTCTTTCCATTACAAGGTTATATATTACTGTTGTATATCCATCAGTTGTGTAGTTCTTTAAAAGTGGGCTGTTTACATAAAGAACCTCATCTGCTCCATGAGCAACTAAAGTCTTTGCAAGATTATCTACATTATATCCAGGCATAACAGCAACTAACTTTTCTCCAAGTGTATCTGCTATTTCTCTACCCTTTCCAAGCAACTCTAATGATACCTTCTGCAGAACTCCATCTCTTTGTTCTGCAAATACCCATACTCCGCTGCAATCCTTACTCATTTCAACCCCTCCTTCACACTATATAAGGTGCTTTTCCTTTAATTTATTAGCAACATAACTTGCTGCTTCTTGAGCTGGAAGGTTTATAACCTCTCCCTTTCCCTTTGGTCCTCTTGTGAAGGATTTTTTAACTCTTGTTGGTGAGCCTGAAAGTCCCAGCTCTGATTTTTCTACATCAAGATCATCTGCTGTCATCTTCTTTACTTCCTTGCCAAAGCAAGTGAAGATATCTGTCATATTCATATATCTTGGTTCATTTAATTCCTTTACTGCAGTTAAAAGACATGGCATCTTAACTGTTATTCTTTCAAATCCATCCTCTAATGCTCTCTTAACAGTAAGCTCATTTCCATTAACCTTTATTTCCTCAACATATGTTACCTGTGCAATTCCAAGATGCTCTGCCATTTCTGGTCCAACCTGTGCAGTATCTCCATCGATAGCCTGTCTTCCAGCAAAGATAACATCGTATCCTATCTTTTCAAGAGCCTTTGATAAAGCTAATGAAGTTGCCCAAGTGTCAGCACCTGCAAATGCTCTATCTGTTAGAAGTATAGCTTCATCAGCTCCCATTGCAAGGGCTTCTCTTAATGCTCCATCTGCCTGTGGAGGTCCCATTGTAACAACAGTAACCTGAGCTCCCATTTCATCCTTTAATCTTAGTGCCTCTTCAAGAGCGCTCATATCATCTGGATTTATGATACTTGGTACACCATCTCTTATAAGAGTACCAGTAACAGGATCTATTTTAACTTCGTTTGTATCTGGTACTTG
Organism: Clostridiaceae bacterium; assembly: GCA_032095175.1. Classification (GTDB taxonomy): domain Bacteria; phylum Bacillota; class Clostridia; order Clostridiales; family Caloramatoraceae; genus DAMCZI01. The sequence continues at coordinate 13,772 of DAMCZI010000057.1, forward strand.
CTTAATACATACTACTATCTTCATAACTCCCACCCCACTTATCTTAATAGACTTCCTGCTATAACCATCTTTTGAACTTCAGATGTTCCTTCATAGATTTCAGTAATCTTAGCATCTCTCATCATTCTTTCAATAGGGTAATCCCTTGTATATCCGTATCCACCGAATATCTGAACTACCTTTGTTGTAACTTCCATAGCTGTTTCTGCAGCAAAAAGCTTTGCCATAGCAGCATCAGTTGAATATGGAAGTCCATTATCCTTTCTCCAAGCTGCCTTGTATACTAATAGCTGTGCAGCTTCTACCTTTACTGCAAGTTCAGCGATGTACCACTGTAATCCCTGGAACTTAGCAATGCTCTTTCCAAACTGCTTTCTTTCCTTAACATACTTAACAGCTTCATCTAAAGCACCCTCTGCAATTCCAAGTGCCTGAGCAGCTATACCAATTCTTCCTCCATCAAGGGTTGACATAGCTATCTTAAAGCCTTGTCCAACTTTTCCTATAAGGTTTTCCTTTGGAACCTTACAGTCCTTGAATATAAGTTCAGCAGTTGATGATGCTCTAATACCCATCTTGTCTTCTATTTTACCAATTGAGAAACCTTCAAAGTCCTTTTCAACTATAAAAGCTGATATTCCCTTTGTTCCAAGGCTTCTGTCTGTCATTGCAAATACTACAAATACGTCAGCAACTCCACCATTTGTTATGAATATCTTGCTTCCGTTAAGTATATAGTTGTCTCCTTCAAGTTTTGCAGTTGTCTGCTGTGAAGCAGCATCTGTTCCTGCGTTTGGTTCAGTTAAACCAAAGGCACCAATTTTTTCTCCCTTTAATAATCCAGGAAGATATTGTTGCTTTTGCTCTTCTGTACCAAAGTTAAATATTGGCCAAGCACAAAGTGATGTATGAGCTGATACAATAACTGATGTTGTAGCACAAGCCTTTGCAAGCTCTTCAACGGTGATTATATAACTTAAATAATCTCCATTTGCTCCACCATATTCCTTTGGAAATGGGATTCCCATCATTCCATATCTACCCATTTTCTTGACATTTTCTACAGGGAATTCCTCAGTCTGGTCTATTTCTGCAGCAATTGGCTTTACTTCATTCTCAACAAATTTCGAAACCATTTGCTTTACCATTTCCTGTTCCCTGGTAAGTTTGAACTCCATAAATTGCACCCCCAAGTATAAAAATATTTATATTAATTATTTATTATTAAACTTTTCTAGCTTTCTCTTCTCAACAAATGCTGTCATTGCATCCTTTTGATCCTGAGTTGCAAAACACTGTGCAAACACCTCAGATTCATAGTTTATTGCTGTATCAACATCTGTCTGCATTCCTCTGTTTATGGCAGCCTTGCACATTTTAACTGCTATAGGAGCATTTGATGCAATCCTCTCTGCCATATTCATAACCTCTTCCATAAGGTTTTCCTTTGGTACAACCTTGTTTACAAGGCCAATTTCAAATGCTTCCTGAGCCTTTATGTTAGCTCCAGTATAAATCATTTCCTTTGCCTTACCTATTCCAACTACCCTTGCAAGTCTCTGTGTTCCACCGAAACCTGGTGTAATTCCAAGGGAAACTTCTGGTTGTCCAAATTTTGCATTCTCTGATGCAATCCTTATGTCACAACTAAGAGAAAGTTCACATCCTCCGCCAAGAGCAAATCCATTTACTGCAGCAATAACAGGGATGTCTAATAGTTCGATTTTTCTAAATACTCTGTTTCCTAAAACCCCAAATTTTCTTCCTTCGAATGCATCTAAATCTTTCATTTCAGAGATGTCAGCACCAGCGACAAAGGCTTTCTCACCTTCACCGGTTATTACCAGACAGTATATATCCTTATCATTAGCTATAATATCAATTGTCTGGTCCAGTTCTATTAGAGTTTGAGAATTCAGTGCATTTAGAGCCTTAGGTCTGGATACTTTAACTACTGCCACATGACCCGTCTTTTCAAACTGAATGTTCTCCATAAAACCACTCCCATGTTAATATTGTAACAAAATACCCTATAAAAAAATTAGGGAATTTTTCCTCCACGTATATTATATCCTATAAATGTTTTTTGGGTAACCCCCAAAAAGCAAAATATTCTGACATTATTTATTTTATGTCGATATCTAATGCTGTAAAATATATTATTTTAAGCTGTTAATTGTATAACACAATATGGGCACTACATCGCTTTAAATTGTTAAAAAATTATCTATTAATCCCATAAAAAGAACCACTACTGTGGTTCTTTTTCGGTTTCATTCTTGAAAAATTTTGTTTCATTCATCCTATAACTAAGCGTCATAAGACTTTCGCTTAAATGGACGTTTTCCACTATTACATTATCAGGTACAACGATATCTGCGGGTGCAAAATTCCATATTCCATGTACATCTTTTTGTACAAGCATATTTGCAACACCCTGAGCACTTTCCATTGGTACACATATAATACCTATATCAATTTTGTGCTGGTCTAAAAATTGAGGAAGTTCATCTATATCCCTTACCTCAATGTCTCTAATTCTCAATCCAATAAGCTTTGGATTTTTTTCAAAGATACCATTTAGTTTAAATCCCAGCCTTTCAAATCTTGAATAATTTGCTACTGCCTGACCAAGATTACCTGCACCTATTATTACGGTATTGTATTCGGCATTAAGACCAAGTATTTTGGCTATCTCACTGTATAGTTCCTTTACATTATATCCATATCCCTGCTGTCCAAAATCTCCGAAATTATTAAGGTCCTGTCTAATCTGCGAAGCAGTAAAACCGATTTTCTCCGAGAGCTCCTTTGAAGAGATCCTGTCAATATCGTTATTCAATAATTCTCGCAAATACCTGTGATATTTTGGTAAACGTCTTATTACAGCCATTGATATCATCGTTCTCTTCTGCACAGAATCACTTCCTATTCATTCAAATCTCAAATTTATTTTATACAATTGATTAAATAACTAAACGTTATTCATAGTCAATCATATTAACAAACTCATTTTTAACCCTTGTGCACGCTATAATTTTTGACACTAATACATCACATTAATTATACACCTATTAATTAGTATTTGCAAAATCCCGTTTATCTTTTAATTTTCCATTTTTTAGCCTTTCTTATCCGTTTTATTGCAAATACTTCACCTTGATAGTAAAATAAAACTGTTTACTATATTAATATGAGGTGCAATAAAATGATTGTTCTTTCATTAAAGAGTGTTTCCAAAATATATGGGACTGATACAATTTTAAAAGATATAACCTTCAACGTAAATGAATCTGAAAAAATAGGATTAGTTGGGGTAAATGGTGCAGGTAAAACAACACTATTTAAAATAATATGCAGAAATTTAGTACCTGACACTGGAGAAATTTTTATTCCTTCAAATATGAAGGTGGGTTATCTATCTCAGAACTTGGATCTTGATGATAATACCACTGTATTTAAAGAGACCATGAAGGTATATAAGGATATAAAGGATATTGAGCTTCGTCTAAGGGAAATTGAACATCTTCTTTCAAATTCATCTGAAGGAGAGCATAGTAAGCTTTTAAATGAATATGGAAAGCTTCAAGATGAGTTTGAAAGGGCAAATGGTTATGGTTGTGAAAGCTATGCAAGAGGAGTTCTTATAGGACTTGGAATGGACCCAAAGGACTTTGATAAGGAGATAAAGTATCTCTCTGGTGGTCAAAAAACAAGAGTAGCTCTTTCAAAGCTTTTGCTTTCAAGCCCTGATATTCTTTTATTAGATGAACCAACAAACCATCTTGATCTAGCAGCAATAGCATACCTTGAAAACTTTTTAAAGGATTATAAGGGGACAGTTTTAATAATATCTCATGATAGATATTTTCTTGATGTAATCACCAGCAGAACCCTTGAACTTACAAATGGAGTTGTTGAGGATTTTGGCGGCAATTATTCCTACTTTATAGGTGAAAGAAGTACACGCTACGAGCAGAAGATGAAGGAATATGAGCTTCAACAGAAGGAAATACAAAGGCTTGAGGATATTATTACTAAGTACCGCTCCTTTAACAGAGAAAAAAGTATAAAGCAAGCCGAAAGCCGTGAAAAGGCATTAGACAAAATTGAAAGGATTGACAAGCCAACAGTTGATAGCAAATCTGCCAGAATATCCTTTGAAACAAGAATTAAAAGCGGTAACGACGTTTTAATTCTAGATAACCTTTCTAAGTCCTTTGGCGAAAACAAGCTTTTCGAAAACCTCTCCATTATGATTAGAAGAGGAGAAAAGGTTGCACTAATTGGAGAAAATGGAAAAGGTAAAACAACCCTCTTTAAGATAATATCAGATTCCCTTTCTCCAGATGATGGATTGGTTAAGCTAGGTAGAAACGTATTTATTGGCTACTACGATCAGGAGCAAAAGAATCTTTCTACAGAAAAGAATGCCCTAGATGAAATATGGGATGAGTTTCCGGAACTAACAGCAACACAGGTTAGAACATACCTTGGTGCATTCCTTTTTTCAGGTGATGATGTTTTTAAACCTATATCAACTCTTTCTGGTGGAGAAAAGTGCAGACTTTCTCTTTTAAAGCTGATGCTTTCAAAGTCTAATTTTTTACTGCTTGATGAGCCAACCAATCATCTGGATATGCTCTCAAGAGAAGCCTTAGAGGATGCACTTATTAATTACGAAGGTACCTTGTTTGTTATATCCCATGACAGGTACTTCTTAAGAAAGGTAATAAATCGAATATATGAACTAGAGGAAGGAAATCTAACTGAGTATCCTGGTAATTTCGAATATTATATTTCAAAAAAGAATGCCTCTGAGGATGAAATAGTTGTTAATACAGCAGGAAAGACCAAGACAGAAATAAAGGAAGAGCGAAAAAAACTTAGAGAAATACAAGAAAGAAAAAAGCAAATCCAAAAGGATATTAGCTCTATTGAAAATATGATTGAAGAAACAGAAAAAGAGATTGAAAAATTAGAAGCTTCCCTATGTATGGAAGAGATCTATTCCGATCCACAAAAATGCAGTGAAGTTAACAAAAGAATAAAGGATCTTAAGGACAACCTAGATGCTCTCTATCAAAAATGGGAGGAGCTTTCCATGGATTAATCTTGAAGTGCCAAGCACATGGAGAGACTATGAGGTAAGAGGTAAGAGTTATGAAAAAACTCATCGAGTTTTTTATAATTAACTTATTTTAACTTATATTACTGCCGCTTCAATCCTTCTTACCTCTTACCTCTTACCTCTTACCTCCAACCTCTTACTTATTCACTTTTTCCCAACATTATTATCTAAAACTTTAGAGGACCGATGGATTTTTCCATCAGCCCTCTTTTATCTTCTTCTTCATAGCATTATATATTACTTCACATATCTCTTCCAACAAAAATGGTTTTTGAACAACAGCATCAATATGGACTAATTCATTTTCCTTTAAGCCCTCTGGCCATCCAGTCATTAAAATAAATATAGTTTCTGGCTTCTCGGTCTTAAATATTCTTGAAAGCTCTATTCCTGAGAAATTCACCATTCCCAAATCACAAATTACACAATCAAACTTGTTTTTAATAAAGGTTTCTATTACTTCATGGCTATCTGTGGAAGAAGTCACATCATGGCCTATAGAGGAAAGCATCTCAGAAACAGTTTGGGCTACAGGAAGATTATCATCAATAACAAGTATTTTATATTTTCCCAAATCAATATGGCCTGTTTTACACCCATTTTCATATACATCTCCAAACTTTAGAGGAAGCTTTATTGTAAACTCACTTCCAATGCCAACCTCACTATCTACCCGAATTTCTCCCTTCATGTCAGTTATTATGCTGTATACTATAGGGAGCCCGAGGCCATTTCCATGTTCTCGTTTTGTTGTAAAGAATGGATCAAATATTTTACTTCTTACCTCTTCATCCATACCAGTTCCTGAATCTCTTATTTTTATTACAACATAATCCCCCTCATTAAAGGATTCAATAATTATTTTTCCCCCACCTGACATAGCATCTACAGCATTGGTTATTATATTTATAAAGATTTCCTTTACCTCTGTTGATACACCTTCTACCAAACCATTTGAGTTGAGCTTCATATCTATATCTATGCCGCAGCCAATCTTTACATTTGGAGAATTCCATTTGTGCTTTGTTATTTCAACAGATTTTACTATTGCTCTATCTACATCTACTAACTCCTTTTCCTTGTTACTGTTTTTTGAAAAATCCTGTATTCTCTTTACAATTCTGGCTCCATCTCTTGCGCTATCTTCTATCATGGAAATGTATTTTAAGCATTCATCACCACAGGCTTTATCCTTCAACATACGTGTATATCCCAGTATTGGAACCAGCAGGTTATTAAATTCATGGGCTATTCCACCAGCCATTTCCCCAAGAGCCTTCATTTCTCTGGATTCCATAAAACTATCTTCAATACTCCTATAGCGCCTGTACTCTATTATCATCTTAGTTATAATTTCACATATTCTAAAAAGAAATTCTACATGATTCTTAAATATATCATAGGATATATATTTATTTCTTGTAGCCAGCCATAAGCAGCCATAAAGTTTTTCATCATACCTTAGAGGAATGATTGTGCTATAATTTATTCTACTGGCATTAAGACTTTCTCTAATATTATCATCCTGCTCTTCAGTATTAAAGGTCATATAATTAATCTTCTTAAACTTGTCATTTCTATAAAGTTCATTTGCATATATTAATTTAATGTATACTCCCTTAGCCTCCTCTGGCATCATATAATATACAGCATTTTGTGAATCTACAACTCCTTCACTTATAAATACCCCTACACCACAATCAACATAGCTTGATTTGCATATATTATTGAGAGATATTTCTACTATCTCCTTTTCATCCTTTCTATAGGATATTTCTGTAGAAAGCTTGCTGACAAACTGATATATTTTGTTCTCTTTTTTTGTTCTCTGGGATTCCTTTAGAAAATAATTTACAAATCCAAGCATTTCATTCTTGTCAAATATTACTTCTTTATCATTATGAACATATATTTGGTTATCCCTTTTATAGATGAAATTAGGGTTTAGATGAGTTAATGCAAAAAAAGCATCCACCCCAAATCTATCTATGTTATAGCAGCTTATGCCCGAAACAGGAAACTGAGAAAAAATCTTATCTACAGCCTTCTCATATTCATAAAGAGTTTCCTCAGTAAAACCACTGTCTATAAAGCAATCCCTATCTGCAATAATTGCAGCTCCGGAATATCCCTGACTTATAGTCTCCTCTATCAGTTTAATTAAATTCACATACCTGACATATGCTCTCTTTTTAACAAAGAAATCCTCTGCAGATTCTATATGAAGCTTATCCCATGCCACTATCTTTATTAAATCCACTTCATATTGATTTAAAAAATAATCTATCTGCTCAAAATAATCTTTATCTGTAAAATAAAAAACCCTTTTATTATTCTTTATTCCCCAAGCTATGTAAGAAGCAATAATGTCAACAGAATTTTCTTCATCACTTAATATTAAGTTATATCTTAAGCCATCTTTAAAGTTCTCCAACATGTTCATTCAAATTCCCCCTAAGGTCAACTCAATATTATATTCTACACTGAAGAAATAATTCCTTTTTTTAACTTTATTTCTTATAATGCTTCACATTATACTTCACATTGCATAAATAATTAATTTAAGAAAATGTCATATTTTTTCGAAAATTATGTAAATATCCACACTGTCCACATGGTTATCCACATTTTAGAGTCCCTTTTTACATGGCTCTCCATTATTTTTTCACATTATCCACAGGTTGTTAATAACATGTGTATAATAAATTCACATCTATATTCACAGTTTATAAACAACACTTGTTAATAATTTTGGGGATAAATTATTGACTAGTTATTCCCTTGAATATGCCTAAGAAAAAAAACGGCAGGATATTTCCTACCGCTTTTTATCATATTCTCTGTCCTATTTTAAGTGAAGGCACAGCATTTAATGATAAATCTGAAGTCTTCCCCTTTATATGTTCATAATATCCTGCACATGCAATCATTGCTGCATTATCTGTACATAATATACTTGGAGGATACAAAAATCTTATTCCCTCTTTTTCACACTGCTTCTCCAATTCTCCCCTAAGGGCTGAATTTGCCGCAACGCCTCCTGCAAGACACAATGTATCAGTTTTATTATATTTTGCTGCTCTAATTGCCTTATTGGCTAAAACCTCTACAACAGACTGTTGAAAGCTTGCTGCAACATCTGCTTTATTTATTTCCATTCCCTGCATTTTCATCTTATTAAGATAGTTAAGAACTGCGGATTTAAGACCGCTGAATGAAAAATCAAAGCTATCGTTTTCAAGGTATACCCTTGGAAAATCTATTGCAGTTCTGTCACCCTTCTTAGCCAATTCATCTATCTGTGGTCCTCCTGGATAACCAAGTCCAATAGCTCTTGCAACCTTGTCATAGGCTTCTCCTGCTGCATCATCTCTGGTTCTTCCCAATATTTCATACTCTCCATATCCCTTTACATATACAAGATGAGTATGACCTCCAGATACAACAAGGCATGTAAATGGTGGTTCCAATTCCTTATGTGCAATGTAGTTTGCCGAAATATGACCTTCTATGTGATTTACACCAATAAAGGGTTTTTTCGCGCTAAGAGCTATCCCCTTAGCAGCTGAGAGCCCAACAAGAAGAGCTCCAACTAATCCCGGTCCATAGGTTGATGCTACAAGATCTATGTCCTCTATTTTAATATTAGCCTTAATCAATGCCTCTTCAATTACACTGCCTACAACTTCAACATGCTTTCTTGATGCTACCTCAGGCACTACCCCTCCAAATTTTTTATGTATTTCTATCTGCGAAGATATTATATTTGAAAGAATCTCTCTGCCATTTAATATTACGGCAGCAGAAGTCTCATCACAACTTGTTTCGATTCCAAGTGTTAAGATGTCACTCATATTAATCTCTCCTGTTCTTATTATAGAGTTTTATATTCTCTTATTATTTTATAACAAATATTATAATTTGCATATTATATATGAAATGTTTATTGGTTACACATTCTGCTTAATATAAATAGTGAATCAAATTCAAATATATAGTTTATTTATCTATAGTTTACAATTAGTTTCGACATATTTCATTATTTTTTTACAAAAACTTAACACAAATTATACGAAACATGTGTTAAAATAAATTTGCAGCAATAAATAAACCCCAACCCATTACCCATTTATACCCCGGGAAAACCCCCGGGGTTTTTTTATATTTTAGGGATAATGCGTCTTAACACAGTAGTTAGTTTATACCTTTAAAGACCGTTCCAACCAATGTGTCGGGGCATTTAACCCCTTGGAAAACACT
>DAMCZI010000058.1:0-22575 GCA_032095175.1 Clostridiaceae bacterium
AATGCTGCTGCATTCATTCTTTTTACATTTATACCTCCAAGGCTTCCCTTATTTCGCGATTCACAAACTAATACCTATGGTATTAATGATAGCTATAAAAAATAGTCCGCTATAATGACGGACTTTTTTTATAATATAAGCTTTAAACTATCAATGTTTAACACCTATTGCAAATAAGCTTATAATTACAAGATTTTTATTTTAAAGTAAATCATCCATGGTCAACAAAGTTCGAATGTATTCCTGAGATACTTTGTTGTCTAGAATAGTAGCAGTATGCCCCCAAATTAAGTAGTGTTTTTCGTAAAAACCACCTGGCCAAAACACAATTGATGTCTTATTTTTCATTTGATCAATAAAATATTTTATTCCACCTGTATTTTGTTTTGCTTCCCTTACTACCACAGGTAATGAAGCATCTAAAACAAGGTAGCTTTCACTCTGATGATTTCCAGACATATTAACACTAAGATTACCTATATTATCAATAGAATCATATATTAGATAATCTTTTGAATCATAAGCTCCACATTTTATATATTTAATTTTTCGTAATAGTTCTATTTCTTTTAAAGCCTTAAGTATATCATTCCTTGTTGCAAAAAAGAAAATTTCCTTAGACATAATATTCCTCCAATTTTATTTAAACAATTCTTTAAGTAAATCAGTTAAATTACCTAGTCCTGCCCTCTTTGGTATTGTTATTATCTCTCCCCCAGTTTTTGCATTTATTGAATTAGTTGCATTTGCTTCCCTTATGGTAAGTTGTCCATTTTTATATGTATCTACTGTATTTATTCTTAGTGTTTGATCATTCTTTGTTGCTGTTATATCAACATAATTACTTCCCTTAGTACCACCATTTGGTCCAGGTAAATATTCCTCTTTAACTCTGCCGCCACCTCCGGTAATTGTCCAGACATCTGATTCTAGATAGTCAGCTATTTGTCGGTTCTGTGCCCGAGTAGCTGCATTACCGAGTCTACCCCCATATTGAGGGGTAGTGTTACTCCAACCCTTTGAGCTAAAATAACTTGCTGGATTCTGTTGAAACTCTGCAAATTTTGGTTCACATAAAACTGCAATTCCTTTGTTATTGTATCGAAAAGAAATAAATGTACAAATATTTAATTGGCTTTGTTCCTAAAGCTGATTTAAAATTTATGTACCACCCATATGTTTTACTACATATTACACAAAGTCCACATATCCCCATTTATTTATTATTCTATCACATACTCATAAATTATTATGAATTTTTTTCATTAATTTTACATTTTCGCATTATCGTGTTATTACTTTGATAATAATGAATATATCGATTCCCTTTCTCTATATGCTTCTTGTACCTTCCAGTCCATTACTTCGTAGTACTGGCAGAGAATTTTCTCCTGAGTTTCTAAGAAATATTACTATTCTACTGTTGGGTAGAGAATACCCGAATATAGAGAACAGCATTTATAACTTCTTCGTTACCCTATTTTTACCCATACCATCATCACCTTTTCTTTACTTATATTTTTTGTATGTTCGTTATCATACTGAAGAATTGAGTAAAAGTAAAGAAGATTTCCGCAAATTACTTATGTTTGAGAACTCCTGATTAAGTAATTCAGTGGGAGACGTGTGAGAAAGTTGGGAATTTTTCCCAAATTATTACTTGGGTTATTTTTATTATCACGGACGAAGTTAATTTGTTCAACAATAAGTAGCACTCCTAAAATGGCATGAAGAAAGACGGTCATCTTATAGACAACCGCCGCCTTGTAATATTGTTATATCAAGATTTTTGTAGTTTTTTAATGGCTTTATTTGCCTCATTCCGTACCCATTTTACCTTATAACTTAAAAACGGTTCTATATATGACACTAGTGAAGCATCACCCATTTTCGATAATGCAGATATTGCGTGACCAACAACATTTTCATCATTTAATAGTTGAACAAGTACATCCTTTACTTCTTTCAGATTAAAAGCACCCAGCCCTTCAACTATCATCTGACATGCAATTCCATGCTGTTTTTCTTGAGCGATTCTTAATAGCTTAGGTATCGACTCTTTATCTTGAATTATTGATAAAGTGTTTCCGATAGCCCATTTAAAAGTTACTTTATTCGATTTATAGAACTCATTTATTAGGGTTTCCGAAGCCTCATTAAACCCTTTTACACCTAAACATCTTACAATAAATTCTTTATCACTTTCATCATCAATTTCTTGCAAGTGCCCTAGAAGTATAGGGACTAAGTCCCTGTACTTCAAATTAATTTTTATTAAATCATTAATGCTAGTTATTTCAACTCCTTTTTCTCTGACTTGTTGAAGAAGCCTTTCTTTATCTAACCTGTTCATATCTGACCTCCAAGTTATTGTCCAATATTCTTTAATGTTATATCTCCATTTTTAATAGCCTCTTGAAGTGGTCCTGATAGTTTCGCACCTGGCCTTACTTCAAGAATAAACTCATATCCGTTTTGTTTAGCCCATGCATTAAAATCCCTTAACTGATTAGACTAGAAACTCATTTAGAATATTAATTGCATCTTCTCCCTATGCTATAAACTTTGATTCTATTTTGCTAATTATCTCTGATTGCTTATCCATTTGATTTGAATCACCACTAGCTCGTTCTTCTTTATATTTTATAGCTTCTACTACAAACATTTTTGCTAGTTTTTCTTTTCTATTCATTTAAATTCCTCTACGTAAATACACTTGCGAAAATTATATTTTGCTTACTGATCTAAAACAAAATAGTTCCATCCAGCTGTAGGTACTATCTTTACCCCATCCTCAAATAGCTTCTTTGCTCCTTCTGTATAACGATGTTGTTTATAGAATGCCTTTGCTCTATTATTAGGATTAACAACCCATGCACCGGCAAAGCTAATTTTTTCTAATTCTTTAACTATACTTTTCCACGCCTTTAAAGAGTCTGCATTATCCGTTTGAGCTGCCAACACAGATTCCACTAATCTATTATCATCAAATTTTCCAATGGTTATAGAAAGACACTCTGAGTTTTTGTCTAGAAACTCTAAATAACTACTAGTTGATATATATGGTTCCTTAATGGACAAACAAACTATGCTTGTATTATCAATTTTTACTTCTTCAGAAGTGTACTCTGTTTCAATTATTAAATTAGCAACAAAATTCGGATTATTTTCGATTATCACAATATGTAAATCGTATTTCTTTGCACAATCTTTTAAAAATCTTATTATCTCGATTGGTTCAGCATGAAATTGCACATTGATTTTCGCCATAATTACCTTTCCTTTCTATTTATCATAAGGTACAAAATGCATTTCAATTCCAGCATCCTCTAAATCATAAATCGCCTCTATTTCTCTTTTTATAGGTGCCCCTGATGATGTTGTTTTTTCTACATTTATACCATATACCGAACCATCTGGTCTTTCAACTAAAATATCCGGGTGTCTGCTACTTTTTATACCTCCAGGGGTTTTGATACTAATTTCAGGTAACCTCTGCCCCCCTGCTATTATTTCACCATCTGTAACAGAATCAACAACATCATTAATCTTTAAATTATGACTTCCAGCACCAAAAGGTTTTGGTCCTCGCTTTACACTTCCAGCAGTTTCTGTCAACCTCTTAGGGTCAAAATAACTTGCTGGATTCTGTTGAGACTCTGCAAATTTTGGATCATACAAAACTGGTAAATTATCACTAGCTTTTCTTCCTCCATTTTTAATTATATCTCCGAAATTGTCAGCTCCATCAATTATTTCATCTCTAAGAAAACTATTTGATGTAACTGTATCAACACCTCTTGCTCCCCATTTCCCAAAGGTAGCAAATATGCCTTCAAATGGTATTAGTGAGAGGGCTGATAGTCCTGCATTTAAATAGTCACCTTCAGCAAGGTACAATATGGTATTTACTCCATCAACTATGTTTCCAAACCCAGGTACGAGACCTAAAGCATCAAGAATTGTATGTATTATACTGTTTGGATTGTCACTTTCCGCACTCAATCCAAATGAGTCTATGTTTGAAACTGGGTTCCTATTTGCATATGCATAATGATTTAATGTCCTTCCATCACTTAAATTCCCCTGCAATACATCTTGGTTTATAAATCTCATAAGCTCTGGAGAATAGTATCTTGCCCTCATGTAGTAAAGACCATTGCTGTCTGTCATTACTCCATATTTTCCGTTATACTTTCATTTAATTAGATTTTTGTAGCAAGTCCTTTTTTGTTATATTAAACGGACTCATATATGAATATATCTAATGTATTCGATACAGTCTCTAAATGCTCCAACAATACTTGTTTAACCTCATCCCATTTTAACCCACCAAGGCCACAGCCCAATGGAGGTATTGCAATTGATTTTATATTAAGCTTTTTGAGCAAATCTATCAGTTCTGGTAATCCATCGGTGATATAGCTTAACTTCGATTTAGCTCTCCATTTATCCTTTGTTGGAAAATTTATAATAATTTTTTCGTTTTCTCGGAAATAGTGTACTTGCCCTATCTTCAATCGCCCTTCTTTACATGCTACTGAATAATCATTAAACGTTTTGGGATATAGCTGTTTAACTTGTAATGCTAATCCCTTACCCATATATCCTTCACAATTAACAGGATTTACTATTGCTTCAACTCTAGCTTCTAGTATATCCCCTTTAACAAACATTATCATATCTTCACCTCAAATACTAGAATAAGGCTGATATCTTCTTATTTAAAATAAAGTTATCAGCCTTTTCTATTATACTACATTATCTTTGTTTACCTCTATCTTCCCATACTTTTTCAAATTCTTCTTTTGTTATCAAAACTGCCCTAAATTCTTCCGTTGAATTAATTTCTTCAATACTTGGATAGGATTCCTTAGCTAAGAATGTATTATATTCTTCAGTAGTTGTTGCATATGCAACTCCTCCATCTTCAAATATATCTAAAACTCTTTCCTGAAATCTTCTCTCATTTAGCTCCATGTAAAATTCTTTCGGTTCATCCTTAAAGTTATGTTCCCAAGTCACAAACAAGTATTGCATTCTAGAACCTCCTTAGCCTAATTTCCAACCTTTCCACTTCTTACTATTCTTCCTGTTATATCTAAGTTTCCTTCATTTGGTATCACATAAACTCCACTTCTACCTTCAACAACTTCTAATCCTGTAACATCAATCTCCACAAAATGAGTATATTTGTATTTATTAGGCACCCTAATAAACTTTGATGCTAAAGATGTTGGTTTGGTAGTTTCCGGAACTATATCTGACAGATATTGACCATTACCATATCTTGCACCTTTCAGATTATTAGCTTTTAACGAAGGTCTTAATTCATTAGACTCTAATATGCCATTTAGTCCTTCTTCATTTGTATAGTGATAAAGAGTTTTTGTTGGTGTACCCTCAGCCGCTTTAGCCGCCCTCTCAACACCTACATTCCTACCCCTAGCACTCCTAGCAATCTTCCAACCTACTCCAATATCAGCAATATCAATTCCAATATCAACAGCATTATAAGCTATAGTTCCATATTTATCACCCAATACATCTCTATAGCCTGATTGCAGCAAATTAAAACTTCCTACTAATTCATCTTCTCCTGTTGCTAAGGCATAAACATCATTATAGCCTGATAACCCTCTGTTTGCTCCATGGACTATATTTAATAATCCAAGCCCACCCAAAGCAACAAATCCAATTCCACCTGTTGCAGCACCGAAAGCAATTAACTCTATTCCAGCTAAAACTTGCAAACCACCTGTCACTATGTCTAATACTGCTCTTATACCCGACTTAACTTTACTATCACTTTCCGCACTCAATCCAAATGGGTCTATGTTTGAAACTGGGTTCCCATTTGCATATGCATAGCGATTTAATGTCCTTCCATCGGTTATATTCCCCTGCAATGCATCTTGGTTTATAAATCTCATAAGCTCTGGAGAGTAGTATCTTGCCCTCATGTAGTAAAGACCATTGCTGTCTGTCATTACTCCATATTTTCCGTTATACAGGAATGGTGTCTGGGTTGTCCCTGTTCTGCTTATTAGCTTACCGTATGGCTCATATTCAAATCTGTCGGTTACAACCCCATTCATGTCCGTTATCGCTGTGGTGCTTCCACGGCGGTCAAAGTGGTATAACTTGTAGCTTCCCTTTGATCCTTCCTGACTTATTAAACCTAAGCCATATACATAGAAGGTTTTACTGCCATCCTTTTTTATAAGTACTTGACTTAATTCTGCATTGGGGTTTATAACATATTCTGTTCTTTTTCCATCCTCTACTACTGCTATACGGTTATTCTCTGCATCATACTCATATGTTGTGTTCCCTGCACTTATAAGCCTATTCCTCGAATCATATGTAAAGGCTACCATTTTACCGTTTAGTGGGCCATATATCATGTTTCCATCTTCATCATATTCTACATTCTGGCCATTGTATGATATTAGTCTATTACCTTTATCATAGATTAACTCTGTATCCTTTACATTTGGATTCTTTCCCTTGTATGAGGATTGTTCTGCTATTACATTTCCTACGCTGTCATAGTTGTAGTCATACTGGTTTATTACTTTTCCATTTCTGTCCACATCCTTATATTGTGTAACACGCCCAGCATCATCATATACTGCTGTAAGTACCGTTCCATTTGGCCTTGTTGCTTTAATAAGTCGCCCGTCTACGTCATATTCATAGCTTGTTATTCTGTTTGTCCAATCCTTAACCTTTACCAATTGGTTAACTGCGTTATATTCATAACTGACTTCCTTACCATCTGGATATGTTAGCTTTACAAGATTGCCAACTTCATCATATACATATCTTATTGTATTTCCTTTTGCATCTGTATATTTTATCACTCTGTTTAATGCATCATATTCCCTGATTATGGTTCCTTCAGCATCCGTTACTGTTAATATATTGCCATTTGCATCATAAGTGTAGCTTACATTTCCCTCATTATCTGTAAAGCTTTTGAGTCTTCCAGCATCGTCATATTCATAGGTGGTTGTTTGCTCTCTGCCGTTTTTGGATTCTGATAGTAGATTTAGAGAGTTATATCCATATGTCTTCATGCTGTCTATAGCTGTAATCTCAGATATTAGCCTTCCTGCCTCATCATAATTAAATACTGATTCATTATTATTTGCATCAATTAAAGCCTGTAAATTACCATTTTCATCAAATCTCTGTTTGCTCTGTCCTTCTAGTGCATCGGTTACACATATTAAACGATTTGCTTTATCATAATTATACTTCGTACTTCTATTTAGTGCATCTACTATTTCCACTAATCTTCCAAGCTTATCATAGTAGTTTGTTATTACATTACCTAGGGCATCCTTTGTTGTCAATGGGTTTCCCGTTGCATCATAAGTTGCTGTCATTATTGCTTTATTCATTACATCCCTTTTGATTATGAGATTCCCAACTGCATCATATTCCATTGTAACAGTATGCCCTAATGTATCTCTTATCTCCTTTACTCTGCCTAATGCATCATATATAAAAGTTGTTGCATTATCTCTTGCATCTATTGTCTTTACAACACGGCCTTCCCTGTCGTATTCATAGCGTGTCCTATTTCCTAATGCATCTATTATCTCTGCAAGCTTTCCACTGCCATTATAGTTGTACTTTGTTGTATTACCCTTTGCATCTATTCGTGATGTCTTATTTCCAAGAACATCGTAGGTATAGCTTACTCTATTTCCTAATGGGTCTGTTTCATCTATTAGTCTATTTGCTTCATCATATTCATATTTTGTTGATTTTCCTGCAGCATTTGTTACCTCAACAAGTCTCCATAATGAATCATATATATAGGTTGTTGTATTCTCTGATGCATCTGTGATTGTTTTAAGCTTTCCATTTTTATAATAACTATACTTTATAGTTCCCTTACCAGATTCAGTTTTTGTAAGCACATTACCTATCTTATCATATGTATAACTTATACTGCTTCCTTCTGCATTTGTTGATTTAATTACCCTTCCAGTTGCATCATATTCTACAATAGACAAATTTCCCTCTGCATCCTTGACATTTATAATCCTACCTTCACCATCATATATATATTCTGTTATATTGCCAAGAGCATCGGCTTTCTCCATAAGCTTTCCATTTCCATTATACTTATATATTGTAACATTACTATTTTTGTCCTTCTCTGATATTTTATTATGATTACTGTCATAGTTATAACTTACTGAGTTCCCAAAAGGATCTATAATACTTGTTAAATTGTCTACCTCATCATAAACATATGTTGTCTTATTTTCCTCTCCATCTACAGTACTTACAAGGCGACCTGCTAGATCATACTCATATAAAACAGTATTTCCTTCCGGGTCTGTCATACTCTTTAGTTTACCTTTCCCATAAGTAAACGTTACCGTTCCTATCCCTTCAACTATTTTAGTTAGGGGTTGTCCATCTTTATTATAGGTATATCTTATTTCATTTCCAAGTTGATCTATACTGCTTAATACATTGTTATTCTCATCATAGGTATATATCACCTTATAACCTTTGGTGTTTTCAACTGAAAGAAGATTGTCATTGCTGTCATAGGTCATTATTGTTTTCATACCTTCTTTATCAGTTGATGCGATTAGATTACCTCTTTCATCATATTCATGTACTTCTATATTTCTCTCTGCATCTATTTTCTTTAAAATTTTTCCACATGTGCTATATTCAAAATCTGTTACATTACCTAACTCATCTATCACCTGAATAAGCTGGTTTTTCCTATTGTGGACATTCACTCTTTTATTGCCATTTCTATCAGTTATTTTGGTAAATATCCTATCTGGCTGTGTTATTTCATCATATTCAAATATAGTAAGTCCATTTCCTTGTACTCCATCATCCTGCGTTAATACACGACCTAATGAATCATAGGTGTTTGATATTATCAAAGTTCCATCTGCACTTGTACCTGTTAATACATGCCCCTCATTATCGTAAGTATAACTTGTAATTTTTCCATTCCCATCTTTTATTGCAATAAGATAATTTTTATCATTATATGATAGTTCAACACTTCTGCCAAGTTTATCAGTTACACTTTCAATTAACCCTTGAGTGTTATAACTGATATTAATTGTCTGTTCAGTTGCTAATTCCTTAATAACTACAAGCTTTCCATCTTCGTTATGTTCAAATACTATTTGTTGCCCATTTCTATTTGTTATACTTATAATATGTCCTAATGCATCAAATTGATATATACTCTTATCTCCTCTAGTTAGTGTATAACTTCCATCTTCATTTTTTACCATGCTATCCAATCTTGTGGACATATCAACAGGTCTAAAATGATTCTCTGAATCCTTGTAATATTTATTAAAGTAACTTGCTGCCCAGAAAACCTTAACATTACTATCTGATACCTTCTCAAGGTGTATATCAAAATTATAGTTCCATCCTTTTCCTACGCAACTTTCATCAAGTAATCTGGAGTTATAGGATATACCAAAGGATAACTGATGCAATCCGTTAACATTTAATAATGATTTATTTATCACCTGGGCACCAGTTGCAGTATCAACCGGATCTGCCCAATATGACAAATCAATTACTTTTTGATGATACTGTTTACGTACACTTGGTATAGATATAAATGTTATGGGTATCTCCAGTTCACCACCAAATAAATTTATAGCAAAGGATTTTGATAAATCAAGTCTATATGAATCTCCTTGTTTACCCTCAAAGTTAGGTTTTGTGCAATAATCAACCCAAATTGTTTGTCCAGGCATAAGCACAGATATTTGCAAACTATCACCATCTGATAATGTCAACGGTATATTAGAGTTTTCCACATCTATGGTATAGTTTTTTCCACTAGCACCTGCCACATTGAGTGTTGCATTATATATAGGAGCATCTGAAACATTCTTCAATCCAATATATACATAATAATCTTCCCCAACAAATGCCCAATCCTCTGCTTCAACATATAGATGCAGGGCATCACTGCCCCATACCTTTACAGGATCTTTTGTAATAAAGCTTGTTTGAATTGGTGCATTAAAGGGCATTAATGTTCCACTAAAATCTGCTTCCAGATTATATTCACCTTTTTTGTCACCTCGTATTATCCACTTAACCTCTCGACTTTCTCCACCTGCAATCGAACCAATATCTACAGTTAAACTCTGTTTTTCTCTTGTTGGGGCCAAAGTTAGTCCATCTGGAAGATTTAATGTCGCCTTTGAATTAGTTATTGCAAATTGAGGTTCCGCCATATTCTGCAGTACAAGTCCTACTTCAAATAACTCCTTTAACCAACTAGTTTGACCTGGAATTATTAAAAATGCAATTGTAGGTGGTACTTCCGGATGGTTCTGGTGTGAAATAGCCTGCAGATATGCTCTCCAAGAACTACCTCCTACACCACCGCCCATATATATAGTGCCATGTCCATTAGCTACAATATAAACTGGTAGTAGTGATTCCTTATTAAATGCAAGATGCACCTCAAAATTGTACATAAATTGATTTTCAGGTGCTGTTACATCTATTCCCTCATTAATAATTTCGTCTATGGGCATTCGTCTAACCTTAATATCCCCTACTACTAACTGCCCCTTCTTCAGTCTAATAGTTATATCACTTTTTTGATTCTTAATAATTTCCACATTTACTTGTGAAGGCATGTATCCATTCTTATATGCTGATATATTGTATCTGCCTTCATGTGATATTACATATGCCAAACCACTTTCATTGGTCACAAAATGTGGATTTCTATCATCCATAAAATTAGCATAAACATCTGCATTAGCTATTGTCTCTCCTGTTTCATCATCAATTACACGAACTGCTAATGTACCAACAGTTTGCTGTGGATATACAACAATCTTTACTGTATCTACAGATCTGTTTCCTGCAGTATCTGTTACTGTAAGTGTTATTATATAAGTACCTTCTTGAGTATATATGTGGTTCGGCTGTGCAATATTAGCTGTGCTTCCATCACCAAAATTCCATGTATAGCCTGCTATGCGGTCATTATCCTTTGATTGAGTACCATCAAAAGCTATCTCCATTCCAATTATCCCAGTTTGATCACCGCCAGCATCTGCTATAGGATTATATACATCATTTGGTTCTGGTATCGACTGTGCCTCTGAACTCATACTAGCATTTCCATAACTATCAAAAGCTTCAACCTTATAGGCATAAGTATTGTATGGATTTATTGGACCATATGTATATGATGTCTCAGTTGTTTCTTTTATTAATTGCCAGGAGGTATCCTGTATACTTCTACGATATACATGATACCCAAAGATATCATGTCCATTTTCAACTGCTATTGCTCTCACCTTATATCTACCATTTTGCAAGCTTGATGTATTCCAATTAAAATATACTACCTCACTAACCACATCCAATTCTTTATTTTCAATGGTATTCCATTTATCCGCTTCAATCTGTTATTCTAAAGCAACACTTGCTAACTTATAATTGTCTGCTGCAAGAACACTGATTTTGGGATTTGATGGCAATATAGTGTTTATAGCTGGATTTATACTTATTACTCTTGGTACCTCATTATCTGGTAACATTTTTGAAAATACAACATCACTTTGTTCACTTTCATTACCTGCTATATCTATGGCTGTTACTTTGTAATAGTAAACTACATCTTTATTAACATCTCTATCCCTATATTGAATAGAAGTTAAGTTGTCCTCTGCCAATGTATATGGCCCTGCTTCGTTAACAGCTTTATATATTCTATAAGCTACTAAATCAACCTCTAAACCCTGAACCCATTCAAGAGTAATATAACCCATAGATGGAATAACCTTAAGATTCATTGGTTTATTTGGAGGGGTATGGTCTATTTTGTATTCAGCAAATGGTGCATTGGCAGATGTATCACTCTCGTTTCCTGATTCATCTTTAGTTACACCTTTCATAAAGAATGAACCTTTAGGCGTTTGCGAAACGCCACAAGCCGCAATATTGCAGGATTTTATTTGATATAAAAAAATATAACTCCTCACCGAATTATGGTAAAATTGAGTTATCAAGAAACAAATCCACCAAAATTCGAAAGGAGTTATATGACTATGATATCACAAAAACAGCTTTCTATGGCAGAGATTTTTTCTGACTGTACAAATTTTTTCGAAAACGATAAACATCATTTTCTTTTACTTCTGGAATCAAATCTTAATCTTGACGATTTGATTCCCCACTCTTTTTACACTCATTACTATGCATCCACTGGTAGACCTAGAGATTTTTATCTTTCTTCTATGCTTTGGGCTCTCTTGCTTCAGCGAATTTTCTCTATTACTTCTGATACCCTTTTACTTACTTTTCTATCATTTTCAAAGGAGCTTCGGGATTTTTGCGGTTTCAGACGTATCCCTGATGCTTCTAGACTTACTCGATTCAAACAGGATTTTCTTTTGGACTTACAATCATTCTTTGATCATCTTGTTGATCTCACAGAACCAATATGCCAACTGATCGATAAACAAAAGGCAGCTATGACCATCTTCGATACCTCGGGTATTGAAGCCTTTGTCACTGAAAACAATCCCAAGTATGCCAATCAGATTATCAAACAACTGAAAGCCTTCAAGAAGGCCCATCAATTGGATGATTCTTATGATCCATATAAAACAGCCTACAGTTCCATGCCTTCCCATGCTTCGTCCAATCCTGAAATCAAGCAGCTTTATATCAATGGTCACTTTTGTTATGTCTTTAAGTTTGGTATCATTACAAATGAACTCGATATCGTTAGAGATATCACTTTCTACAACAAAGATTTCCTGAATGCTCATCCGGATATCGTCATTGATAAGAAAACCGATTCTCCAGATGAAGACAAATCCCTTCATGATGCAAAAGCTCTTATACCTGTATTAGAAGACTTTTTTCAAAAGCATCTTCTGATTCAACCAAAAACCTTTATCGGTGAT
Source organism: Clostridiaceae bacterium (assembly GCA_032095175.1). GTDB lineage: Bacteria > Bacillota > Clostridia > Clostridiales > Caloramatoraceae > DAMCZI01. The sequence goes on from DAMCZI010000058.1 coordinate 12,963, forward strand.
ACTGCTTTTGACAGTTCATCTATTTACAAATCACTCCTTAAGGACTTGAAGTTTAATGAAGCTTTCATTCCTCTCAACCAGAGGTCAAGGATAACAAGCTCAGATTGCCCCATCAATGATGATGGCATCCCTTGTTGTCCAAGGGATCATTCGCTTCCAATGAAGTCTGAAGGTACCTCAAAGAGCAAGAATGGATTAATCCGATACAAGTTTGTTTGCCCAAAAGTCAAATGGGTCAATCGTAAACGTAATTGCTTATGTGAATCGCCCTGTACAGATTCTTCATGTGGCAGAATGTTCTATATTTATCCTGAGAAAGACTTACGTGCTTATCCTGGCACTCTTCGTGGTACAGAATACTGGGATGAAACTTACAAAATCCGTTCTGTTGTAGAACAATCCATAAATCACTTTAAAGAAAATTTGTGTGTAGCTAACCGCAAGTCTCAGAATGCAAAAACGCTGCATGCCGATCTCTTACTTGCTGGTATTACTCAGTTACTCACTGTTATCCTTGCTGATAAAATACACCAACACCAATTCATAAGAAGTCTAAAACCGCTTATTGCATAGTTTTCATAGCCGCCTTAACATTCTTAAGCCTATGGTCTATTTCTTGCACCCTTTTTTAGGTTTATCTGCTGATGGGTAATCCTTTTGTTGGAGTTATAATTGCAAGATTACAGTTTTACCTTTTTATTCCTTCTCTAGAAGGTGAGTTTCGCAATTACTTATTACTATTAATATTACTTTATTACTAAATACTTCATTCAATAGAGACATAAAAAAATAAAGGGAGTCCTAACAGAACCCCTTTATTATCTTCTTAATCTTTCAGAAGATTAGATAGAATTTTTTCTATATTAATGTCCTCTATGTATTTAACACTTTTCTCAATAGAATTACTAGGCCAATTTGGTATAAATCCTTTAATTTTTTTACCGTCATTTTCAATTATTTGATCATATTCTTTAGATAGATAAACACAATACGTTGTTTTAGATTTATTTATATCAAATTGGATGTTTAGTATTTGAGAGGATTTAGGATCAATTTTTAAAATATACTTATTCTTTTCTCCATTTATTTCTTTGAATAGAAAGTAAGAATCATTCTGACTTTCTATTCCTAAATAATCATCATCTTTTTTACATACATTAATTTGTAATACTTCATTTTTTCCATTAATAGTTTTTCTATATCTCAAAGAAATATTATTTATATTATTCTCTGAACGATGCAGAACATACGTTTTGCCTAGTTGAGCTTTACAAAATTCTTCATCAGATATGGAAGAATAATCATTAGCAAAAATTGTACCAGATTCAAATTTGTATTCATCAATTAATAGTGGTATTTTAATATTTTTATAAAATTTATTTATCTCATTTACATTTTTAAACTCTACAAAATCTCTTGCAATTACAAATTTTCTTGAATCTACTTCAATTACTTTATATTGTTGAAAACTAATACCTTCTTTTTCTTTAGAAATTGTATCATGTATCAACTTATTATTAGCTGTATCTAATGCTGTTTTATTTTCAAAATGTTTGTGTGTATGTTCATCGAGCAATGTAATATCATTTTTTAAAATAACATCACATAATACTTCGCTAAGTATTTCTAAATAACTATTATCAATCATTGAAATATTATCATCAATTGAGTGTATTTTCTCAAGATTCTTCTGACTGATACATATTGAAGGAATGCCTCTTTCTAAAAATGTAATATGATCACTAATATAGTTAAGTCCTGTAATATTATATGAATAATTATGTGCGCTTAAGTTATCAGCAAAAGTGTCAACTATGCATGGATATTTATCTTTTTCTGTAGAAAGAACAATATTTCCTCCATTTTTAACACCAATGCAATCTATATTTAAATTAAAAATATTATTATAATCTCTTCTTAAAATATCAATTAGAGCCTTGCTTCCCTGTAAATCAGTTTCTTCTCCATTAAATGCACATAGAATTATATCATAATCTACTTTGTTTAAATCAATTTTAGATATTATTTTTTCTCCTAAATTAATCATTAAAGCTATGCCAGATGCATTATCAATAGCTCCAGAATAAATATCCTCATCAATATATCCTACATGATCAAAATGAGCAGATAATACTATTGCCTTTTTCCTTTCCCCTTTTCCATATTTACCTACTACATTGTAAACAGTATACTCTTCCTCAGGAATATTTGAACTATACCTAGCATAGGCTCCTTCATTTAATTTTAAAAACTCATATGTTTCTTTATTAATTCTAATTGTAGGTATAATACTGTTTGAAGCAAATGATAGCTGTTTTTTAAATCTATTCTCTTTAACAAAAATACCTTTTACATTACCAGAAACGTCTTTAATATTAGTTATATCATCTGTAACAATTATTTTATCCTTCAAATTAGAATCATTTTTATTAAAAGTAGTATAGCCTTCTATCTTTATATTCTTTATAAGCCCTGATTCAATATAATCTTTTCCATATACTAAATCTTTTATTTCACCCTTTGCATTTGATATTTTTAAAACATGCTTCTGCTTTTCTGGCTTACTAATTTTTTGATTGTATGGTATAAAATAGCTGTTACCTTTATAATAATCTAATTTTTTTTCTTCAAATATTTTTTCAATAAAAATCATTGAACTATTATTTTCTTGAGTACCAACTAATCTCCCTTTATATTTGTTTGATGATAATTCAGTAATAATATTACTAATTGAATTACTATTGCATCTAGCATTTTTATAAAAAAAGTAATAAGATCCAACCATTAAAAATCCTATAGCCATAATTAAGAATATATATTTTTTTCTCATCATACTCCCCCCATTTGATAGTAATCTCGTTAATAATATTACCACATCAATTCATTTTTATCAATAATTAGATTATTTTGCTTATATTTGTAACCTTTACATCATATGTATATTATGTTATATTTAATACATAGTAGCTTTTATAAGTAATTATGAGGGATAAAATAAGGAGGTTAATTTATGAAGAAAATCTTATCATGTATATTATGTATTTCACTACTAGCTAGTTTGTTTTCTCTAAACTTACCTATAGCTCAAGCAAAATCAAATGATGAAGAAATAGTTATAGAAGAAACAGTTATATTATATGGATCTCCATGTTCATATTATGAAGATTCTAGACACCGATATTATGATACTGGTTATGAATATCAAGAAGAAAGAACACTTACTCATCAACATCCGATAAAAGGTACTGATGGTAGAACAATCTATATTTCATGTTCCTATACATGTACATATAATGTTAAGAGACTAATCTGTGCGTGTGGTTCTTCTTCTACAGAAAGAACTTTAATTTCTGAATCAGATCATTCAGCCTTATAATAAGACAGCTACTATTATAAATATGTAATAAGAATCCCCATATCCCTCATAATTACATCTATAATTTTTCGCATTATCTTCGTTTTTATTTATATTTTACTTTCCACATCTTGCTTATCTCTATGTACACCATATTCTACATTTCCATCCGATCACTTGAATATAGATACATTCCCCTCCCCTCCTATTTAAGGCTTACTTGAACCAAATTGTACTTCCAATTGCATTGACTTGTACACTTTGCTTACTGTTGTAACATACATATCCGCATGTTCTTTTAAATAATATAGTTTAACCATTTTGTTATAAGCTCGAACCAATATCTTTGCAGCTTTCCAATCTGCTGTTTCTTTTATGTCTGTTCCTTTTTCCTTTACTGCCAAGTTAGCACAATATATATATTGCTTTATTTCGTCCATTATTCTTTCTATCATATGATCATCCATTTATCTATCACTCCTATATAAATAACCCTATTGTTTTCTCTTGATCTTTGGTGCATTCCAAATAAAAAAGCCTCCCCATAGGAAGCTTTATCAGCAGCAGATAGTTACTATTTTTCTTTGTGCTCCACAACTAATGTAGCCCAAGGCACATTTAATCCCATCCAGCGTCCCCCAAATCCATCTCCCCAGTTTCCCTTAGATGTCACAATCCAGTCTCCTATAGGGGATGGGGTATTATATTTTCCTGATGCTACAGGGTAGGTTTTTATAATGACACCTTTGCTTATTACATATAGTTTGTTTTCAGTTATATCTATTAATAAACTCAAGTCCTTTGGCGACTTGATAGCTGTTGCCTGTTTATCCTCTTTTAATACACTGTCACTTTTTACAAATGTAATTGCCCCACCTATTATAACCAGTGTGCACATGAATATAATTGTAAATATTAAAAAAAACCTCCTCTTCATCCTATCCCCTCCCTATCATATTTTATAATATGCAGGAAAGTCTTCTATTAGAAGGTTTTCATAGATATTGTAAATGTATATGATGTATTTTGTTACATGAAATAAATCATTATTTTTGCCCTATAGAATGTTAAATCATATAAATGTTATGATTTAACATATAAATATATTGTAGATTTATTCTAAATAAGCATGGGAGGTAAAATCATGAATTTAAGTCCAAGTAAGATTATTTTAAATTGGCAAATATTTGGGACATTTTTCATGATAATCGTTGGATCTCTTCTTCATTTCGCATTTGAGTGGTCTAATTATTCCATATTTGTTGGAATTTTTACGCCTGTAAACGAAAGTATTTGGGAGCATTTAAAGCTTGGATTTACCTCACTTTTAATTTTCTCCATTATAGAATATCCTTTCATAAAAAATTATGCTAATAATTATTTTCTAGCAAAGGCATTGGGCCTTTTATGTCTTGAATTAATAATTGTGGTTTTCTTCTACTTATACACAGCATATACCAGACATTCAATTCTTTTCATAGATATATCCTTATACATAGTTGGCTGCATTACATGTCAGATTATATGCTATAAAATATTAACCATGAAAAGCCTGTCCAAAACTTCTACTTACATTGGTATAATTCTTTTGGTTATTAATGCTGCTGCATTCATTCTTTTTACATTTATACCTCCAAGGCTTCCCTTATTTCTTGATTCTCAAACCAAGTCATATGGTATTCAGGATAGCTATAAAAAATAGTTGAAAATGATTAAAGTCCGCTATATTAGTATATAGTGGACTTTAGTTTAGATATTATATTTATTTCATTATAAATCATTATGATTTGCCTAATATAAACGCTAGAACAACAATGGCTATAACTGTTAATCAACAAAGTTTGAATGAGTCAACTTTATCATCTCTATCTTTGATTCTGATGTCACATTTTCATTTATTAACATTTCATCATTCTTATTAAAATCAAGTATCATTATCGCACCATTTTCAACATTAAACCATCCTGTTAATTTACCACCTGTATGAATACTTTGAGTTTCTTCATACTTTGAGCGATATTTCTCTAATGCATCCTTTGCTGTGTCTCCAACCTTTACTCCAATGTTTGTTGCTAGATCAGGTGTATAGGATACCATTTCAAACACCTTTTTACTGTCTCTTCCAACTACAACCTGAGCCTTGTCTTTATATTCCATTAATATATAGGGTTCACCAAAGTAACCGCTTTCCTCTTGAACAGTTTCTTTATAATCGGTTCCAAGAATCTCAACTACTTTATCCTTTGAATCTCCAATATGTATACCTCCAATGCCGGGTGTCTTATCTTGGATATTTTCTTCCTGCTTGCTGCCTTCCTGTGGTTTATTTTCCTGTGGCTTTTTCTTCTGAGAGCAGCCTGATACAGCGATAACTGTAACTATGAGTATAGCTAAAATAATTTTCTTATACATATTCGTCCACCTTTCATGTTATTTCAAGCTCAATGTAAGCTGATAACCATTATTAAGCAAAGGATTCTTCACACCTTTATAGTATCCATTTAAGTATAACATATCATCTATAAATTGATTTATCTTGTCCGATTCTATGCCTTTCTTCCTATAGTATTTATTAAGCAAATCATTAAATTTCTTCTCCATGCTTGCATTTACAAATTCAATATATAGTTCATCACACCAGCCATCGTTTAGTATTTCTCCTGCCTTTTTCTCATCTATATAAATTTTTGCTGATAGACTTTCATGATCAATTCCAACGCCAATTTTTATTTTTCTTAATTCAACACCCATGATGTCAGCCATATGGTTCACCCCCAAAATATATAAAACATAAATAATATCTTCTATTATAATATTCGATGATATTATTATTTTACTTTATGTATTATAATTCTACAAGGTTTTTGGAGGATATAAAAAAGATGGGAAGGTTGGGGGGGAGGTAACAGACACTTGAGTTATGAGTTATTTATGTAAGGTAAGTAGTTGAATATAGTCTTTCTTAAATAACTCATAACTCAAGAGCCTGTCACCTAACTAAATCACCTATAAGTTGGCTTAAATATAAAAATACATGTTAATGCAAATAGCACATCAACATGTATTTTAACTACTTCTCTATATACAATATTCCTACAGTTCCTGGGCCGCAGTGACTTGATATTACACATCCTGCGTCGGTTATGTATGTATTTTGCGGTCCTATTTTTTTCATAACCTCATCTCTAATATACTCATTCATTGTGCAGCCAAGGGAATGGGTTACCATTATTCTATCAAGCTCCATATTATCCTTATTCTTTACAGCATGACCAATCATTATATCTATTCCTTTTTCAATTTTGCCTCTTGGCTTTTCTCCAAGTATCATTTTGCCATCTACAACCTTCACTATTGGCTTTATCTTAAATATTCCACTCATAAAGCTCTGCAAAGCAGAACATCTTCCCCCCATATAAAGGTAATCAAGTGTATCGATTACAAACTCTGTTCTAACCTTGGGAACCTTTTCTCTCACTTTTTCTGCTGCTTCTTGAACAGAAAGTCCTTCATTTGCATAATCTACAGCCTTTAATACCAGAAGGCCTACACCAGAAGACAAGTTCATTGAGTCAACTACCTCTACCCTTCCTTTCGGAAACTCTTGTGCCGCAATCATTGCATTCTGTACTGTTGCCGATAGTCCTGAGGATATTCCAACATAGATTATATCCTTTCCCTCATCAATGTAAGGCTTGAAAGCATCATAGAATGCCTTTGGTGATGGAGAAGCTGATTTAGGCAGTTTTCCAAACTTTTTAACAAGTTCATACATTTCCTTCGGAGTTACATCAACCCCATCTCTGTATGTTTCCCCATTTTCGAATCCTACATAAAGTGGTATTACTTCTATTCCATTCTCTTTTATAAGTTCTGGGGAGAGATCATTTGTGCTATCGGTAAACACCTTTATTTTACCCATATAAATTCCCCCTTTTTAAAAAAAATAATAAATCCATAATTATATATTACTAAATCAAGAGATATTATGAAAGTACCTTGTCCCTAACTTAATAGTTTGTTAACATCATTTGGAATATAAAAGGTCTTGAAATTCATGAAATTTCAAGACCTTCATATATTTAGTAGATATATGCCATTCCATTACAGAATATCTTTCTTACTTCCCTATTAACAAGGTACATCTGTATACTGTCACCCTTTTTAGCTAGTATGGGCATTGGAAATTCAATTATTTTATTAAAATTACCTGACACTATATCAATGCGTGTCATATGTGCATGATTTCTATTTACAGTTCCCGTCATTTCTTCTCCATATAATACCCATTTTTCTACGCATTCACTGCTGCTGTATAATACAGGATGATTTACTATTCTTCCGAAAATAGGTTTAGTATCATAAACTTCATCAAAATTAATATAATCAATATTATCATCAATCATTATGTTATTTCCTGTAAATCTAGCCTTATCAATATCTAAAAGCAAGTAACCCTTTATATCATCCTTTATACTATCATAATCATAGAATTTTTTAATATCACAGTGGTATAGATTCTTTAGAAACGCAATCTTTAATAGAGTATTATAACCATCCTCTGTATCCTCATATATTTCTGTACCAAACTTTGATATAAGCTTTTCCTTTAATTTATCCTCATTTATTTTTCCAAAAATGCTTTTACAATCATATGTTCCAGCAACAAAATCCATTATCTTTTCTAAATTAAAGGAGATATCATTAATATCGTAATCTGTAATAGCAACCAAAAATACATTGAAATATACTGGAAACAGGTGTCCTGGGAAGGAATCCTTAATGATACCAATATGTTTTTCCTTTCCATCCATCACATTGAATGGCATTAATACACCCCCAACAAATTATTTAAGTTCAAACTGTATTTTTTTATCCATATTTATTGCAAACATTCTTCCATCTTCAGGATCATCAATGTCAACTGATTTTGATGCATATAAAAGGATTCCATCCTTAACATCAATATATGGCATAAAGCCTCCTGATGTTAACACACTCTCATATGAATTTTTTAGCTTTTTCTTATAAAGCTTTCCTGAATCAAAATCATCCATATAGTATAAGGACCCATCATGTATTGTGAAATATAAAGCCATGTCAGCTACAATGCTTTCAGTACCATTTTTTAAATTTATTTTATATATCTTTGCTTTTCCATTTTCTAAAAATGCAGTATGGTATAGATTATCCCCATCTATTGCCATATTTCCCCCATCAAAATCTGCTCCCTGCTGTATTACATAATGGCTGCAAAGCATTTCCTTTTTCATTGTTCTTAGATTTGTCTTATATAATTTTAAATCGTTATTATCTATATAATATATATAGTCACCATAAACCTCATATAAAGGATATATGTTATCCATTACCTTTTCCCATTTCCCCCCCTCTATGCTTGCTCTATATATTGAAAACATATCCCAGGTATATATCCATTGCTCTGACAGCTTAGTGTATCTTTTAACTCCAGATATAAAATCAACCTTAAGTTCATCATTAACAGTACTTGAACTTCCATCCTGATATACCATATGTAAATTTAAAGAATCATCAAAGTAATATAGAGAATCATTGTACTCCAAAAAATTCTCACTTGAACAGAGTAGATTTTCTGATATCCCTTCTACTTTTTTGCTGTCTACATTAACTCTGTTAAAAGAAAAATCTTCAAGGCTTATATAGTATATCCACCCATTATCATATATGAGACCAATTTCATTAGCTCTATTTCCGCTTATCAATTGTTTGGTACCATTGTCAATATTTAACCCATATATACAATTATCTGCAAGACTTATATAATATATATTTTCTTCATTTACAGAGTACAGTTCTGGGAAAACCAAGGATATTTTTTTATCTTCCTTTGATGGTGATTTTGCATTAGGCTTGTACATACCTTTAAAATTCCATACAACAAAAATAAACAAAAGTATCAAAACAATAAGGATTACTGACTTTATTGTTTTTTTTATTCTTACATGGTATGAATTATTTATCTTGTCCATAATAGCCCTCCAAAAATATAACTTAATATTGATTATATTCTTTAATCATTTCCATTTTCCTCCAATTTTATAACCATAATCATACCCAAAAATACTATTTATATTTACACAAAACTTGATTTACTCCCCTGATATAATTTATGTACTACATCTGTTACCAGCATTACCCACAAAGTTACAATATATTTAGGTGTATTAAAGAAAATAACAAGTCAAAGATTTTGAGGATATTTTGCGTCAGACGAGG
>DAMCZI010000059.1:0-21947 GCA_032095175.1 Clostridiaceae bacterium
GAAAAGGCGGAATGTAAAGAATTTTAATGCAACATATATAGAAAGCTCAAGTTAGTCCAACTAGCTTGAGCTTTCATTTTCTCGTCTGACGCAAAATATCCTCAAAATCTTTGACTTGTTATTTTCTTTAATACGCCTTATATGCAAAATACCTTTTTATAACATAAATTTATGGTAAAATATAATAAAGCTCATTTATGTACAAGCTATGTACATTGGAGCTTTGAAAATGGATTAAATTACATAGGATATATTTGGAGGGCATTTATAATCGTCCAGGAGGCGTCGATTTAAAAATAAGCTATACAGGGGGAAAACCTATGATCATAAGAATATTTTTCTTTGTTCTTTGTATTTTGTTATTTTGTTTTATTTGCTTAATATTTTATGGAGATTTGCTTAAGAACAATAGGAAGCGTTCTAAAGGCGATAGGAAGGCCGTTAATAAGAATAAAGGTAGTATTACACCTAAAAATGCAAAAAAGGGGCTCTAATACCCCTTGGAGGAGAGAGAAAACATTTCGCTAAATTTGTATTTATTAGAATGTTACGTATTTGAACGAAAGGGGAGCTGGTTATGGAGCTATATAAGATATTTGATGAGAATTTACCTCCAATACTAAATGAATTTCTTGGATATCTTTGTACTGTTAAAGGGAAATCATTAAATACAGTTGATGGCTACAAAATTGATTTGCGTTTATTTTTAAAGTTTGCAAAAAAAATAAAAACTAAATCAAAACAAAATGTTGAAGAAATTGACATTTCCGATGTGGATGAAGAATTTATCAAAAAAATAAGACTTGGAGATCTCTACTCCTTTATTAACTATGCATCTATTGATAGACAAAACAGCAGTTATGCAAGGGCTAGAAAAACCGCTGCTATAAAATCCTTTTATAATTATCTAGAAACAAAGGTTAAGGTAATAAAGGAGAATCCTGCCAGGGAACTTGAGACACCCAAAATAAGCAAAAGGCAGCCAGTCTATTTGACTTTAGATCAAAGCAAGACTCTTCTTGCATCTATTGATGGCAGAAATAAGGAAAGGGATTATGCTATCATTGTATTGTTTTTAAATTGTGGCTTTAGATTGTCTGAGCTTGTAAGTATTAATATAAATAAAATCAAAGGGGATATTTTAACCGTTATTGGTAAAGGAAACAAAGAAAGGACCATATACCTTAATGCAGCATGTATTAAAGCTATTAATGCTTATCTTGCTATAAGACCTAAGGAAGGTGTGGCAGATAAGGATGCATTGTTTTTAAGCGAAAGGAAGAAACGAATCGATAAAAGGACCATAGAGAAATTAGTTAAAAAATACATAAAAAATGCTGGTCTATATGATAACAAGTATACTCCCCATAAGCTGAGGCATACCGCTGCAACTCTTATGTATAAATATGGCAAGGTTGACATAAGAACTCTGCAGCAAATACTTGGACACGAAAGCGTTGCAACAACTCAAATTTATACCCATATAGATGAGGAGATCTTAAGAGAGGCAGTGAAATCAAATCCGCTATCTGGCGAAAATGAATAAGACTTTATAAGTGTAGCATTTTTTAAGGGAACTCGTAAAAAGTTCCCTTAATTCGTATTTAAAATAAAGTAAAGCAATGACTATTCTAAAATCCATTCATATATGCACATTTGTCGCTTCCCTACCTGGTACAACTCATGATATGATGGCAAATCTGCAATCTCTTTAAGTTTGAAACCTGCTTTCTCACAAGTTTTTCGAGATGGGTAGTTATCTGGATTGCATGATATTATAAGTCTATTCATTCCATGTGCAATAGCTACATCCTTGATAATTTTACAAGCCTTTGAAGCGTAATTATTTCCTCTATAAGATGCTTCGATACTATAACCGATATTTCCTCCGTAGTATGTATTTTCATTGTGTCCGATTCGAATATCAATGGCACCTATGCTTTCATTTGAATTATGTAGAGTGATTTTATAGTCATATTCAGGTACAAAGCCTTTTTCTTCATCGGCTGGTGTCTTTTCTTCAATCTTTAAATCAATCTCGCCATCAGTTAAGTAATCAAAATCCTTGAACTCAAACACCTACATTCCTCCCTTTATATACAATGTAATCCATAATTAACCTTTACATAAATTATTATATAATATCTAGATGAAGAATTATACATAGCTAACTAAATTAAGCCTTGTATTTTATGAAAAACGTCTTCCGCTACAGTATCTCTATTCTCTTTTGTTATGGTATAAATTTTAATTCCAGGAGTTCTTTTTATTTCATCTATATCAGGATGATTCTTATAAAAAATTGTTCCTATAACATAATTGGAGCCTGTTAAAATACTATTAATTATTTGCTTGAATTTTAGTGATAACACCTGCATTGGGCCTATCTCATCAATAATAATAATTTTATTTGAGCTATTTGAATGATTAATAATTTGCATTGCAAAATCCTCAAATGCATCTATATCTACCCCATACCTACCTATTCTAGTATCGCAATTAAAATTTATATCTGCTATTCTTCTCCTTTTGCCATCTAAACTAACACAGTCAAAACCAATTCTATTAAATTCATCACAAATTTCCTCTGTATAGAAACCAACACAATTATCTTTTCCTATCATCTCAATAATTTTTTTCAGCGCCGTGGTTTTACCAACTCTAGGTTCACCAGAAAGTAACACTATATTTCCCATTATATTCTCCTTTCTATCAAATCTATAAATTTGGCTGCTAGTGTTCATTAATCTATATTTTAAATTATAAACTATGTATGTTTAAAAACCTATAACAATGTTTTTAAATATATAATCTAATAAGTTAACAACCAGCAATAAATATAAATTTACATAAATATTATTATGTAAACTATTTGATTTATCTTAGCTATTAATTAATGAGGATATAGATAAAATTAAAAATAGCCCTTTGGACTGTTACATCCAGGGCTATTTTTGTTAAATATTTTAATGTTTGCAATTGTGATGATTATGAGTATGCTCATGGTGACATCCACATTCATCTTCCTCATCGCAATCATGCGTATTTCCTATAAGTATCTCTTCTATTTTTCTATCGTACTCTTCTTTTAACTCAGGAATATCCTCGATATATTCCCATTGACATTCGTTATCTTCTTCTTTTTTGTAGGCTTTCCATTTTTCAAGATCTTCGGGGGAGAGATCTTCTATAATATAATCTTCAGGATCAAGCCCCTCTTCTATTACTCCCTCTAACTTAATTTCTGTGTAATCAGAATCCTCCATATCTATGCATTTACCACAGCTGTCACAGAGCTTATTAGGGTCGAGATCACAGATGTTGCACTTGTTGCAGTTGTCACACACTTTATTAGGATCTAGTTCACAGTACTTTATCTCTTTATTCATTATATCATCCCTTTTCATCTTACTTATCAATATTATAAATTATATCAAATACTGCTGTAAAAGCAATTGGTTAGGCGTATTAAAGGAAATATTGACTTGTTATTTTCTTTAGTACGCCTTATATTGGGAAAATAGAACCTCAAGCTAGGAGGACTAACTTGAGGTTCTATATTAATCAATCGGGATATTCAGCTGTTGGCCAGGATATATGTTTGCAGATTTTAAATTGTTTTCTTCTCTTATGTTATAAACAAGCTTTCTTATGTCTATATTATCGGGATTGTTTTTGGCAGCTAGGGACCATATGGTATCTCCTGGATATACAGTAACTGTTATGTGTTGATTAGGATTGCTTTCCGCTGCTTTCCCATGGTTGAACATTACAAGTCTTATGCATACAAGAAGTGCTACAAGAATAACTCTTCCTGGTTTGAGTCCTCTAAATAGGTTGAATTTTTTACTATTTTTCTTTGTTTTCATAATTTACACCCCCACAGAACATATGTTCTATTTATAGTATACAGAACGTATGTTCTAATGTCAACACCTTTATTGATAATTTTGGCAAAAAAACGAACACAAGTTTGCATATGGTTTAATAGTATGATATAATTAACTCGATAAAATATAAGGGGTGTGTAATATGCCAAACACGGATCTTACAAGCAAACAGCAGGAAATATTGGACTTTATAAAACTTGAAATATCTACAAAGGGATATCCACCCTCTGTTAGAGAAATATGTGTTGCAGTTGGTTTAAGATCAACATCAACAGTACACGGTCATCTTGAAAGACTTGAAAAAAGAGGAATTATAAGAAGAGACCCAACAAAGCCTAGAGCTATTGAAATATTAGATGATTCTGCATCAACTAAGGAAGTAATTGATGTTCCAATAATAGGCTCTGTAGCTGCTGGACAGCCTATTCTAGCAGTTGAAAATGTTGAGGATAATTTTCCTGTTCCTGTAGATTATTTCCCTTCAAAGAACCAGTTATTTATGCTTCAGGTAAAGGGAGAAAGTATGACAGGATGCGGTATAATGAACGGTGATTATTTAATTGTAGAACAACAGCCAACAGCAGAAAACGGGGATATTGTTGTAGCTTTAATAGATGATAGTGCTACAGTTAAAACATTTTATAAAGAAAAGGATCATATACGTCTGCAGCCTGAAAATCCAAGTATGGAACCAATAATAGTTGAAGATTGCAGCATTCTTGGAAAAGCTGTAGGACTTTTTAGAAAGATATAAGACATAATAAAAGCACCATATGCCTTGATTGGTATATAGTGCTTTTATTATTTAAAAATAATTGTACTCCTCTACTCCATTATTTAAACTTTTTAATATTATTTGTTGCGCAATATATATGATAATCCCATTAGTATACCTGCCTTTGCATGTTCAAATGTAAGTCCTCCCTGCATATAGGCTATATAAGGGGGTCTAATTGGGGCATCTGCACTTAACTCAATTGAAGAACCTTGAATAAATGCACCTGCAGCCATAATAACCTGATCAGTATATCCTGGCATATCCCATGGTTCGCACTCAAGGAAGGAATCTACAGGCGAACCCTTTTGTATTCCCTTACAGAAATTAATTAGGTCATCTGCATTATTGAACTTTATTGCCTGTATTATATCACTTCTGGAGTCTTTAAATCCTGGTGAAACCTCATATCCCGCTAGTTCCATAAGCCTTGAACAGAATATAGAGGATTTTAATGCTTCTCCTGTAATATGTGGAGCCATAAAAAGTCCCTGGAACATTAATCTTACTACGCCAAAGGTTGAACCAACTTCTTTTCCAAGTCCAGGGGAAGTTAGCCTATAACCAGCTTGTTCAACATATTCCCTCTTTCCAACTACATATCCTCCAGTTGGTGCTATACCTCCACCTATGTTCTTTATAAGAGAACCAGCTATTAAATCCGCTCCTGCTTCAATAGGCTCTTCTATATCAATAAATTCACCGTAGCAATTATCTACAAAGCATATAACATCTTCTCTAACAGCCTTAATGGCTTTGCAGGCTTCTCTTATATCATTTATAAGAAGAGCCGGCCTCCAGCCGTATCCTGTAGATCTTTGAATTTCGACCATTTTAATTGATGGGTCTTCTTTTATCTCTTTAACTACTCTATCAATATCTATCTTGTTATTTTCCTTTAAATCCACCTGTTTATATTTAACTCCATATTCCCTTAAGGAGCCAATGTTCTCTCCCTCAATACCTATAACCTGTAAAAGAGTATCATAAGGTCTGCCTGTTATTGCAAGTAAAGTATCATTTGGCCTTAAATTTCCTGCAAGAGCAAGGGCTATTGCATGTGTTCCAGATGCTATCTGAGGTCTTACAAGGGCATCTTCAGCCTTAAAAATTCTTGCATATACTCTTTCAAGTGTATCTCTTCCTACATCTCCGTAGCCATAGCCTGTTGTGTTTGTAAAGTGAGAATCGCTTAATCTCTCCTCCTGCATTGCCTTTAGCACTTTTATCTGGTTGTATTCCCTTATGCTATCTATTTTTTCAAAGGTTATTGAAATATCCTTACAGGCCCTTTCAGCTAGCTCAATTGCTGTAGCTTGTATACCAAAGTGATTCATCAACATTTCTTTTGTATTTTTCTGCATTTAAAACCCTCCATAGATTTAATAAATAAAATTTAAACATAATAATAAGCTGGATATCTGCCGCTACAAATATCCAGCTTACCAAAAGGAGTTGGATTTTTTATTCTTCCCTCTCAGTATCTTCCTCATTGTTTTGTACCGTATAGAGAACTGCCTTTAAAGGAGTTACAGTGGAAACTGCATGTTTATATATCATTGTCTGTTTTCCATCACAATCAAGTATTATAGTAAAATTATCGAAACCCTTAACATATCCTTTTAATTGGAATCCATTTACTAAATGTATTGTAGCTGGAATTCTGTTCTTTCTAGCTTGATTTAAAAAAACATCCTGCAGATTATTTACGACTTTGTTCATTATTCCACCTCCATGGTAATAATATACTTATATTAATTATTCTATACAAGTTTAAAATATCCTTCAATATACCCAATTATATTTTGCATCACAGCCTCAAAACTGTCAAAGGTGTCAATATTTACCCAGTGTATTCTACTCTCTCTTCTAAACCAAGTAAGCTGTCTTTTAGCATATCTTCTTGAAGACTGCTTTATTATATCCTTTACTTCTGTTAGGGTATAAAGACCGTTAATATAATCGATAACCTCCTTGTATCCGATTCCCTGCATAGAGTTCATATTTTTATTATATCCCATTTCTAGTAAATTTTTCACTTCTCCAACAAGATTCATATCAAACATTTTATCTACTCTTTTATTAATCCTGTCATAAAGCTTAGCCCTATCCATTGTTAATCCTATATACGCTACATTATAGTCTATATCTCTTTTTTGAGATTCCTTTTGGTAAAGAGATATAGGCTTTCCGGTATTTTTATAAACCTCAAGAGCTCTTATAACTCTTTTAGTATTGTTTGGATGGATCCTTTCGTAGGATTCATAATCGATATCCTTAAGCATCTCATGTATATATTGGTTACCTTTTTCTTTAGCAAGTTTTTCTAGGTGTTCTCTATATTCCAAATCGTAGGCAACATCGGTAAAATCAAGGGGATAAGTTATAGAATTTATATATAGTCCTGTTCCGCCTACTATTATAGGAAGCTTACCCCTAGATGAAATATCATCAATATACTTCTCTGAAAGCTCTCTAAATAGAGCTACACTAAATTCCTCATCAGGAGATACAACATCAATCATATGATGTGGGATTCCAGCCATTTCCTCTAATGTTGGTTTGGCAGAGCCTATATCCATATGTTTATAAATTTGCATTGAATCAGCAGATATTATTTCACCATTAAGCCTTTTTGCAATTTCAATACCACAAGCGGTCTTACCTGAAGCGGTTGGACCTGCAACAATAACTATGTTTTTCTTCATATTATCACCTACTGAATTCTTTTAAACTTCTTTTCTAATTCTGTATATGTCATTTTAATAATTGTTGGACGACCGTGAGGACAAGTATATGGATTATCACAGTATCTTAACCTTTCTATAAGCTCAGTCATTTCTCTGTAGTTAAGTTTATCACCGGCTTTAATAGCGCTCTTACATGCCATTGTATATGTTATTTTATCTACTGTTTTTGATAAATCCCCTGTATTGTTATCTGTGTTTTCAATTATCTCAAGGAATACATCTTTATTATCTGGATTCCCATATATAACAGGAACATATCTTAATGCTATTGCGTTTCCTCCAAAATCCTCTATGCTGTAACCAAGCTTTTTAAAGAATTCTATATTATCCATAACAAGCTGTTTAACATCATAGGCCAGATCAATAACAATTGGAACAAGAAGACTCTGGCTTTGCAGGCATGAATTTTTATACTCATTAACATACTTTTCATAGTAGATTCTTTCATGGGCTGCATGTTGATCTATTAGGTACATATCATCAAGCCCCTCTGCTATTATATATGTGAAATGAACCTGCCCAACAACAGCAAGGGGACCAAACTTAGGGACTCTGTTTTCCGCTGCAGGAGCGGGTGTCATCTCTCCCCTATTTTCGATATCTTCTTTAATTATGTTATTAACATGATCTATTGGTGAATGAGAAATGCTAACATAGCTAATTGGAGGCGCATCATCCTTTTTGGTCTCCTTCTCTTTCACTATTTCTACTGGATTATCATGTATATTTACAAATGGTGCTTTATCCTCTACATGTATCTTCTGCTGTACAAATTCTACTTTATCTATATTCTCCTTAAATGTAAAGGGAGTCTCCTTTGGACCAACATCAACAATTGGAGAGGAGGATATAAGACTTTCCCTGATACAATGATACACTGATTTAAAAACTAACTGTTCATCTTGAAACTTTATTTCAAGCTTTGCAGGATGAACGTTTACATCTATAAATTCAGGATTTGTATATATGTGAAGAACATAAACAGGAAACTTGTTAATAGTAAGCATTGATTTATATCCAGCCTCTACTGCAGCTGTAATGGTTTTGTTTTTAATGTATCTTCCATTTATAAATGTAGATTGATAGTTCCTGCTGCTTCTTGATATACTTCCATTGCCTAAAAACCCTTTAATAGATACTATATCTCCACTGTAGTTTACCTCAATTACGTTTGAGGCTATTTCCTTTCCGTATATAGAAAGTATAACAGACTTTAAATCAGAATCTCCCTTTGTTGCAAAAACCATTTTCCCCTTTGATTTATATTTAAAGGATATCTCAGGATGAGAGAATGCCAGGTTTTGCATTATATCTGTTATATACATTCCCTCTCTGGATTCAGTTTTTAAAAACTTTAATCTAGCAGGAGTATTATAAAAAACATCCTTTACAGTAATTGTAGTACCAAGAGGTGAACCTGATTCTTCCTTTTCAATTAGTTTTCCGCCCTCCTGGTATACCCTATACCCTGTAGGAAATTCTTCTGTTCTAGAAATTATTTCAACCTTTGAAACTGCAGCAATACTTGCAAGGGCCTCACCTCTAAAGCCAAGGGTGTTTATACTGTTTAAATCAATGTGGCTTGATATTTTACTTGTTGCATGTCTTAAAAATGCAGTTTCAATATCATCCCTTTGTATACCCTTTCCATTATCAGTTATTCTAATTAGGGATATTCCACCGCCCTCTATTTCAACACTTATTTCTGTAGCTCCTGCATCTATTGAATTTTCAACAAGCTCTTTAACTATTGAGGCAGGCCTTTCGACAACTTCACCCGCTGCTATTTTATTTATAGTTATATCATCAAGTACTTTTATGGTACCCATATTAAATCACCTACATTTTCTTTGCTCTCTGGCAAAGTTTATAAAGATAGTTTATAGATTCAAGAGGTGTCATATTCATTATGTCTATATTCTTTAACTCAGCAACAATTTCATTTTCCTTATAGTTAAATAGTGTAATTTCCAAAGACTCTTCCTCTACTTTTGACACAGCTGCTTCCTTTAAATTTATGCTATCCTTAATGTTCTTGTTTATATCGCTGTCTTCAAGCATCTTAAGTATTTCCCTTGCTTTACCTAAGACATCCTCAGGAAGACCGGAAAGCTTTGCAACCTGTATTCCGTAGCTGTGATCGGCCCCGCCGCGGACTATTTTCCTTAAGAATATGATATCCTCTCCGTGTTCCTTAACTGAAATACAGTAGTTCTTAACACCAGAAAGCTTGCCTTCAAGCTCTGTAAGCTCATGATAGTGTGTTGCAAATAGTGTTTTAGCCTTTATTTTTCTGCTGATATAATCTACAACTGCCCAGGCAATGCTTAGTCCATCAAAGGTACTTGTTCCTCTTCCTACTTCATCTAATATTACAAGGCTGTTAGCCGTTGCATTTTGAAGTATGGAAGCAACCTCTGACATTTCAACCATAAAGGTACTTTTACCAGAGGATAGATCATCCGAGGCTCCTATTCTAGTAAATATTCTATCAACTACGCATATCTTTGCAGATTCAGCAGGAACAAAACATCCTGCCTGTGCCATAAGGGTAATTAAGGCAACCTGTCTCATATATGTAGATTTACCGGCCATATTAGGTCCTGTAATTATTGCCACCATATCTTCCTTTAAATTCAAATAAGTATCGTTTGGAACGAATATGCCTTGTATAACCTTTTCTACAACAGGATGACGTCCTTCTTTTATATCAATAACACCATCAGTTGTTATTTCAGGCATAACATAGTTGTTTTCAAAGGATACCTTGGAAAAAGATAAAAGTGCATCAATGGTTGATACATTTTTAGCGGTTTTTTGAACTCTTTTAACTTGAGCAGCAGCCTTATTTCTAATATCAGTAAATAATTGATATTCAAGCTCAACTATCTTCTGTTCCGCTCCAAGTATCAAGTCCTCCATTTCCTTTAACTCAGGTGTGATATATCTTTCACCGTTTGCAAGTGTTTGCTTTCTAATATACCTGCCCTCAGGAACATTTGAAAGGTTGCTTTTTGTAACTTCAATATAGTATCCAAAAACTTTGTTGTATCCAACCTTCAAGGATCTAATTCCTGTTGTATCCCTTTCCTTTTGTTCAAGCTCTGCAATCCATGACTTACCATTAGACATTGCCTCTCTAAGTTTATCAACTTCAGGACTGTATCCTTCCTTTATAATACCGCCTTCCTTTAATTGAAGGGATGGACTATCAAGAATGGATTCATCCACAAGCTTATAAATATCATCTAATGTATCAAATTCCTGATATATTCCATTTAAAAGCCTGCTTCTGCAAGTTGATATAGATGCTTTAACATCAGGAAGGTATTTAAAGGATTCCTTTAAATAAACCATATCTCTGGCATTTGCAGATCCACAGGTAACTCTTCCTATTAATCTTTCAATATCATACACATTTTTTAAAAATTCCTTAAGGTCAGCGGACACATACACATTATCCATAAGCTCAGAAACTGCCTCAAGTCTTTTGTCTATCTCATCCTTATTTATAAGAGGTTCTTCAATCCATTTCCTAATCATTCTACTTCCCATTGAGGTTTCAGTTGCATCAAGAACCCATAAAAGCGAACCCTTCTTACTGCTGCTTCTTATGGTTTCAGTTAACTCTAAATTTCTTCTGGAGTTAGAATCTAGGATCATGTAATCTTTAATTTCATATTTTTCTATTTTAATTATGTGTTTAAGGCTTGTTTTTTGAGTTTCGCAAATATATCTATAAAGGCATCCTGCTGTTATAAGCTCTAAGGAGTTTAATTCTGGTACATCTCCTTCAAAACTTTTAATATCACCTTTTGCCTGATCTTCGTCGTAATTCGTTCTTGTTATAAGAAGCTGAAATCTTTCATTTATACTGCTTATTATCTTGCCTTTAGATAAAAATTCATTTTCAATAATCAGTAGCTCTGATGGATTATACTTTGATATTTCATCTACTGATTTATTAGGGCCATCAGAAGCGGAGGTAGATAAAAATACACCTGTTGATATATCACAAACAGATAAGGAAAAGCCATTTTCATCAACTAGAAGGCAGCCTATATAGTTGTTTCTCTTTTCGTCTAGCATTGAACTTTCCATAACTGTTCCGGGTGTTACTATCTTTATTATCTCTCTCTTTACAATTCCCTTAGCTAAAGCTGGATCTTCAACCTGTTCGCATATTGCAACCTTGTAACCTCTTTCAATAAGCCTTGATATATATCCTTCAGCTGCATGATAAGGTATTCCGCACATTGGAGCTCTTTTTTCAAGTCCACAATCCCTTCCTGTAAGAACTAACTCAAGCTCTCTTGAGGCTGTTTCAGCATCCTCAAAAAACATTTCATAAAAGTCTCCTAATCTAAAAAACAATATACAATCCTTACACTTTTCCTTTGTTTCAAGATATTGCTGCATCATTGGTGTTAGGGCCAACTGAAATTCCCCCTTATAGTCAATTTATTATCATTAATTAAGTGCCTGTCATCTATCCTTCTATAATTATATAACAAAGAGTTTTTAATTCAAACATATTAAAAGGGAGCAATTTAATGCTCCCTAAATCTATTCTACAAGTTCTCCAGAAAGGGACCAGGTTTGAGGTGTTGTTATTTTAACATTAACTAGTTTTCCCTTAAGAGAAATGTCTCCTCCTGAGAAATACACAAGTTTTCCGTTTCTTGTTCTTCCCATAAGCTTTGATTCATCATTTTTAGCTGTACCTTCAACAAGTATCTCAAGAACCCTATCCTTATATTCCATATTCTTTTTATGTGATATGTCATTTATAAGCTCTACAAGTCTATTAAACCTGTTGTGCTTTACATCCTCAGGGACTTGGTCTTCATATTCCGCTGCAGGTGTTCCTTTTCTTATGGAATATATAAATGTAAAAGCTGAATCATATTCTACTTTTGATACAAGATCAAGGGTCTCTTTAAAATCTTCTTCAGTTTCTCCAGGAAATCCTATAATGATATCCGTTGTAATTGCAACTCCATCAATATTAGCTTTTATTCTATCTGAAAGGTCTAGATATTGTTCCTTTGTATATCTTCTGTTCATCTTTTTAAGTAATGGTGTACTTCCAGACTGAACAGGAAGATGAATATGTTCACATACCTTACTGCATTCTTTTACAGCCATTATAACATCATCAGTTAAATCCTTAGGATGTGATGTCATAAATCTTATTCTATCTATGCCCTCTACTTCATTTACCAACCTTAAAAGTTTGGCAAAGTTCATGTCATCAAGATCTTTGCCATAGGAGTTTACATTTTGTCCAAGGAGTGTAATTTCCTTATATCCTCTGCTAGAAAGATCCTTTATCTCATTTATTATAGATTCCGGAGTTCTGCTTCTTTCACGGCCCCTTGTATATGGAACAATACAATATGTGCAGAAGTTATTGCAGCCATACATTATTGTTACAAATGCCTTTATATCGCTTTCGCGGTTTATAGGAAGTTCTTCTATTATTTCTCCTTCCTTTTCCCATACCTCAATTAAGGTTGAATTGCTCTGAAAAGCGTTATTTAAAAGTTCAGGAAACCTGTGTATGTTATGTGTACCAAAAACTATATCTACAAAGGGATACTTCTTTTTTATAGTTTCAGGCATACCCTTTTGCTGCATCATACAGCCTCCAACTGCTATTACCATATCAGGCTTTGATTTTTTTAAAGCCTTAAGCTCACCTAGGTTTCCATAAACCTTAAGTTCAGCATTTTCCCTTACACAGCATGTGTTAAATATTATAACGTCCGCTTCCTCTCGCTTCTCGGTCTTTTTATAGCCCATACCCTCAAGCATACCAAAAAGCTTTTCAGAATCCTCTTCATTCATCTGACAACCCCAAGTTAAAATTAAGAAGAATTTATCGCTAGTATTATTATTCATAATTATTACCTCCAAATTGTTTAATTTTCACAGTGTTTATATTATATCATGTTTTTATATTAAATATAAATAAGTCTAAAACTGCTAAGGAGTTTTAGACTTATTTTTTGATTTATTCTTTTTAAATTGAAGTAGGAGTTTGTAAAAATAAATTTCATTTTATATCATTAGTTTACTATTTAATATTAAGTTTCATATCCACCAATTCAAGCCCCTTTAGAAATCCCAAGTTATTATATACATTCTCAGCATCATTTCCTACTGTTACATATAATCTAAGCACTGGATATTCTTCTTTTAAAACCGATAATGCTTTTTTTAGCATTTTAGTTCCTAAACCTTTACCTGCATAACCTGGCTTAACAGCTATTTGAGAAACTAAAGGCCATTCCTGCCATAAAGATATTATACAAAGTCCTACTAATTCTTTAGTCTTTTTATCATATACAAGCATAGAAGCTTTATTTAAAATTTCTATATCTAAATTATTTTCAAAATACTCATTAATCCATGAAACATACTCTTCTAAACCGTAGCTATGATTTAATACTTCATTGTTAGTGAATGATTCAAACAGTAATTTTCCCATTTCTAATTCATTTTCTTTTTTGGGTAGAAAAACTTCAAACTCATCCTGCCAAGTGATTTTAAACTCTTCTGTTGGTCTTATCATCCAACGGCCTATTTCTGTTTTTATAAAACCTAATTTTTCATACATATCTATCTGCGATGGATCAACTATATAGGTTTCTATATCTTTACTTTCATCTGACCAGTAAACTAAAATCTCTTTAATTTTTTTCAATAGTTTATATTCATCTAAGTAAGGTGGTATAACGAATAATTCACCTACAAGATTAGGTTCTACAAGAACTCCTCCAACCTTAATCCCGTCTTTAACTATCCAAAAATAATCATCATCTTTACAAATTGTAGAACGCATAATATCAAAGCTTTTCTTAAACCACCCATTAGCTTTTTGTAATCCATGATAAACTGAATGATATTTAGAAAACTCTATGTAATCTACCCTTTCTAATACAAATCCATCACCTAAATCATATTTTGATGTTTCTTTTGACCATTTTTCAAAGTTCATAAATTTTCCCCCTTATGGGGACGGTTCTCAAATTTATATAATCTTCAAATTTGAGAACCGTCCCTTAAATTTATACATTATTGTTACAAATGTTTTTATATCGCTTTTACGGTTTATAGGAAGTTCTTCTATTATTTCGCCTTCCTTTTCCCATACCTCAATTAAGGTTGAATTGCTATGAAAAGCGTTATTTAAAAGTTCAGGGAACCTGTGTATATTATGAGTACCAAAAACTATATCCACAAAGGGGTACTTCTTTTTTATAGTTTCAGGCATACCCTCTTGCTGCATCATACAGCCTCCAACCGCTATTACCATATCAGGCTTTGATTTTTTTAAAGCCTTAAGTTCACCTAGGTTTCCATAAACCTTAAGCCCTGCATTTTCCCTTACATAGCATGTGTTAAATATTATAACGTCCGCTTCCTCTCGATTCTCGGTCTTTTTATAGCCCATACTCTCAAGCATACCAGAAAGCTTTTCTGAATCCTCTTCATTCATTTGACAACCGAATGTAGAAATAAGGAAGGTTTTTATATTGATATTATTATCATTGTTAATCATCATTATTTCTTCCAAAAGTATATGATTTAGTGCTTATATTATATCATGTTTTTAAAAAATAAATGTATAACTGTTAATCATCCTTAGATTTGGATTTATCTCTCTTTAATTGCAACAATAGTTTGTAAAAATTAATTTCATTTTTACTCATTTACTCACCCCATTTAATTTTTCATATGTAGAAGAACAATGTTATTCTCTCCATAAGAACATATGTTTTGTAAAGCGTTCTACAAATCATCTCCTTTGCTAGAAGTTACCTTTCTACATTTTTCCCTCATTTACCATTTAATTATGGTATACTTTTATATTATTAGTTTGGGGGCAATGAACATGTTTGGTAAACGAATAAAGAAGCTCAGAGAGCAGCATAATCAAACCCAAGATGATTTGTTTTCCTTTAATATGGGGTATACAGGGGAAATAATCAAAAAAATAACACCCTGGCATTCACCATGGTGTTAAATCAATATTCTTATAATCCAAGCAGTTGCTTCTTCTTTGCATCAAATTCCTCTTGAGAAAGAATTCCTTCATCTAATAATTTTTTATATTTAAGTATTTCATCAGCATTTGATGTTGTAGCAACATTACTATTTTCACTTGATGCTTCTTGGCTACTGCAAATTAATTGTAATACTGATAAACACTCTTGTGCTGAATTATATAAAGTCTTATATGTAAGGCTTTCCTTTTTAGTTGCTGCAGCCAGAAAGTTAATATATACTACAGGATTATTTATATTATTTAATGTAATTTTTATCTTAAGGCTGTTACATATTGCTTTGTTTTTCTTTTTACCAGTTACTCCGCCAACAACGGCACCAACGCCTCCAAGTAACATTCCACCAGCTACAGCGCTACCTAATCCGCCTTTAGTAATAGTTTCTCCATCTTCTAAAAGTTCAAAATCAACAATATCACTATAATTATAAATCTTTGGATTTTTCTTCTTACCTAAAAATCCATCTGGTATAAGCCATTTCTTTTGATTATCATCAAATTCTATTAAGTCACCAATTTTTTTCGTAGTATTAAATTTGCTAAGTTCTTCAGCATTAGCTTCCTGAACCCTAATTGCAGCCTTTATATCTTCTACTGTCATTTTATTAATCGGTGCTAAAGATTTAAAGCCACATTTGTCATAACATTTAGAGCATAGAAATTGCTTTTCAGCAGTTTTAAAATAACTAATGCTAACATCTCTATGGCAAATAGCACATTCGCCTTTCTTACCAAACAGTCCCATTATTATTCCCCCTTTGGTTAATTTACATATTTATATTGTTTCTACAATAACATGATAAATCCTCCTCATTTTAACAAATTATCGTATGGATACAAATATATGCACCTTCAACATGCTTATTATGTTTGTATAGTATTTATCTTTAGCATTAGTATTTTGGTTTGAAGCATTATATATAACAATAAAATTCGTGTCATAATAACGGTATACCCAAAATTTACTTATAGACAATACTTTACTATATCATAAAACACAAGAAATTAATAAAAGAGACAATATTTTTACTTGTTAACATAATAATATATATGTTAACTAAGGTCATCATTATCCATTCTTGACTCAATTACATATCTATTAAGCCTATTCAAATTAACTCTCCAAAGATAGAATACAAACAAAATGAATATTACAAAGAAACCTACCATCTTTGCCATTAGTATATAGTCGTAAATACCATGCAATATTATGGGAACATATAATGCTCTAAGACTATATCTTTTTGAAACCCCATGTCCCCTTGAAAACTTTGCAAGAGAAAGATAATACCCCATTGTTATAGCAAATAGCATATGAGCTGGTACTGAAAAAATTGCTCTTGTAGCTCCAGTAGATATATAACTGGCACCAGAACTTAATACATAAAGAATATTCTCCACTCCAGCAAATCCAAGTGATACAAATACACTATATACAATACCATCAAGCTTTTCATCATAATGCCTGCTTTTATATGCGACGTATATGACAATAATGTATTTAAATGTTTCCTCGGTTAGCCCTGCAACTATAAATGCTGTATATAGCGGGCTGTTGTAGAAGTTTAAAACTGTAAGAAATCTTTCAATAAAATATACAGGTATAACGGAAAGGGCTCCAAAAATGAATAGCTTAAAAAGCAAACCTGGTGGTTCTCTGTCATACCTATCCTTTTGATATATAAAGAAAAGCAGTGCTAATGTTGGTGAGATGGCTATAATTAACATGTTTATCAAAATATCATCTCCTAAAAAAGAATTTATTTATTCATATTATAATACATTTACATCATTTTTCTGAAAATTTTAAAGATTGTTATATATTTTCTAATCTGTTATAATATTAAGCGGGATATATCAAATATTTAACACTATTATACATATAAATACAACAAAGCATCTATTTATTGCAGTTATTATTAGAATGTCCCTATATTATTTAAATAATTATGAATTATTTTGGGGGTGCTTTTTTAAATGGGAATTAGATTTGCAGAAAGAATGAATTACCTAAAGGCGTCAGAAATAAGAGAATTACTTAAATTAGCAGATCAGCCAGACATAATATCCTTCGCAGGTGGAATGCCAGCTCCAGAACTTTTCCCAATTGAAGGATTAAAAAAGGCAGCAGTAAAGGTGCTTGAAGAAGACGGAAAGGCTGCACTTCAATATGGTCCTACAGAAGGATATATTCCTCTAAAGGATATAATCGCAAAGGAAAGAATGAAACCAGCAGGAGTTAATACAGATGCAAGTGGCTTAATCATTACAAATGGCTCACAGCAGGGTCTTGATTTCACAGGAAGAATATTCTTAAACAAAGATGATGTAGTTATATGTGAAAGCCCAAGCTATCTTGGAGCAATAAACGCATTCAGAGCTTATATGCCAAAATTCGTTGAAATCTCAATGGATGACAATGGTATGATAATGGAAGAACTTGAAGCTGCTCTTAAAGCTAATCCAAATGCTAAATTCATATATACTATTCCAGATTTCCAGAATCCAACTGGAAAAACAATGAGTGTAGACAGAAGAAAGAAACTTGTTGAATTAGCTGAAAAGTACAATGTTCCAGTAGTTGAAGATAATCCATATGGAGAATTAAGATATGAAGGCGAAAGACTTCCAGCAGTAAAGAGCTTTGATACAAAGGGTATTGTTATATACCTTGGAACATTCTCAAAGACATTCTGCCCAGGTATGAGACTTGGATGGATATGTGGAGACCCAGAGATTATTTCAAAGTATGTAATTGTTAAGCAAGGAGCGGATTTACAGCCAAGTTCAACTTCACAGAGAGAAGCTGCTGTATTCATGCAGACAACTAACCTTGATGAACATATAAAGAAAATAAGGGAAGTTTATAAGCATAGAAGAGATGTTATGATGGATGTAATGAAGAAAGAACTTCCAGACTTCTGTAAATTCACATATCCTGAGGGAGGATTATTTACATGGGTTACTCTTCCTGAAGGATATAATGCAAGAGAGATTCTTAAAAAAGCCCTTGATGCAAAGGTTGCCTTTGTAGTTGGAGGCTCCTTCTTCCCTAATGGAGGACATGAAAACACAATGAGACTTAACTATTCATTCATGTCTGAAGATAAGATTGTTGAGGGAATAAAGAGACTTGGAAAAGTACTAAGAAGTCTATAGTAAGGCAGCGGGCAGATTTTTCTGCCTGTTGTATTTTCTTTGTTATAATCACTCATAATAATATTGAGGTGATTATTGTGAGAAATGTTAAAGATGATGAAAGCTATGAGGCAAAAGGAAGAATATCACACACACTAGGTGATAGGAAATACTTTGGCAGAGACATAGGTAGTCTGGTAGATAAAAGCATTGGCTTTTACAGTAATTCCTACTACCACATTTTTGGCAAATTAAAATAGCGTCTGCTTTTTAAAAATATATTAATTTTTCAATAAAATAAGGGGGTTAAAAATATGCTAAAACTATCAAAACGTATAATGAGTATGCAGGCATCTCCTATTAGAAAGCTTGCTCCTATGGCTGATGAAGCTAAAAAGAATGGAAAAAAGGTTTATCATTTAAATATAGGCCAGCCTGACATACATACTCCAGAAGCTTTCTATGAAGCGTTAAAAAAGTTTAGCGACCCAGTTTTAAAGTACACAGGTTCTCAAGGTATTCCTGAACTTGTAGAAAGCTTTATTAAGTACTATAAGAAGTGGAATATAAACCTTGAAAAAAATGAAATTATGATTACTAACGGAGGCAGCGAGGCTATAATGTTCGCTATGATGGCTGTTTGTGATCATGGTGAAAATGTTCTTATTCCAGAACCATTCTACACAAACTATAATGGGTTCTCACAGGTTGCAGGAGTTGATGTAAAGCCATTCTTAACAAAAGCTGAAAATGGATTTCATCTTCCAACTGAAGCTGAGATAGTAAATGCAATAGATAATAAAACAAGAGCAATACTACTATCCAATCCTGGAAATCCAACTGGAGTTGTATACACAAAGGATGAGTTAAACCTTGTTGCTAAGATAGCAAAGGAGCATGATCTTTATATAATAGCAGATGAGGTATATAGAGAATTTGTATATGATGGACTTGAATATACAAGCTTTATGCATATAAAGGGAATTGAAGACAGAGTTATATTGATTGATAGTATTTCAAAGAGATATAGTGCATGTGGAGCAAGAATAGGTCTTATTGCAAGCAAGAATAAAGAACTAATTGCAAATATATTAAAGCTTTGTCAGTCAAGACTTTGTGTTCCAACTATTGAGCAGGTTGCAGCTGCAACTCTTGTAGATACCCCTGAAAAATATTTTGTTGAAACTAAGAAAGAATACCAGGCTAGAAGAGATGTTGTATATAACGCTCTAAGGGATATGTCAGGTGTTATATGTGAAAAGCCAACAGGAGCATTCTATGTTATAGCAAAATTGCCAGTAAAGGATGCTGAGGATTTTGTTAAATGGCTTTTAACAGATTATTCTATAAACAACGAAACAGTTATGCTTGCACCAGCTGCAGGATTCTATGCGACAGAAGGACTAGGAATTGATGAGGTTAGAATCTCTTACTGTCTAAACTGTGATGATTTAAAAAATGCAATGAACATTATGAAGCACGGACTTGAGGAATATAAAAAAATAAGAGGCTAATAGATTGATAAAGGGGCTATCACATTGGATATGCCCCTTTTCTATTTGAAAAACAATGTTATTGAATTATGTATCTCTTCAAATCCAACACTTTTATAAAGACCTACTGCTGGTATATTTGAGTTATCTACAGTGAGATTCAAATTATATATTCCATAGTCAAGACACTTTTTTAATATCTGAAGTAAAAAATAAAGTCCATAGTTTCTTCCTCTATATTCAGGTATGATTCCAAAGTTAACAAGATAAAATTCATCCTCTGTTGAAAGTATTTGACCATATCCTGCTGGACAATCATCTACTTCAAATATAAAGCACATATCATCTAAAAAATCAGAACAATCTTCTTCTGCTAAAATCTCTTGAATTGTAAGGTTTTTTCTGTTTTTTACATGAGAAAAGATGCTATTTTGAAGTTTTACTCTTATATTTTCTTCGGATTTAATTTTCATGTTTCTAATATTAATGCTGCTTGAAGTATCAATTTTGATATTAGGTATGGTTCGGGTATTTATATTCATTAATTTTATATCCCTAACTACTTCTACATTGTAATATTTAGAACACTCCCCTGCTCTAACTCCCCTGTAATCCAGGGAAAACGCATAGCCAGTTAAATTGAAATTTCTCTGCATAATATATAAAAGTTTAAAAAATGATATATTATTGCTTTCCCCTGGTATAAAAAATATATCATTATCTGTTTTTTTTATTATAAAGAAACCTGAAGTCTTTTTATTGGATTCCACAACAAAACAGCTGCCAAGAATAACGTTTAGAGGGATACATCCATTGAAATTACTAAAGTAACGCTGTTTTGAACGATCAATATTATGGGCTAAATATCTTAATTTAAATATATCCTTGATTCCAGCCTTTCTTACTAACACCATTTAATACTCCTTAGAATTCAAAATAATTATACTATACATTATAGGTTCTATCCCGATTATAGTAAACATTATTTGGTTTTCTTAAAAATATTTTTAAAGATACCCTTTTTCTTTTCCTTTTCATATCTAAGCTTTTCTTTTAACTCCATTACTTCATAGGATTTTTGCTTTAAATCCATTTTTAATTTGAGATTTTCAGTGAGCAAAATATCTCGTTCCTTTGTTCCTATATTACTGTTTATTTCATTTATAGTGCTGCTAATTTCCTTAAATTTTTCATCAATGAACTTTATAATTTCTTCTTCGGTTTTTGCTGATGGTGGAGATATTAAATTGCCTTGAAGCATTTCATTTGAAGCAGCGGATTCTATATTGCCATTAAAAAGTCCTTCTTTCATTATTCTTTTAATTTGCTTATTGGAATACCCTTCCCCCTGCAGCTTCTTCATAAGCATTAAGGTTTCAAATTCCTTTGAAGTAAATATTCTTCTACCATTTACATCTCTTGGTATATTAAGCTCAAACTCTTTTTCATAATATCTTATAACAGATGATCTATATCCTGTTTTATCACATATCTCTTTAAATGTATAGTTAGTACTATCCATAATAATCACCTCGATAAATATAATTCTGTATTTTACATAAAATTCCTTTTTTATTTTTGCAATATTTATTAAAAAATTACGATAAAAATATACAACTTTCTGTGTAAGAAACTACTATTTGTCGAGAAATAAATTAATTTAAAAAAAAGTGTTGACATAGGTATAGTAAACATGTTATATTATTATTCGTCAGGCGGACGAAAAACAAAATAACAAATGAGCGCCACATATGTGGCCCCTTGGTCAAGCGGTTAAGACACCGCCCTTTCACGGCGGTAACATGGGTTCGAATCCCGTAGGGGTCACCA
>DAMCZI010000060.1:0-21360 GCA_032095175.1 Clostridiaceae bacterium
AACGGAACCAGTGAAGGTCAAGAAATATTGCTGGAGGAGACATTGGAGCGAGCAAATAGAAGTTGTTGATGTCAAAATGACGAGAGCCTTAGAACTTTTGAGTGTTTGAGTAGAGGCTGCATTAAAATTCTTACGTTTTGTTCATTCAAACAGCCCTGCTTAATAGCTTTGACCCTAGGCTGTTTGAATGAACGAAATGTTAGAATTTTGCAGCATATACGAGTTCTCAAAAGTTCTTAGGCTATCGCCATTTTGACATCTTACAACTTCTTTGCGAGCGGAGTAGTCGACGGAAGCAATATTTCTTGACCTTCACGGTCTATTACAGATAAACCTAGGTAAGATGCTACGCATAATTCCTAAATCGTGAGATGGGGAAAATGTCGAATTTTATTGCTATATTTTTCATGGGGTGCTATAATATACAAAAACTTAGAAATGGGGGTATTTATTATGGCTAAAAAACTAGTAATTAGATTAGGTAAAAAAAAGAAAGATGATAAGAAGAACCTTAAAAAAGGTCTTGCTATAGGTGCTGCAGTTGGTACAGCTGTAGGTGCAGTATCTGGAATATTATTAGCACCTAAATCAGGCAAGGAAACAAGACAGCTTATAAAGGACGAAACAACAAAGGCTGTTAAAAAGGCTTCTGCTGGAATAAAGGATGCTGTTGAAGTAACAGCAGAAAAAGCAAAGGAATTAATTAAGAAGGTTCATAAAGATCAGGAATGCCAGTGTGAAGAATGCTGTACTGAAGAAAATTGTGAATGCGAAGATAACTGTGACTGTGGATGTGAAGACAACTGCAATTGTGATGAGGTGAAGTAAATGCCTACCTTGGAAATATCATATTCAGGTTTAGTTTACACTATCATACTTGCTTTAGTTATAGTTGTAGTAGTATATCTGGTAAAAACACTAAAAGGTATAGCAGATTCAACTAAAAGAATAAATGATCTTTTGGATTCAAACAGAAAAAATATAGATGAAACTATTGAATCACTACCAAAGGTATGCAAAAACATAGAGGATATAACAGCAAGCCTTAAGGGAAAGACTGATTTATTAGATAACCTTTTACCAAGCGGAGAAGAAGCAGCGGCTTCAGATGGCTCATATATAGAAAATCTTATAACTGCAATATCATCTGTTGTTGATATATTCTCTGAGGTATCAGGACTATTTGGTAGAAAAAAAAGAAAAAGAAGATAGAGTGTCAAGCACTTTAGGTTTGAAAAGGAGAGGGTAAATATTTACTCTCTCCTTTTCAACTATAAAGTTCCTGGAACCTAAAGGGAAAACACCCGCGTTTTTTACTTTTTTCCATTCCTCTATTTACATACCTAAAATTTACTGTTAAAATAATCTTAACGTCAAAAAATTTTTATCGTTAAGATTATTTTATAGGAGGGGTTTATATGGAAAATTCCGTTGCTGTTGAAAAAAAAGTTGGTATTAAAGATTTATTTAAACATAGGGGATTTATGGTAAAGCTTATTGCCTTTTGTATTTCAAGGTTTGGAGACTCCCTTGATTCAATTGCATATGGATTGTTGGTATACCAATTAACAGGTTCAAAGCTTATTATGGGAACTATTTTTGCAGTAAGTGCAATACCAAATATACTCTTTAGTCCAATTGCAGGTGTATATGCAGACAGACATTACAAAAAAAGAATTTTAGTTTTAGGATACATTAGTCGTGGAATTGTTGTAGCTCTGACAGCAGCATTATTTGCAATGAAGCTTTTGAGGCCATGGCATCTTTTTGTATTTGCATTCTTGAATTCAACCTTTGAATCCTTTGTAAGTCCAGCAAATGCTTCTCTCAATACGATGTTAGTGCCAAAGGAGCTATATCTTGCATCCAGTTCTTTTTCTTCATCTTCTACAACCTTTTCAGAACTTTTAGGTCTTGTTTTTGCAGGACCAATAATAGCAATATTTAAAATATCTGGAGCTATATTAATAGATGGACTTACCTTTTTCATTGCTGCCTTGCTAATATCAATCGTTAGAATTCACGAAGAAACCTCAACTAATTCTACTTTTTCTTTTAAATCCTATTTTGATGACTTAAAGATAGGCATCTCATTTATTAGAAACTCAAAATTTATATCTCTTGTAATTATACTTGCAGCACTTGTAAACTTCTTTGCAGCACCATTAGGTGTACTTCAAATTCCATATGTTACTGAGGTATTACATGGTGGTGCTGAAGCTTTAAGTTTTGCAGGAATGGGTATATTAGTAGGTATGATAATAGGAGGTTTATTAGTTGGTCAATTTGGTTCAAGATTTAAAACCGGAACACTTGTATCTGTCTCGATATTTTTCATTGGAATTAATTATAGTCTTTTAAGCATCCCTGGAACCATCACTATAAAATATGTTTCTCCAGTAGTTTTAGCTGTAATAGTATTTTTCTTGTTAGGTATTTCACTATCCTTTGCAAATGCTCCATTAGGTGCGTTTATGATGTCAAACACTCCAAAAGAACTTATGGGCAGAATTGCCTCTGTTGCTGGAATGCTGTGCATGTGTATGACACCCTTAGGAAATTTCATTTCCGGTGCTGTAGCTGAAGTTATATCTATACCAATGCTTTTCCTATCAACTGGAATCATTATATCCCTTATAAGTCTTGCAGTTTTCTTGAATAAAGGCTTTAGAAACTCCTAAAATAATATATAATATTCAAGGGGTGATAATATGCAGAAGGAAAAGGTGCTAACCACACTTGAAGAAATAAAGGCCATTTCAGATCCATATAGAATAAAAATATTAGATTGTATTGGTAAAACCAGTGAAGCAAAAACTGTTAAAGAAGTTGCTGATGCTTTAGGAGAAGTACCTGCAAAGGTTTATTATCATATAAAAAAGCTTGAAAAAGCTGGAATACTTGAACTCTCTCATACAAAAGAGATTAATGGTATAGTTGCAAAATACTATTGTGCAACTGCTGAGAGCTTCACTATTGGAGTAAATACACTAAAAGAACCTATTTCAAAAGCAGTAAAGAGCTATAGTGCCTCCGTTATTTCTCATCTATATGATGAAAGTAAGTCGAAATTTTTATATGAATTAGAAAATTATACAGAAGGCTTGTCTAACCCTGGACTTGGTTTATCTACAACATTGTATCTAACAGAAGAAGAGGATATAGAGTTTAAGGCTCTTATAACTGATTTTATAAAAAATCATGGTGAAAAGGGCGAAGGTAAAAATGAACATCATGTGTTTTTTATTGATACAAAAATACACAAATAGTACAGAATTGAAAAGGAGAGGAAAATTTTCCTCTCCTTTTCAACTCTACGCCCTTACTAGCACCTTTGGCTGGCAACAATGTTAGCGCCAGTGTTTAAAACATTCTCTATAACTACATCTCCTATTTTAACAGGAGCACTTATTCTTGTTTTTTTAATTACATCCATAACTTCAAATATCATATTCTTTGGAACCTCCCTGTCTGTTTTAACGGACACCATTGATCTTTCACCATTCTCAACCCTTATGGTTGATGTAACTATTCTTTTAGGAGCTCTTATTTCGTTTTTTGCATATTCCTCTCCCCTTTTACAACCATTACCTGAAACAGTTATATTTTCTCCATTAATATCAACCTCAAGGCTGCATCCCATGGGGCAGTTTATACAAATCATTCTTTTTTTCTCCATAGACTACATCTCCTCTATCTCAAAGGTTATTTCACCGCTGCCTTTATCAGTAAAAGTCTCCCTTTTAACCTTAAATCTTTCCATCTCTCCAGGGCTTACTATATTTCTTTTAATCCTGTCTATTATCTTTTCCCCTTGTTTTAATAGGATATATACATTTTTATATACATTATCCACTCGCATATAAAAGTTAACTGCAGTATCAACCTTTTCAGGATTTATATAGTTTGGAACAGCATACCTGACTCCCCTTGCTGTTGATACCTTTATCCTTAGAGTATTTACATTTCTGCCCTTTATATATTCCGCTGCTCCCTTCCCAGAAAGCATACTTTCTGCTGAAACAAAATCAACAAGGTCATGTACATGAACTACATTACCACATGCAAATATTCCATCTATGGAGGTCTGCATTGATTCATCAACTAATGGACCTGATGTAACAGGATTTATCTCAATTCCAGCTTCCCTTGAAAGCTCATTTTCTGGTATAAGTCCAACGGATAGAAGAAGTGTATCACATTCAATAAACTCCTCAGTCCCTTCTATAGGTCTTCTATTCTTATCAACCTCAGCTATTGTTACACCACGAAGTCTCTCCCTTCCATGTATCCTTACAACTGTATGATTGAAAAGGAGTGGTATATTATAATCATCAAGACATTGAACAATATTTCTCTTAAGCCCTGTAGAGTAAGGCATAAGCTCAACCACCATCTTTACCTCTGCCCCCTCTAAGGTCATCCTTCTTGCCATTATAAGACCTATATCTCCGGAACCTAGTATTACAGCTTTTTTCCCAACCATATATCCTTCAACATTTATAAATCTCTGGGCAGAACCTGCTGTAAATATACCTGAGGGTCTTGTTCCAGGAATGTTTATTGCCCCTCTTGTTCTTTCCCTGCAGCCCATTGCAAGTATTACTGCCTTCGCCTTTATATTCATTATTCCCATTTTAGGGTTTATGGCTGTTATGCTTTTATCACTGCTTATATTTAAAACCATTGTA
The DNA here is from genome assembly GCA_032095175.1 of Clostridiaceae bacterium. GTDB lineage: Bacteria > Bacillota > Clostridia > Clostridiales > Caloramatoraceae > DAMCZI01. The sequence continues at coordinate 4,692 of DAMCZI010000060.1, forward strand.
TCTGTCATGTACTCTATATTCATTTCTTGAAGCTTTTGTATAAACCTATCTGCATACTCAGGCCCTGTAAGCTGTTCTCCAAAAACATGGAGTCCAAAGCCATTGTGTATGCACTGCTGTAGTATTCCTCCAAGATATTTATCCCTTTCAAGTACAATAATATCCTCTATTCCATTTTTTCTTGCCTCTATCGCCGCCGCAAGGCCCGCCGGGCCTCCGCCAATAATAACAAGTTCTCTTTCCATGCTATCCCTCCTACTTGGTTCTTCCTGTAAGTATATAGCTTCCTTCACTGGATTTCATAATTTTATCCTGCTCTACCCCAAGCTCTCTTGAAAGTATCTCAACAACCCTCGGCATACAAAAGCCTCCCTGACACCTTCCCATGCCCGGCCTTACTCTCTTCTTTATTCCATCAAGACTTGTTGCACCAAGAGGCCTTTTGATTGCATTTATTATATCTCCCTCTGTTACGTGCTCACATCTGCATATTATCCTTCCATACAAGGGATTTTCCTTTATTGCAGCAGCTTTCTCTTCCTCCCTCATATCCATAAACCTTTTTGCATCGATCCTTCTCGAAATAAAATCAACTTTTTTCTCAAGCCTTAATCCCCCTCCTGAAAGCAGTTCTAAAACCATAAGAGCTATGGCTGGTGCTGCTGTAAGTCCTGGTGACTCAATTCCTGCTGCATTTACTGCTCTCTTTACAGGTACGTTTATTACAAAATCTCTTCCCTTTGGAGTTGCCCTAACCCCCGAAAATGAGGTTATTATGTCTCTCATATTTATACCCTTAACACTTCTTTTCGCACCATTTATAATCTCATAAAGTCCCGGAGCTGTTGTTGATATATCTTCCTTATCTTGATTTTCTACAGCATTGGGTCCTATAAGAAGATTACCGTGAACTGTAGGAGTTACAAGTATTCCCTTACCATTCTTAGTAGGAGTCTGGAATATAGTTCTTCTCACCACTCCACCCTGGCTTTTATCAAGAAGGCAGTATTCACCTCTTCTTGGTATTATTTCAAAATCTGCTCCACCAAGCATTCTGTTTATGTCATCTGAAAATAATCCAGAAGCATTTACAAGAAATCGTGATTTTATCTCACCCTTATCTGTATTTATTAAAAATCCTTCCCCACATTTTTGTGCGTTTAAAACCCTGGTTTTCAATCTAAATTCAACACCATTTTGCGATGCATTCTCAGCAAGGGCTATTGCAAATTCAAAGGGTGAAACTATTCCCCCTGTTTTTGCGTAAAGTGCTCCAACTGCCCCATCACTTATGTTTGGTTCAATTGAAAGAAGCCTGTTTTTATCTATTACTTCAAGTCCCTTTACTCTGTTTTTAATACCTCTTTCAAAAAGTCCTTCTATTCTTCTCATGTCTTCATCACTGAAACCTAATACAATGGATTCATTCCTTTGAAAGGGAACCTCAAGCTCCCTGCATATATCTTCATACATTTCATTACCCATTACATTTAGTTTTGCCTTAAGTGTTCCTTCCCTGGCATCATATCCAGCATGAACAATTCCACTGTTGGCCTTAGTCGTTCCATCAGATACATCGCTATTTTTATCTATCACCACTACATCCAATTGGTATTTTGATAATTCCCTTGCAACAGCTGTCCCAACAATTCCACATCCTATAACTGCAACATCATACATAACAATACCTCCTTTTGGTTTAAGGTGACAGGCTCTTGAGTTATGAGTTATTTAATATATAGTATCTTCCACTGCCCTTCTCTCATAAACAACTCATAACTCAAGTGCCTGTTACCTCTGCCACACAATACAAAAAGCCATAGTAAAAAGACCGACATAACGGTCAATTTACCATGGCTCTCAAAATCTCACCATTAATATTTCATTAATCAAATTATATCACATATAGGCATATTTTACAATTACTCTTCCTCTGCCCACTTCATTGCTCTTTCAACTGCTCTGTGCCATCCCTTAAGAAGCTTTTCTCTTTTGGATTCATCCATTGCTGGCTTGAATTCTCCATCTATCTTGTGGTTTTTAAGTATATCCTCTCTATCCTTCCAGTATCCAACTGCCAGACCTGCAAGATATGCAGCACCAAGGGCTGTGGTTTCAACAACCTTTGGTCTAACAACAGGTACACTTAATATATCAGATTGAAACTGCATTAAAAAGTTATTTGAGGATGCTCCACCATCAACCTTTAGAGCACATAACTTTATTCTAGAGTCCTCCTCCATTGCACTTATAACATCATAGGTCTGATAAGCCAGGGACTCCAACGTTGCTCTTATAAAGTGTTCCTTTTTTGTACCTCTTGTAAGTCCAACCATTGTTCCCCTTGCATACATATCCCAATAGGGTGCTCCCATACCAACGAAGGCAGGAACCAGGTAAACACCATTGGTATCTTCAACCGCAGATGCATATCTTTCAGTTTCCGAGGCTGATTTAATCATTCTCAATTCGTCCCTTAACCATTGGATTGCTGCCCCTGCAACAAAAATGCTTCCCTCAAGGGCATAATCAATCTTTCCATCTATTCCCCATGCAATAGTTGTCAAAAGCCCATTGTTAGATTCTACAGGCTTTTCACCTGTATTCATAAGCATAAAACATCCTGTGCCATATGTATTTTTAGCCATTCCCTTTTCAAAACAGCCTTGTCCAAAAAGAGCAGCTTGCTGATCTCCTGCATCACCTGAAATCGGTACCTCTGCTCCAAACACTTCCTTTGCTGTATATCCATATATACAGCTTGATGGTTTAACCTCTGGGAGCATGGATTCAGGTATATCAAGTTCATGTAATATATCTTTGTCCCATCTTAATTCATGTATGTTGTAGAGCATTGTTCTTGATGCATTAGAGTAATCTGTAACATGAATCCTTCCGCCTGTTAAGTTCCATATAAGCCAGGTGTCTATGTTTCCAAAAAGAAGTTCTCCCTTTTGTGCCAGTTCCCTTGCTCCGTCAACATTGTCAAGTATCCATTTTATCTTTGTAGCAGAAAAATATGCATCAACAATAAGTCCTGTTTTATTTTTAATGGTATTAGAAAGACCTCTACTCTTTAAATCATCACATATGTCAGATGTTCTTCTGCACTGCCATACAATTGCATTGTATATTGGCTTACCAGTTCTTTTATCCCACACAACAGCAGTTTCCCTCTGATTTGTTATTCCTATTGCACATATGTCGGAATAGTCAATACCAGCCTTGTTAACTGCTTCAGCCATAACTCCAACCTGTGTTCCCCATATTTCCATTGGATTGTGCTCAACCCAGCCTGGTTTTGGATATATTTGAGTAAATTCCTTTTGCGCCATGGAAACTATCTTTCCATCATGATTAAAAATTATAGCCCTGCAGCTTGTTGTCCCCTGATCAATCGCAAGAATAAATTTATCCATCTTTATCCTCCTTAAATATTATTCTTCCCAAAGAGAAATATCGGATGTAGAAACCGCCATAGCTCCCCTTGACAGAGCATCTATTATATCGTCCTTTTCAAGTATAAGTCCCCCTGCAATAACAGGAATGTCAACCCTTACATGTATATTTCTAATTACCTTTGATGCTATTCCTGGCATTATTTCAACTGCGTCAGGTTTGTCTTCAATTATGTTTTTAATTCCTGTCTCAAGAGAACGGGAATCAAGCATAAAAAGCCTTTGTATAGCATAAATGCCACAATTTCTTGCATCCTTAACAAGTGAAGGTCTCGTTGTTATAATTCCATGGGCACCTGATTTCTTTATAAACTGAACCCCTGCACTATCCTTTCCCAAGCCTTCAATTAAATCTATATGTACAAATACATTTTTACCCTTATCCCTTATTTTTTCAATGTAATCTGCGATATTTAATATACTTCCGCATAGCATAAATATTACACTTGCATTGCTTTGTATTGCAGCCTCAATATTTTTAATATCTCTAACAGCAGCTATAATAGGACTTTCTTCAAGAATATCTCTTATATTTTTCATTTAATCACCACCACATCTTCTTACTAAAATCATACAGCAAAAATATCATAAAAAAAAGCAGGAATTATCCTGCTAAGGCATATTAAAGAAAATAACAAGTCAATATTTTGGTCTATTTTGTGTCATACTTCGTCAGTATATATGTTGCAAAAATTCTATTACATTCCGCCCTTTCAAACATCCTAGAGTCGAACCAATTTAGCAGGGCTGTTTGAAAAGGCGGAATGTAAAGAATTTTAATGCAACATATATAGAAAGCTCAAGTTAGCCAAACTAGCTTGAGCTTTCATTTCCTCGTCTGACACAAAATATCCTCAAAATCTTTGACTTGTTATTTCCTTTAATATGCCTAAAACTATCTTTCAACCGCCTCAAAGGTTGAAACTATATAATCAAACTCCTGCTCATCGGTTATTTCCCCATAGGTATCCTCTGATATACCTGGGTAGTAGTATAGTATAAACTTCTCCTTTGTGTTTATACCCTCTATTATTATATATCTCCTGTCCCTCTCAACATCCTTTAGGGTTGCAAGCACCACATATTTTTCCAACGTTCCTGTTCTGTCATTCTTTAGATCCAGCATAAATGCATCATGAAAAATAACAGCTATCTTTTGATGATCACAGCTTACAACCCTTGCACCCTCTCTACACCCTAAACATCCATCAAATTTACACTGGGCAGTACAGTTAAGACACATACATTTACTGCACTTTTCAAGCCTGTCAAAATCCCTTCTATTACTCCTTTTGTAATCCTCAAGAAGATCTATACAGTCATCCTTTTTGAAAAAGCTAAACAGACCTTTCTTTTCGGTTTCTCTCTCAGAGGAATCAATAAGCTCCATATACCTTTCCAAAATAGGAAGCCTGCTTATATACTTCCTATCCTGCATAGCATTTTTATCAAGGAAGGGAGAGATGTTGTCAATTGCATATCTTATATCAACAAATATCCTTCCGTAATAATCCTTCTCCCTTTTCAAAAACTCCTGCGCTCTCACCATTATCACCCTTAGTTCTCTTTATATTTCTTCAATTCCTCATCTAAATCAATTGTCTTAAGTTCCTCAAATTCCTTCTCTAACGTATTGTCGCTCTGTAAATCTGCTAGTCCCTCTGCCATTGCTTCTTTTCTTTGAATCTTTCTTTCTATGTCATCTACATTTATTTTGTTTGTGTCTGTGCTTACATTTGCAAGTATCTCGTTAACCTTCTTTGCGGCCTCTGCGTTGTTATATCTTGCAGCAGCTTCATCTCTGTAGTTTCTTGTTTTTTGTATTTCTTCCTCAAGCTCTCTAAGTCTTTTCTTAATAGCTTCAGCTTTTTGAGCTGCTTCTACATGGCTCTTTTTAAGACTTTCATATGTTTTATCTGCTTCAAGCTTTTTCTCTAATGCCTTCTTAGCCAGTTCTTCATTTCCCTTGCTTAATGCAAGTTTAACCTTTCCATCATATTCCTTGGATTCTTTCTCAGCAATCTCCATCTTTTTTGATATTTCATGTACGTTTCCAAGTATCTGTGCTGAGGAAAGCTTTGCACTGTTTAGACTCTCCTCCATATCCCTTATTTTCTGATCGAGAAGCTCTATTGGGTTCTCCATTTCGTCGATTGCATTATTCACCTTAGCCCTGAAAATGTTTGACATTCTTTTGAATACTCCCATTGTAAAATCCTCCTTAAATTTTTTTATTTATATAAACCCATATATGGGCATTATATTACTGTATGGAAAGCATCTATTTTTTAGTATCTTCTTGGTCTTTTAAAGATGTAATAAATTATAGCTATTATAATTATTACCTTTAATAGAGATTTTAAAGAACCAAAAAGATAAAATGGTGTACGAAATAATCCTCTAAAAAGTCCCTGTCCTATCGTCCAAGAAAAACCTGAACCTCCACCATAGCTTCTTCTGCCAGAACTATAGCTTTTACCCCAGGAGCTTTTACCCCAAGAGCTTTTCCCAGACTTTGGCATAGAAAAGCTTCCAGACTTAAACCCTCCAGATTTTGAACCTCCGGAGCTAAAGCTTCCAGATTTAAACCCACCTGAACTTCCCTTTCCTGAAAAAGCATATACAATTCCATATTTATTTTGCTTACCCATTAGTTGAGCTAAATCTGGAACAACCACATCTGCAGCAAGAAACACAAAGACCATCAGAAAAGATGCTATAAGGCGCCTTATCTTCATTACCTACACCCCTCACGTAGTTATTTTTATTATTTCTTGTTTTTATTATATACATATTATATAGTTTTTATTACTACATAACAAAGTTATTATTTACACGTTTTCAGGCAATTACTTACCGTAAATCGAAATGTGATATTTAATCTCTTAATTTCTTTTAATTACTCATTATTTCTCACTTTCTCAAAAAAAATAACAGGCACAAGAGAGACGAGTTATTAAGTTCATTACCTTTAATAGGTAATATCCATCAAATAACTCATTTCTCTTGTGCCTGTTACTAATAATATATTATCTCTTTTTTATTTTTCTTCTAATAGCCTTAAACTTTGGAAGTGCATATTTGAACATGCTGTATACAAAGCTATCTATTACAAGCTCAAACTCTCCAATGAACTCAACAAAGTTCCCGTTAAAGCCTTTTTTGAATTTATACAATCCGTATAGTGGGTTATCTGGATTTAAATCTCCCGAAACACCCCTGAAGTCATACATGCTGCAGCCAAGATCTATACTGTCGGTTATCATGCTCCACTGCATTAAAAAGTTTGGCATAGTATCCCTTAATATATTATGGGATGCACCATACAGATACCATCCTATTCCTCCATAATATAAATATATGGCACCTGAAACATAAACCTGACCCTTATCCTTAAATTCATCTATTTCCTTTATTCTACCCTCAAAGCTTGCAATCTGCCTTTCAGCTTCAGCCATATTAGTTTCTGTATCCTTAAGCTTTTTATTTAACCTGGTTAACTTATCCTCATCATTTTCGCTGTTTAAATCCTTAAGTATATTTTGTTTCTTAACAAGAAGTCTTTCTCTGTTTTTAAGCTGCTTTTGAAGCTTTTCATCTATTCTATCAAAGTCCTTTTGATAGTCATACTTAACCATATATAATCTGCAGTATGGCGATATCTTCTTGATCATGTTTTCAAAATATTTCTTAGGTCTTGTTATAAAGTTATCTCTTTTTCCTGTTATAACCATAAGCTCATGGAAGCTTTCCAATGCCTCATCAGTAATGTTACTGCTGTCATAAACCTCAACACTAAGCCCTCTGTCTTGTGCAACCTTAATATTGTATCTTGTCTTTGATGTAAAGTTATCATATATAACCTTTTTCTTTTCCTCAGGAGTGCCAGGAACATCAATGTCCAACCTGAAAACAAAGTTAGGTTGTATGTTTTCGAAGTTCTCAGCTTTTTTATTTATATATCCAAAGTTTAAAAGCATATCCTTAACGCTGTTTCCAAAATCAACATCCTTTTCATCTTCCTTAAGATGAATATCAGGGTCAACAGTTATAAATGCAATCTTATTCTTCTTGCCATATTCCTTTAAAAAGCCTGTAAACTCTGATACAAGTTCTCTGTTGCTGTAATCACAGGTAAACCCTCTTGGTATATATCCCATGTATTTTCCTACATAGGGTATTCTTCTTAAAAGTATCATACATGTTAAGACCAGGTTTCCATCCTTATCATATCCACCTATGTATTTTGAACCCCATTCCTCCTTAACATCTGCCCAATAGGAGGTCTGGAATATATGTCCCTTTTTACTTTCTTCGTTATATTTATTTACAATACTTTTTTCAACCTCTTTAAATTGATACATATGAATCACCTTTTCTATATTTTTTTGGTATGCTGCTGTCGGCTATTACTGATGGAAGATCTATGTTGAAGACATCATCCTCTTTAAAGCCTTCCATATCTATTATAGTAAAATTCATGTTTGGCTTTCCCAAAATCCTAACTATTCTTCCGCTGCATGTAATGCCGCTTGTATATTTTATATGATGATATATGGATTTGGCAATCTCATAAAAAACATTTTTTCTAATATCAAGTACACAGCCAAACTTATCTATAAATCCAAGGTCAAGTATGCCAATCCTCATGTCCTTCTTTGCCTTAAAGCTATTTCCATACCCTATAAATTGTCCTGCATTAACATTATACACCCTTATTGGAGCTGCTTTATATGAAAAAATCTTCTTATATCCATATTCTCTGGAATTGTACCCATATATAAGGTTTCCAAGCCTGACCATATTATCAAAATCCACAGTATCACTGTACTTATGAAATCCATTTGTATTTAAAAGATGTATGCTTTCAATCTCACCTAAATACCTTTTTGCAATGCTCTTAAATATTTCAATCTGATTTATAGTATATTTGTAATCTGCAGTATTATGAAGATGAGAGTATACTCCCTCAAGCTTTATGTTTTTATATTTATCTCTTATATTTTTTATAAATTCATCAATTCCGTCCGGTTTTACACCAAACCTGTTCATTCCTGTATCAACATAGATATGAACTCTAACAGGTTTTTCAAGTTTATTTAATTTATCCAAAAGCTCCTCGTTATCAACGGTCAGAATAAAGTTTTCCCTAAGTTTTTCAATATCATTGCCATCTACTGCTGGGTAAAGTATAAGAACATCCTTTAAGCTTTTAACCCTCAGTGCTTCTTCCATATTCGAAACACCAAAGGCATCAACCATTGGGTCAAGGATTTGTGTTATATTCTCTACCCCAAGCCCATATCCATTGGCCTTTACAACAGCCATTATTCTTTTATCCGTCTTTTCGCGAACCTTTTTAATGTTATATTCCACTGCATCTATATCTATCTCACACCAGAAGTTTCTCATAATTCTTCCTCCAGTTATAAAAATTTAATGTTAAAAAGTCCTGCTGCCATCTATGATTATACCAGATTAACACAAAATTAAACAGTAAGGTCTTCATAGCTTTAAATCCTAATATAGGGAAAATGCGTAGCATCCTGCCTAGGTTTATCTGTAATAGACCGTGAAGGTCAAGAAAAGTAACCGTCCCTACACAGGGACGGTTACTTCTTTTCCTACAAATAAAGGGGGGGAGAAACTTTCGGCTTTAATTTTATTTCGAAGCTTCTTTTAGGTATTTTTTTAAATGCTCAGGGATGGTAATTTTGAAAATTAGTATTAAAATTAAAAGAATTGCTTGTTTAAATAGAGGTGTGCGATCTTTTTTTAGACAGCTTGTCCAATCATATAATGTGAATTTTAAAATTTAATCGTATCTTTTTTAAAAAAATTTTACTTAAGAAATTTTTTTAAGAGCGTAGCTCCTTATAAAATCTTCAATTATATTTTTAAACTCCTCATTGGTGTCTATCAAGTTAATGCCAATGCTGCTCAAAGCAGATACTCTGCTCTGGGTTATGTTGCCTAGAATCCTGCATATGGTGTTGCATTTGTAGTTGCATAGGCTTCTCATTAAAACCACAAGCATTGCTTTTGCATTAACAATATCTCGACATTGCTTAGCGTGAAGCTTAGCCTTTGATACATTCATCTTAGAGGATACAAACTCAACTACCTCCTCTTCGTTATGGTTCCTTACCAGTATTTTTCTCTCACTTCTGTATTCTGTCTTTTCATTTTGAAACTCAATTTCCTCTTTGAACTTCTTGTCATCACACGCATACACAAATTCTATATAGTTTTTCCTTGCGGTTTCTACATCCTTTCCAAACAAGCTCATTACAAAGTCTTCCTCCACCATTTCAAAGGGATCATGCCTTAATCCCAGATATACTCCAAGGCTTGAGAATATATACTTTTCGGGGCAGTTTTCATATAGGGGTAGATCTGTTGCATTATTGTGTATATATGCTGACAAGTTAAACAGGTATGCATTATCATTAACAATTTTGCTTTTAAACCTGTCCTGGAATAAATGACCATGCCTGTGGTGTATTTTGTTGAAGTATAGAGCATAGGAGTGATTGATAGAATGCATAATGCTTGATATATCGACACCATTAGCATCAATTATAAGGTGAAAATGGTTATCCATTAAGCAGTAGCCGTATACTCTGAATTTATATAGCTTTTGGAATTTTTTAATAAAGCTTATGAACTTTAGCTTATCATCATCATCCTTAAAGAGAAAAACCTCGCTAATACTTCTGCCATATACATGAAATATTGATTCTAGAGTCTTTTTTCTTGCAGCTCGCGGCATGAAAACACCTCCTTTTCTATTTAGGATTATTTCCTAAAAGTGAGGTGATATTCAGTTCATAAAATTTTATCGTTGATTTTTAAAGACTGTTTTAGAAAATAGTAGAACAAGAATAATTTTAGAGTAACCGTCCCTCTCATGGGGACGGTTACTTGTTAATTAATAAATTTTCAATAGGAAACGAAGCCAGTGAATGTTAAGAAATATTGCTGGATGAGACATTGGAGTGAGCAAATAGAAGTTGTTGATGTCAAAATGGCGAGAGCCTTAGAACTTTTGAGTGTTTGAGTAGAGGCTGCATTAAAATTCTTACGTTTTGTTCATTCAAACAGCCCTGCTTAATAGCTTTGACCCTAGGCTGTTTGAATGAACGAAATGTTAGAATTTTGCAGCATATATGAGTTCTCAAAAGTTCTTAGGCTCTCGCCATTTTGACATCTTACAACTTCTTTGAGAGCGGAGTAGTCGACGGAAGCAATATTTCTTGACCTTCATGGTCTATTACAGATAATCCTAGGTAGGATGCTAGGCATAATCCCTATATTATAAATTTAAATTTCATATATGATGTACTCTAGTTATTATTTTTCCTGCTAAATGTTTTTCTAATCCTTTGGAAGAACGTTTCTTCTCCTGTTTTAGAAGCCCTGGAGTAGATTCCATTCCATTGGAGAGGTATGCTCAATCCCCTTGCTTTAAATTCATGCTTCAGGCTTGAGTCAAGCTTTTTTAAGAAGCCTGGGGACTGCTTTAATAGAAATTCAGCTATCCTTGAATCAGCATTATCTATTATTTCTGCACTTCCTTCAAATATAAATTTGGGAGAAAGATAATAAAAATACGCAAAAAGAAAATTGCATATTAAATTCAATTCTCCATTCATATTCTCAACTATATTTAAACACTCAAATAGAAATTTACCCTCCATTCCTCCTGTACAAAATGCATTTATTATAACACCGTAATCCTCAGGCTTGGATGCAAACCCAATAATATTTGGCAGGCACCACCTAATGTAATACTCATATCTTCCTTCCTCTATATCTTCTAAAGTAAATTCTTCTGTTATTATTTCATTTATATTCATTCTCTTTAATTCCCTGTTTTCCTCAACCCAAATACCGAGTTCCAATATCTTCGTAACATCAGGGAATGTTCTAATTCCTTTTTCCCATTTAAAATTGCCAACTCTTTTTATTATCTCACTCTTATACTCATCAGGCTTGTATAAAGGTATATATGCTTCAAAACCTCTAACTATAAATGATGTTGTATAGTCATCAAGTAATATATCATCATCCATTATATATTCAATCAGCTTATAGCACTCCAAGTCTGATTTTTCACCAGGGATGAATTTCAAATAGAACACAATCATATCTGGAAGATATCTTTTAGCATATCCATAAAATTTATTGTTTTCAGAATTAAGATATCTCCAGAATATATCCTCCTTATTATCCATGTTCTTTATGGCATATTCGTATTCTTCAAATATAAATCTTTCTCCATTCCTAAGTCTCGCTGTTTCCTCGAAGACTTCATTTGTCCATTCATTAGGCATAGATTCTAATAATTTTGAAAGTACTTCCATATACTTTGAAACAGATTCTATTGATACAAGCTGGTTATAAAAAGCCGTTGACACCCTTGCAAAATATTCTTCACTCTCAAGGACAGCTTCAAGGACTTCATAATATCCATTTTCAGCATCAGAAAGACGATTTACACATATCTGTATAAATTCATCAATTACCTTTATACTGCATATGTCATTCCATGAACGTTCTGCGGCTATAATGTTTTTCAACATATTCTTAAAGTAAAATATAATTCTATATATATCAGGATCTGACTGCATCATTGTATTTAAAAACTTCATTCTCTTTGGGTTTGTAGAAAACTCAAGAAAATCCCCCATTTTATCCTTGTTAATGCCTCTTATCCTGCCATAAAACCTTGTAAGTGTCTCAGCATCAAAGCCTCCGAGATTAAACGCAATATAGTCAACCATATTGAAAAAGAAATCGTACACCCCAGATATAAGTCCCTTGTTTGTCACGCTCTCTATTCCATTAAAGAGAAAATCCAAAAATTCCTCTGCAGTATAAACACCAATATCCTTATAGGATTTTTCTAGTTTTCCTATGATATTTGAAAAAATCTCTTCAAAAAGCTCAGGAGAGGAATCGTTAATACAAAAATCAAGGGCTGCTTTAACCTCTCCATGCTCCATCTTTCCTATTCCAAAGGTTGTGATATTAAACAGGTTATAGCAATTTTCAATACCTTCATCGATTTTTTTATAGTTGAATCTTCTTAAAAAATTATGAAATCCCCTAAGGGTATCAGGGGATATGTAGTATGCCATATCCACGAGCTTTGTAAATCTAAAGTCTCTATTTATAACAGGCTTTACTCCCTTTATAAAATCAAATGCATACTCCTGTTTATTCTCTAAATCATTCTCATCCTGATGATAATACAGATAAGCAGCTCCATACCTTCCTTCAAAATCTATTGTAAATTCAATATTGTTGCCTAATTCACTAGGGAAGGACATGACTATGGCAGCAACTGTAAAGGGTATGTTATATCCAACATCCCTTATAAATATATATGCATTCTCTTTAGAGCTTTCCATAATGGTATTTATAATATTTCTAACACTGTATCCGTTCTTCTTATTAATAAAATCAACTACTGCCTCAAAGCTTATAGTATGTCCTATTTTTATTTCACCAGGACAATAACCTTCCAATTCAATTTCATCCTTAGAAATCTTTTGATTAAAAAATACACACCCATACATCTCCATGGAATAAAAGGTTAGCTCTTCCTTAGACACAATTACAGCATAAGATACAAATACCCTTTCATCATCATCAATAGATTTTACTCTATACATGCAGTATCTTCCACTATTAAGCATTAGATAGCCATATCTATTTATATTAAAATCCGAACCATTTTCATCCTGGGATCTATATAGCTGGTTGAATAGTTCTGATAACTCTAAAACCTCTTCATTCTTAACACCCTCAGCTGTATATATCGTTTTTGTCTTAAGATCCCTCAGTATTCCATCCTTCTTAGTTAAGCACACCAATCTAAGTAGATTCATAACTACACCCACTTTATATGTAAATAATCATAATAAACATAAACCTATTATATTTATCGGAAATAAATCTTATTTTGTAACCCATTGAAAAGTAAAGTTTTTTAAATTATCACTACGATGCTTTATATTAACCTATAAATGTTATACTATTGTTTAGAGGTGATAACTGTGTTTTTCTTCGGTATATTTGGAATAGAAGGCAAAGAAAATGAAATAAGAGACGTTCAAAATATAATCTGTAAAACCTGCGGCAACATGACATCCTATAAACTTGTAAAAACATATAATTACTTTCACTTCTTCTTTATCCCGCTCTTTAAATGGGGAGTTCAATACTTTCTTATATCAAGATGCTGTAATACGGTGTTTTCCATACCAATGGAACTTGGTAAAAAGCTTGAAGGGGGAAGGGATGTGTACATTAGAGAAGAAGATCTAACTCCTCTTAACAATACCTTTGACTATGGTGAAATAGTGTGTCCTTCATGTAGAAGTAGAGTTGAGTCCAAGTTTAGATATTGTCCATATTGTGGAGCAAGGATAAGATAATCATTCCATAATTATCTTAACCTTTTTAAAACCTAGTGCATATTATAATAAAGAATTATTTTTAGGGTGATCCTATGCAGTATCTTGAGTACTTTGGTATCATTGCCACAACCATGATCATATTTATATATTACTTATTTTGTAGAAATCACTGTATTATATTTATTCTAAAGGAGATGCTTGTTTTTAATATTAATAATTCTCCCTTAAGTAAGGACTATTTTAATTCCATGACAGAATCCATTTCAGCAAAATATAAAACTCTCCCGATCCTAGTAAAAGCTATCATTTCATTAGATTATTTTATAGGATTAATATATATGCTTTATCACGAATTGCCTATAGGACTAAACACTCCAAAGAATAACTAAAATTTTCTTTAGAAATAGTATTGCATTTTGTCCTATTATCATGTATAATAAATTTTGTCTTAGGGGTATAGCTCAATTGGTAGAGTAGTGGTCTCCAAAACCATTGGTTGAGGGTTCAAGTCCTTCTGCCCCTGCCAAAAGTATTGATAATAGAGGGTTTCTAAAATGAAACCCTCTATTATTTTTTATATTAAACACTTATTCTACGTTTTATATAACTATTTGCATTATCACAATTATTATATAATTAATATTATATAATAGTAGGGGGTGGTAATGTGCCCACAAATTTAGAGTTAATAAAGTATGAACAGTTAGCTAATACATCATTTATAATATCAACACTATATGCTTTTGCCTCTGGTAATCAAGCTGCACAACATGAAATTGAAAAGCAGCAAGATACACCACCATCTGGTTCAACAACTACCGCTGTAAATTCTGCACAATATGCATTGTACTCCACTTTGTTTTCTGTTGCTTCATATATAATATACGTTATAATTGCCATTTTGAGGAAAAGTAATCTAGAACAAGAAATACAAGCTGGGACTACAAGTATATCTCTAACGCCAAATTTAATTATAATTTTAGGTTTTACAATATCCTTATTGGGAACTCTCATAAGAATTCCAGCTTTACAGCAAAGAGTTAGTGAAGCCCATGGAGCAGTAATTCTATAAAAATTAATTAAGTAACTCCTGCTTCAAATTATAGTAGGAGTTACTTAATATAAACTTATTTAATTGTGTACCACATACCTAACCTGTTGGGCAGGAAATGACCAACTTCGAAACTTTTATTTAAAAGCAGGTTTTGATTTTTACAGAAATTTTCCTAAAGACCACTAATTTATTAGTGTTTTTAATACGAATAGCATATTTTATTTTAAATCACTTCTACCGCTCTTTCATAAAGGGGATGAAGGCATGCCTTTAGATATGATTCTTATTAATTTTGAAAAGTTGGGAGCTGTATTAGGTATACTCGCATATACAATTCTTCTAGGTTCCGCACAGCAAGCAGAAAAGGAATTAGTTAGAGAACAAATTACTCCCAAAAGCCCAATAGTTACTCCTACCAGTTCACAGCTTTCAGTTAATGCTGTTACCTTAAGTCTTATTACAGGCCTAATACTTTCTACAGTTGCATTAATCAGGCTAAAAGAACGTGAAAGAAATATAGCCTTAGGGACTGATACCAATCCAATAACTCCAAACATAAATGTAACCCTCGGCAGTTGGATTGGAATTTTAGGAACATCATCAGTACTTCTTGGAGCTTTACAGCGAGAAACACAATCCAGGAGAGGACTTACAATAATATAGAATCATCATTTATAAAAAGCTATAAGGATGGGGTTAATCTTTTAAATACATTGATTAACCTCATCTTTTTAATATATAACTCATAGAATAATTAATGAAGTAATATAAAAAGGATATAATAAATGACTGTACAACCTTTCAATGGTTATCTAGTTAACTTTAGATTCGTTGTAATGGGCGATAGCCGAGGAAAAAAAAGATCAGCAATTAATGAGGACATTTTCTGCACACTGCTTGGAAAAATAAAAACTCTCAGCAGGCAGCCAAATTTTATACTGTTTTTAGGTGATATGGTTTTAGGTGGTTATAGTGTAACTGACCAGCTTAGTTCCTGGAAAGAAATATTTAGCAGGTATTTTCCTATTAACCACTGCATACCTGTAATAGGAAATCATGAAGGAGATGAAACTGCCTTTAGCAATGTTTTCAACTATCTGCCCAATAGCCAACTTGCTGGTTACCAAAGAACAGCATATTACTTTGATTATCTTAATGCAAGGTTTATAAATCTTAATTCCATACGCATTAATAAAAAGGGTGATTATACTATTGAGCCTAATCAGCTTAGATGGTTGGAATATATTTTAAGAGGCAATAATAAAAGGTATTGCTTTGTATCCCTCCATGTTCCACCATTTCCAACTGGAGCTCATTATGGCAAATGTCTTGATGCTGATCCAGTTCTAAGGAATGTGTTCTGGTCATTAATTGATAGACACAACGTTACATGTGTACTGGCAGCTCACGAGCATAATTACAGCAATAGAATTATAGATAGTTCCTTTGCTGGATATGGGTACAGATTCACAAACAATATTCATCAAGTGATTACAGGTGGTGCAGGTGCACCATTGGATTCTTCATTAAAAGATTCAAAAAGTATTTTAAAGGGACCTATTGGTGTATACCATTGTGTAGTTGTAGATGTCTACACTGAAGGAGTTTTATTTAATGCATTTGATATAAATGGTAATCATATTGATTCCTTTAAAATTCCTTAGTTTAAATCGTTTTTAGGCGTATTAAAGAAAATAACAAGTCAAAGATTTTGAGGATATTTTGCGTCA
>DAMCZI010000061.1:0-21224 GCA_032095175.1 Clostridiaceae bacterium
GTGACCAATTGTTCCAATGTTAATATGTGGTTTAGTTCTCTCAAAATGTGCCTTTGCCATCTTTTTCTCCTCCTTTATGCGCGGTGATAACACCTATAAATTAATATATCCAACGCAAAAACTCTGCTGCATTCTACCCTTATAAACGTAACATCCCCATAGTTTAAAGCAGGGTACTTCATAAAAATAGGCTACAGAAATTTTTGTGCGTTACATATAGTTTAAACGGCTTTTGCCGTTAAGTAAACTCATCCCGGTGTTTCCTATATGTAAATAAGTGGAGCCCATGACCAGGATTGAACTGGTGACCTCCACCTTACCAAGGTGACGCTCTGCCGACTGAGCTACATGGGCACAAGGGAAAAATCCCTTTGACTACCGTCATCGATTATTTATTCTACACTTTTCTAAAAAAACTGTCAATAACAAATTATGTAATGTTATCTTGTTCTTTTAAAAACTTTTCGAGTTTTCTTTTTACTCTCTGCAGAGCATTATCAATGGATTTCGCATGTCTATCCAAGTCACATGCTATCTCCTGATATGACTTTCCATCAAGATAGCATCTTAGTACTTCCATTTCCAAATCACTTAATACTTCAGACATCTTGCTCTTTATCTTATATCGTTCCTCATTGCTTATTATAACTTCTTCCGGGTCTGAAATATGTATTGTAGAAAGTATATCCATAAGAGTTCTATCTGATTCCTCATCATATATAGGTTTATTTAGAGACACATAACTATTTAAAGGTATGTGCTTTTGCCTTGTTGCCGTTTTAATTGCAGTTATTATCTGTCTAGTTATGCATAATTCTGCAAAGGCCCTGAAGGATGAAAGTTTGTCAGGCCTAAAGTCCCTAATGGATTTGTATAAGCCTATCATTCCTTCTTGGAATATATCGTCCTTATCACCCCCGATTAGGAAATATGTTTTAGCCTTAGCTTTGACAAAGTTGCGATACTTATTAATGAGATATTCCTCTGCTGCTGTATCACCATTTCTGGCCAAAAGCACTACTTCTTCATCTAGCATATTACTGTAGTAGTCGTAGTCCCTGTTCGAGCAATCATAAGCTTTCAAATAAATCCCCCCCCAAGTAGCAACAAGCCCCATATACAAATTTCATTATATATCGTCAATCACATGAAAGTCAAGCTCTTTCAAAGGTTTCGACGCATTCTTTCAAGTTTTTCCAAAATATTCACATCAAGATAATCCTTAAGGCACATTAAAAAAATAAATAAGTTAGATTGCGAAGTAATTTTGATTATTTTCTAGGCACTCAATCACGAGCATACTAACTGTATGTAAGTGATTGAGTAACGACGAAAAGAATCAAAAGGACGAGTAAGATGACTTATTTATTTTTTTAATGTGCCTAAGAGTATTTTTTTTCTCGACTTACTTGTTACTTCCCCTTTGTCGTTGTATCTCATACATCATTATTCCTGCTGCCACAGAAGCATTTAATGAATCGATATCACCCTGCATTGGAATTTTTACTACCATATCACAATTTTCTTTAACAAGCCTTGAGATACCTTTTCCTTCACTTCCTACAACAACTGCTATAGGTCCCTTTAAATTTACGTTATAGCAAGCATCTCCATCCATATCCAAACCAGCTATCCAAAGTCCTCTTTCCTTAAGCTCCTTTATTGTCTGGTTTACATTTGTAACCTTGGCTATCTTTGTATATTCTATTGCTCCTGCTGAAGCCTTGGCAACAGCTGCAGTAACAGATGCCGCTCTTCTTTTTGGTATTATAACTCCATGGGCACCACTGAGGTTTGCTGTTCTAACAATTGAGCCAAGATTATGAGGATCTTCTATTTCATCAAGTATTATAACAAAAGGTGTCTCTTTTTTATCTTCTGCTGCCTGCAATATCTCATCCACTGTAGAATAGCTGTATGGTGAAACAATGGCAATAACTCCCTGGTGACCGCCAACCTCTGACATCTCGTCAAGCCTTTTTCTTTCCACCTCGCTAATTATAATTTTCCTATCCTTTGCCATACCAGAAATCAATTTTAAAGAACCTTCAATAGCTCCCTTTGCCATATATATCTTTTCTATTGTTCTACCGGATTTTAAAGCTTCTATTACAGGATTTCTACCTTCTACAGTTCTTTCTGACCACTCACCTAAGCCTTCTTCATCCGAAGGTCTATTTACATCCTCAGAATATCTGTCAGTTTTAACCTTATATCCATCCTCTGAATATTCTTTAACTCTTGGTTTATACCCATCCCTTGAAAATTCCTTAGTCTTAGGTTTTTCTCTTCTATCCTGAAATCTTTCCTTACTACCTTTTTCTCCATCCCCTGAATATTCTTTAACTCTTGGTTTATATCCATCCCTTGAAAATTCCTTAGTCTTGGGTTTTTCTCTTCTATCCTGAAATCTTTCCTTGCTGCCTTTTTCTCCACCTGATGTGTTCCATTCCCTTGATGTTTTTGTTGGTTTCATATTCATATCATCCCTTCAGTTATTATTTATTGCATTTACTACCGATATATCTTTCCCTAATTTCAAGCATTTTACCACAGGACATTGTCCCTTCAGGGCATGGTCCACAAAGACATGAAGGTCCTGCATTTTTAAATAGTGCTGGTGCAACCTTCTTAATTTCCTTTAACATTTCATCTGCCATTCTTCTAATTTCCCACTGGGCTCTACTACAGCATCTATGTCTGAAAAAGTTCATAAGTGAACGTGCATTCATGGTAAGTACAATCTTAGTCTCGCAGGCATTTGGAAATACATATCTTGCATCCTCAATTGCCATTTTCTCTGCTGCTCTTAAAGCCTTTTTTTCATCTACTCCCTCTTCAAGCAGCCTTGCAGTATGCTTCTTTTTTAAAATATCAACAAGCTTGTCGTATGTTTTTTGATCTTCTTCCATTGCCTCTATAAAAATTTGTCTTGCTTCTGAAATATCTTTTATTGAATCAGGCACTACATATTGAAACTGATCGAGTTTAACATACCTTTGACTTTGCTGAGAATAGGAAGCAATTCTATGTCTTACAAGCTGATGTGTAAGAGTTCTGGATACCCCCTCAACCGCAAATGTGAAGCTCACATGTTCAATAGGAGATTCATGACCTAAATCGCTAAGCATATGTACAAATTTTGCTGTACTTTCTTCATCAAGTTTTTCCATTATATCTTCAACTCCAACCCTGCTGTAGCACAATTTTGCTGCAGCTGCTACAACCTCTTGAGGGTTTGGTGTATGAGCAATTAATTCAACTTTCATATTACACTCCATAAAAATTCACCTCTTTAAAGATTCTAAATACACCGCAAAAATTATAGTGCATTCTATACAAATCATATTATAACACAATAATATAACCACAAATATATCGAATTTTAACAAATACACAACAAAAGAGCAACCATATTATGAAATGGCTGCTCCTTTAAATATGTTTTTCATAATTTCATCAAGCCTTTCGTATCTTTTCATAAGGAAAAGATATCCTATAAGGCATTCAAAAGCTGTTGCCAGCCTGTAATCAATAACCTCAGCATTTTTAGGTACATGATGAGTTTTTGTGTTTCTTCCCCTTCTTACAATATTCTGTTCCTCCTCAGAAAGGGTTGAACTGATACTATCAAGTATCTTTGCCTGTTCTCCTGCCTTTACATATTTTATAGATGCTCTGTGGAGATCCTTTGCATTCTTTATACCCTCTGAAATAATATGACTTCTGACATAAACTTCATATACAGCATCTCCAATATAAGCCCATACTAAAGGGTTCAGCATCCTTATATCATTCTCATCTAAGCTTATATAATCTCCTATATTAATCATTCGCTTTTCGTAATCCTTTCTTATTAGCAATTTTAAATACATATATATTTTACACCTTTTTTAAATATAATAAAGCTATATTAATCACACTAAAGATTTTATATTGGGTGTTGTGCGATTAATGAATCAAGGAATATGATTTCGCATAAATGCTTAGGGTCAAACAATGTAGAATCATTTGCGCAAAACATATACATACTATATTTTCTTGTAATTATGACAATATACCGTTAATATAAGGTATAAATAAAAATGTAAATCGAGGTGAATATTATGAAATCTATAGCTATATATGAATTTATCAAAGATTTAGAGCTTGAACCAGTTTATATAGGGAGCTGCAGCGAAGTAAAATTTAACACCAGCGATATAAACAGACCCGGCCTCCAATTTGCTAATTATTACGATCACTTCTATGATACTTCCCTCCGCCTGCAGGTGGTTGGCAAAATAGAAATGACCTATCTTGAAACATTAGATTCCAAAACACGCGAAGAACGGCTTGATGAATATTTTAAAAATCCACTTCCTTGTGTTGTTATAAGTAGAGGAATGGATATCCCTGATGAAATGTTGAAAAAGGCAGAGGAATATAACTGCCCACTTTTAAGAACAAAGCTAATTACAACTAAATTCGTTCATACAGCAATACATTATCTTAATTCAAAACTTGCTCCATCAACAACAGTTCATGGTGAACTTGTTGATGTTTATGGTATAGGGGTTCTTATTATCGGAGAATCTGGTATTGGCAAGAGCGAAACTGCCCTTGAATTAGTAAAAATGGGACATCGTCTTGTTACTGACGATTCAGTTGAAATAAAAAAGGTTGCAGATAATAGATTGGTTGGTGAATCTCCAGATGTAACTCAAAACTTTATGGAGATACGCGGTATTGGAATAATAGATATCAAAGAAATGTATGGTGTAGGTTCCATAATAAAAAGTAAATCCATAGACCTTGTTATCAATTTAGAGTTTTGGAATGAAAATAATACCTATGACAGACTCGGGATAGATGAAGAGTTTATGGCCATACTTGATGTTAATGTTCAAAAACTTACAATTCCAGTCCGTCCAGGTCGAAACCTTGCTATAATAACAGAGGTAGCTGCACGCAACTTTCGCCTTAAAAACATGGGCTACGATGCTCCAGTAGAACTTGACAGACGAATAACAGATCAAATATAGACTTTTATATTCCCCATACTCCCCATGCCCTGTATAAATCACAATGGTCTACTGCACAACGTAAGTGCCATGTGCCCGGCACTTTTATACATTACATATGGAATGATTTTCAGCACTGAAAGGTGTTAATAAGAATCCTTACAGCATATTATTTATTAAAAGTCCTTTAAGGAGTGTGGGGATATATTGCTTGAAAATGGAAGAAATACGGATGCTATAAGGCTGCTTTTCAAACTAAAGGGTGTAAAGAAAGATATACTTTCAATTTCAAGACATCTAAAAAGCATAAAAAGTCAAAGAGATAGCTACGAAAATTATAAAAGATGCATAAACACCTATCAGGACGCTTCATGCTACTACTTTCAGTGCTGCGGTTTTTTAAAATCACAATATTTTTATGGATATGTATCACCTGCAAGTAAAAAATTTCTTATAAGCAATCTCTTTATACCAGGTTATAAAAGTTTTCTAGAGTTAAGACGCAATTTAGCATTAGTGAAAACTGATGACATATATTTAAGTAGTCTTAAACTACTCAAAAACAACGTTGAAACTATAAACAACTCACTTTCCGAAATTCTGTCTGAATTAAATAAACTGCATTAAGGCTATTCAAACTTGGCGCATGCATGCTACTTCTATACAAAAGGAGGTATGCAGCCTTTGCATACCTCCCCTTTTATCATGTTCTAAATATAACATCCTCTCTTGAGAACATATATCTTGCAAATAGAATTGAAGCACCAATGTAAATTATCAGCCATCCAAGGGTTAGACCCATATGAAGCGGATTATAAATACCGTTTATCAGTTCCTTTATTACCATTACAACATTCACAAGTGGTATATTGAATATTGCAATAGATACGTTTTTAGCCTCCATCATATAGGTTCCATAGGCTGCTGCAATTCCTATTATTGTTAATGGTGAAAGGTATGTCTGTGCTTCCTTAAATGACCTTGCAAATATACTTATGGAAAGTTCTAGTGCACCAAATGTCATTGTTAAAAGCAATGCACATATTCCCATTAAAACCAATGCCTTCGGGGATAAAGCAAAAGCCATTTCCCCACCAAACATGTTACCCCCAGCCTTAAAGCCAAGGAATACACCTAGAAGAGATGATATGGTTCCAATAAGCCCCATAACTGTAATAGCAAGAAGCTTTCCAAATAGAAGACTCATTCTTCCAGTCTGAGTTGTAAGTAGTGGTTCTAGCGTTCCCCTCTCCTTTTCTCCTGCACCAAGATCAGTTGCTGCAGCCATAGGACCTGTCATTGCATATATCATCAACATCATCGGAAGCATCAAGCTTAGCATAAATTTACCAAAGCCGCCCTTTTCCTTTGCTGCAACCTCTTCCTTTATATTAAATGGATTTAATATCGAAACGTCTATACCCTTCTCGGTAAGTCTCGATTTAACAATCTCCTTTGAATAAGCATCAATAAGTGAGCTTATTGTATCCTTAGCCATGTTTGAGCTTTGGCTTGTATCATCATAAATTATCTTGAGTTCAACAGGTTTCTCTTCCTTTATTGTTTGTTCAAAATTATCAGGAATTATTATTCCTATGTATATATTACCTTCTTTAACATCATTTTTAATATCCTTCGAATCAATAAAAGAAATATTTTTCTGGGATTTTAAAAATGATGATAGTGTACTTCCTGAGTTATCGACTACTGCTACCTTTAGATTTTCTAATACCTTTTTGGTACTCTTCTCCATTCCTCTCCCCATCAAACCAAACATAATGGGAAAAATCAAAAGTGGTATGATTATACTTGTTATAACTGTTTTTCTATCCCTAAAAAGATCCTTTAATTCCTTTTTAAAAACGGTAAGCATTCCACTACTTTTCATTTCTGTCACCTACCAATCTCATAAATACTTCCTCAAGGTCTTCTCCATGCTTGTCCTTAAGTTCCTGAATACCTGAATCTTCAACAACCTTACCCTTATGGATAATAACAATTCTATGGCAGAGCTTTTCTACCTCTTGCATACTATGGCTTGAAAAGATAATGGACTTGTTTTCTCCCTTACAGGATAATATAAAGTCCTGAACTATTTTTGAAGATGTAACATCCAATCCTGCGGTTGGTTCATCAAAAAGCATTACACTTGGATTATGTACTATGGAACGTGCAATAGCTACCTTTTGCTTCATACCCCTTGAAAACTTACCTACTCTTCTATCCATGTATTCCTCCATATCAAGAAGCTTGGCAAGTCTTTTTATATTCTCATCCGAAGTTTTATCATCCATACCATTCAAATCAGCAAAATACTTTATATTTTCCCTTGCAGTAAGCCTGTCATATAGCCCTATTTCTCCTCCAAATAGAATGCCAATTTGGCTTCTAACCTTTGAACTCTCTGTTATTAAATCATATCCATTTATATTGGCAGTTCCTGCAGTAGGTTTTAGCATCGTTGCAAGCATTCTCAATGTAGTAGTTTTACCTGCACCGTTTTCTCCAAGAAGTCCTACTATTTCACCAGGCTTTACAGTAAAGGCTATATCATCAACTGCCTTTACTTTTTTAAAATGTTTACATAAACCCTTAACTTCGATCAAAAATATCCCCCCCTAAATCAATATAGAAGACTTACAGCATGGGCTGCAATCCCTTCTCCATTACCTGTAAAACCAAGCCCTTCCTCTGTGGTTGCCTTTATATTTATACAATCAATATCCATATCAAGTCTCATTGATATGTTTTTTCTCATGTTCTCTATGTATGGCAGCATTTTAGGCTTCTGGGCTATTATGGTAGCATCAATGTTGGAAATATTATATCCTTTATTCTTGATTAGTTTTAAAACATTCTCTAAAAGCCCCATACTGTCTGCACCTTTGTACTTTTCATCGCTGTCAGGAAAATGTCTTCCTATATCTCCAAGTCCCGCTGCTCCTAAAAGGGAATCCATTATTGCATGGGTAAGTACATCTGCATCAGAATGTCCTAAAAGCCCTAATGCATAAGGTATTTCAACCCCTCCCATTATTAATTTTCTCCCTTCAACCAACCTGTGTACGTCATAACCATGTCCTATTCTCACAAGTAATCTCCTTTCCATACATTAAGAAATTCCACATAAGAAGCTGTACTTAATAGTATTATGTTCATATTTTAACATATAAAGCCATATTATCAAACATACTTTAATATTATTCTTTAGATAGTATCGCCTCAGCAAATACAACATCCTCCGGAGTTGTTATTTTAATATTATTATAGCTTCCCTCAATAACCTTTACCTTATATCCAATATGTTCTACAAGCATTGTATCATCTGTTCCATTAAAACCTTCCTCTAACGCTCTTTTGTGTGCTTCTAATATCAATCTGTATTTAAAAGCTTGGGGGGTTTGAATTGCCCAAAGCCTGCTTCTATCTGGAGTTTCTGTGGATAGCCCATCCTCCCCTATAACCTTTATTGTATCCTTTACAGGCACAGCGGCAGTACATGCTCCTATTTCCCTTGCAGCTTCTATACTCTTTTCAATAATATCATCATCAACAAAAGGTCTAACTCCATCGTGTATCAAGACTAACTCTGTTTCAGTATTACAGTGTTTAAGGCCATTATATACCGATTCCTGTCTTTCCCTTCCCCCTGGAATAACATGCTTTACCTTTGTAAATTGATATTTGTTTACTATATCATTTTTGCAAAAATCCATATCACTCTCAGGAACCACAAGTACTATATCATCAATGGATTTTGATTTTTGAAAAACCTCAATGGTTCTTGCAATAATCTCCTTTTCCCCAATCCTTATATACTGTTTACTAATCTTTTGGCCCATTCTTTTTCCTTTTCCACCTGCAACAATAATAGCAGAAATCATATTATCAACTCCTTTTTTAAGGTTATCGTGGAGGTGCACTTTCAGAAGGTAACAGGCACTTGAGTTTTGAGTTGTTTAATCAAAACTCAAGAACCTGTCACCTAGGTATGCACTCCATTTATAAAAAAGGTGGAGCTATTGCTCCACCCTCATCTCAAAAGAATAATTAATTTTTACACTGCTCTTTCTTGAAGATTTTTCATCTTAGCAAAAATCATTCTTCCAGCAGCAGTCTGAAGAACACTGGTAACAATTACATCAACAGGCTCTCCAAGATATTTTCTTCCACCCTCAACAACTATCATTGTTCCATCATCAAGATATGCAACACCCTGCCCGGATTCTTTTCCATCCTTGACAATCTGTAAATGCATTTCCTCACCTGGAATAACCACCGGCTTTATTGCATTTGCCAGTTCATTTATATTCAAAACCGGTACTCCCTGAAACTCAGCTACCTTATTGAGATTGAAATCATTTGTAATAATCTTTCCTGCCATTGTCTGTCCGAGTTTTAAGAGCTTGCTGTCAACTTCCTGTATGTTTGGAAAATCCTTTTCAGATATCTCAACAGTAAGGGGAAGCTCCTTCTGTATTTCATTTAATATATCAAGTCCCCTTCTGCCTCTTGTTCTTTTAAGGGAATCAGATGAATCAGCAATATGTCTTAATTCTTCAAGGACGAAGGATGGTATTATAAATGGTCCTTCAACAAAACCTGTTTTTAATATATCAAGAATTCTTCCATCTATTATTACACTTGTATCAAGTATTTTAGGAATACATCCTAATGCTCTACCATCACCCTTGCCCTTTTTATCCTTACCAAATCGCTTTAAAAAGGTAAATATATTGTAAAAATCCTCTCTCTTTTTAATTGCAATGTTTAATCCAAGGGTACCAAATACTAAGTTAACTATAATTGAGATTATACCCCCAATAACAGATAAAACATTATCAGTACTTAAAAGCTTTGAAAATGCACCTACTAGAAGGTTAGCTATAATAAGTCCTACAATCAAACCACTACCACCGATTATTATTTCATTGGTTGGTATTTTTTGAAGCCAGTTTTCCATTACACTAATGGATTTCCAAACAAAATTAATGATAAAGGGTGAAACTGCATAAAATATAATTCCAAATAAAGTCATTCCTATTGCATAAGCAATTAGTAAAGAGATAGAAAAATGATCCGGTTTTATAAATCCGCTAAAAAAGTTTAGCTTTACCACAATGTTTGTAATTAGGTACCCCACAACAAGTCCAACTGCTGATAAAAGTCCTCTTATAATTTTATTTAACATCTATTCACCTCCGTATATAGTATATACATAAATTAAAAGTATTATATAAATGACCTGTATAAAACAATAATTTTGTAACCATTTACTCAGTAAATTGGTTTATATCATCCAATTTCACAACAAAATATATCATCAAGTTAATTATCAAATATTACCATAGCCATTATATTTATTACTACTATACATTAAAGCTATATAAATTGCAATAAAGTTTGTTATAACATTATATGACTTTTTTATTAACAAAACTGATCCCTTGACATTATAAGATTTAATATGAACATTCTTGTTTCTAGAAAATCTCTTCTCAGCACAAGGGAAATTTCACTGCATACCATATCTAATATCTCATTTAATACCTTAAATTCACTTCTCGACAGCTTCTTACTTTTTGAGAGATTTGCAATATCCCTTAGCACACCAGCGAGTTTAAATATGCTGCCGCAATTTATTGCATCTCTATAATGTTTATATCTGTCGAGCCATTTCCCGGGCAATTTTTTCGGTGAATCCCCTAAAATTTCAAGTATTTTGACATATTCCTCTGGTTTTATTGTTTCTCTGATTTTATCTGCCTCCTTTGAGTGGACAGGTATCATTATATTCATGTCATTTATAATGAAATGTATTACATAGTACTTTCCTATCTCCCCACAAACTTCTTTATCCTCTATGCTTAATATATATCCAGCTCCAAACACAGGAATATAAACTATATCTCCTATATTAAACATAAAATCACACCTTCATAATTTATTAGGGACAACATATTTATATGTTTCGAATAAATAATCTACATTTTTCAGTTCTAAACATTTATACGAAATCATATTCCTCGATTCATTAATCGCACCATACAACATATTGAAGTTTCAATGCGATCAATAGATTGTCGAATATTGTCTATCCCTTACTATTAGTATATTAATACATTACAAATTTTGTTTACAACTTAATGCTATAAATCAAAAGAATTTCATTACTTATTTTGGAAATTTAATATTTTTAAACAGCCAATATATTTGACATTTCATATAAAGAATACTTATAATATTATTAAGGATTAAGAAGTAATATGGTATCCTGTATTTTGTTCGTTGTTTGTCACTATTTTTTAGCAAATAACACTTCCTGTTCCATAAAAAATTGCGTTAAGGAGTGGAAGCATATGAAGGATATTATTGTAGACGATTTTCAAAACATAGTGTCTGAGTCATTGATTAGACATAGAAGCATAGTTGATATTATGACCAAACTCAGTGAATCAAATGGTAGGGTAAATCGGGCAGTTGCAAAATCAGTTACTTCCTGTGGCTGCATAAGCGTCAATGCGCACAAGCAAAAACTTCCAGATGATGCATCACTTGAAAACATCTCCGATCTTTTGAGTTATCAAATAGAGGGGAAGCTTTGTGATAACTGTCGTGAAGTGCTTGAAGAAGAAATAGGAAGAAATGTTTACTACTTGGCTGCATTATGCAATGCTGTAGGTATTGATTTTTTTGATACCTTACTTAAAAAATACGATAAATTAGAAACACTAGGTAAATTCACATTTCTCTAGAATTAACGATTAAAACCCCATCCTTGGATGGGGTTTTATATATTTTCTACATATGTCTATTTAAAAGCACCTGTTCCTGAAGCTTTCTCATTCCGTCCTTTATATTTCTTGCTCTTGCTTCTCCTATACCTTCAACATCATCAAGTTCCTCAATAGTTGCACAAAGTATGTTTTTAAAATTATGAAATCTTTTTACAATGTTTTCTACAACCACAACAGGCAACCTTGGTATCCTGTTAAGCAATCTATATCCCCTGGATGATACCATTGTCTCAACCATTAGGTCTGGTGTATATCCCATAAGCTTACAAAATGTAGATAATTCCAAAAGTTCTTCAGATGAAAGGTTTTTTATAGCCTTTACAACATCATTATAATCCTTTTGTTCTTCAACATAATCCCTTACTAATAAAATTCCCTCTTCTTCAACCTTGTCTGCAAGATCCTCCAACTGCATCGAAACAAGCCTTCCCTCATTTCCAAGCTCACAAACATATCTTTCTATTTCGTATACGATTCTCATAACCAGCTCATTTCGCTGTATAGCAGTTACAACATCATATACAGTAACAAGATCTTCAAATTCAAGTGCTGAAAGATTTGTCATTGCTTCATCTAGTACAGTTTTATACCTTTCAAGGGTCTGTATTGCCTGATTAGCCTTTGTAAGTATAATGCCGGTATCCTTCAATACATATCTTAAATTGCCTTTATAAACAGTAATTACATTTCTTCTCTGGGATATTGCAATAACAAGATTCCCAGTCTGCTTTCCAGCTCTGTCAGCTGTTCTGTGGCGTGTACCTGTTTCCATTGTATTTATTGAAGAATCCGGAACCAACTGCGCATTAGCATAAAGGATTTTCTTCAAATCACTACTTATAACTATAGCTCCATCCATTTTGGCAAGTTCATAAAGATATGATGGGGTATATTCGCTATTTATATAAAAGCCTCCATCTATTATCTTCATTACATTTTCCTGATCCCCTACAACTATTAGACCTCCCGTTTTAGCCTTAAGGACATTTTCTAGTCCATCTCTAAGGAGAGTGCCGGGAGCCATTAGTTTTAAAACACTCATAATTTCAGTTTCGCGGTTATCCCTCATTTTCTACTACCCTCCCAATACCTCGTCGAGTGCCTCATAAATGTTTTCGACAGGTATGATTTTAATACCGGGTATTTTCTCAATACCCTTCATGTTATCCTTTGGTATTACACACTTTGTAAAGCCCAATTTTTGGGCTTCCATAATTCTTTTTTCAATTAGACTAACACCTCTAATTTCTCCTGTAAGTCCAATTTCCCCAACTACTATAGTTTTCGGATCAATATATAGATTCCTAAAGCTTGAAGCTATAGAACATGCAATTCCAAGATCACATGCAGGTTCATCAAGCCTTAATCCACCTGCTACATTAACATAAGCATCAAAGGTTTGAAGCTGCATCCCTACACGTTTTTCAAGTACAGCCATTAAAAGCACGACCCTGTTATAATCTATTCCAGTAGCCATTCTCCTTGGCATTCCAAAACTTGTTGCTGATGTAAGTGCCTGTATCTCAACAAGCATAGGTCGTGTCCCCTCCATGCTGCATACTATTGCTGAACCTGGAACATTTTCTGGTCTGCCTGAAAGAAGCATTTCTGAAGGGTTCTTTACCTCTTCAAGCCCCTTTCCCTTCATTTCAAATACTCCTATTTCATTTGTAGAGCCAAACCTATTCTTTACAGCCCTTAATATTCTATAGGTATGATGTCTTTCTCCCTCAAAGTATAAAACTGTATCCACCATATGTTCTAGAACTCTTGGACCTGCTATTGAACCTTCCTTTGTAACATGACCAACAATAAAGGTAGCAACATTTAGTGTCTTGGAAATACGCATTAATGTAGAGGTGGCTTCTCTGACCTGACTTACACTTCCCGGCGCTGATTGAAGCTCTGGCTTGTATATGGTTTGTATGGAGTCAGCAACAACAACATCTGGTTTAAATTCATATACAAGCTTTTCAATGATTGACAGATTTGTTTCCGACATAACGAAAAGGTTTTTTGAAGTAACACCGAGCCTTTGTGCCCTAAGCTTTATCTGCTTTGCAGATTCCTCACCAGATATATAAAAAACCTTCTTTTCTCCCTCTGCAATACTTTGTGAAACTTGCAGAAGAAGTGTAGATTTTCCTATACCCGGGTCTCCTCCAACTAAAACCAGAGAACCCTTTACTACACCTCCACCAAGTACTCTATTAAATTCTTCTATTGATGTATCATATCGTTCCTCATCTACTACTTCTATGTCATTTATTGTTACAGGCTTTACAGTACTTACTCCACCAAGAATGGTTTCCGCCCTGCCTTTATCTATGAATTCCTCAACAAGAGTATTCCAATTCCCGCATTCAGGACATTTTCCCATCCATTTTGGTGTTTCATAGCCGCATTCCTGACAAATAAATACTGTTTTAGTCTTTGCCATTATATCACTTCCAAAAGAATTATTTTATACATAGCATTTCCATTATATTTTATTATTCTTATATATTCAACCAAATTATGCATGAATATATAATTTTTTAAAAATATTAGGTACGCAGCAAGTGGCAAATTAAGCGTATTAAAGAAAATAACAAGTCAAGATTTTGAGGATATTTTGCGTCAGACAAGAAAATGAAAGCTCAAGCTAGCTAGGCTAACATGAGCTTTCATTGACGAAGTATGACACAAAATAGACCAAAATATTGACTTGTTATTTTCTTTAATACGCCTCAGATAACCTTCGTGGTCTCCAAAGTTATCTAACTTGCCAATTGCTGAGTGCCTGATACTAGCTTTCTGTACTATTTCTTTTTGAAAACAACTTCCTCCTTTTCAAAATCCATAATTACTTGATCATCCTTTTTTATATTTCCTTTAAGCATCTCTTCTGATAGCTTATCCTCAACAAGCTTTGTAATAGCTCTTCTTAATGGTCTTGCACCATATGCCTGGTCAAAACCTGTGTTTGCAAGGTGATGTTTAACTTCATCAGTATATTCAACATTAACTTCAAGTCCTTTAAGTCTTTTTACAACATCATCAAGCATAAGCTTAACTATCTTTTCTATATCTTTTTCTTCAAGTTGATGGAATACAATAATATCATCTATTCTGTTTAAGAATTCTGGTCTGAAGGTTCTTCTTAAGTCTTCCATTACGTTGTCCTTCATCCTGTCATAAGAATCTTCCTTCTCCTTTTGACTCTGTGCAAATCCTAATGTCTGCTGCTTTTTAATAGTATGTGCACCTACATTTGATGTCATGATTACAACTGTATTTTTAAAGTTAACAAGCTTTCCCTTACCATCAGTAAGCCTTCCATCCTCTAATATCTGAAGAAGCACATTAAACACATCTGGGTGAGCCTTTTCTATTTCATCAAATAGTACAACTGAATATGGCTGTCTTCTTACCTTTTCAGTTAATTGTCCACCCTCTTCATATCCAACATATCCTGGAGGGGAACCTATAAGCCTTGAAACTGTATGCTTCTCCATATATTCTGACATATCTATTCTAATCATTGCGTTTTCATCACCAAACATTGCTTCTGCAAGAGCCTTTGAAAGCTCTGTTTTACCAACTCCAGTAGGTCCAAGGAATATAAATGAACCTATTGGCCTTTTTGGATCCTTAAGTCCTACCCTTGCTCTCCTTACTGCTCTTGCTACTGCTGAAACCGCTTCCTCCTGACCTATAACCCTCTTATGGAGTATTTCCTCAAGCTTTAAAAGTCTCTCTGATTCACTTTCTGTAAGCTTATTAACAGGAATGTTGGTCCACCTTGCAACTACACCAGCAATATCCTCTGGGCCAACAATTGGCATATCACTTTCCTTCTGATTTTGCCAGCTTTCCTTTAGGGAGTTGAGCTTATTTTGAATTTCATTTTCTTTATCTCTAAGCTTTGCTGCCTTCTCAAACTCCTGTGTATTTACTGCCTCATCCTTTTCCTTCTTTATATTTTCTAATTCCTCCTCAAGGCTTTTTACATTAGGTGGTGCAGTAAGGTTCTTAATTCTAACCCTTGATGCTGCTTCATCCATAAGGTCTATTGCCTTGTCCGGAAGGTATCTATCAGTTATATATCTATCTGAAAACTTTACTGCTGCTTCTAATGCTTCATCAGTAATCTTTACTTTATGATGAGCTTCATATTTATCCCTTAAGCCCTTTAAGATAAGGATTGATTCCTCCTTTGATGGTTCTCCAACCATAACAGGCTGGAATCTTCTTTCAAGTGCTGCATCCTTTTCAATATATTTTCTGTACTCATCAATTGTTGTGGCTCCTATTATCTGAATTTCTCCACGAGCTAAGGCAGGCTTTAATATGTTGGATGCATCTATGGCTCCCTCCGCTCCACCTGCACCAATAATTGTATGAACCTCATCTACGAAAAGTATTACATTTCCTGCCTTTCGTATATCCTCCATAACCTTTTTTAATCTCTCTTCAAACTCTCCTCTGTACTTTGAGCCAGCAATCATTCCAGATAAATCAAGAGTTACAACTCTTTTATCCTTTAAAATCTCTGGGACATTTCCTCCTACAATCTTTTGTGCAAGTCCTTCAGATATAGCTGTTTTACCTACACCAGGGTCTCCTATAAGACATGGATTATTTTTTGTTCTTCTGCTTAGTATTTCAATAAGTCTTTCAGTTTCATTATCCCTTCCTATTACAGGATCAAGCTTTCCATCCCTAGCAAGCTCCGTTAAATCCCTTCCAAACTGATCAAGATTTGGTGTTGCTGTATTTCCACTTCTTCCTTGAGCAGCTTTACCTGGCTGAGCATCAGCATTTAGATTACTTAATATATCATTTCTAAGCTTGTTTATATCTGCTCCTAACCTCTGCAGTATTGCAAGGGCAACTCCCTCGCCTTCCCTTATTATTGCAAGCAATACATGCTCCGGTGCAACAAAATTATGGTTTAATCCCCTGGATTCAGCCCTTGCCACCTCCACAAGTCTTTTTGTCCTTGGGGTAAGTGGTATCTCTTTAAGGTTGTAATCCGGTTCTCCTCTTCCTTCAAACTCAACTATTAAATCCCTTATACCATCCTCGGTTATTCCCATTTCATTCAATACCCTTGCTGCCTGTCCGCCTTCCTTAACAATTCCTAAAAGAACATGCTCTGTTCCCATAAAATTATGCCCAAGGCTTTGTGCTTCCTCAGCAGCAAGATAAAATGCCTTCTGGCTTCTCTCTGTAAATCCTGCAAACATTTTTTAACACCTCCTATTTCAAACTTTCCCTTACAACCCTTGCTCTTATCAAATCTCTCTCATCAGTTCCAAGTTCTTTTCCTTCCTTTAATTGAAGAGTTGCAGGCTGTGAATCAACAATTAATTTATTTACTATATCCATATCTACATCCTTTAGTATTCCCATTTCTATTCCCATTCTTACCCTTGAAAGAAGGTTAAGACATTCTGATGATGCCATAACCCTTGCATATTTTAGGATTCCAAGGGCTCTATATATACTGTCCTCAAATTCTCCTCTTTGCTTTTCCAGCATTATGCTCCTTGCCTTCATTTCCTGATCTACTATCTTTTGAGTTACGGCAATGAGATTGTTTATAATCTCCTCTTCAGATAATCCAAGGGTTACCTGGTTTGATATCTGATAAATGTTTCCCATTACATTGCTGCCTTCTCCGTATAATCCCCTTATTGTCATACCAAGCTGAGTTACAGTATTTAATATATTATTTATATTCCTTGTAGCAGACAGTGCTGGAAGATGGAGCATTACAGATGCTCTTATCCCAGTACCAACATTTGTTGGGCAGCTTGTGAGGTAACCTAATTCACTATTATAGGCATAGGTTATTTTCTCCTCAATAAGATCATCAAGCTTGCTTGCATAATCATATGCCTCTCTAATTCTAAAACCCGGATATAAAACCTGCAGTCTTATATGATCTTCCTCATTTATCATTATTGAAGCATCTTCATCCTTATCTATTAAAAGCCCTGCTCTTTGATAATTATTTGCCAGATCCATGCTTATAAGATGCTTTTCAACCATGGATTGCCTTTCAATTGGTTTAACATCTCTTAATCTCATAAGTTTAAAATTCTTTGCAACAGCTGAGTTACTCTCTAGTACAGCAGCTGATACTTCATTTATAACCTCATCAGACTGTTCCTTATTTAATATATGAGGAAAGGGCATTTTATCTATATTTCTTGCAAGCCTCACTCTGCTTGTTAATACTATTCCATCATCCTTTGATTTCGCATTAAATAATCCCATTGTTGCACCTCCTACTTATCTTCCTTTGTCTTTGACTCAAGTTCCTTAATTTGATCCCTGAGCTTTGCAGCCTTCTCATATTCTTCCCTTGCTATTGCAGTTTTTAACTCTTCTCTTAATCTTTCTATATCTCTTTCAACCTTTAACTTTCCTCCGGTTCTCGCTGGTACCTTTCCATTGTGATGAATGTTCCCATGTATCCTTTTAATAAGCGGAACCATATTGTCATTAAAAGCTTCATAGCATCTGCTGCAGCCAAGCCTTCCAGTTCTCTTAAATTCATTGAATTTCATATGGCATACCGGACATTCCTCTTCCTCTGTAATATACTGTGGTACATTGTTTGACATCTCAACTAATCCTTCAAATATATTCTGGAATGAAAGTGGAAATCCAAAGTTAAAATGTGGAGTTATATTAAACTCATTCTTTTGTTTTGCGCAGTCTTCACAAAGGTGCATCTCATTTTTAACACCATTGACTATTTTAGTTATATGAACGTTAGCTTCTTTTGCATTACAATTTTGACAAAGCATAAAAACACCTCCAAAATTAATCTATTATAGTTATCAACAGGGTCTTTAATATATGAGCCCTTAATCTGTCCCTCAAATCCACTGATAGGGGAATAGTTTTGTCATTAACTGCTGCTCTCATAATAATAGCTTCCCTATCCGTGATGATATTTCTTTCCCTAAACACCTCAATGTAATCCTCAGCTTCCTGCTGAGTAACCTCATCTCCTATATTATTCCATATTACATTTTTTATATAATCATTTTTATTAATATCTACCTTTCTTATCCTTATGCATCCACCTCCGCCTCTTCTACTTTCTATATAATATCCTCTATCAACAGTAAACCTGGTGGTTAAAACATAATTTATTTGGGATGGAGCACATTTAAATTCGTTAGCAAGTTCATTTCTTTGTATCTCAAGAACACTTTCCTCTGCATCCTCAAGCATCTCCTTTATAAAGCTCTCTATTATATCTGACAACCTTGCCATTTCATCACCTCTTCTGACTTTGACTTTCTTTGACCTTTCAATTACTATTATAATCCCAATATTTACAATTTCAAAGATGATATTAAGTAAAAAACTATGCTATTTGGCTATTATTGACCTTTATCTCAAATCAACTCATCCGCACGCATGTTTACC
Source organism: Clostridiaceae bacterium (assembly GCA_032095175.1). Taxonomy (GTDB): domain Bacteria; phylum Bacillota; class Clostridia; order Clostridiales; family Caloramatoraceae; genus DAMCZI01. The sequence continues at coordinate 19,235 of DAMCZI010000061.1, forward strand.
AATGTTATCTTTTCATAAATATGTATGTTAATATTTTTCGTTGTTTTCTCAATTTTATAAGTTCAAATAATTTTTTACCTTTAGGCGTATTAAAGAAAAAGCACTACCAATATTTATTACAACTTACTAATATTGATAATGCAGTTAATATACATTCTTATATTATATATTCTTCCTTACCTATAGCCTTCAATGCAGCATTAAATACTGATGGAAATTCTTTAGGATTTTTTATAGTTTCAAACACCTTTTCCTTTCCGAAAACATCATGTATTACTCCCCACAGCTCATTTCCAAAGCTGTACAACCTTAACTGCTTAAGCTTTCCAACTTCGCTTTTATCTTGATCTTTTGTGTGCGAATCCATCCAATAACTAAAAAATAAATTTTCTACTCCTTGAGCATCTTTTATGTCCCCGTTTCTTATCATCGCTATATGTTTTTTAAACATCTTAAAGGTTTCATCAAAATCATTGTTTAAATAATTCCATGAAAACTTATCTAAACCTATATTTGCTTCCCCATCATAAATCTTTTTTGACAGATTTCCTTCGGCATTATTGCAATATTTTACTGCAAGTCCTTCTCCAGTAAAGCAAACATAAAAATACTCTTCTGGAGTAAAATTATCAACTCCGATAGAGTCTTGTATACTATTCATAGCTATATGATGTACTTCATGGGAAAGTACAGACATAAAATCCTCAAATTTGTTGTCTCTAGCAAGCATTATAAAGTCATAATGTGTAAAGCTTTTATGTGCCCATCCAAAGGACATTCCTATTCCAATTGTAAATATAAAATTTAATTCATCAAATTCAAAATCATCTGGAAGTCCCTTAAGTGCAAAATTAACCTGCTTCTCAAAAATATCTAGAGTATATTTCTTTAAATTTTCATATTCTCTAATATAGTTATCAATATTATCATGTAGATAATTATAGTCATTATATCTTACCTTTAAATCTTTATTTTTTATTTCATCAGGATTTAAGTTTTTAAAATTTATTAAAAACTCAACAAATTCCTCTCTAGAAACTCTCCCATTATACCTTTCAAATTCTACACAATAATCCCTATGTTGAAGTATTTTTTCAATCTCTTCTCTATCTGCTTTTCCTTCTTTTATTCCTTTAAATATTTCTAACATCAATCCAATAGTGTCATAACTAACGCCTATTTTCAAAAACAGCACCTCTTTCATATGTTTATTTAATATAAAAACCACTGTATTCTCCTGTGCGATATGATAAACCTTACCAAACGACACCTTGCAATAAAATCCTTTATATTTTCAGCATCCTTTAAGGTTAAACATCTCCACATAATTCTCCCAGGTTTAAGCTCAACATTTTCTTCCACGGTTTTTCCTTCCAGCTAATTAAATATCACTTTCTCCATAAATATGCCTCTTAAATCCTTTATACCTTGTTCCCTGGAAAGTAAGCTTGCCCTTATCCCTCTCAACAAGCATTCCATATTCCTCATCTATCACCTTAAACTCCATTCTATCTCCACTTTCTACTTCAAATGTTACATAATAATCTGTATACGCATGATGGTGTTGTCCTATATTGTCGGCATCATGATGTGTACTTGTTGAAACATCCGTTCTTTTGGCAACAACCTTTGCATCAACAGTAAGAACAGGCTGTGCATTATTGTAACTCCATGTTTTAACGCTTTTTCCTATGTTCGCTACTATAGTTACAAGTATAATGACAGCTATTATCATAATGAATATTGGTACAATAGTAAACATTCCACCCATTGGTCCATAACCACCCATAAACGTCCCTCCATCCTCAAGAAAATTTTAACAATTATTAATTACATTATATCAATATTACAAGCATCTTGCATATATCCTTAAATCCACAATTTAGGGATTATGCGTAGCATCCTACCCAGGTTTATCTGTAATAGACCGTGAAAGTCAAGAAATATTGCTTCCGTCGACTACTCCGCTCGCAAAGAAGTTGTAAGATGT
>DAMCZI010000062.1:0-20598 GCA_032095175.1 Clostridiaceae bacterium
TTTGCGGGGGTTTTTAACTTCCGCTTTGCTTGATTTCTATTCTACCAAAAACATATTGATAACAGGAATTGATAGAATCCGGACCTAAGTCAATAAGCAAATCATCATTTATCACTACTGATGCTCTCTTTCTTATATCCTTACCTTTCAATTTTTTAGCTTCTTTACATATACTACAGTTACAAAAGGGCAAAGGCATTGCCGTGGCAGCTGCAGTACCTAAAAACGTTACTTTCATCATTTTTTACCTCACAAATATATAATAATCTCCTCTCTAAATTCTCATTTTATCAAGTTGTTTACATCATTCATAATCCTATAAGTAAATATTAAATCAAACCACATTGGTTGCTAAGTTCATACATTACCTTTTAATTAATTTGTCACATATTTTATATGTAAACTTTGGAAATCCCGCACTTTATTTGCAAGCTTTCTAAAGTTTATTAGACTGTTGTGAACCAAAATAAGAATATGATATATTTATTTTATTAATATAAAAACTTGTAAGTTTCAGTTTATTATTTATAGTCTATAGAAATAATATAATAGCTTAATACCACTGCTACCATCTATAATGTGCAATCAGGTCACCAAAGGTATTAATTAGAGCATGAGCAGTCATGCTGGTACCAATACTTTTTGACTTCCATACCAATAATCCTAGTACTAAAGCAGTAACAGGAACACCTATAAAGAATGCTAAATTAAGGCTACCTAGATAGTATATATGTCCCAGCATAAAAAGAAATGCTTGAAGCAACCAGATCCAACTTTCCTTCCATTTTAACTTAACAAGGTATCCCCATATAAATCCTCTAAATAGTGGTTCTTCTAAAGCTGCAGCATTGTTTAGTTGATTAAAAAATCTAAATATAGCCACAGCAAAGGATGCCTTGGAAGCTACTTTGGAACTTGCGGGTATTATAAAATAACCATAAATTACGCCTGTTAATATACCTATAACCACTGATATAAAAATCCATTTTAACATATTTCTTACGTTGATTTTGTACGATATAGCATGACGATAGCTAAGCGCTATAAAAAGTATCAATGATATAATAATTTGGAACCATGGTAAGTTCATTGTGAGTATTGGATGTGGTGTAGAAGGAATAAAAACTTTATAAGAAATAAGGCTTAATATTGGTGCTAATATAAATATTAATATTGCTCCAGTATCTAAATGAAATTGCCTTAATTCTTCTCTATTTAACCATATAAAAATAGCTGTTAGAAGATATGTTCCATTTTGAAATATACTAGCTCCAATACTTAAATTCATAGGTAAAACTTTCAAGACCGCTAATATTATAAAAGGAAATCGTAAAATTATTAAACCTAATAATAATAATAGCGATATGTAGCTATATGTTTTTGTTTTAGTTTGAACCACTTCAACATCCATATGAATTGCCCCCTTTATGTCTTTTAATCTATTTATTTACCTATTTTTTAAAACTGGTAAATAATTTTCCTAATACCAAAACAAAATTACTCCATTATGAAATGTATGCTATTCAAATACTGAAAGCATTTCAAAAGCATCCACTTATTACAAATTAGTTGTTGCACAATTATATACTATTGTAAATCAATATGAAAATCATATATTCTATATTGATATGACTAAAAAATGTTATACTTAGTATTTTTATATATTTATTCGCTCAAAGATTTTATGAAAGAATTAATCACATCCTTCCTATTATTTGAAGTTTCAAAATAAGGTAAGTCAAATTTTAAGCATTGTTCTTTTAATAATTTACTTATTTCCACAATTGAAATACAATTTTCCATGTTTTCTTTATCAGATAAGTAATATGTGTAATCATTTGGTGTATCATATGCTTTTAATATTCCATATCTCTCTTGAGCTGTAACCTCTGGTGTTATAAAGTAATAAATATCACAAATAGAACCATCTATATACTGAACGAAATCTTGCGGTAAAAGTTGATAAATATCAATTACCATTCCATAATCAAGCTCATCATACTCACCACTGTCCATCATTGCACGAATAAAGGGTGCCATTTTTGCACTTATATTAACAACGTTATCATATGGTTGCGTATCAGCATCCGAATCAATTCCTGTTTCAGGAAAATTTTTTTCAATTCCTGCAATAATTGAGTCCATGCTAATATGTTGGTACCCGAATTTTTTAGAAATCATCTGTGAAATTGTGCTTTTACCAGCACGCGATACGCCTGCAATAATTATATGCTTTTTCATGATACCTCCTAAAAAATAATATAGATATCTTATCTACAAATTAGGAATTTATTACTTACTTTATAACATCTTGATAGATTATATCCACTATTTCATTTAAACTTAATTCTTTATGCAGGCATATTTCAGGAATGATATCTAATAAATCTTTTTCATTCCACCATTCTCTCATTTCCTCTTCTCCAAATTCATGTGCATTAGGCTTTTGTTTATGACGATTTAAAGTTTCTTCAAAAGGTATGTCGAAGTAATATGCAAAAATTTGATTGTTAAATTCCTTTAGTAAATTTTTAAATAATTTTTTATACCACTTTGAATTAAAAATGCCTTCCAAAATTACTATATTACAATGGCTTTTTCCGTATATTGCAAGTTCCAATAATAACTGACTTGCTTCTGGATTGGTTCCGTCTTTCACAAATAGCATTTCTCTTCTAACAACATCTTGTGAAATTAGCATTGTGCCATGTCCAAACTTTTTTTGTAAAGCTTTGCCTGTAGTAGTCTTACCACTTCCAGAGTTACCTCTTAATATTATTAACCTTGCCACTCCATCCATCTGATATCTCCCCTTCTGAATTAACTAATTACCATTTATATAACTCAACCTTAAATTGCAAGTTATTTAACTCTTTTGAACATTGGATGATTTTCATTGAATCCAACCAGATCCCACAAGTTTCCATACAAATCTTTAAATACTGCAACCGTTCCATAATCCTGTTCTTTAGGTTCTCTAACAAATTCTATTCCTATTTTTCTCATTTCATTATAATCACGCCAAAAATCATCAGTTCCTAAGAAAAGAAAAACTCTCCCCCCTGCTTGATTTCCTATGAAAGGCTCTTGTTCTGGTTTAGATGCTCTTGCAAGTAATATTGTTGTTCCGTTTGAACCTGGTGGAGATACTACCACCCATCTTTTTTCTTGCTCGGGTTGATATGTATCTTCTACTAATGTAAAGTGAAGTTTCTTTGTGTAAAACTCGATTGCTTCATCATAATCTTTTACTACTAAAGCAATATGTACAACTGATTGAATCATTATTTTCTCCCCCTATTCTATTAAAATTAATATACTAATTAACAGATAAATTCCTGCTTATCGATAATATTATAAAAATAATCATTAGTTCGTAGTTTCATACGATTATTCAATAATATGAGAAAAATATGAAATAATTATCTACATATTATATTCCCATACACTTAACTTCCCTTTAACTGGTATCATTTCTTTTAATGGTTCAATATTATCAAGTATCCATGCATATCTCCTTGGAGCATAATCTCCAAAACTATACTCATTACCAGTAACTTGCTGCCCATTTTTAAGATTAGCTTTTCTGTATATTGGTTCTGTTCCGAAATCTATTTCTATGCAATCGATTAAGCTTGTCCTTGCAATTATTACTCCACTTTCAAGGTTATTTATTGTGTATCCATGCATTTGCAATGTAGATTTCACAAAATACTCGTTACAAGCTTCTTTATCTATACTTTTACCTGCATGTATATACAATGTGCCTCTATAAGAAGTTTTCCAAGATCTTGTTTCTATTTTCTTTTCTCCCAAAGCTATTAATGTAGCCCATGGTTGAATTAAGGTTATTACCTTCAAAATCCCATCCCCTTTATTTCACAAAATCCTATAGTCATGAATGATTTATAAACATTGTCAAGTGAAGCAGAATAACTACTAATTATGCTTACTTTGCCCAGACCAGGCACTATGTCCGGTTCCCATCCCAGTGTGATTACGACATCTTCGTGAATTTTTTCTGAGGCTATTCCCAATACATGAAAACATATCTCCTCATCATTAGCACCGAAACGCTTCATGCCTGATATCAAGTTGTTATAATTCATTACGAACCTCCTACATAAGATATAAAGAATTCAGTAGTTCTCATTCATATACTATTGTAAATCAATATAAAAATCCTATAATCTATATCGGTATATCCAACAAATATTATAATTAGTATTTCTATACATTTATTCAAATCCCTTCTTTTATAAATACTGCCTAAAAATCATTTTTACTACCCTCAGTGGCAAACCTCTTCCCCTCTCCATATTATAAAGTGATATCAAAAACTGGAGGTTAATTAATGAAATCCAAAAAAATACTTGCTATTATGGCAGTATTTCTTCTAACCGACTCCCTGTTCTCTGGCTGTAGACAGAAAAAGGATGCTACCCTTTTTAAGATAAAACTAAATGAGGTTGTTCGCTCAATATTTTATGTTCCAATGTATGTGGCAATTAGTGAAGGCTTCTTTGCAGAGGAAGGAATAAAGATAGAACTCTTGACTGGACAGGGGGCAGATGCAACGTATACGAAAACACAAGTTTTTACATAATAAAAAATTATCCTTATAATCATATATGAAATACTGACTCAATCCACATTTATCATTAAGCATCATATATCGCCTGCTAATTTTTATTTGATTTTTTTGTATTTTTACACATTAAACAAAATTAAAAGCTTGCACCTTACATTGCAAGCTTTTTAACGTTTTATAAGACTGTTGTAACACAAAATATGAAAATAGCGAATCAACTTAACTTTGTATTTTGCTTATTTTCTGCATGAATAATATGGTAAGATAAAATTGTATTTCTATATAATGTAAATAGCAAAATAGGAACAGCACAACCTATTTCTTTTTGCTAAAATGAAATTACCGTACGGAGAAAGGAATGGTTCTTTTGCAAAATGAAATTATTGAAACCGTACTTAATTATATTGATGAAAATATAACCGAAAATATAAATGTTGGATTGATAGCAGAAAAATCCGGATATTCCGCTTATCATTTCAGCCGTTTATTTTCAGAAACTGTAGGAATATCATTAATAGCTTATGTTACATGGAGAAAATTACAATTTGCATCATGTGATATTAGTAAAGGTGAAAAGGTTATAGATACAGCAATTAAGTATGGTTTTGAAACACATGGAGGCTTTACAAAAGCGTTTAAAAAATGTTTTGGGTTTCCGCCATCACTTTATATTTTACACGTCAATAACGGTCTCCCATGCAAAACAAATCTTAAAACATTACAAACAAAATTTAAGAAAGGAGATTTATTTATGAACCCTTACATCATTGAATTAACGCCATTTTCGGTAGCTGGTTATCCAAGCTCTCTAACAATGTCAAAAGTAAAACGTACCGCTGATATACCTGCTTTTTGGAGCAATTCAAAAGTGGACCCAAGCATTCTGCTCAAAAACACAAGCAAAAGATTCTCCAGGTCAAAGCATTGTGAAATAAGTATGTGTTACGATGTTGATATAAATACTGGAGAATTTACCTATCTGCTTGGTAGAGGTATTGATAATCCTGATGATTTAAACAATATTACATCCGATATGGTTCGTATTGATATATCAGGTTTATATGCTATTTTTTCAACACCTCCGACAGAACAAGAAGAACAATATATACAAACCATACAAGATACATGGAATGATATTTTACTAAATTGGCTTCCTCATTCCGAATTTGAGTATGACGAAACTCGAAAAGACTTCGAATACTATGACTACAGAGACCATGGATGGTATTTTGACGGTAAACGACAAATGGATATTTGTATACCTATTCGTCAGCGTGAAGAAGCTAAATGTAAAGCACAAATGAGGGAACAATTGATAAAATAATGCAATGGGGGAGCTATTTGTTTAGCTTCCCTTTATTTTTTACTTTCACCATTTGCTATTAGCATTTCTTCTGATCGCCCCCCTGTTCTCTGGCTGTGAACAAAAAAAGGATACTAATACTACCCCTTGTTAAGATAAAACTGAATTAGGTTGTTCGCTCTATATTCTACACTCCAATGTATGTGGCAATGAGTGAAGGCTTCTTTAAAGAAGAAGGGTTAGAGATAGACCTGTTTACGGAAAACGGGGCAGATGCAACGTATACGAAAACACAAGTTTTTACATAATAAAAAATTGTTCTTTATGATTCCATAGGAAATACTTAACCCAATCAACATTTATCATTCAGCATAATATATCATCGGCTAATTTTCATTTGATCTTTTATGTGTTTTACACATAAAACGTTAAAAAGCTTGCAATGTAAGTGCAAGCTTTTTAACGTTTTATAAGAAAGATACAACATAGCTGAAGCTAAGATTATATTACTTCAACTCTACAAATTGGAATATCATCGCTTCTTATTATGTTTATTATATGAGGACAGATTAGCTACCTTATCATAAATTTTCATTGTACAGATTTTATCGCACTTTCAACAGTGTATACATCAGTAAATCCCAAACTATCATACAATTGTTTTGCCCAATTTCCAACGACACAATAAAGCCGGGCTGTTTTATACCCCTCTTCAAGAATTTTATTGATAATATACTTCATAAACATACGACCAATGCCTTGATCCTGATATTGAGACTTTACAGATATACTTCCTATTTCATTACCAACAACATGTGAATATCCAATGATTTCGCTACATTGAACATACACGAGTCGTTCCTTTTTTGTTAAAGCCCAGTGCTTTCGCATAGAATCGTTCGGCTGTTCTACTACAGAATCCGGAAAATCACCGACACGAATACGCATTTCGTGAAAAGCTCTTGCATACATTTCATGTGCCGATTCGTAATCATCATCATTGTATTCTCGAATCGATAATAATGGTATATCAAACTGATGACCATTATACTCCATATAGGTTAATGAAAAACTTCGTTTGTATCCATGTTTTTCAGCAAACGATTTAGATGCATTATGATCTATCCGATAGGTCGTAGTTATCGTATCTGCCCCGGCATCTCGCAGGATTTGTTCACATAAGTTCAATGCCATATCTCCAATTCCATTGCAACGATATGGCACATTTATAAATAGGCATAAATAAGCCTTTTTCCCTTTTTTGACCTGTGCAACTCCAGCAAGATCATTTCCATTCCATACGGAATACATGTCCTTTCTATTCTCAAAAGCTTCTACTAACTCTACATCTACATTCTCAAAATTAAATAGATTACTACCTATATCATAATCCACATCCGTCATTTGTCTAATTGAAATCCCCATGATATACCCCTCCAAAATATTAATAATCTGCAGTTCAAAACTGCCTGACAAAGTTGGAATTTAAGTGATGCTCTAATTCTTTGATTTAGTCAGCGGAACTTACTCCTACGAACGAATGTGAGTAGTGAGTTTCCTTTAAATATAAGTAGTACCCTTGTATGAATAAGGTATAAGAATACTTTCTTTAAAGAAAATCCCTTCTCCTAACGTCGAATGAGTAAGTTCGAGGAACCAAATATAAAATTTGGGCTCTCACCTAAATTCAAATTTCAACTTCTGTTTACCACATTACTAATCTGAAATTCATACATTTGGACTTATCTTCATCTGAATACAATAAAAATCAAAACTACTCAAAAAACTTTCCCTTATAAAAATTCTCATTTCCAAGTTTCTTTGCCGTAAGCCTGAACATGACACAACCATCTGGACATACAATATCTTTGCTATATTTACTAGTTCCGCCGATATTCTCTAAATCTCCACCACTTCTGACAGCCTCCATTATTGGAAACATAATCATCATGGCTTTGGAGCAAATACCCTGTCCATCAGCATTAACAGGACAGCCATAGGTGCAAGTATACTTATCTCCAATTTCCTCGCCATTTCGGCAATAATGCTCTGTGTGGTCGCCACGCAGAAACCCTATTACCTCGATTTCCCATTCATACTCCTCATCATACCATTTTTTCATAATAAGCCTCCAACCTCAAATTTATTTTCTCATTGTTTATAAGTAATCTCCGATACAAATTACTATTTATCGGTATGATAAACAATTGTTAGTCCGTAATTTTTTACTGTTGAACATAATTATGCTATTGTAAATCAATATAAAAATTCTATAATCCATATTGATATTATTAAAAATGTTATACTTAGTATTTCTATATGTTCATTCAAACTCCTTCTTTTATAGCTACTGTGTAAAAATCATATTTACCAACCCTAGTAGCAAACCTCCTCCCCTTTTCATATTATAAAGTGATATTAAAAACAGGAGGTTAATTAATGAGATCCAAAAAAACACTTGCTCTTGTAGCAGCATTTCTTCTAACCGCCTCCCTGTTCTCTGGCTGTGGACAGAAAAAGGATACTACCCTTGTTAAGATAAAACTAAATGAGGTTGTTCGCTCGATATTCTATGCTCCAATGTATGTGGCAATAAACGAAGGCTTCTTTGCGGAGGAAGGAATAGAGATAGAACTCTCGACTGGACAGGGGGCAGATGCGACATATGCAAAAACACAAGTTTTTATATAATAAAAACTTGATCTTTATAATCATATAGGAATACATAGCCACATTAATTATTATGTATCTATCACCTACTAGTTTTTAGTTATTCTATTATATATTTTTCTTATAAAGTGTTAAAAAGCTTGCAAATATAAGATGCAAGCTTTTTAACACTTTATAAGAATTATACACAATAGTTACACTATAAATTGGAATTTGTAGCACTTCGTATTATGCTCATAACCCATTCTATAATTTTAAGTTTTTAATAAAAGCATTATAAGGGGAACTGCCATCAAGTATATTACCAAATGTATCAATCCAATATGGTATGTAACCACTACGATTAGCAACCATCTGAGAACCGATGTTAGTCACCGAAACAGAGTAAAATGGAACAATCCCTTGATTAATTATATCTACAGTTAAATTAGCGACTAATATTGTTCCAAGACTACTTTTGCGATATTCAGGCTTCACATCTATTCCTACTTCCCACAACTTTTCTGTTTCACTTTCTGCTCCTGCCAATCCAATAATTTCATCCCCTTTTTTAGCTAAAAAAACAATCGTTGTTGAGGTATTACCATTACAATCAAAAACCAGAGAGTTATCAAAACCAGTAATCCCCCTGAGTTTATTAATATCTTTACCTTGTAATAGCTCATATGAATACCCCTCAAGAAGTGATAATCTCTGAATCTTCTTAACATCTGGAACATAGTGAATCGTTTGCCCATATACAAATGGAAACTCAAATATCTCATCCCTACTTTTTCCGTTTAATGCTGATTTGACCTTTGAATGTATCGATTCAGAAGTATTTATAATTACACATTTATTAAATGCCAAAATTTTAATATATGCTGACTTACTCAAACTATTTATAGTAAAAGTAGTATTCCCTTGTTCTAACTCTGATAAATTACAAAAAAACTGTTCTGACAAATGATTTTTAATTGTCATATCTATAAATGATTTTTCCATGAAATATACCCTCCAAAATAAAAATAATCTCCCTTTCAAATTACTATTTATCGGTATGATAAACCATTGTTAGTACGTAATTTTTTACTGTTGAACATAATTATACTATTGTAAATCAATATAAAAATTCTATAATCTATATTGATATTATTAAAAATGTTATACTTAGTATTTCTATATGTTCATTCAAATTCCTTCTTTTATAGCTACTACGTAAAAATCATATTTATCAACCCCAGTAGCAAACCTCCTCCCCTCTTCATATTATAAAGTGATATCAAAAACCGGAGGTTAATTAATGAGATTCAAAAAAATACTTGCTCTTGCAGCAGCATTTCTTCTAACCACCTCCCTGTTCTCTAGCTGTGGACAAAAAAAGGATACTAATACTACCCTTGTTAAGATAAAACTAAATGAGGTTGTTCGCTCCATATTCTATGCTCCAATGTATGTAGCAATAAGCGAGGGTTTCTTTAAAGAAGAGGGGTTAGAGATAGACCTGTTTACAGGAAATGGGGCAGATAAAACAATGCAGCAGGTTCTATCAGGAAATGCGGACATAGGCTTTTGTGGACCTGAGCAGGTTATATATCTGTATAACCAGGGAAGAGAAGACTATGCTGTTTTATTCGCACAGTTAACTAGAAGGGATGGGTCATTCCTTGTTGGAAGAAATGCCGAGGCAGATTTCAAGTGGGAAAGTCTTAGGGGAAAAACTGTAATAGGCGGGCGTCCTGGTGGAGTTCCTGAAATGGCACTGGAATATGTGTTAAGAAATCATGGACTTACACCTGGAAAGGATGTAAATCTAATTACAAACCTTGCTTTTACCGCAACCGCAAGTGCATATAAGGCTGGAACTGGTGATTATGTGGCTCTATTTGAACCAACAGCAAGTATGCTTGAAAAAGATAATTCAGGTCATATAGTGGCTTCCATAGGTAAGGCATCTGGAGAAATACCTTATACCTGCTTCTTTGCTACAAAGTCCTACATTGAAAAGAATCCTGAAATAATTCAGAAGATGACAAATGCAATTTATAAGGGACTTCTCTGGGTTGAATCCCATAGCTCAAAAGAAGCGGCAGAATCCATTGTAGAGTTCTTCCCTGGTTCTGATGTAAGCCTTCTTGAAACTGTTGTTGACAGATACAAATCACAGGACACATGGGGAAAGGATCTTATTTTAAAAGAAGAATCAATGACAAGACTACTAGATATAATTCAGTCTTATAATTCTGACCTTGTTCCATCCAGACCTCCGTATGAAAAGATTGTTACGACTAAATATGCTGAAGAGGTTTTAAAGAATATTAAAAAGTAACAGGTTTTTTTAGGGGGGATGGCCGTGGATAAGCTTAGAGTTGAAAACCTGTCTCTCATATATCACACAACAGAAGGAGAAACAGAAGCAGTAAGAAATATAAATTTTAAAGTTTCAGATGGAGAGTTTGTTTGTATAGTAGGTCCTTCAGGATGTGGAAAATCAACAATTCTTTCTATTGTTGCAGGACTTTTAAAGCCTTCCCTAGGTAAAATTTTTCTCGATGATGCGGAAATAACACAGCCTTGCAGCAAGCTATGCAGTAAAATAGGGTATATGCTCCAGAAGGATTACTTGTTTGAATGGAGAAGCATACTAAAAAACATCACCTTAGGTCTTGAAATTCAGGGTAAACTCAACAGAGAATCAACAACAGAAATAGAAAAAATGCTTGAGAAATATGGGCTTTCTAACTTTAAAAACTATTATCCTCATCAGCTTTCAGGTGGTATGAGGCAGAGGGTTGCATTAATCAGAACACTGGCCATAAACCCTGATCTTCTTCTTTTGGATGAACCCTTCTCAGCACTTGACTACCAAACAAGACTTGCTGTCTCAGATGAAATTTACTGCATAATAAAGGGAGAGGGAAAGACTGCAATCATGGTAAGTCATGACATAGCTGAAGCAGTTTCCCTCGCCGATAGAGTAATAGTTTTAAGTAAAAGGCCTGCAAAAATTAAAAGCGTACATGACATAAAGTTTTCAATAAAGGATAGAACTCCTCTCAAAGCAAGAGAAGCTCCTGAGTTTAGGGATTATTTTAATACTATCTGGAAGGAGCTTGATGTCCATGTTGAATGAAGGTCTTTCAAGCAAAAGGTTTTCAAAGGAGCATAACGAATTTTTAAAAAAGGTTAAGCTAAAAAAGATATCAATACGAATAACCCAAATATTGATTCTTATACTCTTCTTTTTACTTTGGGAGATTTGTGCAAACAAAAAAATAATAGACCCATTCTTATTCAGCCAACCTTCTAGAATGCTTAAATTCATGGTAAAGCTTTATAATGAGGGTACACTTCTAAGACATATATGGGTTACTTGTTATGAAACCATAGTTGGATTTATTGTAGGTACCTTGGTAGGAACTCTTATTGCAATAATACTTTGGTGGTCAGATTTTATATCAAGGGTTTTAGATCCCTATCTAGTCGTTTTAAATGCTCTTCCCAAAATTGCTCTTGGTCCAATACTGATATTTTGGATAGGGAATGGTCAACCAGCCATCATAGTTATTGCATTGATGATTTCACTAATTGTAACAATTATATCTGTACTTTCTGGTTTTAATGAGGTTGATGAAGAAAAGATAAAGCTTGTTAAAACCTTTGGCGCAAGTAAATTTCAAACACTAAGATATGTAGTTCTTCCTTCCAGTGTTCCAACCATGATTTCAGCACTTAAAATAAACGTTGGTCTATCATGGGTTGGTGTAATAGTTGGAGAATTTTTAGTTGCACAGGAGGGTTTAGGTTTTCTAATTGTATTTGGTGGTCAGGTTGCCCAGCTCGATATGGTTATGATGAGTATAATAATACTTTCCATCGCTGCTTATCTTATGTATGTGGTTGTTGCATCTTTTGAGAAAAGATTTTTAAAGTGGAAAAATTAGAAACTAACTAGTGCCAGACATGTGTCTGGCACTTTACAGTACTCTATATTATTTTCCATTTTCTTTATTTATAAAGTTCTGATTTTTGAGTTTTAAAAATTCCAGCTTTGTTGTTATTACTCCCTTTGAACATTTTACATATATCTCAAAGCTGTCTATACAATCTATACTTGCAGCACAATCAATCATTTCCTCAATCTTCTCAAGTATCCTTTGTTTTATATCCGCCTCCCTTTCCTTGCTTTTCATCCTTACACCTCCACACACCTTGGATAACAAGGCTATTATATGTACAGTGCACAAATCCTATCCGCCTAAATGCTTTATATTTGGGGCTTTTTAAAAAAATTAATAACCAAATTTTTAGTATTCTCTATATTGTTATTTATATTATATCATCTATTTTCCATTTTGTTACTTTTATTTGCTTATTTATGTAAAAAGGTGTTCCTCAGTATATTGGAGGACACCTTTTTATAATCAAAGTTTATTTATTAACTTTAAGTAACCAGCCATAATATTCTCAGCTTTTTTCCTATCTAAAACACCATTTAATGTCTTTGTGCTGAAAAATCTATCTGGAATTTTTATGTTATCAATATTATATCCAAGCCTGTTTTTAATATCATATTTAATCTTTAATATTCTCTTTCCAACATCAGTCAATTCATCATCTGTCATCTTTATACCTACTGCTGCTAGTGCTTCAATAATCACATCTCTTTTATATACCTTTCTTGCAAAAAGACATATTACAAGGCTTGTTAATATGTTTCTTTCCACCTCTTCTTCAAACAGTTTTTTCGCAACTTCTTCTTCGGATGTTCCCGATTGATCCAGAGAATAACCTGCATTATCAAGGTGAGAATGTCTTGCACCTACAGAAATGCCCACAACACTTCCATAACCAGTATGATATCCTGGCATCTCATTTCCTCCTAAATGACATGCTATCTCCTCTCCTCCATATTTTCTTGAAGCACTTTCAACTCCCTTTCCAAGGTTCTTATAAAATTTATTTTTTCCCTCTGAAATATATTCTATTGCATTTATAAAATTATCAGTATTTCCAAATTCCAATGGAATTATTGTATCATCAAGTGTTAAAATCCCTTTTTCAAAGCATTCTGCAGCCCAGCCAAGTGCTATGCCTGTTGATATTGCATCCATTCCTTCGCTCTCCACAACATCTATCAACTGCAGTATCTCCTTTACACTATTAACTCCTATAAAGCTTCCAAGAGAAAATATAAGCTCATAATCATAGGAAACATTTACAGATTCAAACTCATATCCAGGTGCAAACTCCCTTCTAAATTGCCCTATATGAATGCATCCAATTGGACATCCTGAACATGCTACCTTCCTTACAAGGCTTTCTTCTGCAAAATTCTCACCTGAAATATTATCTGCGAAATCATAATTAGTTGTTTTCAAGTTTAAAGTTGGCAGGGAATTCATTTTATTTAATGGCATTATATTTACACCAGTTCCTACCTCATGGTATTTTGACATAATATCTGTTTTAATTACCGTGTTATATATGCTGTCATAAACTCTTCTATATTCTTTAGAGTTTTTCGTTGGTATTGGCTCTCGATTATCTCCAATAACCACCATTCCCTTTAAATGCTTTGATCCAAATACAGCCCCAAGTCCAAGCCTTCCAAAATGCCTGTAGGTATCTACATTTAGGCATGCATAGGTTATAAGGCTTTCTCCTGCCCTTCCTATTCTTACAGAGCTCCTTACTCCGCTTCCTGATGTATGCTGTCTTAGAACCTTTCCTGTTTCCTCAACAGACATACCCCATATTGCCCTTGCATCATTAAATTTTACTGTGTCATCCAACACAAGATATTCAGGATGCTTCGCCTTTCCTGTTATAACAAGAGCGTCAACTCCATTAAATCTTAATGCCATTGCAAGCCTTCCACCTGCATGGCTCTCCCCATATTCTCGGGTATGGGGAGAATAAAAGGCAGCCACAACCTTTGTACACAGAGGCATTATAAAGGATAGTGGTCCTATTGCAAACACAATAGGCTGATCCGGGTGAAATGGCTCAAGGTCAGGTTTTATATTTTCATCCAATAGCTTTGCTGCCACTCCTGAGCCTCCAATATATTTAAAAAGGTCTCTTCTCTTTTCATAGTGATAATCTTCCCTGGTAAGGTCTATATAGAGAACATTTATATAATCCTTTCCTGGCATAGCTAGATCTCCTCCATTATAATGCATCCATGGGGACAGTATTTTGCACAGTATCCACAATGTGTGCATATTATTGGGAAGCCCTCAGAGTCAATCCTGATTGCACTTATGGAACATGCTTCCCTGCATGCACCACATTTAACACATTTATCTTTTTGAAATTTAACTCCTCCACCATCTCTAATTACAAGTGCACCATGTATACAGGATTCCAAACATGCAGGATTTTTACAGCCTCTACATATGTTTATTATAAATTCCCCTGTAAATCCTCCAGAGGTTTTAACATCAATTGCTGAGTTCGCAATTGAATATTCTCCTCTTACTCTGCTACATGCCTGTCGACAGGCAAGACACCCTATGCATCTTCTTCTATCTTTAACAACTAAAGTACCTGGCATATAATCACCCCCAGGGAATTACTCCTAACTTTACTAAGCTATATAGTCAAATTATTTATCCGATTTTTTCACTTAACTCCATTAAGCTTGTAATACCATCATAAACGATTTCAGTAAATTTCTTTCCTTGTTTTACGCATTCATTCTTTGAAAAAACATATCCCATAGTAATTCTGGATGGATATTTACCCTTCGA
The DNA here is from genome assembly GCA_032095175.1 of Clostridiaceae bacterium. Classification (GTDB taxonomy): domain Bacteria; phylum Bacillota; class Clostridia; order Clostridiales; family Caloramatoraceae; genus DAMCZI01. The sequence continues at coordinate 15,299 of DAMCZI010000062.1, forward strand.
AAGGTTTTCCTGAAGCACATTCATTAGGTTATCATAGTTTTTTGAATTAATATCAAGAGAACCAATCTTTATTGTATTTGATTTCTTTTCCTTCACTCCAAAATCAACATAAATCTGCATATTTTTGTTGCCCATTATATAATTCCATATAAGCTTTTTGTTATTTGCTAATATACTTAATACCTTTGCATAGTCTTGAAGACTTGAAATTGCAGCTTCAAGTTCAGCTCCAAAGCCATTCCCATCCATTTGTATATTAACATAAAAGCCATCAAGCTTTGTTCTATTTCTGGCATTTATATATAGGCTCCTTTTGTTAAAGTTTTGAAACTCCTTTTCTAACTCTAAAACCCCTTCAGTTTTTTTATGATACATTTTTTGAAGTTCATAGCATAGCCCTCTAAAATGCAGCTTTAATTCATTTCTTCCCTTTTCATATTCTTCCTTAGATAACTTATCCTTCTTTCTGAAAAAATCAAAATCTGCCCCTATTAATCCGTTGAATTCCATGAAACCCCCTCCATTTATCTAAAATTATATTTTATATAAAAATAAAAGGCGCATTTCCTCTATTGCATTAATTATACACATATTATACAAAAAAGGAAAACGTCACCTATATCTTTTACTATGTAATCTCATGTTATTCATCGTATATAAACTTAATATTTTAGCATTCTATCCTTCAAAATGTTCTGCATCAAACTGGCTTTAATGGTTTCTATATATAAATCGCAATAAAGATTTCAAATAATGTATATTGCGATTTATGAATCAAGGAATATGATTTCGCATAAAAGTTCAGGGTCGAGCAATGTAGAAGCATTTATGCGAAACATATATTTAGCTTACTTTAGCACAGCATTGGTTTTAAAAAGATATTCCATTGCCATCTTTTCATCTCCAAGCTTTTTATACATTTCAGAAAACTTTATGTAAATTCTTGCTTCATAATCTTTATTTCTGGACTTCTGTACAAAATCAAGAGCAAGCAAGCCCACTATTTCTGCTCTGTTGTAATCCTTGCTTTCAAGTAAATATTCAAATTTTTTTATAAATATTTCAATAATTGAATCCGTATCATTTTGTTTTAATACATATTCCTCAGCTTTTTCAATTGTCTCTATTGCTTCATTTAAATTACCCATTTCCAAGTAAAGTTCTGAAAGGTTTATATATGTATCTCCAATTGTTTTATCATCACACATTATTTTATATTCAATAGCCTCTTTAAATACCTTTACTGCTTTCTCCTTTTCTCCCATTTCACAAAAGCAAAGGCCCGCATTGTTCTTAGCTCTTCCCATTCCTATATAGTTTTTCTCATCGAAATATTTTTTGAAGGCATCATCAAATAGCTTTAAGCCCTCTTTATTTTTCTTTGACTCTTTGTCTATTATTCCTTTAATCATTTCAATACCAGCACTGATCTTTTCCTTGCCATTATACTCGTGGGTTTCACAGTATTCCTTACATTTCTTCATGTATTCTTCCCCATCTTCATACCTTTCAAGAGTTGTATTACAGATGGAAATATCATATAGTATACTTGCGGCAATTTCTTCATCAACACTCTCATTTACATAATTCCAAGCGTTTATATAATATCCAAGGGCCATATCATACTTTTTTGTATTATACAGGCAGTTCCCAATTTTTTTATAAATATCACATACTACATTTCTATCCCCATATCTTGAATAATATGTAACTGACTTTGTATAAAATTCAAATGAATCATTGTAGTTCTCCTGTATATATGTGCATTCTCCCTTAATAAAATAGTAAAATCCCTTTTGATTATCATTTATAAAATCCAACATCCCTGATGCTGAATCTATTATTTCCACAGCATCACTATATTTTTTCTGATTAAATAATTTTTGACTTTTATCCTTAATTTTCTCAAAGTTTATTACACACTGTTCTTCATCAGATAGAGCAATTTCCTCAACATCACATTCTAGTCTTTCTGCTATATATTTTAAAAGGTTTTGACTTGGTCTGCATTTTCCCCTTTCCACTGCACTAATTTGTGCAGGAGTAACCATATCGCCAGCAACATCCTTAAGTGTTAATCCTTTTTCCCTTCTTCTTTTTCTTATTCTTTCTCCTATCCCCGTTTCCATAGCTTCACCCTTTTCAAAAATAAATAATTTCATCATATTTCGCTGTAAACAAGCTAAAATCTACCTAATTTCTAATATTTCTTCAATATGTCATAAAATCCTTCTTTTATTAATTTTATTTAATTATGATTATTTCAATCATACTAAAGATTTTACAATTGTTCCTGTGTGATTAATGAATAAAAAGAAATGATTTTACATAACCGTTTAGTTCTGAATAATGTGGAATCATTTATGCAAACATTTGTGAAAGGAAAAGGAACCTGTACAAACAAGTTCCTACTCCTTAAGTATTATGCCCTGCTCCTTATATATTTCCAACCCCTTATTCATATAATTTAAGGCAAGTTCATTCTCTCCTATATCCATATAGAACTTTCCTAAAAGTACATGAAAATCAGCAAGTTCCTTTTTGAAATCTAGAGCTTCTAAATACTTCACTGCATCCAGGAGTGAATGTTCAGCGTTTGATTTTTCACCCTTTTTATAATAAATCTTATACATATACTCAAAACATTTTATTCTGTATTCGTACTGATCATCTTCAATTCTTGAAAGAACATCCTGAAGAATTGCAATTGCATTATCAACTTCATTTATATTAATGTAATTTTCACATATTTTAAGCAGTGTATCTGGAATAGTACTGTCCTTTATCTCATTTTTCAACTTAAGAGCTTCATTAAAGTGCAAAAAGGATTCCTCAATATTGTGTCCCTTTGCAAATATTACTCCAAGGTTGGTTTCCATATTTGCAATTTCTTTTATATCATCTATTTCTCCAAATACCTTTCTTGCTTCCTTTGCATACCTAAGTGCTTCTTTAATCTTGTTTTCCTGACTGTAGGCTATACTAAGTATCATAAGTGTTTCTGCATACTCCCTCTTATTATTTAAGAGTTTAAGCCTGTCCTTAACAAGTAATGCATAATCTATTGCCTGGGAAATATTCTCCATGCGGCTGTAGCAAATTGATATATTATAATATAATCTTGCCTTTAAAATTTCATCCATTACGTTGTATTCATTAAGTATGCTGTCCCCTTGAATAAAGTAATTTAGGGCTGTTGGTATATATCCCATATGCAGAGTTATTGTTCCCAAAAGAATAAAACTTTTTACGATATCATCTATGCTCTCTGTTTTAAGAAATATACTGTTTGCAGATATACAATACTGCTGAGCCTCTTCATATTTCTCATTTGAAAATTTCATATCGGCCATTGCGAAATCAAATCGTCCCTTATAGTACACAAGGTTATACTTTTGAGCATAATGTATACCCTTCTCAATAGCTTCTTGGGCCCTTAGCATATTTTCATCTCTAATGGCAGATTCAGCAATATTTATATAAAATTCTGATATCCTTGTAGCTTGCTTTTCTTCGCTCTCAAGGAAATAGTCTATGTCTGTATTAAGTCTTTCTGCTATATATTCAAGCAGGTCTATACTAGGGTTTGACTTACCAGATTCCACGAGACTTATTTGACCAGGAGTAATTCTATCTCCAGCCAATTCCTTTAATGTCATATTCATTTCTTTTCTTTTTGATTTTATTTTTTCCCCTAATGTTAGAATCTCCATGCTTATCACCACTTCACCGGATATTTGTTTAACCATATTATACATAATAATAAAATAATAGTACAGGCTTTAAATAAAAATTGTAGTGAAATATATCGAAATTCACTACTTATTTAGCTAATCTTGTTAATATTTATATTTTTATAAAAAAATACCGGGAAACCCGGTATTATCTGGTATAATTCATAACATTGTCAATTATGTTTTCTGCTCTATCCGTAAATCTTTTACTTGCTTTATTTACCATTCTTCTTGTTCTGTAATTCATTCTAGGCATCATCATCATTCCTGCTGCAGCTCCAAGGAGTAGTCCAGCAGTAATTCCACCAACAAATCGACCCTTCATTACATGCACTCCCTTCATTTGTTCTTTATCTTATGATGTGCACTTTTCAAATTAATACACCAGTAAAATTAGTATCATATTTCAATAAAATACCACATATGAGAATACAAAAATTCTACAGCTTTTAATTTGTTTTAATTCCTTCAATTATGAATTTCAAGTCAGGGTTTACTATATATGTGTTATTACAGGCTTCAAGCTTTTTCTCCGTCCTACCATCATTATTAACTGTAACCTCCCAGCTTTCTTCCACATTAACATATACCAATCCTGAAGCATCCATAATGGACTCCTTTATATCAGAAGACTTTAACTCTTTTAAAATATTGTAACGGTTTGCCTTTTGCCACTCAACCTCATCAACTACTTCCCTGTAAACACCTGATTCATTTATTATGCTATTCTCTACTTCAATTTTCTTATTATTTAAAGCACTTTCTTTAAACCTCAAAAACTTCATAATACTTTCTTCACATTTTTTAACAGTCAAAGACGATGGTTTTAATTTTATCTCTACATTCTGGCCTGCAAGTATTTTAGCTTTATAAGTTTCACTAACATTGGACTCAATGCATATATCATAAAGACCAAAGGGTATTTTCTCAACTACTGCAATTCCATCAATATTTTTTATAGGATTTTTTTCGATTTTGACTATTGCATTCTTAAGAAGTTTAATTCTCCAATTGTACACATAATCATCGAATATCCAAAAATACCTCCCATTCTTTTTTACAAGAGAAACATTCTTTTCACCATTATTTCCTTTAACAGTATACCTTATTGAGTTTTTATCTTTAATAGTATTAACTATTTCTAATTTGTCACTATAGTTGTATACCATGTAAGCATGAAAAATATCATATGAAAAATCCGGTTTTTCAATATACTCATAAAGTCTTTCAATATCTAGTTTTATTAAATAATCTTTGAAAGTAGTATTACTTTTAGTAAATATAAATATACTTGCTGCAGTAACCATAACAAATATAGCCAATGCCTTTAATAGTAAAAACTTTTTCTCCTTATTATATAATCTCTTAATTTCCATAATAATCCTCCAAAAAGTAATAAGCCCAATTATCTCTTTTATATTGTATGCTTGCAGGGCTTGTCTTATTTTTATAGGATTATTTCCAACTTCAGCAGATTTTATACAATTGAAAGAATTACTTCCTACCTAAGTGTCAGGCACGTGGCAAGTGGCAAGTTGGATAACACTGGAAAACCAGTGTTATCCA
>DAMCZI010000063.1:0-20481 GCA_032095175.1 Clostridiaceae bacterium
ATTTTATTTTTTTAAACAGCTCTGCTTAATTGGTTCGACCCTAAGATGTTTAAAAAAATAAAATATGTAGAATTCTTGCAACATATGAGTTTCGAATGTTCTTAGGTTGTCGCCATCCATGCAATCTTAGAATTTCAACACGCAGTGAGTGTTTTCCAAGGGGTTAAATGCCCCGACACCTCGGTTGGAACGGTCTTTAAAGATAAAAACTTACTACTACGTTAAGACGCATAATCCCTATATTATAAATTAACGCAACAAACATTTTGTTTCTAAAATTCCTAAACTTGTGATAAAATTACTATATATTCTCTATAGGACGGTGTTATGATTTGAAGCAGATATTGGGTAAATTACGAAGAGCTGATACGGATTTTGATATGATTCTTCCGGGGGATAAGGTTGCAGTTGGGCTTTCTGGGGGAAAGGATAGCGTTTTACTACTTTATGCCCTAAGCTTGTATAGAAGATTCTCAACTAATAAATTTGACCTTTGTGCAATTACTGTAAACATGGGACTTGAAGGCTATGACCCTTCCCCTTTGGTTGAGCTATGTAAAAAACTTGAAGTACCATATGAAATTGTGGATACACAGATAGGTAAGATACTTTTTGATGTAAGAAAAGAAAAAAATCCATGTTCACTATGTGCAAACATGAGACGTGGAGCACTTCATAATATGGCTATTGAAATGGGGTGTACAAGGGTAGCCCTTGGCCATCACAGAGATGATGCAATAGAAACCCTTTTAATGTCACTTTTTTATGAAGGGAGAATAAATACCTTTTCACCAGTAACCTACCTTTCAAAGGCCAATATACATCTAATTAGGCCCTTTATATATATATCAGAAAAAGAGGTAATCGGTGAGGCTAAAAAATTAAATCTTCCTATTGTTAAAAATCCTTGCCCTGCCAATGGATATACCAAAAGACAGTACGCAAAGGAGCTTATAAAAACAATAGAAAAGGATATACCTGATGTGGATGACCATATACTTAGCGCTATTCTTAATATAGAACAATTAAATATTTGGGATAGGGAAGAAATTAAAAAAATATCAAGGAAGGAAGTTTAATTACTTTCCTTTCTTGACATATACCTTTCATCACTGCTCATATTTGCTTACTATTTCAACAAGTCTTCGATATTCATCGTTGGATAATCTCTCTTTAAGAATTCCCCATATTTTTTGATTTTCTTCGTCTGTAGAACCATCATATATAGCTTTCTTTATAATTCCTATGTCATCAAATTTAAAGTTTTTAGTTAGTTTTAAAAGATATAATTTATCCTCCACACTCATCTTCTCAGAAGCTTTATCTACTATAGCCTTATTCTTTTCCTTCTGGGATGGCTTTGTATATATAGGCATCTCAAACTCTATGTAAGGTGGTGGCGGCATACGTGTTTCTCTATACATTGCCATATACTTTTTAAAAGATAGGCTAACCCTCGGAGAATCATCAATAAAAGAAGTTTTATCTATAAAAGAGGTTTTTTTTTCAATATTTTCAACAGGTATGTTTATTCCTTTTCCAAAGTCATCAAATATATAGCCCGTTCCTTCGGGTTTCCCATCCTCTACAGTTTCTTCCTCTAAAGTCCCCGAAGTGAACATAGAATCCTCGGGTTTTATAGTTGCCATGGCAAAGACCGTAATAACTGTAATGACCAAAACAAGCGCGCATTCAATAAACCTTCTCATAAAATCCCTCCTACTATCATAAACACAATGTTATATTCTTTTTTTAGAATAGTATTCCAATATAAAAAATAATTATTCAGAAGGGATTTTTTGTATTAAAAAGGCTGGTTACATTGTATATATAAAACAAGGAGGTGGATTATTTGCAAAGCTTCAATTCTGATTCCCTAGGCATCCGCATAAATTACAAGGATGAAAATGCGGCATATGACCTTGCAAACTATATAAAGGGATTCTTTAAGCCTAAAACACTTATACTATGCATAGGAACAGATAAGTGTATTGGAGACTGCCTTGGCCCCCTTGTAGGTACATTCCTTCAGAGAGAAACCTATCCCTACCCCGTGATAGGTACCCTTGAAAAACCTGCCCATGCAGTTAATCTTGATAATATTATTCAACAGATAAAAGAAAACTATGTTGACCACTATGTAATAGCCATTGATGCCTGTCTTGGCTATAGTAACTGTATTGGAGATGTTCAGGTAAAGCTTGGTCCTGTACACCCCGGAAAAGGAGTTGGGAAAGCCCTGCCCCACGTAGGAGACGTTTCCATCGTAGGTGTAGTTGATACAATAGATAATTCAGATTTATTTTCAATAAAGAATATACGCTTGAACTTCATTATGAACATGGCTGAAACTATAGCTAAAGGGCTTCAGCTTGCAGCTAAATGATAAAGATTGGGGTTGTCACATAATAAATAAAATTATATTATGCAACAACCCCAACTATTTTATTCCTCGTATATCTTTTTATTACGAATGCTTCTCAAGTAAGTCAAATATTCTTCTTTGGTCATTGGAAGTGAAACATTTTCTATTATTTTTTTTGCATTCTCACCATTATTATATAAAAGGTCAATCACTGTCATAGCCATAGCTTTGGCTGGAATTATATAAGCTAATTTTTCATCTATAATTCTATATTCATTGCTATGGAGACTACCGCTAATACCACCTATCATTGGATGAAGCGTTGGCATAATCTGTGATAAATCTCCAAAATCAAAGGAGCCTGTGAAATCACCTTTTTGAGCAACCTTACCCTCAAGTCCTAACTTCTCCAAATTATTCTTAAAAATTTCGTCTAATTCATCATATTTTAAGATAGGAAAATATCCTGGTATATCTGTTATTTCTACCGAAGCTCCAACAGCAACTGCTCCTGCTTTTAAAGCTCTATCAACCTTTTTGTTTGCATCAACCATTGCTTCTACAGTTCTAGCTCTGACATAACACTCCATAACTACCTCAGAAGGTACTACATTAACAACATCCCCACCCTTTGTAATAATAGGGTGCACCCTAACCTTATCTTCTTCCCTAAATGTTTCTCTTTGTGCATGAATATTGTTTATAGCAAGCATAGCTGCGTTTAATGCATTTACACCTTTCTCTGGAGCAGAACCAGCATGGGAAGCCTTTCCAATAAAGCGTATCTTTTTCCCAACAAAGCCATTGCTTACAGTACCAACAAGAGCCTTATCATCTCCCATGTCTAGTGAATGAAACATCATAGCAATATTGATATCATCAAAATATCCTCTTTTTATCAGTTCCTGTTTGCCTCCAAAGAATTCAATCATTCCTTCGCTTCTAAGCTTTTCTTTGTACTCAATTTCAATAAACTCTTCTGCTGGGGTTGCTATAAAATCAACGTTTCCCTTTAGCTCCTTCAGCACTCCTGAGCTAATCAGACCTATTGCACTTCCAATGAAGCCACCCATTTGTATATTGTGGCCACATCCATGGAACTCCCCTGTTTTCCTTGCATCAGGGTGATCCTTGCATAAAATGCAATCCAGTTCTCCAATAACTGCAACTCTTGGTGAATCGTAATTTCCTACTCTTGCTCTGCATCCGGTTACAACAATGTTTTCTTCAACATCACAGCCTAGTTTTTTTAATTCATCTACAGCTATTTTTGTTGTATTAAATTCCTTATACCCTAGTTCAGGATTTTCATATATTTTTCTTCCTATGTTTATAATATTATTTTCATTTTTATCTATTTCTTCTATGACACGTTTTTTTAGCTCATTAATATTCATTTTACATCTCACTTCCTATTATATACAGCGCAAAAGTTTATTAAATTCCATCCTTTCAAACACCAAAGATTCAAATTATATATTTCGCATAAATGATTTTACATTTTTAAAATCATTTATGCGAAATATTTTCCTAAATTCATATAACGCAATAAATACCTTAATGTGAAATCTTTATTGCGTTATATATAGTTAACCTGTGCTGCTTGAAAGGATAGACATTAAGATTTTATAAACGCTTTATACATCTTCGGAATCAAATCCTTTATTCAAATGATGCAGTATATATCTTATTCAACCATCATTCTTAATATTACTGATGATGTCTTTTGTAAATCTTCAATACTTAATCTTTCCTCTACAGTGTGAACCTTTTCCATACCACAGCTTATTATTGCACAATCATATCCCTTTCCTGCCAGGATATTAGCATCGCTGCCTCCACCTATTATTACTGCATTAGGCTTTATTCCTTCTTTTTCAAAAGCATTTACACAGTGGGTAAATACAAAGGAGTTTTTATCCAATTTAAGATTTGGATAATCTCTTTTAATATCAAATTCAACCCTTCCATCAAACTTTTTAGCAGCATTTGTGCAAGCTTCCTTTATAAGACTTACTTGCTCATCAAGCCTACTCATGGAGTGGGATCTTACTTCCGCTGTAAATGTTACTTCATCTGTTACTATATTGGTTTGTCCACCACCTTCAATACGTCCTATGTTAGAGGTTGTTTCCTCATCTATTCTTCCCAGGATCATATTTGAGATAGCTTCAGCTGCAATATATATTGCATTAATACCCTTTTCAGGTTCAATCCCTGCATGGGCCTTCTTTCCAATAAACTTAACCTTTATATCATCCTTTGCAGGTGCTGCGTATGCAATTATTCCAGCAGGTCCTGCTGCATCAACAACTACAATATTCTTTGTCTTAAGTCTGCTGCAATCAAAGTTTTTAGCACCCAACATGCCTACTTCTTCACAAACACTGAACATGAAATATAAATCTCTATGAGGTATGTTATTTTCTCTTATGTATTCATAAGCTTCAAGTATAGATGCAATTCCAGCCTTATCATCTCCAGCAAGAATTGTATTCAAATCGCTTTCAATGTAATTTCCATTGATTATAGGTTTAATGTTATTTCCAGGTTCTACTGTATCCATATGAGTAGCAAAGCATATTGCTTCTCCTGCCAGTGTTCCCTTAACATAGACCAATATATTTCCAGAGTTTCCTCCAAAGTTATCTCCGGTATTATCTCTATATACTTCAGCATTTCTTTCTTTAAAATAGTTTTCTATCCAATCTGCCATATCCTTTTCTGAATATGAAACACTGTCTATTTTTATCATGTTTAAAAGGTTGTTTATCATTCTTTCACTGTTAATTTGCACTCTCGCTCACCTCAAGTTCCTTTGAATATATCTTTCTTCCTGCTAAAATAGTTCCAAATACAGATACTATTATTACTGCATATGTTGGCGTTCCTGGTAGGAAAGCTAAGAAGCCCTTCTTTAATAGGAATGTCATTATTCCCGCAATTACTATTGCAACTCCACCTAATTTAGGTCTTTGAACTGCAAACTGTCCAAATACAGCTCCAAATAATGCAGGTAGTATTAAGTTAAGTACTCTAATTACCTCTTTTGGCAAGCTTGATAAAACAGAAGAACCCAAAAATACTGCAGTTGATAGGAAAAGTACATTTATTATAATTGAAACTGCAATTCCAAGTGTTGATACTATAGCACCTTCATTTGTTCCTTCTTCAACTTCTGCCGCCTTTTGAGCAGAAACTGCACAAGGTATTCTCATGTTAACAAGATTTCCAGATAGAAAAGCCATATAAGTTCCTGGTATTCCTAGTATAGGGAAGTATGATATTGGTTCAACAATATAAAATGCTCCACTAACACTCATCTGCGCCAAGGTACCCGCAATAATAGCTTCTATAGGTGGCTTATATCCAAACACAAATGTAAGCACTAGGGCAGGCACTAAAGATAATATAATTCCTAATAATATAGTAGTTCTACCATATTTAATAATTTGAGGTATAAACTCTTGCTCATAATAATTCTTATTCATTATTTTCACTCCCACCTATAATATTTTAAAAAAATGCTCCAATTATCATTCCACCAAACATTGCAAATGATAAAGCCCAATCCTTAAGCCACTTAACACCCTTATTATTATTTAAGTAAGTTAAAAATGCCATAATTATAAGTCCTGAAACACATGCTACTGCTCCATTATCGAATTTTAAAATTCTATCAGCATTAAAATATGCAAATGCTCCTAACATTGCTCCTGCTGAGATTATTGGAACCATAGCTTTTTTCCCTTTTGAAAGTACATTGTTTAGTTTGTCCATTTTGTGAGTAAAAAAGAAGGTGAATATCAACCAGCCTAATGCTCCAAGGGTCATTGTCCAAACTGAGTTAGTAAATACAACATTACTCATTCCTGCTTTTCCAAGAGTAACTCCCATTGCATCTGCACCAAAACCAGCTGCCATTAATTCATAGGTTACAGAACCAATAAATGATAATCTCATCCATGAAATTGGTCCTCCCATTGTAACAATAAGTGATACCATACCAACAAGAATAACCAGTGAAGGTCCTATTGAAGATATAGCACTACTTTTTACCGCTGACTTCATTTGCTTTTCTGTAAGTCCAATTTCCTTACCTGCTTTGTAAGACTTCATAAAGAAGATGATAGCTTGTACCACTACTACAGCTACCGCTAATCCTGCTGCCATCCACATGGCTGGATGATTTGCAATTTTTAAATAATCCATAAAATATCCCTCCTCTAATATGGACATTGCCTTAATATGTCCTTAATTAAAATATTAACACCTTATTAACACATTTTCAATGGTTATTTTAAAAATTATTCAAATATTTTGCATACTTATCATTAAGCATTTTGGGGTTCATTTAATTTAAAAAGCCTGAAAGGTATTTTTTAACCTTTCAGGCTTTTTTTAAAACGGAATATCTATTTTGAAAACATTCATTGGCCTGCCAACTGAATTAGTTTGAGTTGAAGTCACTATTTCTCCATAGCCAGCATCAACAAGCTTTTTTAATATTCTTCGAGCACTTCTATCCGTTATAAGTAAGAGCTCCCCAAGATTTTTAGAATCAAGATATTCTGTATTTGTATTTTTGAGTAAATAATATATCTTGGAAAGATATGCAGTACTGATTCCTGTTTCTCTAGCAATTTTATTTATAGTTTCATCTAAAACCAAAGATTTATAATAGAATTTCCCTTTGTCTCCAATTGGACCTATTACATTTTTCTCATCATCTACAATAAAAAATGCAGGCTCCTTTAATTCTTTGGATTTACTTAGTGCTATTCTTGCATTAAAATCAGCATCGTAAGCTGTACTACCAAATCCAACACCAGTATATAACCCTATGCTTTCCCTCTGCATATCAGATAGAATATTCAAAAAGTATTCCTCAGCAGCATCATTTTCAATTGCTCCTCGAGTACTAACAATTGTAAATTGGGTATCCCCGCTTCTAAACATTGTTCCCTGTATTGTAGCAATATAGTCAATAAGTTTATTCTCTACAAAAACTATCTTCTTCAGCACCTCATATTGATATCTTTTAGAATCCTGTTTAACTTCAATCTCTACTATTTGGGTTGCTATTTGAGATTTCTTCATAACAGTATTTTGTATTTTATAAATTATATAATCAATTGAGTGCCTTATAAGTGGAACTGTTATCTCAAGTCTAACGACAGGGATATTATCTTTTTTTAATTCATTATATATCCATCCATAGCTTGTAATAACAAGATCAATCTTTCCACCCTTAAAGAGTTCTCTGTGATTTTCCTTATATACTACTTCCTTTTTCTCTGCATCAAATGGATATATGTATATATCATCAAACTCCAAATCAAACTCCCTGCATATATCCTTGACTAGATGCTCATCAACCACATCGATGCTTATGCTTTTTGGGCTCATTCCACTCCTTCTTATATTCCAGAAGGCCTTCATTATACTTGTTCCATCACGTGAAATAAAAAAATACGGTTTTGTTATTTTGTGAAAGTTATCCATTACCTTAACAAAACCTAATCCTGTAAATATTATTCCATCTGCCTGTTCTTCACATAATTCTAAAACATCCTGACATTCATCTGTACTATCAACAATAAAATGAATGAATTCATGCTCCTTATAAAACTCTTTTCCAACACTATATACTTTATCTACGGAGTCATTAGAGCCCACTATAGCTATCTTCATATACCCCACCCTTTACAAAAGTACCATTATACAAAAACAATTTTACCTCAAACGAATTCACTTATTTTATTATAGCAAACATTACTTCACCCTCTGCGGCAATTTTATCTCCTACCTTCGCAGATACTTTAGCTTTTCCTATTCCCATTTTTAATGCAGTCAACTCTGCTTCCATGGTAAGAGTATCTCCTGGTATTACCTGCTTTCTAAACTTCATCTTCTCTATTCCAGCAAAGACAGCAAGCTTTCCTCTGTATTCCTCTTTTGATAGTATTGCAACAGCGCCTACCTGAGACATTGCTTCTACAATCAGCACACCTGGCATTATTGGATTTCCAGGGAAATGACCTTGGAAAAACGGCTCATTTATTGTAACGTTCTTTATTCCAACGGCCTTCTTCCCCTCCTCTAATTCTATTATCCTATCAACAAGTAAAAATGGGTATCTGTGTGGAAGTATTTTTTGTATATCAATATTTTCCATATGTATCCTCCAATCTAAATCTATTTCCGATTATTGCTATGATTATTAATGCAGCGGCACCCCCAATTAATGCGGTTACAAGTTGCGGAATTCCCATCATTACTACAAGAGTTGAATATACTTTTTTAGGAAATCCTATGTTTAAAATAGGAACAAGCTTTAATGCAGAATAATATAGGAAAACGTATTTTAAAAAAGCTCCTCCAATATAACCTGCAATAGTCCCTGCTACTTTATATCTCTTTAGAAGCCAAAAAACAAGTACAAAAAGGATATTGCCAACCATAATAAATGGAATAAAAGGACCCATTGGAGCTGCAAGCTGCCCAACTGCAAATGCTGTTACCGGGGTCAAAATTCCTAATGCTAAGGCCCACCCTATACCACATGTATGTACAGATATAAGAAGTATTGCATTTATTGCAGGGCCTACAATGTATTGGCTTACCTGTGGAATTGCAAGGGTTTTCCCTCCAACCTGAAAGACAAGTACCATTGCCAAAAGCAAGCCACTTCTTGTAAGTTTTTTTACATTACTATTAATAGCAACCACCTTCTTTAATATTTTCTTATAGATAAATTATATTATAAAATCCATAAGTATAAAAGACAATTACTAAAATGGTCCATAAATACAACAAAACCCCTCCTATATGTAATAGTAGAAGGGGTTTTTTGTAACACTAAAAATTACTTGCGGTAAGCTCTTCAAGTTTATCAAGCTCCCTTAAAGCTTTACCTGTTCCTGCAGCAACACATGAAACTGCATCATCTGCAACTTTTACAGGAACTCCTGTTCTAGCTTCAATAAATTTATCAAGACCCCAAAGAAGCGACCCTCCACCTGTCATTATAATACCATTATCACTTATATCTGCCGATAGTTCAGGTGGGGTAATTTCCAGTACAGAATGAACACATTCAGCAATGGAATTAACTGGCTCATTCAAAGCTTCCCTTATCTCTTCAGAGGTAACAAGTATGTTTTTAGGAAGTCCAGTAATTAAATCTCTTCCTCTTATTTCCATAGATAAGTCCTCATTTCTCTTGAAGGCACATCCTATGTTCATTTTTAAATTCTCTGCACTTCTCTCACCAATCATCATTTTATAATTTTTTCTTATAAACCTTATTATAGCTTCATCAAATTTGTCCCCTGCAGTTTTAATTGATGATCTCACAACCATACCTCCAAGAGATATGACTGCTACATCAGTTGTTCCTCCACCTATATCTACAACCATACAGCCATTAGGCCTGGCTATATCTAATCCTGCACCTATGGCAGCAGCAACAGGTTCCTCAATCAAGTAAACCTTTCTAGCTCCTGCATTTAACGCAGCGTCTCTAACTGCTCTTCTTTCAACCTCTGTTGCCTCGCATGGAATACAAACCACAACTCTTGGTTTTCCCCAGCCTCTTGAACTGTTGGCTTTTTTTATAAAATATTTTAACATCATCTCAGTAACATCATAGTCTGAGATAACGCCATCTCTCAGCGGTCTCTTAGCTACAATATTTCCAGGAGTTCTTCCTATCATATTACGTGCTTCTTCCCCAACTGCAAGTATTCTGTTTGTATTTTTGTCAAATGCCACAACAGATGGCTCCTTCAAAACAATCCCTTTTCCCTGGATAAAAACAAGCACACTTGCTGTACCCAGATCTATTCCCATATCCTTCATGACTACACTCCCTACTCCCAGTTTTGATTATTGTATATATTTGTACTATTCTAGATAATTTCCAAAAATCCTCCTAGATTTATAATAATTTTGTAGGGAGTTTACAAAATATTACCCATTTACTGTCTTATATTTCATTTTTGTGGCCTTTCCACCCCTTATGTGTCTTTCAGCTTTGTTTAAATCCAATATATCCTTAGCTTCCTTTGCAACCTGCGGATTTATTCTAGGAAGTCTTTCAGTTATATCCTTATGAACCGTACTCTTAGATACACCAAACATCTTCGCTGCTTTACGTATGGTAGCTTTGGATTCAATTATATAGGTAGCCACTTCAAGAACCCTTTCTTCTATATAGTCCTTCAACTTCTGGTACCTCCTTTTAATGCTTCTTATAAATTAATATGACAGAATTCTATATTTTATAATTGACAAGTTATAAAATATATTTACAAAATTGCATAATAACCATATTGGCAACTTAAAATATACCAATAGAATCATAAAGCTTCTAAAAAAGAGTGCTTGCGAACAGGCCTTCGGCAAGTCTGCAAGCCCCCTGTGCACCGTAATGTTACTTTATGTATTCTTTTGGATTTGCTGTGATGAATTCATTCCCTTGTTTTTTCAATACTGCAAAGTGCAGGTGGCTTCCCTCTATTGCTGCTGCTTCTCTGACAGCAGTATCACCAACGGCTCCAATTACCTGACCCTTTTTAACATTGTCATTAACCTTTACAGTTACATTTTCTCCAAGGTTGCAGTATACAGATTGTATTCCGTTTTTATGCTGGATTATTACGGTCATTCCCATTCCAGTCTTCAATATTCTTGAAAGACTGTCGTCATTATACACTTTAACAATTTTTCCATCTGCTGCAGCCTTTACTTCTGTTCCAAGATCACAGGCTATGTCTATTCCTTCATGGGTTTCAAACTGGCCCATGGCTTTAGCATCCTGAAGGTTATTCCTGTCATAATTTTTAACAACATCTCCTTCTACAGGCATGCTAAAGCGTATAGTTTCTTTTGCTGGATCTGATTTTTTTATACTAGCGGTCTTAGTCGAGGTAGAACTCGTGTTGGTGTTGTTTTGATTTGGTCCTTTCATAGTAGGAGCCGCATTTCCAGCACTATCCTTGTTATCAACAATTTCTTTGCTGTCCTTAGGTTCCTCTATAACCTCCTGTTCCTTTGCAGATTTTTTGGAAGGATCATTTATCCTAACTCTTGACATGTATACCGCAGTTACGGCTACTACGCAGAGGCAGACAAAGAGAATGATATAAAATCCTTCCCTGTTGAATAATTTTGATGATTTCTTAAAAATGTTTTTAAATCCCATTGAGAACACCTCCATTATGTAGTTTGTCCAGATTGTGGAATATAATACATGGGAATAAAAAAAAATTAAGCATCCTACATATGGTAAGATGCTCAAAATGTTGCATTTTTATACATAAAAAATATGTATTAGTAATATTTTTTTATTCCTTAAATATATCCTTCATATTACTTATCTCAACACCTTTATAATAATGCTGTAATATCTCCTTATAGCTTTTCCCTAACTTACCCATGGTATTTGCACCCCACTGACTCATACCAACACCATGGCCATTCCCCCTAACATTGAATGTTACATTTTTTGTATCAACTGTTAGCATAAAGCTTGCAGAATTCAAGCCCATTGCCCATCTAATATCAATACCAGTAAATATCTTATCCCCTATTTTTATCTTTTCTACTCTATCTCCATCAGTAAGACTCAATATTTTTATCTGAGAACTCAGATTTTTTTCTGATATTTTTGTTGAAGGTGCTAAATCTAAAACCCTTTTTATAAATTCTTTCTTAGTCATGATAACTATAGTTTTAAGCTTGGGCGTTGTTTCCTCATCAGGACTATCTACACTAACCAAATATGGTTCGCTATAATTAAAAACATACTGGCTGTTTTCAGTTTTTCCAGAACTACTTGAATGATATTTAATTCTCCCGGCAAGACTCCCTTTATAGGTAATGATTTGCCCCTTTGTTTCTTCTACCGCTCTAGTTATTTTTGCCCAGTATTCTGGGGCCTTTTTAGCTTCCCAACCTTTTAATCTATCATCCTTTGATATCCATGCCTGACAGTGTACATCGCTGCAAACATCCGCACCAGGATGCTTTGCACATCCTGACCTACCAAAAATTTTCATATTTCCAGCTGCAAAGGTTCTTGCAGCAATTGCCTGAGCTTTTAATGCTTCAACACTAAACTCCGCTGGCATTTCTGCTGATACTACACCTCTAATGTAATCCTCAAAATACATTTCAACTATCTTATCTTGTTTGCTTACATAAACCCTTATTATTGGTCCTCCATTGTCTGTATTATATTTTATATCTCCACTAACATTCGGAAATTTATTTATAATCCCAGGTATTTTAATCCCCGGTCCTATACCACCAAGAATAATAAGGGGTATAGCTATCATCATGACAATAACAAATATAATATAGTATCCTATTTTTTTCAAAATCACACCCCCTTATTTCGGAGGACAATCCCCATATAAAATTTTATTTCAAAATTTCAATCATTATGACTAATATTTAAATATAAGTAATAAAGGTAGCAGGCACTAGAGTTTTGAGTTATTTAATACACCTAAAACATCTGCCGATGCTTTTGATTAAATAACTCAAAACTCAAGTGCCTATCACCATTGTCACGTGCTTAGCACTTTATTCCCTTTTAATATCTGCTCCAAGTCCCTTAAGCTTACCTACTATATCGACATAGCCTCTATCTATATGCTGAATATCATAAACTTCAGTTACTCCCTCTGCAGCAAGTCCGGCAATTACAAGGGCAGCTCCTGCCCTTAAATCCGTTGCTTTAACCTTTGCTCCTGTAAGCTTGTTTCTTCCTTCAACTACAGCACTTCTACCATCTACCTTTATTTCTGCTCCCATCCTTTTAAGCTCGTTTATATGCATGAACCTGTTTTCAAAAACAGTTTCGGTTATCATTGAGGTTCCTTCAGCCATACTTAGGAGTGTCATAAGCTGTGCTTGCATATCCGTTGGAAAGCCTGGATAAGGAAGAGTCTTTATATCAACTGCTTTTGGTCTCTCCTTCGCTATTACCCTAACTTTATTTTGACCTTCAATTATTGTAACTCCTGCCTCCTGCAATTTTGCAATTACAGCTCTTACATGTTCAGTTATTACATTATCAATGACAACATCTCCCCTTGTCATGGCTGCAGCAACCATATATGTTCCAGCTTCTATCCTATCGGGAATTACCTGATGGGTTGTACCTTTAAGCTCTTTTACCCCGGATATCTTGATTGTATCAGTTCCTGCACCTACTATATTAGCTCCCATGCTGTTTAGAAAATTAGATAGGTCAACTACTTCCGGCTCCTCTGCAGAGTTTTCTATTGTTGTTTCACCATCAGCCAGTACCGCTGACATTATTATATTTTCTGTAGCTCCTACAGAAGGAAAATCAAGATAAATTTTATTTCCTTTTAACCCTTTACATGATGCCTCAACATATCCATGCCCCAGGTTTACCTCCGCTCCAAGAGCAGATAATCCCTTTAGATGGAGATCAATTGGACGTGTGCCTATATTACATCCACCTGGAAGGGATATTCTTACCTTTCCAAATCTGGCTAACAGTGGTCCCATTACTAAAAATGAAGCCCTCATCTTTCTTACTAATTCATATGGCGGCTCTATGGATTTTATATTATCAGATTTTATTCTTAATTTTCCCTGGCCTTTATCTATCTCAATAGATGCTCCTATTGAATCTAAAACACTACAAATTACATCTACATCATCCAAAAAAGGCACATCATCTAAAAAGCACTCACCAGCTGATAATAATGCTGCTGCTATTATCGGCAGCACTGAATTTTTGGCTGCACTTATCTTAACTCTTCCATTTAAACTATTTCCACCATTAATAACTATTCTGTCCATTATTATTCCTCCATTCATTTCAATATTCTCGCAAAATTAGTGGACTTCCAATCCATATGTATGTGCAGCCTTCTGAAACACTATATCTTAAGGCTATATTCAAATTCACCTTTTTATTCATATACTCTATACTATCATTAATATAATGTGTATAACCTGACATGCTAGTGAGATTCCCATACTCAATTCCACCATCTATTTTTCCATCAAAATATGAAAATATTTTTTCTGCTGCCTTCTTCCTCTCCTCCCTATTCTTGCATTTGCCATACCTTCCTTGTATTAAAGACGAAAAGGAGGCCTCTGCATTATAAATTAAAAATGCATTAGAAATTGTCCTCCTTATATTATTATTAATATTCCTATTATCCTTATAGTGTGATAAAGTAAGCGAGACATATATTAAATTTTCATCATTCAAATTTCTGCATATAACCTGTGCAGATGTTGTATCATTAGAATCATTTGCAATAACAGCTCCGTCTGAGTACTGCATTTTATAACTTTTATCAAAGCCAGCAGCATTAATAAGGTTTTCTGCAACCCTTTCAATACTGTCCTCTGTATTTATTTTTGCGCTTCCCTCTACTTCCATTTTTACAAAATCTGCTCCTGACAATGCCAAGCATCTTGAAATATCAGGCTTTTCGTCGCATTTAATTTTGGGAAACAATAACATCATTATTAACAGTGCTGCAGTTATTCCAATTATTTTTTTCATAATAACCCTCCAATAAAGGACAACTATCTGTAATCTTTTCCCTTTTTAATATATTTATTCATTTATGCTATAATTGGTTATTTCAAGCTTGACTTTTATGATTAAAATAACTGCGGCATTTTTAAAATATTTATCAACGATATTATTTTTTCCATAAATAAAAAGAAGTACACCTATCATTAAATAGATGTACTTCCTTTTATCTCTAGAACTTTAATTCTTGCCTTTGCTCTTAAAAGAGCCAGCCTTGCTCTTTCAATATCAACATTTTCTTCTTTCTTTTCAATTCTTTCTTCTGCCCTTTTAAGAGCTTTTTCAGCCCTTTCTCTATCAATATTATCAGCCCATTCTACAGCATCAGTGAGTATGATGACATGATTCTCACTAAATTGTACAAATCCTTCCATTATTGCAAACAATTTTTTATTATTTTTTGCCTCAAGTTTTGCAGCAGATGGTACTATACAGGATACAAATGGAGAATGGTTTGCCAGTATCTGAATTCTTCCCGATATAATATCTAGGCTTACAGAGTTTACTTCTTCATTAAAGAATGCTCCTTGAGGTGTAATTATTTTCAATACAAATCCCCTCATTTTATGCTTCCTTTACATCATATCCCATTTCTTTGCCCTTTGCTGTTACATCTTCAATACTGCCGCACATATAAAAGGCTGACTCTGGAAAATCATCATATTTCCCCTCAAGTATTTCCTTAAATCCCCTTATTGTTTCTTTTACAGGAACATACCTCCCGGGTATTCCAGTAAACTCCTCTGCAACATGGAATGGCTGTGAAAGAAATCTCTGTATTCTCCTTGCCCTTGATACTATTGTTTTGTCCTCCTCTGAAAGCTCATCAATTCCAAGTATTGCAATTATATCCTGAAGCTCCTTATATCGCTCAAGTATATTTTTCACCCTCTGAGCCACATCATAATGCTCCTCTCCAACAGTTCTTGGATTAAGTGCTCTTGAGGTTGAATCCAGAGGATCAACTGCTGGATATATTCCAAGCTCCACAATAGATCTTGATAAAACTGTTGTAGCATCTAGAAAGGCAAAGGTTGTAGCAGGTGCAGGATCAGTAAGATCATCTGCAGGTACATATACAGCCTGAACGGATGTTATGGAACCATGTTTTGTTGATGTTATTCTTTCTTGAAGTGCACCCATTTCTATTGCAAGGGTTGGCTGATACCCAACTGCAGAGGGTATTCTTCCAAGAAGTGCTGAAACCTCGGAGCCTGCCTGCGAAAACCTGAATATATTATCTATAAAAAGTAAAACATCCTGTCCCTGATCTCTAAAATATTCAGCCATGGTAAGCCCTGTCAAAGCTACTCTCATTCTCGCTCCAGGCGGTTCATTCATCTGTCCAAATACAAGTGCAGTTTTTTCAATTACCCCAGATTCCTTCATTTCGTTATACAAATCATTTCCTTCCCTTGTTCTTTCTCCAACTCCAGTAAAAACTGAGAGTCCTCCATGCTGTCTTGCTATGTTGTTTATTAATTCCTGTATAAGAACTGTTTTTCCAACACCTGCACCACCAAAAAGTCCTATTTTTCCTCCTTTTTGATATGGAGCCAAAAGATCAATTACCTTTATCCCTGTTTCAAATATTTCTGGTTCAACAGATTGTTCCTCAAAGGAAGGAGCCTTTCTATGTATAGGATAGAAGTCCTCAGACTTTATATCCCCTCCATTATCTATTGCCTGACCTAGCACATTAAACAGCCTTCCAAGGGTCCCTTTTCCTACAGGTACAGTTATGGGCTTTCCTGTGTCTTCTGCTTCCATTCCTCTTCTAAGCCTTTCTGTTGTGTCCATTGCAATTGTTCTTACAACATCTCCTCCAACATGCTGCATAACCTCTGTAACCAGAGTTCTGTTTTCATGCTTTATGTGTATTGCATTAAAAATACTTGGTAGATGCCCATCATCAAACCTAATGTCTACAACCGGTCCAATTATTTCAACAATTTTTCCTATTCCTTCTGCCATTCTATCACTCCTTAATCCTTAAGGGCTTCTGCACCGCTAACTATTTCAGTTATTTCCTGGGTAATATTGCTCTGTCTTACCCTATTATAGGTATTATGAAGTCTTTCTAATATTTCAGATGCATTTTTTGTAGCGCTGTCCATTGCTCTCATTCTTATTGCATATTCACTGGCAGAGCTGCTAGCAATGCAATAATATATTGTATTTCTTATGTATGCAGGGATAAGATATTCCATAACATCCCCTACCGATGGATCAAGTTCAAAATATTTTTCAGTTTTTCTCTCACCAATATCAATTGGAAGGAGTTTTAACACCTCAACATCCTGACTTAATGGAGATTTATATTTAGTATAAAGAATATTAACAGCTCTTACCTTTCCCTCATTAAAATATTTAATAATATGTTTAACAATGTCGTATACCTCTCTCTGTGAAGGCACTATTCCTATCTCTACATATTCAGCAATTGTTTCATATTTTCTTTTCTTAAAAAAAGTCCTTCCTCTCTGACCCAGGGTTATAAGAAATACTTTTTTTTCATGCATTTCATCCAATGCCTTATTTATTACATTGGCATTATAGCTGCCACTAAGCCCTGAGTCTGATGTAATAATAATATAAAGATAAGTGTCGCTATCCTTTTCCTTTCCATAGGCATTCTCCTGTATCATTCCAAAAGCATTATTTGAAATCTCATTAAATGCCTCAAAGTAACCTTTTGTATTTTCCAATATACCTCTTGCCTTTTTAAACTTTGAAGTTGCTACAAGCCCTACTGCCTTTGTTATCTTCTGTGTATTTTTTATGGATTTAATTCTCCTTTTTAAATCCGAAAGACTTACATCGCCCATATTATTACTCCTCTGACATAAAGGATTTCTTAAATTCATTAATATTAGCTTCCAGAGCCTTCTTTATTTCATCATCCAATTCTTTTTTTCTTTTTATCATATCTACGATATCTCTATGGTGAGAATTCATATAATCAATAAATTCCTTTTCAAACCTTATCACAGCTTCTGTAGGGATATCATTAATAAAATTATTAACAGCAGCATAAAGTATTATAACCTGCTCCTCCACAGGCATTGGTTTATACTGTTCCTGTTTTAATATCTCAACCAACCTCTGACCTTTTTCTATTCTTGCCTTTGCTTCCTTATCCAAATCTGAGCCAAACTGAGCAAAAGCAGCAAGCTCTCTATATTGTGCAAGTTCAAGCCTGAGTGTTCCTGCAACTTGTTTCATAGCTTTTATTTGAGCACTTCCTCCAACTCTTGATACGGATATTCCTGGATTAATAGCTGGCCTTATTCCAGAAAAAAATAAATCTGTCTCAAGGAATATCTGTCCATCGGTAATGGATATTACATTTGTAGGCACATATGCACTAACATCCCCTGCAAGAGTTTCAATTATAGGAAGTGCTGTCATTGAACCACCGCCAAGTTCGTTAGAAAGCTTTGCAGCACGTTCCAAAAGTCTCGAATGTATATAGAATACATCCCCTGGATAAGCTTCTCTTCCTGGAGGACGTCTTAAAAGTAGGGACATGGTTCTATAGGCTACAGCATGCTTTGAAAGGTCATCATAGATTATTAGAACGTCTCTGCCGCCATACATAAATTCTTCTCCCATTGCACAGCCTGAGTATGGAGCAAGGAACTGCATAGGTGCTGGTTCCGCTGCAGAGGCAGATACTACAATGGTATAATCCATTGCTCCAAAATCATCAAATATGTTTACAAGTTGAGCAACTGTTGATTGCTTCTGTCCAATTGCAACATATATACAGATTACATTCTGTCCCTTTTGATTTATTATTGCATCTAAAGCAAGAGCAGACTTCCCTGTCTGTCTATCTCCTATTATCAATTCTCTTTGACCTCTGCCAATTGGTATCATGGTATCAATTGCCTTTATCCCTGTTTGAAGAGGCTGTTTTACTGATTTTCTGTCTATTACTCCTGGTGCTGCTGCTTCAACAGGCCTTGTTTTTTTTGTTTTTATTGTTCCCTTACCATCGATTGGCATTCCAAGGGCATTTACAACTCTTCCTATCAATTCTTCCCCAACTGGAACTTCAACAAGCTTTCCAGTCCTCCTCACAGTATCCCCTTCACTTACACCCTCCTCCTGCCCGAAAAGAACAGCTCCAACATTATCTTCCTCGAGGTTTAAAGCCATACCATATATGTTGTTGGGAAACTCTAAAAGCTCCCCTGCCATGCAATCCTCTAGGCCATATATTCTGGCTATTTCATCACCAATTTGAATAATTGTTCCTACATCTGAGGTTTTAAGCCGGCTTTCATAGGTCTCTATCTGCCTTCTTATAATTGAGCTTATTTCATCAGGCCTGATACTCATTTTTAATCACCACCCTTTAGAAGCCTTTCTTTTATATCATCAAATTTTCCTTTTATTGTTCCATCAATGATTCTATCACCAACTCTAAGATATACTCCCCCAATTACACCGGGGTCTACAATATTTTGAACCTCTATATCACAATTATATTTTTGTGAGAGTTTATTCTTAAGCATATCCATCTCTTCATCCTTCATCTTCACTGCAGTTGTAGCATATGCTATCTTCATATGTTTATCCTTATAGACAAGATATTTGTAGTCATAATAAATAGCTCTGATTCTTTCCAGCCTGTTGTGCTCTAAAAGGATGTATATAAGCTGGATTATTTCCTGATCGACCCTTCCCTTAAATATCTCCTGTATTACATTCTTTTTTTCACTATTTGTAATGTTAGGATAATCTAAAAAATCCCTTAGTTCTCTATTTTCAAGCATTATTTTTGATAGCTCTCTAAACTCTTCTAAAAATCCCTCAGTCCTGTTTAAGGATTTTGCAACCTGGAAAAGGGCTCTTGCATATCTTCTAGATGCAATATCATCCTTCCTCATCTATGTACCCATCCTATCAATAAACTCAGTTATCATTTTATGATGTTTATCTTCATCTAATTTTTCTCCTATAACTTTAGCTGCTGCCATAAGAGATATATTAACAATTTCATCTTTAATCTCATCCTTGGCCCTTTCCATTTCTCGTTTTGCATCTATTCTTGCACGATCTCTTATGGATTCTGCATCTTTTTTAGCTTCATCCAATATTTCATCAGAAAGAGAATCAGCCCTGGACTTATATTCATCTAGAATATTCTTTCCTTCCTTTTTAGCGCCCTCAATTTTTTTTGCATATTCCTCCTTAAGCTCATTTGATGCTTCCAGATTTTTTTTTGCATCTTCAATCTGATTTTCAACTGTTTGTCTTCTTTTATCAATAAAATCAGAAACAGGTTTAAAAAATCTGTGCTTTAAAAAAAGATATAGCACTATAAAATTTATAATAGTTAATATCACTGTAAATGGGTTTAAGCTCAACATTATCACTCCCCTAAGGACTTAATGTCTTATATGTTTCGCATAAATGATTCACATTGCTCGACCCTAAACATTTATGCGGAATCATATTCCTTAATTCATTAATCGCACAACACCCAATGTAAAATCTTTAGTGC
>DAMCZI010000064.1:0-20396 GCA_032095175.1 Clostridiaceae bacterium
CTGTGTACTTTTCAGTACGTCGCTTATTCACTGTTCAATTTTCAAGGACCGAAGTCTTTGTCGTATCACCGACGCTTATTATCTTATCATTTTTCGCCGTCGATGTCAACACTTTTTTTCTTTCTTTTTTCACCGCCCCATCAGAGGCGACATGTATTTATGATATCACCATTTATTTTCCCCGTCAACTAGTTTTCTTCTTGTTTTTATTGGTAATATAAGGGTTGAGATTGCAAAAGCCCCAGGGTTCCCCCTGGGGCAATAATACTATTCATTCAGTTCTTCTATTTCATCTTCATCGCTATCATTGCTGTTTACCTTAGCAACAGAAACAATTTTTTCATCACCTTTAGTTCTCATAAGAGTTACACCCATGGTATTTCTACTTGTCTTGGAAATATCCTTAACCTCAAGTCTTATAATTATTCCATTGCTGTTTATGAGCATTATCTCATCATTATCGATTACAGTCTTTGCTCCAACAATCTTGCCTGTCTTCTTTGTTACCTTGTAGGTGATTATTCCCTTTCCTCCACGTCCTTGAACATTATATTCAGTGTAGGAAGTTCTCTTTCCAAAGCCATTTTCACTTACTATTAGAAGTTCTGCTTCTGTATCAACAACCTCCATTGCAACTGCAATGTCTCCTTCTCTAAGGGTTATTGCCTTTACTCCTGCAGCTGTTCTTCCCATAGGTCTTACATCTTCTCCATTAAATGTTATGGAGTAACCATTCTGTGTTATAAATGTAATCTTATCATCTTCACCTATAAGCTTTACAGTTATTAGTTCATCCTCTGGCTTAAGATTTATTGCATTTAATCCAGTCTTTCTCATTGAGCTGAATCCGCTTAGGTTTGTCTTCTTAACAATACCATTCTTTGTTGCAAATACAATAAACTTATCTTCGGCAAATTCCTTTATTGATATTACAGCCTGTATTCTTTCCCTTGGGTTTAAAGGAAGTATATTAACTATATTAGTTCCCTTTGCAGTTCTTCCAGCCTCAGGTATTTCATATGCCTTAAGCTTGTAAGCCCTTCCCATGTTTGTAAAGAATAGAATATTGTCATGGGTTGAGGTTATATAAAGATGTTCAACAAAATCCTCTTCCCTTGTGGAAAGACCCTGTATGCCCTTTCCGCCTCTCTTCTGGCTCTTGTATGTGTCCATTGGGATTCTCTTTATATATCCAGCATGTGTAATAGTTACAGCAACTTCCTCTTCCTGAATAAGATCCTCTATATCTATGTCATCCATATTCTTTTCAATCATTGTTCTTCTCTCATTGCCGTACTTTGTTTTGATTTCAAGAAGTTCATCCTTTATTATCTGTAAAACAAGCTTTTCGTTTGCAAGAACCTCTTTCAAGTAATTAATAAGCTTTATTAATTCAGCATATTCTTCTTCAATCTTGTCCCTTTCCAAGCCTGTAAGCCTTTTAAGTCTCATATCAAGTATTGCCTGGGCTTGCTTTTCAGAAAGTCCGAAGCTTTCCATGAGCCTTGTTCTAGCCATTTCATCATTCTTGGAGCTTCTAATAATGCTTATTACCTCATCTATATGATCAAGGGCTATCTTTAATCCCTCTAATATATGAGCTCTTGCCTCTGCCTTATCAAGTTCGTACTGGGTTCTTCTAGTTATTACAGACTTCTGGAAATCTATATAATGATACAGTACTTCCTTTAGGTTTAATGTCTTAGGTTCCTTTCCAACTAAGGCAATCATTATTATTCCAAAGCTTATCTGCATGTTGGTATGTTTATAGAGAAGATTTAGAACAACATTAGGATTTGCATCCCTCTTTAGCTCTATTACAACTCTCATACCCTGTCTGTCAGATTCATCTCTAAGGTCTGATATTCCTTCAATCTTTTTATCCTTAACAAGATCTGCTATTGCTTCAACTAACTTTGCCTTATTTACCTGGTAGGGAAGCTCAGTTACTATTATCTTATTTCTTCCCTTTTCCTCTTCTATTTCAGCCTTTGCTCTAACAACTACTTTACCTCTTCCTGTCTCATATGCCTGCCTGATACCCTGGTTTCCCATTATTAATCCTGCTGTAGGGAAATCAGGTCCCTTTATCTTAACCATCAAATCCTTTACAGTTGCATCAGGGTTATCAATCAGCATAATAGTTCCATCAATTACTTCTCCAAGATTATGTGGAGGAATGTTTGTTGCCATTCCTACTGCTATACCTGAAGATCCATTTACTAAGAGGTTTGGATACCTTGATGGAAGTACCTCTGGTTCCTTTTCAGTACCATCGAAGTTATCTATAAAATCAATTGTATCTTTGTTTATATCCCTCAACATTTCCATTGCAATCTTTGAAAGCCTTGCTTCAGTGTAACGCATTGCCGCTGCACCGTCTCCGTCTACAGAACCAAAGTTACCATGTCCGTCAACAAGAGGATATCTTGTTGAAAAATCCTGTGCAAGTCTAACCATTGCATCATAAACAGCAGTATCACCATGTGGGTGGTACTTACCAAGAACGTCTCCGACGATTCTTGCACTCTTTCTATGCTGCTTATCATAATAAATTCCCAGTTCATTCATTGAATGGAGTATTCTTCTATGAACAGGCTTCAATCCATCTCTTACATCTGGAAGCGCACGTCCTACTATAACACTCATCGCATAATCTATATAGCATTTTTTCATTTCGTCTTTTATATCGACGCTAATAATCTTGTCTTCCATAAATTCACCTCATTTGTCTACTAAATATCAAGGTTTTGAACCTTCTTAGCATTCTGTTGTATAAATTCACGTCTAGGTTCAACTCTATCCCCCATAAGAATAGTGAATATTTCATCAGCAGCAACAGCATCCTCTATATCAACCTTTAGCAGGGTTCTTGTTTCAGGATTCATTGTAGTATCCCAAAGCTGCTCTGGGTTCATTTCTCCAAGACCTTTGTATCTCTGTATTGAAACGTTTTCTCTTCCAATCTCATCAAGCTTTCTTTCAAGCTCTCTGTCGGTGTAAACATAAGCATCCTTCTTACCCTTACTTATCTTGTATAGAGGTGGCTGTGCAATATATACATGTCCCTCTTCGATAAGGGGCTTCATATATCTGTAGAAGAATGTTAAAAGAAGAGTTCTAATATGAGCACCGTCAACATCGGCATCTGTCATCAATATTATCTTATAATATCTTATCTTGCTTACATCGAACTCATCATCTATTCCTGCTCCAAAAGCAGTTATCATTGCTCTTATTTCCTGGTATGCAAGTATCTTATCCAGTCTTTGCTTCTCAACATTCATTATCTTACCTCTAAGAGGAAGTATAGCCTGGAACTTTCTATCTCTTCCCTGCTTAGCAGAACCTCCCGCAGAGTCACCCTCAACCAGATATATTTCACAAAGCTCTGCATTTCTTTCAGAGCAATCTGCAAGCTTTCCAGGAAGTGATGTACTTTCAAGAACATTTTTTCTTCTTGTAAGCTCCCTTGCCTTTCTTGCTGCATCCCTTGCTCTTGTTGCAAGTATAGCCTTTTCTACAATAATCTTTGCAACCTGTGGATTTTCCTCTAAAAATGAAGCTACCTTGTCACTTACTACGTTATCAACTATACCTCTTACCTCTGTATTTCCAAGCTTGGTCTTAGTCTGACCTTCAAACTCAGGGTTTGTAACCTTTACAGATACTACTGCAGTCAAGCCTTCTCTTGTGTCCTCTCCAGAAAGATTCTTGTCACTTTCCTTTAAGAAACCATACTTTCTTGCATAGTCATTCATAACCTTTGTAAGTGCTGCCTTAAATCCAGCTACATGTGTTCCTCCCTCGGAGGTATCTATATTGTTTGCAAAGGAATATATAGCTTCGTTATATCCATCATTATACTGCAGTGATATTTCAACTGTAGTATCATCCTTTAGTCCCTCTATATATATTGGTTCCTCATGAATTACTTCCTTGTTTCTGTTGAGATATACGACAAACTCCTTTATACCACCCTCATAGTGATATACTTCACTTTTTCCATCTCTCTCATCAGTAAGAGTGATTTTTATTCCCTTGTTCAGGAATGCCATCTCCCTCAATCTCTGTGAAAGAACTTCAAATTCATGCTCTATTGTTTCAAATATCTCAGTATCGGGCTTGTAGGTTACAGTTGTTCCTGTTGTCTTTGTGTTTCCTACAACCTCAAGCTCTGTCATTGTCTTTCCTCTTTCATACCTTTGCTTGTAGATATTTCCATCAGTTTTTACCTCTACCTCAAGCCATTCTGAAAGGGCATTTACAACTGATGCTCCAACTCCATGAAGTCCACCTGCTACCTTGTAGCCTCCCCCTCCAAACTTTCCACCTGCATGTAGAACTGTGTATACGACTTCAACTGCAGGCTTGTGCATCTTGGGATGCATTCCAACTGGTACTCCTCTACCATTATCAACTACAGTAATAGAGTTATCTTGATGTATTGTAACCTCTATTTTATCGCAAAATCCCTGTAGCGCTTCGTCTACTGCATTATCAACTATTTCATAAACAAGATGATGCAGCCCTCTAGGTCCTGTACTTCCTATATACATTCCTGGTCTTTTTCTTACAGCTTCAAGACCTTCCAAAACCTGTATCTGTTCTGCTCCATAATTTTGTGAAACCTTAGCCATTAAATAACACCTCTTCCGTCCTATAGTTCATCAACAAATCCACTGCGCTTTGCAAGCGTCACAGAGGAAATTGGTGAAAGATAAATTATGCTTTTCTTATTTCTTTCTGTCAATATGAAGGATTTTGGCTCATCTTTGGTAATTCTTTGTATAAATCCTTCCTCTTCTGCAATTTTTAAAAAATGTCTTGTATCCATACTTGTAGTAGAGTTGATATCAAAAATTGCTATTATCTCACTTAATGGTATAACCACATTTTCTCCAAGATGCAGGAACATGCTTAATTCCTCCTTAATTTCAAAAGCTTTTATTGGTTATTTTATATATTAAAATAGATAAAGCCAATTTAAATAAGAGCAATACATAATATATTATATACTAAAATTCCGTAACACATAATGGAAAAATTGTATATAAAATATCGCCCAAATAAATTATAACCTTAATTGGTACAAAAGTATATTTTATTCTACTTCCTAAAATCCAGTTCCTCAATACTTCCTGAAGAAACCAAAAAAACCTTTTTTTCACTGAAATGAAATGCATTTATATCATTTAGAGTTGTGCATGTAATCATTGTCTGTATCTCCTTTAAGGTTTCAAGAAGAAAACTCTGTCTTTTTATATCCAGCTCAGACAGCACATCATCTAAAAGGAGTATTGGAAATTCTCCAACCTCGGATTTTATTATTTCAAGTTCTGAAAGCTTTAGAGACAGTGCTGCAGTCCTCTGCTGCCCCTGAGAGCCATAAACCTTTGCATCCATACCGTTTATTTTAATTATTATATCATCTCTATGGGGCCCTGAGGTTGTAAAACCCCTCTGTATGTCTTCATCCAGGTTTTCTGTATAGCTTTTCATAAGGATTTCTTTACAATTTATTTTTTCGCTATAATTTTTTATACTGCAGTCATATAAAATCTCAAGCTCTTCTCTGCCATCAGTTATCCTTCTGTGAATAAGCTTTGCAATAAGCGAAAGCTTTCTTATGAATTCATTTCTTACCTGTATTATGAAGCTTCCGTATTCCGCCAGCTGTTCACTGAACACATCTATTGTTAGCTTGGCAGATGGCGATCTGTATGCGGCCTTTAAAAGATTATTTCTCTGTAATAGACACTGATTATATTGTAAAAGAGCATGGTGATATCTTGGTCTTATCTGGTTTATCTCGTTATCAATAAACCTTCTCCTTACACCTGGGCCTTCCTTAACAAGCTTTAAATCCTCCGGGGAAAATATTACAGAGTTGACAGTACCAAGAACCTCAGAGTTTTTATTTAACTTAAGCCCATTCACCTTAATAGACTTTTTTTCCTGAGCATCCAAGAGAAACTCAAGGGTGTAATCGCCCTGATTTTTTGAAACCTCTGCTTTTATATAACCTCTGTTTTTACCCCATTTTATTAGTTCCTTATCCCTTAAGGTTCTATGAGACCTTAAACTGCTTGAATAGTATATTGATTCAACTATATTTGTCTTTCCCTGAGCATTTTCTCCAACAAATATGTTTAATCCTTTACCCAGTTTTAGATTTAAATTCTGATAGTTTCTAAAATTTATTAATTCAAGGGATTTTAAATACATATATTCATTCTCCTATTGAGATGCCAGGCACATGAGTTACGAGTTATTTAAGATTATTTAAATAATCTATAACTCATGTACCAGATGCCCTCACCTATATAATCTCGAAGGTTCCTAAATCTCCAACCTCTATTATATCACCCTTGCGTATCTTTTTGCCTCTCTCCAATGCAACTTGTCCATTTACCTTTACATCACCTGAGGCTATAATGAGCTTTGCGTCTGAACCTGAGCCAACAATACCTGCCCATTTCATGAACTGGTCAAGTTTAATATACTCTGTATTAATTTCTATTTTGTTCACTGTTATCCCTCCTTTATTTATCGATACGTTATATTAAAAGTTTAAATAACATTTTAATATATAAAACCACCTGATAACAGGTGGCATTTTGTCAATTCTCCTCTCTTATCCTTACAGGAAGAACAAGGTAGGTATAATCATTTGAGTCACACTTTTTAACCAAACAAGGACTTACATTGGTTGAAAATTCAAGGTATATATCTTCACAATCTATTATTCTCAAAACATCTAGAAAATATCTTGCGTTAAACCTTATTTTAATATTTTCACCCTCAAGCTCTGTATTGACTTCCTCATAAACCTTTCCCATCTGAGAGTTTGAAGTAATAACTATACTGTCATCCTTAACATCAAAGGTAACAAGGTTAGTTCTTCCTTCTCTGGCAAGAAGTGATGCTCTCTCAATACTGTCCATTAATTCCCCTGCTTTAACCTTTACTCTTGTTCTATATTCATCTGGTATAATCTGTCTGTAATTTATAAACTCGCCATCCAACAGCCTTGATATTATCTTTGTGTTTCCAAGGTTAAACAGAATATGATTTGGAGTAAATGTTATTTTAACCATATTAGTTGATGGTTCAAGTATCTTTGATATTTCATTAAGTGTCTTTCCTGGTATTACAGCACTTATGTTGTTATCATTTCCAATATCAAAGGTTTTATATGCAAGTCTAAACTGATCAAGCGCAACAAAGTTTAATGCTCTATCCCTTACCTCAAAAAGCACTCCAGTAAGTATTGGTCTAATTTCATCCTGGGATATTGAAAAAATTGTTTGTCTTATCATATTTCTTAAAACATCCTGGGATATTTCATACATAGAATTCTCATTTATAGTAGGAAGCTGTGGAAATTCATTTGAGCTGTTTCCTACTATAACGAATTCTGATTTTTGGCATGTTATATATGCATTATTGTTTTCAACCTTAAAAGTTATATTGTCATTAGGAAGCTTTCTTACAAATTCTCCAAAAAGCCTTGAGTTTAAAACTATTGAACCTTTTTCATGAACATCACTATCAATATATGTTTCAATTCCAAGATCAAGGTCAGTTGCTGTTAAAACAACCTTATTATCAATAGCATTTATAAGTATACCTTCCAATATAGGATATGTTGTTTTTGTAGAAGTAGCCTTTTGAACAGTATTAATTGCATCCTGCAAAATGTTCTTTTCACATGTAAACCACATAAAAAATCCTCCTTTTATCCACAGTGGATAAATTTTAAAATATATAGAGAGAATATATATTTTTTTAGTAGTAATAGTAGTAGGGGCTGTGGGTTTGTGGAAAACTCCCAAGACCCCTAATTTTAATATGTTTTAGATAAAAATAATTGTGGATAATATGTTTATTAAAGAATAAAACTTATCCACATTATCCTACCTAATTTTTTCAATTTAATGTTATCAACATTTTATCTATAAGAAGTTATAAACAGGTGTTAATTATTTTTGTTGTAGTTTTTTCACCAATTCATCAAGGGTGTCCTTAAGTCCGTCATCTCTTTCAAGATCCGCGCTTATCTTTTCATATGCGTGTATTACTGTGGTATGATCTCGTCCTCCAAATTCCTCACCTATCTTTGGTAGAGACAGATCAGTAAGCTTTCTTGCAAGGTACATTGCAATCTGTCTTGGAAATGCCACATTCCTAGTCCTTCTTTTTGACTTAAAATCATCAATTCTTAAATTGTAGTAGCTTGCAACAACGTCCTGTATAAGTGCTGCTGTAATTTGTTTTGAATTCTTATTTGAAATTATGTCCTTAAGTGCTTCAGAGGCAAGGTCAACACTTATCTCACGGTTTGTAAGTGATGAAAATGCAACTATTCTTATAAGAGCGCCTTCAAGCTCTCTTATATTGGATTGTATTTTATTTGCGATATAAACCATTACTTCGTTTGGTATATTTAAGTTCTCAACATCAGCTTTCTTCTTAAGAATAGCTATTCTTGTTTCATAATCAGGAGGTTGGATGTCTGCTATAAGTCCCCATTCAAATCTCGAACGCAGCCTATCTTCTAGTGTAGGAATTTCCTTAGGAGGCCTGTCGCTGGATATAATAATCTGTTTATTTGATTCATGCAGAGCATTAAAGGTATGGAAAAACTCCTCTTGGGTTCTTTCTTTTCCGGCAATAAACTGTATATCATCTATTAGAAGAACGTCAACATTTCTATATTTGTTTCTAAAATCAACGTTTTTATCATCCTTAATAGAATTTATAAGTTCATTAGTAAATTTTTCCGAGGAAACATATACAACCTTTGCACTAGGGGTAGTATCAAGTATATAGTGACCTATTGCATGCATAAGGTGAGTCTTTCCAAGACCAACTCCTCCATAAATGAAAAGAGGATTGTAGGCCTTTGCAGGTGATTCAGCAACTGCTAGAGATGCTGCATGGGCAAATCTATTGCTGTTTCCAATGACAAAGGTATCAAAGGTGTACTTTGGGTTAAGATAGGACGTTGATAATTCGTCCTGGCTTTGCTTTGGCTTGTTTTTCTCTTTTGCTGTAGGAGCTTCAAGATCCTTCACCATTTCATCAGATGCTAAAAGAAAATTTATTTCATATTTTTTTGAAGTAACAAGCTTTATTGCATTAGAAATAAGATCCTTGTATCTGGCTTCAAGGATTCCTTTTGTAAATTCATTAGGTACTGTTAAAACAATGGTATCCTGAGTAATACCAGCAGGTTCGATGCATTTAATCCATGTATTAAAACCAACTTCTGTAAGTTCTGCCTTTATTATATTGAGGGTTTTTTCCCACAGGTCAGAAAGTTGATTGCCCATATAAATAGCCTCCTCGTAGGTAATAATATTTTTCAATAAAAAAGATATCAACAAATTTATCAACAAATAAATAAATTAATTAAATAAAAGTTAGAAATAGAATAAAAATATTCACAGCTTTGTTGATATGTTGATAATCTATATAAACATAAAAAATTAATAATGTTATCCACAAAATGATAATAAACAAGCAAAAACTTAAAAAATCAATGAAAAAAGGACAAAAAATAAATAAAATGTGTCTAATTCAACAGCTTATACACAAGTTTATCCACAGAATGTGAATAAGTTGATATTAATCAACAAAAAGTAAACAATCGAATTTATGAATTCGTCCGTTTATATATTATCAAATAATTAATCCACAAGCAACAGTTATCCACAACAATATTTTTGTGGATAAATATTTAAAAGTAAACTATTGTATTTCTTGACAGTTTAATTACATAAATATATAATCTTTATAGTAATGATGTTGTAAAATAAGTAATTGCTATATAAGCATTTAAAAGGAGGTGCAGAGGAATGCTAATGACATATCAGCCAAAAAAGAGACAGAGATCAAAGGAACATGGATTTAGAAAGAGAATGAAGAATCGTTCAGGTAGACTTGTTCTCCAGAGAAGAAGAAGAAAAGGTAGAAAAAGATTGACAGCTTAAGGCCGCTTTTGTGGCCTTTTTCTACAATAATGTCCTTTGCCAGCAAAAGGAGAAATGTAATGAAGAAGGAAGAAAGGATTAGGAAGAATTCGCATTTTAGATATGTATACAGTCGCGGCAAATCATATAGCAATAGCAGCTTAATAATGTATATAACAAGAAATAATAAGAAATTAAATCGTGTTGGATTTTCGGTTAGTAAAAAAGTTGGAAAAAGTGTAGTTAGAAGTAGAGTGAAGAGATTGATAAGGGAAAGCTACAGAAATAATAAGGATATGATTGTGAAGGGATACGATATTGTATTTATTGCAAGAAGCAGAGCCTCTGAATTGGGGTATCATGAGATTGAGAAATCTGTTATTTCCCTGATAAAAAAAGGCGGGTTGTTAAAAGAGGGTGAATAATCTTGAAAAAAGTCTTAATATTCTTAATAAGAATGTATAGAAAGTATGTTTCACCCATGAAACCTCCAAGCTGCAGATTCTATCCAACATGTTCTGCATATGCTATTCAGGCGATTGAAAAGTATGGTGCTTTTAAAGGTTCTTTTCTAGCGTTAAAAAGAATTCTTAAGTGTCACCCGCTTCATCCAGGTGGGTATGACCCTGTTCCATAAAGGAGGTTTAAATATTGAATTACATAATTATGAAATTAACCGAGTTTTTCGGAATAATAAGTAACGGCATGATTGCGATAACAGGCAGCCATAATAAGGGCTTTGCATATTTATTAGCTATTATTATATTTACTGCCATATTCAAAATCATACTTTTACCTCTTACAATAAAGCAAACTCGTTCAACTGCAAAGATGAGTAAAATTCAACCCAAAATGAAGGAAATACAAACTAGATATAAGAATGATCCTCAAAAGGC
Source organism: Clostridiaceae bacterium (assembly GCA_032095175.1). GTDB lineage: Bacteria > Bacillota > Clostridia > Clostridiales > Caloramatoraceae > DAMCZI01. The sequence goes on from DAMCZI010000064.1 coordinate 10,874, forward strand.
GAATGAAAAGGTTATGGAACTTTATAAAACTGAAGGTGTTAGTCCTTTTTCAGGTTGCCTTCCATTAATAATTCAATTTCCAGTATTTATAGCTATGTATCAAGTATTATATAGATTTCAGGGTTTTCAGGAAGTTAAATTTTTCACTGTAAAAGCTCTTCCTTTCTTTAAAGAGCTTATTATGCATGGAAAGCAAATTATTCCTCTTGATAACCCAATACTCATAGCACTAGTTGCATTGATTCCAATAATATCAGGTATTACAACATATTTTCAGGGTATAATGATGGCTCCTAAGGGTGATGATGCTGCTGCAAACACTCAAAAGCAGATGAATACATTTATGACCCTTTTTACTGTATACCTTGGATTAACATTCCAGATATCACTTGTTATATACTGGATTGTTCAAAATGGACTGCAGATGCTTCAGCAGTATTTTATAATGAAGCATATGAATAAAGAAGAGGCCTAGGTTGCCAAATAAGGTGGTGAAAGCCTAATGAAATTTGTTGAAGTTAGTGGTAAAACTGTTGATGATGCAATAGAAAAGGGGCTTAAAGAGCTCGGAATTAAAAAAGAAAAAGTTGATGTAGAAATTATTGAGCATGGAAGTAAGGGTATATTTGGACTAATTGGTTCAAAGCCTGCAAAGGTAAAGCTTACAGTAAAGAATGACTGTGAAGCAGTTGCAAAGGTATTCTTAAGGGATGTACTTGATAAGATGGGTATAATGTCCGAAATACATGTAAAGGATGGGGGAGATACCTTAAAGGTTGATCTTGTTGGTCCTGACATGGGAATACTTATAGGCTACAGAGGAGAAACCCTTGATTCACTCCAATATCTTTTAAGCCTTGTAGTTAACAAGGGAAACGATGGAGATGAATATAAGAAGGTAATAATAGATACTGAAAACTACAGAAAAAAGAGGGAGGAAACCCTCATAAGGCTTGCAAATAAGCTTGCATACAAAGTAAATAAATATAATAAGAGCATTACTCTTGAACCTATGAATCCTTATGAGAGAAGAATTATACATTCAACTCTTCAAAACAATCCATATGTTGTAACCCACAGTGAAGGTGATGAGCCTTTCAGAAAAGTGGTAATAGAGCAAAAGAAGTAAAAGAGACCTTGTATGGGGATATCTCCATGCAAGGTTTTTTAGTTGGAGTTACTTTAATTTGAAGTTTAGAGATAATACGCAAAAGTGATGGTACAGGCTCTTGAGTTTTGAGTTATTTAATCAAAAGCATCGCCAGATGCTTTCATTAAACAACTCAAAACTCAAGTGCCTGTTACCTTACAATGCATCATCTGGTATGCATAAAGATATAGTTATTTGTTTTTTGATTTTTTGGTATAATATATATTCAGGGAATTTTATTGCTTTCCTGGTATTTATGTAAAATAAGGGTGTGATTTTAGATGTTAATTAACGATACAATAGCAGCAGTTTCAACTCCTGTAGGAGAAGGCGGCATAGGAATAGTAAGAATATCAGGGGATGAGTCTATACATATACTGAAAAAGGTATTTAAAAGTGTTAAGGGCAAAGATGTATTGGAAATGAAAAGCTATACAATGCTCTATGGACATGTAATAGACCCAGAGAATGATGAAATAGTTGATGAAGTAATAGTGAGTTTCATGAAGGCACCTAATACATATACAAGGGAAGACATAGTTGAAATAAATTGTCATGGTGGAATGATTGCGGTTAAAAAAATACTTTCTCTTATATTAAAAAATGGTGCAAGGCTTGCAGAACCAGGTGAGTTTACAAAAAGAGCATTTTTGGCAGGAAGAATAGACCTTTCCCAGGCTGAAGCTGTTATAGACCTTATAAGATCGAAAACCGATGAAAGTATGAAAATAGCAATGGAACAGGTACAGGGAAAACTTTCTGAAAAAATAAATGCTATAATGCACAGCCTTCTTGGAATACTTGCACATATAGAAGCTGCTGTTGATTTTCCTGAGGATGATATAGATGATGTAGTTTCAAAGGGAATATTGGAAAATGGAAAGGGAATAACAACAAAAATAGATGAACTTATAATGGGAGCAGAAACAGGTAAAATATTAAGAGATGGCTTGAGTACGATAATAGTCGGAAAACCAAACGTAGGAAAGTCGTCACTTTTAAATGCTCTTCTACAGGAAAAAAGAGCTATAGTTACGGATATTCCTGGAACAACAAGGGATGTAATAGAGGAATACATAAATATAGAGGGTATTCCAATAAAGCTTGTTGATACAGCTGGTATAAGAGAAGCAAATGATATAGTTGAACAAATAGGTGTTGAAAAGAGTAAGGAATATATAGATAAAGCTGATTTAGTCATATTCATGATAGATGCCAGCAAACCAATTGAAGATGAAGATACTAGAATAATGGAGCTTATAAAGGATAAAAAAGTTATGCTGGTAATAAATAAATATGATTTACCGATAGCAGTTAATGAGGAAGATATTAAAACCAGCTTTAAAAATTCTCCAATAATACATGCATCCATAAATATTGAAAAGGGAATTGAAGATATTAAAAAAAGCATAGTAGAAATGGTATATGGCGGAAAGGTTTCAATAAAGGATGTTTATGTTACAAATATCAGGCACAAGGATATATTAATTAAGGCAAATGAAAGCGTTTATAAGGGTATGGAAACGTTAAAGCTGGGATATCCAATAGATATGGCTTCTATAGATTTTAAGGATGCCTACTTAAAGCTTGGCGAAATAACCGGAGATACTGTTGCTGATGATATTATAGACAGGATATTCAGGGATTTTTGTATAGGAAAATAGTTGCTGCACTTTAATAAAATTATAATCTAATGGATTTAATAGTGGTCAAAAAGAGTGAGAGAGAGTTTTTACAGCCTATATTAATCGTACTAAAGATTTTACATAGTATGTTGTGCGATTAATAAATCAAGAAATATGAGTTTGCATAAATGTTTAGGGTTAAAAAATGTAGAATCATTTATGTGAAACATATTGTTAGCTTTTGTTGAAGGAGGCTTTGCAATGTATAAAGCAGGAAGTTATGATGTTGTTGTTGTAGGTGCAGGTCATGCAGGATGTGAAGCGGCTCTTGCTGCCGCGAGAATGGGGTGTAGAACGATTATAATAACCCTTAATCTTGACAGCATTGCACTGCTGCCCTGTAATCCTGCCATAGGTGGAACTGCCAAGGGACATCTTGTAAGAGAGGTTGATGCTCTTGGTGGACAGATGGGAATTAATATAGATAAAACCTTTATACAATCCAGGATGCTTAATACCTCTAAGGGGCCAGCAGTACATTCTTTAAGGGCCCAGGCAGATAAGAAGGCATACCAGTTTTTAATGAAGCATACCCTTGAAAAACAGAAAAACCTTAGTATAAAAGAGGATGAGGTTGTTTTAATTGATATACAGGATGGTGTCGTTAAGGGAATAAAGACAAAAACAGGAGCATATTTTGAATGCAAAACTGTTGTAGTAACAACAGGAACCTATTTAAAGGGAAGAGTAATAATAGGGGATGTAAACTACAGCAGCGGTCCTAATGGACTTTTCCCTGCCAATGAACTTTCAAAAAGCCTATTGGAAAATGGAATTGAGCTTAGAAGGTTTAAAACAGGAACACCTGCAAGAATAAACAAACTTTCCATTGATTTTTCAAAGATGGTTGAACAGCCAGGTGATGAGAGAATAGTTCCATTTTCCTTTTTATCTGAAAACATAGATAGAGAACAGGTACCATGCTATCTTACATATACAAATGAGAATACTCATAATGTAATAAGGGAAAATATACACAGGTCTCCACTATATACGGGTGTTATAGAGGGTGTTGGACCAAGATACTGTCCTTCCATTGAGGACAAAATAATGAGGTTTCCAGATAAAGAAAAGCATCAGATATTTATAGAACCCGAGGGAGAAAATACAGAAGAAATGTATGTTCAGGGAATGTCTAGCTCCCTTCCAGAGGATGTTCAGATAAAGATGTATAGAACAATAGCTGGACTTGAAAACTGTGAAATAATGAGAACAGCGTATGCAATTGAATATGACTGTATAGATCCAACGCAATTAAAGCTTTCGTTAGAGCTTAAATTTATAGATGGATTATTTTTCGCAGGGCAGGTTAATGGAAGCTCAGGCTATGAGGAAGCAGCTGGTCAGGGAATAGTTGCCGGAATAAATGCTGCATGCAGTGTTTTAAATAAAGAGCCTTTAATACTAGATAGGTCTGATGGATATATTGGTGTTTTAATAGATGACCTTGTAACTAAGGGTACAAATGAACCATATAGAATGATGACTTCAAGATCAGAATACAGACTCCTTTTAAGACAAGACAATGCGGATTTGAGATTAACCCAAAAAGGGTATGACATTGGACTTGTTATAAAAGATAGATATGAAAGATATCTTAAGAGAAAGGAAATGATCAAAGAAGAAGTTAAGAGAATAAAAAAGGTAGTGATAGCACCTACAGCTAAGGCAAATGCTTTTTTTGAAAAGAATAATAGTTCTCAGATAAAAAGTGGTGTTTCACTATATGATCTCATGAAACGTCCTGAGATGAACTATGAACTGCTTGGTGAAGTTGATTTAACAAGACCAGAGCTTCCATGGGATGTTCAGGAGGAAGCAGAGATACAGATAAAGTATGAAGGATATATAGAAAAACAGCTCCAGCAGGTTGAACAGTATAAGAAGATAGAGTCAAGAAAGATACATGAAAATATTAATTACGATGATGTATCAAGTTTAAGAATAGAAGCAAGGCAGAAGCTTTCAAGAATAAGACCTGAAAATATAGGTCAGGCATCGAGAATATCCGGGGTATCCCCTGCTGATATAACGGTTCTTCTTATATATCTTGAACAATATAAAAGAAAAAGGGAGAGCAAGGCTTAATGAAATTAGAGGAAGTTTTATATGATGGTATAAAGGCATATGGTATAGAGCTTAATGATAAACAGATTAAAGGCTTTTTAATATATAAGGATTTACTTAAGGAATGGAATGAAAAAATAAACTTAACTGCTATAACCGATGACTATGAAATAATAGTAAAGCATTTTATAGATTCTGTCTCCATATTAAAATGTGGAATAGTAAAAGAAGGAATGACTTTAATTGATGTAGGGACAGGAGCGGGTTTTCCAGGGATACCACTAAAAATAGTTTTTCCAGAACTTGAAGTTGTGCTTTTAGATTCCTTAAATAAAAGACTTAACTTTTTAAATGAAGTTATTGAACAGCTTGAACTTAAAAATATAAGAACTATACATGGAAGAGCAGAAGATATGTCAAGAAAACCTGAATATAGAGAAAGATTTGATATAGCAACTGCAAGAGCTGTTGCAAATATGTCAGTGCTTTCAGAATACTGTATTCCATATGTAAAGGTAGGAGGACACTTTATTGCTTTGAAGGGTCCATCTGTTGAAGAAGAGCTTAAAGATGGAAAGAACGCTATAGGATCCCTTGGAGGTAAAGTTAAAGGAGTAGTTGAAGGGGAAATATATGGTGAAGAATTAAGCCACAAAATTGTTGTTGTCGAAAAGGTATCAAGTACCTTAGCAAAATATCCTAGAAAAGCAGGACAGATAGAAAAAAAGCCTATAAGATGACGAAAATAAAATGTAATATACAAAATTATGAATAATAATGTAAAACGGTTCTATATTGCAACTAGAAGGAAAAGGAAATTATATATAGAAATATAAGTTAAAGCATTCATATTACACTAGTGGCATTGTACAAGATGTTTTTGTTTAAATTTAATTAAAGGGATGGTGCAAATGAGGGCTGAAAGGGAAGTTAAAAATATACCTATAAATCTTATAAGACCAAATACATACCAGCCAAGAAAAAAGTTTAATAATGATACAATAATTGAACTATCACAATCCATTAGAGAATATGGAGTCCTTCAGCCAATAAGTGTTAGAAAAAATGGAAGCAGCTATTATGAGCTTGTAGCTGGAGAAAGAAGGTTACGGGCATCACAGCTTGCGGGACTTACTGAAATACCAGCCATAGTAGTTGATATGTCAGATACAGAATCTGCAGTAATTGCATTGATTGAAAATCTTCAAAGAGAGGATTTGGATTTTATAGAGGAAGCTGAAGGGTATTATAACCTAATTAAGGATCATGGCTTTACACAGGATGAATTAGCTAGAAGAATAGGAAAAAGGCAATCTACAATAGCAAATAAGCTTAGAATATTAAAGCTTTCAGATAGTGTAAAGAGTATGATTGTAAAGGAAGGTCTTACAGAGAGACATGCCAGAGCTCTTTTAAAGCTGCCTCAAGAAGAATTACAATTAAAAGTTATTGATGATGTAATAAAAGGTGGGTTAAATGTTAAAAAGACTGAGGATTTAATAGATAGTCAATTAAAAAAAATGACGAATAATGTCAATAATAAGACAGAAAAAAAGATGAAGTTTAAGTGGTCTATTAATCCAAGGGTGATAGTAAATACACTAAAACAAATAATGGATAAAAATGGAATTAAGGCAGAATATTCACATAAAGAAAAAGATGATTGTATGGAAATAATAGTAAGAATACCGAAAAATTAATGTGGGACGATGTCCCACATTTTTTATATTTTATTTAGAAGCAATAGTACGCCTATTACAATGAAGGCTAGTGCTGCAGCTTTTTGAATATATACAGCAGGTATGTATTTGTTTAAGACTGAGCCTAGAATGACTCCAACAAGTGATGAACATACAAGTGCAAGTGATGACCCTATGAATACTGATAGTTTAGAACCAGATTGGGCTGAAAGAAGCATAGTTGTTAATTGGGTTTTGTCTCCAAGTTCGGCTATAAAAACTAAAAAAAACGTAGAAATTATTAATTTTATCATAAAATCCTCCTAAAGTATTTGATATAAAAGAATGTTACTGTAAAATATATATTAGAGGAATAACAAAAATATAACGGGAGGTACAGAAGTGGGGAAAATAATTTCAATATTTAATCAAAAAGGGGGTGTGGGTAAGACTACTACCAACATCAACCTTTCTGCATATGTGGCATCCATGGGAAAGAAAGTTCTTATAGTAGATATCGACCCTCAAGGAAATAGTACAAGCGGTTTGGGTATAGACAAAAACAAGCTTGAAAATTCCATATATGATGTTATAATGGGGATATCGCCTGAAGAGGTAATAATTGATACTCCTGTAGAAAATCTGCAAATAATTCCTTCAAGTATGGAGCTTGCAGGTGCTGAAATTGAACTTACAGCAAAAATGAACAGGGAAAATAAATTAAAAGAAGCCCTAACAATGATTAAAGACAGATATGATTACATTTTCATAGATTGTCCACCATCTCTAGGACTCCTTACAATAAATGCCCTAACAGCATCAAACAGTGTAATTATACCAATACAATGTGAATTCTATGCCCTTGAAGGTGTTGAACAGCTTATGAATACAGTACAGCTTGTACGAAAAAATCTTAACAAAAATCTTGAGATACAAGGTGTAGTAATGAGTATGTTCGATGGAAGAACAAATCTTTCAATAGAGGTAGTAGAAGAGGTTAAAAAGCATTTTAGAGGTAAGGTATATACATCGATAATTCCTAGAAATGTTAGACTTGCAGAAGCTCCCAGCTATGGATTACCAATAATGCTTTACGATAAAAATTGTAGAGGTGCTGAAGCATATATGGAACTTGCCGAGGAGTTTCTCGAAAATGATAATGGCGGTGATGAATAATGGCAGCTAAAGCTAAAAAGAGCGCCCTTGGAAAAGGACTAGGTGCATTAATACCTGATATGGATAATGAAATTGTTTCTGATAAGAATCAAGGTATACTAGAAATCGATATAAATAAGGTAACTCCAAATAAATTTCAACCTCGTAAGAATTTTGATGAAGAAAAACTCCAGGAACTATCACAGTCAATTAAGGAAAACGGTATAATACAACCAATAATAGTTAATAAGTCAGGAAAGTTTTATAATATAATTGCAGGAGAAAGAAGATGGCGAGCTGCAAGAATAGCTGGGCTAAAGACAGTTCCTGTTATAGAGAAAGATCTTACTGAAAAAGAAATTATGGAGATTTCCCTTATTGAAAACCTTCAAAGAGAGGATTTGAATCCAATTGAAGAAGCATTAGCTTATAGAAGGCTAATGGATGAATTTTCTTTGACTCAGGAAGAAATATCAGTTAGGGTAGGAAAATCAAGACCTGTTATTGCAAATTCACTAAGATTGCTTAACCTTGATAAGAGAGTAATACAATACATAGTTGAAGGAACTATAAGTGAAGGCCACGGACGAGTTCTTGCAGGAATTGATAGCTTTGAACTACAGTATGAGGTTGCTAAGAGAATAATTGATGAGGGATTAAACGTAAGACAAACAGAAAAGCTTGCTAGAAGTCTGAATGATAATAGAAGCAAGAAGAAAGAGAAGGTAAAAACAGATATATACATTAAAGAAATTGAAGACAGATTAAAAACAGTTCTTGGTACAAAGGTAACCATAAATAAAGGAAACAAAAAGAGTAAAATCGAGATTGAGTACTATTCAAATGAAGACCTTGAAAGAATTTTGGATATTTTTAATGTATAATGTTTCACGTGAAACATTATGGCGAAAGCATTGATATATGCTGCATACAGACTACTTCAATTTAAATATAGTAGCGTTTAATGCAGCCTATATAGACGAGAAATGACAATAATAATAGGAGTTGAAATTATGCAGATGGTATTAGAATATATAAAGGATTATGAGGTTTTTATTTTAATTGCGGTTATGGCGTTAGTCATAATACTTATATTTATTGAAACTCTTAATAGAGTTGAAATAAGAAGAGTTGAAAAAAGATACAAAAAGATGATGAAAGGTTCTATGGGTAAGAGCATTGAAGAAATGGTTCTTGAACATACAAATTTGGTTAACCAATCTTTAGAATCTGTTGAGGAGATCAAAAATGCTTATACTCAAATTCAATCAAGGGTTACCAACTGTATACAGAAATATGCAGTTGTTAGATACAGAGCCTTTGATGATGTAGGAAGTGATTTAAGCTATTCCATAGCACTTCTTGATGATAAAAATAATGGAGTAGTTATTACAGGTATATACGGAAGAAATGAATCCACAACCTTTGCAAAACCAATTGAAAATGGTATTTCAAAATACGATTTATCCGATGAAGAAAAGCAAGCAATAAGAAACGCCCTAAATGGCAGATAAACAAGTTGTCTGTACAACCATGTGCAGACAACTTGTTTTTTATATAGTAGCCTTCCTAGGTTTATTTGTAATAGACCGTGAAGGTCAAGAAATATTGCTTCCGTCGACTACTCCGCTCGCAAAGAAGTTGTAAGATGTCAAAATGGCGAGAGCCTTAGAACTTTTGAGAACTCGTATATGCTGCAAAATTCTAACATTTCGTTCATTCAAACAGCCTGGGGTCAAAGCTATTAAGCAGGGCTGTTTGAATGAACAAAACGTAAGAATTTTAAT
>DAMCZI010000065.1:0-19402 GCA_032095175.1 Clostridiaceae bacterium
TTCGAATGTTCTTAGGTTGTCGCCATCCATGCAATCTTAGAATTTCAACACGCAGGGAGTGTTTTCCAAGGGGTTAAATGCCACGACACCTCGGTTGGAACGATCTTTCAGGATACAAACTTACTACTACGTTACGTCACATAATCCCTATTATAAGATTTATTTTTCTTTTAGTATTTTTTGAAGTTCCTCCATGAAGGTGTTTATATCCTTGAATTGTCTGTAGACGGAAGCGAATCTTACATAGGCTACATCATCTAGCTCCTTTAGACGCTGCATAACTAGTTCTCCTATATCGCTGCTTGTAACCTCCTGCTGCATGGTGTTGTATACCTGCTTTTCAACTTCATCTGCAGCACCTTCAATTGCAGAAATAGAAACCGGCCTTTTTTCACAGGATCTTAGCATCCCAGAGAGTATCTTTCTCTTGTCAAAAGGTTCCCTTGTCCCATCTTTTTTTACAACATAAACTGGTATATCCTCAACCTTTTCATAAGTTGTAAATCTTTTTTGGCATTTGAGACACTCACGCCTTCTTCTTATTGATGTATTATCCTCGGTGGATCTAGAATCAAGCACCTTTGAATCCCCAAAATTACAGAATGGACATTTCATAATGATACCTCCGTACAATATCAATCCTTTGTTTTATATAAATTATATCAGCTAAAGCAGCTATTGTCGATTTTATTGGATGGCTACATTTTTCTAGAGCATCTATATCTCATCCTCTTCTGTGCTTTGACGAACTATCCTAGTTTCGCCAACTGTTTTAGAAGAAAGGTCAACTATTATTATGTCTATACCTATAACCTTAATCTGATTCCACTTAATGAAGACATCATCCTTTCTCTTAAAAATAGAAAAGAAGCCGCTTTGAGAAGGTATTACAAGAGAATCAATCTTTGTAAAATCATCATCAAAAATAATATCTCCAATGAATCCAAGTCTTTTTCCCTCAGAAATATCTATTATTTCCATTTGTCTTAGTTGAGACAAGTTGATTATATCCCTGTCATTACTTTTCTCCTTCATAAAAAATCCCCCTTGTTTAAATAAAACCCACATAAATTCTTTATATTCCTTTTCTCCAATATCCCAATTCAATTTATACTGCAAAAGTTATTGGGAATTACTGAATATAATAGAATTTGTGGATTATATATATAAATTATATGATTGATTAATTACTAATATTATTACTTATACAGGTATAAATTTATCTAAGGCATGCTCAAAGCAATAACTATATACAAAGTAAAATTCTATTACTTTATATATAGTTATTATTTTCGAGATATTTTATGCTATATTAATGGCATACATTGGATATTGTACAATTTATGAATCAAGGAATATGATTTTGCATAAATGTTTAGGCTTGAGTAATGTAGAATTATTTATCCGAAACATATAGGCAAGAAAATAGAAGTCCAAGTTAGCTAGACTAACCTGAACTTCTAAACGTATTGACTAATAATTTCTTGAATATACTTATTATTCCTTCTATATGTATTTTCTCATATGATTTAACGCAGTTTTTTCTAGTCTTGAAACCTGTGCTTGAGAAATTCCAATCTCATCTGCAACTTCCATTTGTGTTTTACCATCAAAAAATCTTAGAGTGAGAATAAGCTTTTCTCTCTCATTTAATCTTTGAAGAGCTTGCTTTATTGAAATATTCTCAATCCAGCTGTCATCTATGTTTTTATTGTCACTTATTTGATCCATTACATAGATGGCATCTCCTCCATCGTGGTAAATTGGTTCAAAAAGAGAGATTGGATCCTGTATTGCATCAAGAGCAAATACAACATCTTCCCTAGGTATTTTTAATTCCTTAGCTATTTCGGAAATATTGGGCTCTCTATTGTTTTTTGTTATAAGTCTATCCCTGACTTGAAGAGCCTTATATGCAATATCCCTTAAAGACCTACTTACTCTGATTGAGTTATTATCCCTTAAATACCTCCTTATTTCTCCTATAACCATTGGGACAGCATATGTGGAGAATCTTACATTCTGACCTAAATCAAAGTTGTCTATTGCCTTTATAAGCCCTATACATCCAACTTGAAATAAGTCATCAACATTTTCTCCTCTGTTATTAAACCTTTGTATAACACTTAAAACGAGTCTGAGATTTCCCCTTATGAACTCTTCCCTAGCGAACTTATCACCATTTCGCATCTTTAATATGAGTTCTCGCATTTTTTCGTTAGATAGTACAGGCAATTTTGATGTGTTAACACCGCAAATTTCTACTTTGTTGCTTATCATATGTCAATCTCATCCCCTTCAGAGTAGTGTATTAAAATTATTTCCGAAGGGCATTTCTTTTATTCACATTAAAACCATTTTCCATATTTTTACGAAAATATTTTCTTTAGGCATATTAAATCATTCTATTTATTTCTTTTTTAAGCCTTTTGATAATTCTTTTTTCTAGTCTTGAAATATAAGATTGTGATATTCCAAGTATATCTGCTACTTCCTTTTGAGTTTTTTCTCCGCCTCCCTTTAATCCAAATCTTAACTCCATTATCTGTTTCTCTCTTATGCTTAATCTTGCCATAGCACTTCTTAGAAGCTGCTTCTCAACTTCATCCTCAATACAGTGATATATTAAATCATTATCTGTTCCAAGTATATCCGAAAGCAAAAGTTCATTTCCATCCCAATCAACATTCAATGGCTCATCAAAGGATATTTCTGCTCTTACCTTACTGTTTCTCCTTAAATACATCAGTATTTCATTTTCTATACATCTGGAGGCATAAGTAGCAAGTTTAATCTTTTTTTCCGGGTCGAATGTATTTACAGCTTTTATAAGTCCAATTGTTCCAATTGATATTAAATCTTCGATACTTATTCCTGTATTTTCAAACTTTCTTGCAATATATACTACAAGTCTTAAATTTCTCTCTATCAGTATAGCCCTTACCTCTTCGTTTCCTTCCTTCAGCTGATCAACCAGCTTTTTTTCTTCTTCATTGGTCAATGGAGGGGGCAGTGCTTCATTTCCTCCAACATAATATATATCTTGTGTCCCAAAAATGTGCCACTGTATATAATCTATAAAATGTATTATCTTTTCCCGTAGTATATTGATTACATTGTGCAGCTTATTCATTTTAAACACCCCTTTATAATTTCAGGATAGGCTAAAGCTTGATACTCATCATCATTGGATATGGGCTGGTTGCATAGAGCAATAATAGGTTTGTCAATAATACAGGATTTAAGCTTGAATCTACTTACTACCATATCTACCTTTAGTCCAACCAAGATGCCATTTTCAACTCCTAAAGCCTTATAAGGTATTATCCTTATTCTTGATTTTAAAGATGATTCCATAATATTCTTTGTTAATGTATCATAGCTGTTTTCTTCTCTATTATTTCTTACTACATCACCAGGCAAAATACTCATTATTGATTTATAATATACAACTATAACTGGAGAACTTGTAATAGGGTCCCTTAATGAATTCCCTGTGTCTACAATTGCATTTACCTGACATTCTTTTTTATCCAGGTGTATTTCCAAAACCACTCTGCTTTTTTCTCTAGAATAAAAAACCTCATAAAAATCAAATGCATATTTAACAATTACTATAGAAATTATAATTCCTGTAATGATGTAAGCAGGCGGTACATTTATTTCCAGTACTCCCTTATCAAAACCCATTTTAAATTTGTTTAAATAAAAGATACCTAGTATACAGCCACCAATTAAAAAAGCCCCTATGTAGAAGAGTAACAGCTTTTTAAAAAAATCTCTAAAGCTATTAGGAATAAATGCAATTACTACCATGAGAACTGAAACAAGAAATTTCATCAAAACTGTATAAAATGCATGTAGATATGGAAAGAACACAACTAAAACATAAAGTGCTCCAACACCTGCTGCAGCTATAAGTCTCCATTTTCCAGATTTTTGCCTGCAGAATCTATGTACAATATATAACAAAAGATAGTCCATTAAAAAATTTTTAATTATGAAATCATCTATAAATATAACTTCTTTCATTTGCCCACCCCCGTGGACATATCTTATTCTTATTATAGAACTTGAACTATGTAAAATTTGTCAGTTTATAATCCAAACTTTGTAAAATTTTCCCCCGTCATATGTCATAACACAGTGAATTTCGATTTAAAATAACAGCCACTTTCTACTTCTGACATAATATTTTATTCCAATATTAAAAATATGGGATTAAAAAAAAGCAGCATAACTTTTTAAAAAGTTATGCTGCGATAATATTATATCTTAAAATCTTCTTTGCCTTTGATTTCTGAATATTGGAGGTATGTCTAGATCATCTGAATCAACATCTACGTCTACTTCCATTTCCTTTTTTACTGCAGATGGATTCCTGTTTCCAGCATCCTTAACATTATTCTTCTTGATTTCCTTGTCTGCATTTGGTCTATCAAACCCTGTTGCTATTACTGTAATTCTTATTTCATCTCCAAGGTTCTCATCAATTACTGCACCAAATATTATATTTGCATCTGGATCAGCCGCCTGCTTTACTTGATCAGCAGCTTCATTTACCTCAAATAGAGTCAAGTTAGGTCCACCAGTTATATTTAGAAGAACACCCGTAGCTCCATTTATAGTAGTTTCAAGAAGTGGACTGGAAATAGCCTGTTTAGCAGCTTCAACCGCTTTATTATCCTCAGAAGCTTTTCCTATACCCATATGTGCAAGTCCTCTATTTGTCATAATTGTCCTTACATCTGCAAAGTCAAGATTTATTAATCCTGGTATGGTTATAAGATCAGATATACCCTGCACACCTTGTCTTAAAACATCATCAGCAACTCTAAATGCTTCAGTTATAGGTGTCTTTTTATCAACTACCTGAAGTAACCTGTCATTAGGTATTGTAACAAGTGTATCAACACCTTCCTTTAGCTTTCCTACTCCCTGTTCTGCATGTACCATTCTTTTTCTTCCTTCAAATAAAAATGGCTTTGTAACAACTCCTACTGTTAATATTCCAAGTTCCTTTGCAATATCTGCAACAACTGGAGCAGCTCCTGTTCCGGTACCACCGCCCATTCCTGCTGTAATAAAGAGTAAATCAGCTCCCTTTATAGCCTGAATGATTTCTTCCCTACTCTCTTCTGCAGCTCTCTGACCTACTTCTGGATTTGCCCCTGCTCCAAGTCCCCTTGTTAATTTATCTCCTATCTGAATCTTGCAGCTAGCCTTTGATAGGTATAATGCTTGTTTATCTGTATTTATGGAAATGAACTCTACACCCTTCATTCCTGATTCTATCATTCTATTAACAGCATTATTTCCACCGCCACCAACGCCAACAACTTTTATCTGAGCAGTCTGATCAATATCAAATTCAAAATCTAGCACAGTATTACCTCCTCACAACTTTTTGACATGCTTATAAATTATAATTGGCCTACATTTACAAAATAATTTTTATATTAAAAATGAAAATCATATAGATTTTTCCAAAGCACAGTATTAGAAGAAATCGGCAAAAAACTCCTTAACCTTTTCAAACCATTTAATCTTTGGTCCATCATCATCGGAATCTATTTCATCATCGAAATCATCATCTACAGCTTCAGGTTCAATATTCTTACTAGCAATGGAGCTTGTCCTTTTATTTTTCAATACATACATTGCAGTTCCTGTAGCAGCTGAATATATTGGGTTTGCTACACCTATATAATTAGGATACCCTAATCTTATTGGTATGTCAAAATATGATTGTGCAACATCTTGGATGCCTTTTATATTGAATAATCCTCCACCGGTTATGACAATTCCTGCTGAGAGGCTGTCCATCATTCCACTATCTTCAAGCTGCTTTCTTATAAGCATAAGTATCTCACCTATTCTAGCTTCCATTATTTGAGCAACATCATAAAGGTGTACTTCCTTTTCACCCTTTCCTGCAATGTTATTTATTTTTATAACATCATCATTTTTTATCATATCAGAAGATGCAACTCCATAGTGTTTTTTAATTTTTTCAGAATCAGCAGAAGATATCTTACATACAATGGAAATATCATTAGTTATGTGATTTCCACCTACAGGAATTAGCTTAGTAAAACTAAGTGAACCTTTCTTAAATATGGATATATCAGTTGTCTCTGCTCCTACATCAACTAAAGCTACTCCAAGCTCTTTTTCATCATCATTTAAAATTACTGATGATGTTCCAAGGGGCTCAGTGATTATACCATCAATACCAAGTCCTGAGCGCTGCACACATCTAATAATATTCTGAACATTAGTGCAGGATGCCACCACAATATTTGCATCAACTTCGAGCCTTACACCTATCATTCCTATAGGATCACGTATTTCATCATATCCATCAACAATAAACTGCTCAGGAATTATATCTATTATTTCTTTATCAGGAGGCACCGCCATAACCTTCGCAGCTTGCATAGCTCTTTTAACATCATCTGGAGTTATTTCCCTATCGTCCCTTGAAACAGCAATTACTCCTCTGTTTTTGTTAATAGAGGTATGTCCACCTGCTATATTAACAAAAACAGATTTAATCTCTTTATTTGCCATCTGTTCTGCCTGTTTAACTGCACTTTTAATAGAGTCAACTGTTGCATCAATGTCAACAATTATGCCTTTTTTAACTCCCTTGCATTCAGAAGTTCCTACACCCATTATATTAAATTGCTTCTTATTCATTTCAGCAATTAAAATACACACCTTAGATGAACCTATATCTAAAGATACAACTGTATTTCCCATATACGCATTATCCTCCTCCAAAATTCATTCCCATCTAATTTATTCAACAAAAAAAGAAATTTCCCTTTCAATTATAATAAATTTTTAATAAAAAATTTATTATAATTGAAACTTATAACATTCAATAACAATATATACCAATTGCTATATAAAACTTTGAGTTTAATATTGTTCATTTATGAAAATATCTTCTTAAATATATTGTCGAAAATTTTTGCCAAATCTTTAATGTATTATCAATAAATATAGCCAGTTTATTTAACTGGCTTTTCTTTCATTAAAATAGCTTGCTTTATATTTTTGCTACCTTTTATTTTTAAATTTTTCATAAGGGTAAAATTAATATTTAGCTTTCTATTATCTTTCAAATCCCTAAAACGACTGCCATCCAGCATTAATGTATATTGAAGTATATCTGGATCTCCTATTGCCAGTATTTCAAAGGGAGGAACTATAACAAACTTATGATCTGTCTCTATTATAGGTCCCTCACAGGTTATATAAGAATCATCCATCACTCTTGTTCCATTAAGGGCTATTGCTTCTGCTCCTGCATTTTTAAGCTCTGCTATCATATCCCTCAAATCAAAGTCATGCGTTATACTATACCTTATGTCCTCACCCTCATAACCAGGTTTATGCCTATCATCTATTACAATTCTAATTCCTGGTCCCTCCACGTCAGATGTTCCATAAAATCTTTGTACATCATAAAGTTCACTCTTTAAAATATTTATTATATCTTTTTTCTCTCCGCCTGATCTATCATATTTTCTAAGTTTTGACTGTAACTCATCCTTTTGCTTATTTAAGCCCCTTATCTCTGATCTAAGCTGGTTTAGTTCCATATTTTGATTCTGATATTGACTGTAGGTTAATATTTTTGCTGGAGCAGCTGTTGTACCAACAATTAGGGAAATTATTACTATTCCAGATAAAATCCCAGTAAAAAGAAGGAGAAGTTTTCCTTCATCAAACTTCATTTTCTTTCCTCCCTATGGGACAGTCTTTGTCTTCCCTTTTCAATAAGACATCTTCTTATAATTGCAAAATTGTTAAACAGCCTGCCTCCAAAGGTTACTACCGCTGCGATGTATATTGGCACATTTAATTTATCACCAAGGTATGTCATTCCCGCAGCAAGTATTATATTTACAAAGAATCCAGATATAAAAATTTCATTGTCAAACTTCTTTTCAAGACCTGCTCTAAAGCCTCCAACAATTGAATCAAGGGCTGCAAGTATTGCAACAGGAATGTATGTCGTATATGTTGGGATAATATCTATTTTAAGAAAAATACCTATTAATATTCCAATGGCAAATCCTAATAAGGGTATCACTTCGAACACCACCTTTATTTAATGTATTTAAACTCAAGTTTCTTATTGTATTTTAATATTTTTATTTTGTCTTCTTTTTTTATATCTACTTTAAACCCTAGGTCTCTTAGATAGTCAGCTATATTCCCGGGTATTTTAAAAACAGCCTCAAGAACATTTTGCTGCCCAATTACTTTAAAAACAAATGGTTCACTTGCATTAAATCTTGCATCATTTATTTTTATAATATCTGAATCTAGATTCCAAATCTGAGTTCGACTTGTAAATCTTTCATCATTGATTGAAATTGCTTCAGCTACTGTTGATGAATTCAATTCATTTATAACATCCAGTATATACACATATTTCATGACTCCAACTTCCATATCAGTTATACCTTCTCCAGCAGCTAAATTAGGTGTAACTGTTATTACAATTCCAGGTCCCTCTACATCTTTTAATCCTGAAAGCTTTCTCAAGTCTTCAAGTTCATCCTTCATCTTTTTTGCAGTCGAACTTACATCAGCTGCACTTTGCTCATATTCATTAACCTTTTTCTGATATTCATCAACCTTAGCAGCAAGCTCTTCCTTTTGCTTTTTAAGGCTTTCAATTTCCTTGGTAGATCCTTCCCTAATGTTATATTTTGACCTTGGAGTAATATTAAGTTTAAATTGAAAAGTTATCATAACCCCAAGTATCAAAGCTACAATTCCCATGGTAATCTGAGGAACTAACTTTTTCATTCTCTTCCCTCCTCTAGTACTTCTTAAAAATAGCTGTTCCATCTTTATTTATTTTTACATACCCCTTCTTGCCCTTCAAATCAGGGTTATCCAATATAGAAAATGCATAAGACAGCATATATTCAATATCTGTACAATCTGCTATTTTAATATCTATACCATATATTGTTCCTAATGTGATATTGTAAGGATCTGCAACATTTATAGAGTTAATAACATTTTTACATTCCTTATAATTTGTTACACTTAATGCTGCTTTTAATGCCTTTTTCTTTGCTTCATCAGCTTTATATAAATATTCATTTGGAACATACTGCTGTACAACAACACCATTAATAACAGGAATGCTCCCATCAGGAAACTTATTAATTATTTGTATCATTCTTCCTTCCTCATCAACATTTATAAATGCATTATTATATTTAATAATACCCTTTACTTCCTTTTCCTTTATTTCTATTACAACCTTTGAAGGAAGTATTCTTTTAATTGCAACATCATTGATATATGGATTTACGCAGAGCTTTTTTTTCAAGCTTCCTTTGCTTAAATAAAGAATGTTTTTCCCCTGCAGCTGAGTCAAAGCCTTTATCTCTTCAAATGATACCAATTTATTTCCCTTTGCTTCTACATACTTTATATTAAAGTAATCGGATTTACTTGCTAAAACAATAAGTCCTAATATAAAAACCACAAGGAGAAGCTTTTTAATAATTTTACCTTTACTTTTTTCCTTTAATTCCACATCATGCTTACCCATAAAACCATCCTCTAATTTCCATATATTAATATATAATAAATATAAAACATTCCCCCTGTATATTTTACAACATAAGGGGGAAAATAACTATATATTGTATATATAAAATTTATTTTTTATTTCTACCTTCTTTTATGTGCTCTAATTCCTATCCTGATACCTGGATATGTTTAGTAGTATTCCAAGTGCGGCCATCGTAAAAAGCAAAGACGACCCTCCATAGCTTATTAAAGGAAGTGTAACACCTGTAATCGGCATAAAAGACGCAACTACAAGGAGATTAATACTTGATTGAACTGCTATAAGTCCAGTTATACCAACAGCAAGAAGACTTCCAAACTTATCCTTGCAGTTTAGTGCTATCTTCAGCCCTCTCCATATAAGAAAAGCAAATAGCAGTATAACAAAAATAACACCAAGTAATCCAAGCTCCTCACCAATTATGGCAAATATAAAGTCATTTTGTGCCTCAGGTATGTAATATTGCTTCTGTCTTGACATTCCGAATCCACTTCCAAAAGGTCCTCCTGCTCCAAGAGCATAAAGGGATTGAATTGCCTGATATCCTGCATCCAGAGGATCTGCCCACGGATCAATAAATGCAAATAGTCTTCTCATTCTATAGGATTCAGCCATAATTAGGCCTACTGCTCCGGCTATACCCACACCAAACAGACCTAAAAGCTGACTCATTTTAGCTCCACCAGCAAACAACAAGCAGAATGCCACAGTCATTATAATAACTGCAGTACTCATGTTGGGTTCTTTAAGTATAAGGGCTGCAAATACACCAGCAACTAAAAGCACCGGGACAACACCCTTCCAGAAGTCCTTTATCTTCTCTCCCTTTCTTGTAATATTATCAGAAAGGTATACAATAAGCATTATTTTTGCAACTTCGGATGGTTGAATACCTGCACTTCCTATTCCAATCCATCTTCTAGCCCCTTTAACAGCAGGCATGAAAAGAACCACAACCAAAAGCACTATAGTAACCACCATTCCAAAGGAAATAAGCTTCTTATTCCTTAGCTTTTTATAGTTTATATTTGAAGTAAAAATCATAGTAGCTATTCCAAGTCCTGCCCAGATTATCTGCCTTTTTAAATGATAGTAGCTATCATCATAAATTTGTCTATCCTGATACATACTGGCACTAAAAACCATATTAATTCCTATGGAAAGCAGTAAAAGAATAACTATAAAAAGTGGAAAGTCTATGGGTCCTTTCTTTCTTTCCATAATAGCCCCCCTAAAAACTAATAGCTAAAAAACCTATTAATGCAAAAATAGCAGTTAAAATACAAAACCATGATACAATCTTAGTTTCATGCCATCCAATCTGTTCAAAATGATGATGCAGAGGACTCATCTTAAAAACTCTCTTACCTGTTAATTTAAATGAAGTTACCTGTATAATAACTGAAAGAACTTCAATTACATATATTCCCCCTACTATTACAAGTATAAATGGCATTTTTAAAAGTACAGCCAATGCTGAAATAGCTCCACCAAGAGCAAGAGAGCCTGTATCTCCCATAAATACCTGTGCTGGATAGGAATTATACTTTAAAAATCCTAAAAGTCCACCTGCAAGTGCTCCACAGAATATTGATAAATCTCCCTTCTTCATTCCATAAGCTACCACTGCAAAGAAAACAACAACAATCAGTGTAACACTTGATGCAAGTCCATCAAGTCCATCTGTTAAGTTTACAGCATTTGTTGCTGCTACAATTACGAAAATCATAAAGGGTACATACCATATTCCAAGATCCACCATTGTTTTTGTGAATGGTATATGCACATCACTTCCTATTTTTACATAGGCAAAATAGGAAAGTATAAATGCAAAGGCTATCTGTCCAATTAATTTTTGATACGCCCTTAATCCCAGGTTCTTTTTTCTAATTACTTTTAGGCCATCATCTAGAAGTCCAATCAATCCATAACCCACTGTAGTTACCATTCCAACTATAAGTGCACCAGTAATCTTTGGGGATACAATTAAAACTGTTATTATCATTGCTGCAATAAACATAATTCCCCCCATAGTAGGTGTACCAGCCTTCTTGAAATGGCTTTTAGGTCCATCTTCCCTTATACTTTGCCCAAATTTAAATTTTCTTAAGGCAGGTATAACTATGGGTCCAAGCAGTAATACTATTAAAAAAGAAACAAAGGTTGCATATATGGTTATTTTCATAATTATTTCCCCTTCCTGTCACTAAACTCACTTATTAAATAGTTTACAATATGCTCCATGTTCATTCCCCTTGAAGCCTTTACAAGAATGGCATCACCGGGTTTTATAATGTCCTTTAAAAATTGACAGGCTTCCTCTTTTGTATTAAAATGATGGCTTTGAATTTTCTCCTCTGCCTCATTATACATATGAATAGAATCCTTTCCTACAGCAATTAACATGCTGCATTTGCCCTGAGCATATTTTCCTACCTGCTTATGTGCTTCAAAAGAAAAATCACCTAGTTCAAACATGTCCCCAAGAACCGCTATTTTCCTATCACATTTTAAATCAGATAGCACATCAAGAGCAGCTTTCATTGAGTCTAGATTAGCATTATAGCAGTCGTTTATTATTTTTATTCCATTGTTAAGAGCAATAACATCCATTCTTTGGCTTACAGATTTAAAACTCAACAATCCGTCCTTAATATTTTCAGTGCTTAAGTCAAACCTGTCCCCAACAGCTATTGCAGCTAATGCGTTATATACATTATGCATACCAGGAACCAATATTTTAAATTGATGCTCCTCTCCTCTGTAAACGCATTTAAATTCTATTCCATTCTCTCCAAGATTTTGGATATCATATGCATTATATTCTCCATTTCCTTTTGTAGAAACCCTTTTAACAGTATAGACTTTATCCTTGACTGTTGAAAGATACTCATCATCTCCATTTATAACGAGAAGACTAGTTTCATTAAAAAAGCTTGTTATCTCAAGCTTTGCCTTTAATATATTCTCTCTGCTTTTAAGGTTTTCAATATGGGCTGTTCCTATATTTGTTATAATTGCAACATCAGGCCTTCCCATTTCTGCAAGTCTTTGTATTTCACCAGGATTATTCATTCCCATTTCTAAAACAGAAATATTGTGGCAGCGTTCAAGTTCAAAAATTGTAAGCGGCAGACCAATTTCATTGTTAAAGTTCTTAAATGTTTTATGAACTTTAAATTTCTGTTCAAGAACCGATGAGATAATTTCCTTTGTACTTGTTTTACCAGTGCTTCCTGTTACAGCTACAACGGGTATGTTAAATCTGCTCTTGTAATATTTTGCAATTTCTTTTAAAGCAGAAAGTCCATCCTCTACAAGTATCATCGGTTTATTTCCTTCAATTCTCCTTGTAACAATTGCGGCAGCAGCACCTTTATTCAAGCATTCTTCAACATAATCATTACCATCAAAGTTTTTCCCCTTCAAGGCAACAAATAAATCTCCACCCTTTATTTTTCTACTGTCAGTGCTTATACCCGATACAAGTATGTCATCATTTAAATTCAATAGTTCTCCTTTAATATATCGGGCTATTTCTTTAATGCTTAAACTTTCCATTACATATCCTCCTTAAGGAACTCAAAAACGATTTCTCTTTCATCAAAGTGTATAGTTTTATCAGCTAAAACCTGATATGTTTCATGGCCTTTTCCTGCTATAACTATCACATCGCCCTTTTCCCCATTATCTATTGCATATTTAATTGCATTTTTTCTATCCTCTATTATAACATAGTCGCATTCAGTTTCATTTATTCCAGGTAAAATATCTTGTATTATATCTCCTGGCACCTCAGTTCTAGGATTATCTGATGTTACTATACAAAAATCCGCAAGTTCTCCTGCAGCCTTGCCCATAAGAGGTCTTTTGGTTTTATCTCTGTCTCCTCCACAGCCAAATAGTGCTATCAGCCTTCCTTTGGTATATTCCCTTGCAGTCTTTAATATATTGATTAACCCATCTGGGGTGTGAGCATAATCAATTACCAGTGTAAATCCCCTCTTTGAAGTTATTTTTTCACTTCTTCCCGGAACACTTTCCAAAAGTTCAAGTCCTTCCTTTATTTTATCTAAAGAAATTCCCATCTCAAGTGCTGCTGCTGCACATCCAAGTGCATTATAAACATTAAACTTTCCTGGTAATTTCAGCTCTATAACCACAACTTCATCCCTATAGTGCATCTTAAAACTACTTTTACTGCTTGTAACTTCTATATCACTGGCGAATAAATCCGCCTTGCTTTCAATACCATAGGTAATACATTTGCATTCAATTTCTTTTGATAATCTTATACCATATTCATCATCAATATTGATCGCTGCTGAAGTACAGCTTTCATATAATTTTTTCTTAGCATTAAAATAATTTTCCATTGTCCCATGAAAATCAAGATGATCCTGAGTAAGGTTAGTAAAAATACCTACTCTGTATTTAATTCCATATGTCCTTTTTAGCTCTAACGAATGTGAAGAAACCTCCATTATACATGTATCTACTCCTTTTTCTTCCATTCTCATAAGCATTCTTTGAAGATCCATGGATTCGGGTGTTGTCCTTTTTGCTACTTCTCTCTCATCACCAAATATATTATATATCGTTCCAAAGAGACCTGTAGTTTTTCCTGCAGTATCAAAAATAGATTTCATCATAAATGTAGAGGTTGTTTTGCCATTGGTTCCTGTTATTCCTATCATATCCATTTTAAGGGATGGGTTTCCATAAAAATTTGATGACATTAGGGCCATCGCTTCTCTTGTATCCTTAACAAATATTTTTGTTACATCACCCTTTATATCGACGTCTTTACTAATAACAACAGCAATTGCTCCACTATCAACCGCCTTTTGCGCAAAAATATGCCCATCAGTTTTTACTCCAACAATACAAAAAAATAGACTTCCCTTTTCTACATTGGATGTATTGTATGAAAATCCAGTTATATCCTTGTCTTCCCCTTCCACTCTGCAGCCTTCAATATTTTTTGCAATTTTACTTATTTTCATCTCACTATTGCCTCCTTAATGATATTTTAGCACAACACGGTCAAACCATGTTGTGCTAAAATTTAATCCTGGGGTTCTTCAAGCATAACTCTTACTTCCCTATTCTTTTCAGCCTCTGTTCCTGGTTCAACATCCTGGGAGACAACAATACCATCCCCCATGAAGGATATTTTAATACCAAGAGAATTAGCAAGCTCTGTTACTTCCTTCTTGGTCATTCCAGTAAAGTCTGGCACCGCTATCTTTTTATTCTTATTTTCTTCAAGTCCAAGGTACAGAGTTATCTTTGTATTTTCTCTCACAGATACACCAGGCTTTGGACTCATATCATATATTATATTACCATTTCCGTTAACTTCATAGGATAATTTGCTCTTTGCAAGAGTTTTTTGCGAATCCTGAACGGATAATCCTCTTATTTCTGGTACTATAGTTTCCTTTATAACCTTTGGATTTTTTAAATCCGCTGCATCTGGTTGAATATCTAAGTATCTGAAAACATCTTGGAATATCCCCTTTGCAATTGGTGCCGCAGTACTTCCTGAATAATAGTTTGATGGATCCGGTTCATCAATTGATACCATTATTGCAAGTCTTGGGTCTGGACATGGAGCCATTGCAGCGAAGGAGGAAACATATCTTCCATATACATATTTCCCATTTACTACCTTCTGTGCTGTTCCTGTCTTTCCACCGATATGATATCCTTCTATATAGGATTTCTTACCTGCACCAAGGGTTACAACATCCTCCAACATTGGTCTTAGCTTTTTAGACGTTGCTTCTGATATTACCTGTTTTACTACCTTAGGAGCTATATCTCTTATAACTGAAGTATTCCCATCATCATCTGTATATAAAACCTTCTTAACAAGATGAGGTTCTGTCATTTTTCCATCATTTGCAACTGCACACAACGCAGCCATATATTGAACCATAGTTACCGCAATACCCTGACCAAAGGACGTATTTGCCAATTCTACAGGACCAACCCTTTGTATAGGTATAAGTATGCCCTTCTCTTCACCAGGGTAATCTATGTTTGTTCTCTTTCCAAAACCAAATTTATTAAAATACTTATAAAGCCCTTCTTTTTTAAGCTTCTCACCAAGTTCCATAAACCCTACATTGCATGAGTTTTGAAGGATCTGTGATATGGTTTGTGTTCCATGTCCAGAAGTTTTCCAACATTTTATCCTATTTTTCCCGATCATTTTGTAACCATGGCAAACAAACCTAGTTGAATCATTAACAAGATCCTCTTCCAATGCAGCAGCTGCTGTTATAATCTTTAAAACTGATCCAGGCTCAAAGTTTTCATTTACAGCCCTGTTTTTCCAAAGCTTTATTGCTTCTTCTGTAGAACCTTGTACAGGATTATTAGGATCATAATCCGGCTTGTTAACCATAGCAAGTATCTCTCCCGTTCTAGTATCCATTACAACTGCTGATATACGTTTTGCCTTGGTATCAATCATGCCTTTTTCTACTGCTTTTTCAGTAAAGTATTGTATTGATTCATCAATAGTAAGTACTAAATCATAACCATTTCTCGGCGGAACATATGTAGAAAGATTATATGGAAGCTCCCTGTGATAGGCATCTGTTTCTCCAACAAATCGCCCAGGGATGCCCTTTAATTCATTGTTATATTGGTACTCAAGTCCTGCTCTTCCATTTCCATCAACATCAGTATTTCCAAGTACTTGTGATAAAAGACTTCCATTTGTATAATACCTCTTTGTATCTTCAGTTAGAACTATTCCAGGCAGTTTCAATTCCCTTATTTTATTAGCCTGCTCTCTCTCAATTCTTCTAGCAATAGTTACACTTGCCATTGGAGCACCGCTTTTTAACTTCTTATTTAGTTTTACAACTAAATCCTCTTCTTTTAAATTCAATATTGGAGCAAGTTTACTTGCTATTTCCTTTTTTGTTGTTTTCTTATCCTTTTCCGCCTCATTTATTTCCTTTAAAAGAGCATCTACCCTTTCAACATTACCACTTACCGCAAGTGGATTCATATTTCTATCCAGTATTTTTCCTCTTTTAGCTGCTATAGTTGTATCACTTGTCCATTGATCCTTTGCCCACTGCTGCAGTTGGGGTGAACGTACAATTTGAATCCATGCATATCTTCCAACTATAACTGCCTGTACGAAGAATATAATCAACAATATGCTTACAATTCTTTTTCTGACAGTAATATTTGTCTTAGGCTCCAAGCTCAAAAAATCCCCCCCTAATTTATAAATCCAAGAATTTTATGAAAAAACGAATTACTATTGGTTGGGGCTTCTGCCTTTAAAGGTGTAAGGGGTTTTACATCAACATATACTAAGCTATTATTTTCTGGCATAACCATACCATATTGTCCTACTGCTGCTGTTTCTATACTTCTAATGTTATTTTGCTTTGCAATATCTACACTTATATTTTCATTTTGCTTCTGCATTTTACTTATATCAGATTTTATGCTTCTAATGTTATAAGTCATTTTTGTTATAGCTGCATATCTTGTAAGAATAACAAAAGAACAAATTGTTATAATTCCAATGCTAAACATAAGCTTTAGTTTATTTTTAACATTACTTTTCTTATTTTTCTGCTTAACAACTTTTTTTTCTTTTACAACCTTTGGCTCTAAATCATATGCAACACTACCATAAGTATAGTTCCCATAATTTTTCTTATTTTTTTCCACTACCAATCTATTCACCCCTGTTCCCCTTTAGAACTTATTATTAGTTACTTAAAATGTGAATACTTTTAACCCTATTTATGTTTATAAAATTGTTTCTCATATACTTCATATTTTTTCAGCTATTCTGAGTTTTGCACTTCTTGATCTTGGGTTATCTTCAAGCTCTATATCAGTTGGTGCAATAGGCTTTTTAGTAATTATTTTAATTTCAGGATGTTTATTGCATACACAAACTGGAAATTCAGGCGGACAAGTACATGGATTTTCCAGTTCCTTATATACTTTCTTAACTATTCTATCTTCTAGTGAGTGGAAGGTTATAATGCACAATCTTCCTTCTGGTTTCAATGCACTAATACAATCTCTTACTGCATCTTCAAGTATTTCTAGTTCTCTGTTAACCTCTATCCTTATTGCCTGAAAAGTTCTTTTTGCCGGATGTGGTCCATCTCTTCTTGCTGATGCAGGTATTGCAGCCTTTATTATATCTACAAGCTGGAAAGTGCTTTTTATATCTTCCTTTTCTCTTTCCCTAACTATAAACTCTGCGATACGTGAAGCCCATTTTTCCTCACCATATTCTCTTATTACCTTTTCTAAAGCCTCCTTTGAATATTCATTCACAACATCCATGGCTGAAAAATCTTCCTCCATGTTCATTCTCATATCCAATGGAGCATCATTCATATAACTGAATCCTCTCTCTGGTATATCCAATTGATGTGATGAAACTCCAAGGTCTAGGAGTATACCATCAATGCCATCAATTTCAAGGGATTCAAGAACCTTTTTTATATTTTTAAAATTACTGTGTACAAATGTAACATTTTTAAAAGCTTCAAGCTTTTTCTTTGATGCCTCTAATGCATTTAAATCCTGGTCTATGCCAATATGCCTTCCTTTTATAGGATCAAGTCTTTTTACTATTTCATAGGAATGACCTGCTCCACCAAGGGTACCATCCACATAGATTCCGTCTTCTTTTATATTTAGTCCTTTTATACATTCATCAAGTAAAACAGATTTGTGTTTGAATTCCATACTATCACCATCTTTTGCTAAATATTCTTTTATTCATTACTACATCTGCTGGAATTTTATCTGCAATTTAAAACCTTATGTTTTTATATTCCAAGTTCAGACATTCTTTCTGCAATTTCTTCAAAATCAATATTCTGCTCGTTGTAGTCAACCCATTTTTCTTTACTCCAAATTTCTACCCTTGTTGATACTCCTATACTTACTATATCCTTGTTGACACAACCATATTCTATTAGATTTTGTGGTATTAGTGCTCTTCCCTGCTTATCAACATCTATTTCAGCTGCTCCAGAAAAGAAAAATCTTACGAAAGCTCTGGCATCCTTACTGGTTAAAGGCAGTTCCTTTAGCTTATTTTCTAGCTTCTGCCATTCTTCCTTTGGATATGCATAAAGGCAGCCATCCAGTCCTTTTGTTAAAACAAAACTGTTTCCTAGGCCCTCTCTAAATTTTGAGGGAATTATCATTCTATTTTTATTATCAAGGGAATGTTGATACTCTCCAATAAACATCTAATTCACCACAACTTTACTCCACTTTACTCCACTTTTAACCACATTAAATATATTCTATACCATTTTTAAAATTCCTGCCATATTTTTTAAAATAATTATAAATTTCACTAAATTTTTTACGTTAATTTTAATTCAATTAAAAAAAGCGAATTCCCTTATAAAATATCCTAAATTCATTAATACTAAATACAAAGTAATAAAATTCTTACTTTATATATGGTTATGGAGGGATGAATATGTTTAACAACACTTTGATGAGAAACTCAAATAAAAGTAAAATGATGATTGCCTTCCTACTTACCTGTATCTTTATGCGAGGACTCCTATACGGTATGTATATAGGCAAAAAAATCAAATAATCCTCCCAAATCCCGGGCCTCCCCCGGGATTCACCCTAATCATCTCGTCCACAGTTTAGGGAAAATGCGTAGCATCCTAACTAGGTTTATCTGTAATAAACCGTGAAGATCAAGAAATATTGCTTCCGTCGACTACTCCGCTCGCAAAGAAGTTGTAAGATGTC
>DAMCZI010000066.1:0-18381 GCA_032095175.1 Clostridiaceae bacterium
TTGTTTTTTTAAACAGCCCTGCAGTATTGGTTCGACCTTAGGATGTTTAAAAAGACAAAATGTAATAGAATTTTTGATTTATATTTAGTGATATAAGTTAAGTCATCATAGCAAAAGATAAAAAGATTAAGGAACTTGAAGAAGAAAACAAGAAATTAAAAAGCAATTAGAAATTTTGAGATGTAAGTTATATAAAAAAATGTAAGTACACAAAATTTCTTTGTATTATGATGTAATACAAAGAAATTGATTACAACCAAGGTAATAATAAGAATTGAAGGCAAAACATGATGAAAATGAGGAGGTTTAAGTATATGGATGTTTTACATATTGTTGAAAGAATTAATGATCTTTTTAATGTAACAAGTAAGGAAATCTATTCTAGTGAATCTGGGATTACATACCATGCAGATAAAAAAGTTAAAAAATTAGGATACTGTGTTAACCTAACGCTTGAAACTATAGAGGAAGCAAGAATTCATGGAGTTGATATGATGATGACACACCACGATGCATGGGATGAAATATATGGATTAAAAGAGGCGTGCATAGAAAAATTGAAAGAGTATGGTATAAGCCACTACTATAATCACTTGCCACTTGATGACTGTAACTTCGGAACAAATGATAGTTTATTAAAAAAATTAAATTTAGAAAATCTTAGAAGAACCCACGAATGGGAAGGGTTATATTTTGGTAGAATCGCAGAATATGATGAAGAAATTAAATTTAATGAATTAGTAAAAAATATTGAAAATCTACTTGAAGAACCAGTTAAATTTTGGCAGTTTAATGACAAAAAGGTGAAGCGAGTTGGCTTAGTATGTGGTAATGGAGGGCCAACAGCTTGCCTTAAGGAAGCAGTTGAAAATAAGTGTGATGTATACATTACAGGTGAATGTAATTTGTATACGATTCAATATGCTAAGTTTAAAGGGATAAATCTTATCATTGGGAGTCATACTTTCACAGAATTCTTTGGAATTCAAAGCTTAGCATTGAAATTGAATGAGAATATAAAAGAACTTGAAGTAGTGAGACTTAATGAAGATCATTATGAAGCAAATATAAAATAAGACATAATAACATAGAAATACGTATAACTTAAAAGAATTTAACAATTAAATTATAGACCACATTAATTATATGTAGTCTATGTATAAAGATAGTAAAATAAGTCAGTGTAGGATACACTACACTAGATATTTAGAAGAGGGGGAAAAGAAATGTATGATGACAGCATTCTGTTAAAAGAAAAACTATCAGAAATAAAGAAAAATGATTTTACAGTGCCTGATGATGTATCCGCCTTTGATTTGGTCCAGAGCATGATGAAAAACATAGGCTCAACTGATCCGGAGCTTCGAGATCTTCTTATTCATAGGGTAATTTGCAGTTGGATTGATAGAAAAGAAATTACTAATGAACAGATAATAGAATTATTAAACATGAGCATGGACGACAATCACCTGTTTTACAAAATTGGTTTGGAAGAAGATGACTCTGTATTTAAAAGGTCCTTTTGTGCTCTAAATGTAGCCCAAATACTTTATGTTCATAGAAGCAATAAATTCTTATCGAATAACACTATCAAGAATGTAAAAGAAAAGGTTATTCAATACTACTTAGAAGAGAGGGATTTAAGGAGCTATGTAACTAATAAAGGCTGGGCAGATTCTGCATCCCATGGTGCAGATGCACTGGATGAACTTGCCCAATGCGATTGTATAGACAATGATGATTTACATGAAATATTAAATGCAGTAAAAAGAAAGGTTTGTATCAATTATTTTACATATATAGATTTTGAGGATGAAAGAATTACTAATGTTGTAGTAAGCACTATTAACAGAAATCTGCATAATTATAGTGAAATGATTGATTGGATAAAAGATTTTAGAAATTTTACAAAGACAGGTCAAATCCAGATAGATTTTCACATACAAATGAACATTAGAAATTTCCTTAGAAGCCTATATTTTAGACTGCTGGATAAAGAAAACGCACAACCAATAACTGAAGCTATTAAGGAAACTCTAACATATGTAGACTCACAATAGATAAAAAAAATAACATAAAGTGAGAATGAGATTATGAAGATTGAAAAAATAAAGAATAGAAGTATTCTGTTTACAAACAGCATCCCTGCTGGCTGGGATTTAAATATTCATCTTATCATGGGAGACAAATACAATTATATTATAGATACAGGACTTGGTTCTTCAAGCATTGCACCTATCAAAGAATATCTAAAACATAACAGCAAACCAATAATTGTGATAAATACACATTATCATTGGGATCATATTTGGGGAAATAGTTCACTTAAAAATTGCATTATAATATCTCACAAACTATGTAGAGAAATGATAGAAGTAAATTGGGAAGAGATGATACAGAGAAATAAGCAATATCTTAATGGGGAAGTAGAAATGTATCTTCCAAACTTGATATTTGAAAAAGAGTTATATTTTCCAGAAGATAAAATAAGAATTGTTTATACACCCGGTCATACAATTGATTCTATAAGTGTAATTGATGAAGTAGAAAAAGTACTAAATACAGGAGATAATATTGGTGATTCAATTGACGAAATTATTCCAAGTATTTATTGTGAAAAAGATACTTATATTAACACACTTTTAAAGTATAAAGATATGAATTTTGATACTTGTGTATCTGGCCATAATATAATTTTAGAAAGACAAGTAATTGATAAAATATTGGACATGCTTTAGAAACCTTACTTTGAAAACGCAAGACATTTATCTTGAGATTTTAATTCTTTACTTTTTTACTATGAACGACACAACTTATTATAATCATTATGATAGCTAACAAATAAATAGCTCCTATTATTAACTCTAAACTACGACTTATTCTGCTTATTAACGGTGTTTTAACTATTATTGCAGGAATTATCAATAATACAGCAATATATTTATAAGGCTTTTTGATTATTATATAATCTGTAAGAATAAGGATAATCAATACCAGCCATGCAATTATTGATATAATTTGTCCAATATTCATAGACATTCTTCCTTTCTTATTAATTTAATAATAAACTATATGTTTCGCATAAATGATTTTACATCGCTCGACCCTAGACATTTATGCGAAATCATATTCCTTGATTCATTAATCACACAATACCCTATTTAAAATCTTTAGTGCGATTAATATAACCTATTTATTAGAATTAACAGCTACTGCCATAATAAAAGCAGCAGCTGTTAATCTATAATTTTTCTATATCATGCTTGCAATATAAACTTTTCAATGGCATGTGCAACTCCACTCTCAACATTAGTTGTAGTGATAAAGTCTGCTGCATCCTTTACTGATTGTACTGCATTTCCCATTGCTATACCAAGACCCGCGTATTCAATCATTGGTATGTCATTTTCGCCATCACCCATTGCTATAACTTCTTCCCTTTTGATACCGTAATATTTAGCTACCTTCTCAAGCATTATTCCCTTGTTTATTAATGGGCTGTATGCTTCAAGGAAATATGGAAGAGAAAAGGTTAAGCATACTTTATCGCCAAGAAGTTTCATACCTTCATCCCTTAATTTAATCAATTCTTCATTTTCACCTATTAAAAGCATTTTAAAAACTGGTTGTACTTCGTAAAAGTTCTCAAGGTTGCCAACTGGTTTAAGTCTGATTCTGTCATGCTCCTGGAAGAATTGTCCCTTTTCATTTATCTCTTCAACAAACATGTCGTTTTCAATAAAAAGAACGTTATATATTCCATGCTTTCTTGCAAGCTCAATCATCTTTCTGCTTACATCACTATCCATGCACTGGCTGAAGATAAGCTTCTCACCTGTAGAGTCTGTTACTGCCGCTCCATTTAAGGTTATAGCCAGATCCTTTATATCAAGCTCCTCCATGTAGCATGCAATTCCCTTGTATGCTCTTCCAGAACTTAAAATAACCTTTACTCCCATTTCTCTAGCCTTTTGTAATGCATCTTTTACTCTATCACTAACTATATGCTTTTCATTTAATAATGTTCCATCCATATCCAATGCTATTAGTTTATACAAGTTATATCCCCCCGATTATCTTTTATATAGAAATTAATAAAACATAGTCACTTTAAATATTATCATATTGAAATCATAATATCGACAAAAAAATCAGATACTCTGGCAAATCCAGTGTATCTGATTTTAGAGGGGAAGAATATATATGTTAAAACTCGAAGTAACCATTTTATAATCATCAATTACTTTCTTGCTATTCCCTTTATTTCATCTATACTTTTTATTCCTTCGCTCTTCATAAACTCTTCAATTCCATTAATTATATCAAGAGCTATATCAGGCTTTATGAAATTTGCACTTCCGACCTGAACAGCTGCTGCTCCTGCCATTATAAACTCTATTGCATCCTCGGGAGTTGTTATTCCACCCATACCGATTACAGGAACATCTACTGCTCCACAAACCTCATATACCATTCTTAGGGCTATTGGCTTTATTGCAGGTCCTGAAAGTCCTGCGAATACGTTGTCAAATACAGGCCTTTTTCTCTTTATATCTATTGCCATCGCCTTAAAGGTGTTTACAAGGGATATAGAATCTGCTCCTGCTTCACAGCATTTAAAAGCCATATCTACTATATCCTCTGCATTTGGAGAAAGCTTTACTATAAGAGGCTTTTTACATACCTTTCTTACTTCAGAAACCACATCATATGCAACCTTTGACTTTATTCCAAAGGCCATTCCCCCTGATTTTACATTTGGACATGATATGTTTAGCTCAACCATGTCAACATCTGTTTCACTCAGCTTTTTCATTCCTTCGATGTACTCTTCGAAGGTTCCTCCTCCAAGGTTTGCAATTATTACTGTATCAAATTTCTTCATTTGAGGCAGTTCAGTTTTTATAAACTCATCAACTCCAGGGTTTTGAAGTCCTACACTGTTTATCATTCCGGACCTTGTTTCAAATACCCTAAGTCCACCATTTCCCTCTCGTCCATTTAAGGTAAGTCCCTTTGAGGATATTCCTCCAAGCTTTGATACATCGAAAAACTCGTTGTACTCTTGTCCAAATCCAAAGGTTCCAGATGCCGCTATAACAGGGTTTTTAAAATCAACTCCACATATATTTACATTAAGCATCAAATATCACATCCTCACCTGAGAACACAGGCCCATCCTTGCAGGTTCTCTTGTTTCCATTCTTTGTTTTACAGGTACATACAAGACATGCTCCTACGCCGCATGCCATATGCTTTTCCATGGACACATACACAGGGGTGGCACAGTCCTTACAAATCTCTACCACCCTTTTCATCATAACCTCAGGTCCACAGCAGAGAACTGCATTGTATTCCATAGGGTTGAACAAATCTGTTACAAATCCCTTATGGCCATGTTTCCCACTGTTTGTTGTTACTTTTATATCTTCAACATATTCCTCAAATTCATCTACAAGATATACATCATCCCTAAAGCCTGCATAGAGATCAACGCTGGAGTCCTTCATTGACTTTATTACATATTTCATTGGTGCTATTCCTATTCCTCCAGCTATAACTGCAACCTTGCCCCTTATCCTTTCAACATCAAATCCATTTCCTAAAGGTCCGGTTAGCTGCATTTCATCACCTTTTTTAAGCTTTTTAAAAAGCTTTGTACCCTCTCCCCTAACTTCGTACAGAAAGGATATCTTATCTCCATCTACATCATACACACTTATTGGTCTTGATAATAGGGGTTCGATTCCCCATGCCCTTAAGAGGAAGAACTGTCCTGGCTTTGCACCAGGTGTTCCTTCAACTGTAATCTTATATATTCCATTCGCTATTTCAACGTTTTCAACTACCTTACTTACTGTGTATTTTTGCTCCATTTAGTATATCCTCCCTCATCCTTAATACTTCTTTCCTTGCACATTCATCAAAGTTTTTGCTTCCATTTTCATAGTTTCTATATGCCAGAAGTATTCCTCTTGAGGAATTTACAACTCCACCATTTCCGTTTTGAAGGTAAACTGCTACATCAGCCGCTCCTCCACCCTGAGCACCATATCCAGGTATTAGGAAGAACATATTTTTATATCTATTTCTTATCTTCGTTCCTTCGTCTATGTGTGTGCAGCCTACAACAGCTCCTATTGAGCTATAACCACATTCTCCACAGTAATCCATTGCGATTTTATTCATCATATCTCCAGTTCTTGTATAAACCTTTTCTCCATCTCTATCTTCAATATACTGTATGTCTGCTGCCCCTTTGTTCGAAGTTCTTAGGAGTACAAACAATCCCTTTTCTCCACTCTGTACATATGGAAGATATGGGTCTATACTATCCATTCCCATATATGGGCTTAAGGTTATAAAATCGCTTTCAAAATCTCCTTCAAAGTGTGCTTTTGCATACATCTTCGCTGTTGCAGCAATGTCGCCTCTTTTTATATCAGCTATTGCAATACTTCCCTTGCTTCTTACATATTCAAGGGTTCTTTTGTATGCAAGAAGTCCTGCCAAGCCATAGGCTTCATAATATGCTATCTGAACCTTAAAGCATGCTGCTGCATCAAAAGTAGCATCTATTATTCTTTTATTAAATTGGAACAGAGCATCCTCAATTGATGGATATTCCTTTGTTATTTCCTCTGGTATATAATCAATGGCTGTGTCAAGTCCTACACATACATGCCCATTTTTTTCAACTGCTTCATAAAGTCTATCTATTACCATTGTAGCCCCTCCTTCTTGTATACAATTTTTCCTCCCTTAATGGTTGCAGCTATCTCTCCATATAACTCTGTTCCATTTAGCGGAGTGTTCTTCCCCCTTGATGCAAAGCTGCCGCTGTCTACCTTAAAGTTTTTATCTATATCAACAAGTACCAAATCTCCATCAAAACCTATACTTATTTCACCCTTGTTTAGCATCATCATCCTTGCAGGATTTCTGGACATCAGCCTTGATAATGTGCTTAAGTCTATATGTCCCTTTTTAACCAATGATGTGTAGCAAAGACTGAAGGAGGTCTCAATTCCTGATATTCCTGGAGAACCCTTTAATTTGTCCTCACTGGTATGGGGTGCATGGTCAGTTGCAATTGAATCAACATAACCATCCTTTATTGCCTTAATTAAAGCCTCTACATCCTCACTGTTTCTTATTGGTGGGTTTACTCTATAACCACTATCCACCAAGCCAATATGATGGGGAGTTACTTCACATGTAACATTTACCCCTTTTTTCTTTGCCTCTATTACATATTCAATAGCTTCCTTTGTACTTACATGGGCAAGGTGAAGGTGGCATCCAGTCACCTGACACAGGCATATATCCCTCCAGCTCATAAGGTTTTCAGAAAGCCTTGTATCCGTCGATACTATGTCATCGTCCTCAGCATGGGATATTACTGTTATTCCCTTTTCTCTTGCTATTTTCATAGCCTCAAGCATTACCCTGCTGCTCTTTACACCCTTTCCATCATCGGAAATAAATCTTATTCTTCCATCTATATCATCAAGATGACTTGTGTCCATTCCATCCATGTTTCTTGTTATTGAAACTGTCTGGTGAATGTCACAAAGTCCTATGTCTTTTCCCTTCTTTAGTACATATTCAACAACCTCAAGGCTGCTGCACACCGGCTTTGTGTTTGCCATAAGGTTTACTCCAGTATATCCTCCCCTTACTGCTGCCATGCTTCCAGAGAGTATATCCTCCTTATGGGTTAAGCCTGGGTCTCTAAAGTGTGCATGAAGGTCTATAAATGAGGGAAGCAGCACAAGCCCTTCCCCATCTATAACCTTACAGTTTTTATTTAAATTTTTTCCTATCTCACATATAAGGCCATCCCTTATATATACATCTCCTGTAAAGTCCCTCGAAAAGTCAACTACTCTCGAGTTCTTTATCAAAAGTTCCATTTTACACCTCCGGGAAGGTGTTTATTTCATCACAGTATTCACATCTGTATTCTCCCTTTTCCTCATCTACAAGGTGGAATACATGCTGTAATCCTCTTTCCACTGCTGTTACACATCTTGGGTTCTTGCATTTTATAACATCAACAACCCTTTCTGGAAGTTTTAAATCAATCTTCTGCTGTACACATTCATCATCTATTATGTTTATTGTTAGATTTGGATCTATCAATCCTAGAACTGTATAATCCAAATCAATTACATTTTCAATCTTTACTATATCTTTTCTGCCAAGTCTCTCACTTGGAGCATTCTTTATCAATGCCACTGTAAAATCTGCTTTATCAAGTCCAAGGTAGTTAAATATCTTTATACCATAACCAGCTTTTATATGATCTATTACTATACCCTTTTTAATACTGTTTATTCTTACCATTTAAGCCACCCCCAATAATTTTGCTATTAAAGCCATTCTTACAAACATTCCATATTTTGCTTGTCTGAAGTAGCATGCCCTTGGGTCGCTGTCAACCTCGTAGGATATTTCATTTACTCTTGGCAGTGGGTGAAGAACTATCATATCCTTCTTTGCTCTGCTCATCTTTTCAGCATCTAGTATATAGCTGTCCTTCAATCTTATATAATCTTCTTCGTTGAAGAATCTTTCTCTCTGAACTCTTGTCATGTAGAGTATGTCAAGCTTCTCTACTACTTCTTCAAGTCTTTCAACCTCTTCAAACTCTATGTTATTCTTTTCTAATATTCCTCTTTTTATATAATCTGGAATTCTAAGCTCATTTGGGGAAATCAATATAAATTTAATATTTTCATACCTTGACATGGCTTTGATTAATGAGTGGACTGTTCTTCCAAACTTTAAATCTCCACATAACCCTATGGTTAGATTTGATAGGGTTCCCTTTATGGATCTTATTGTTAATAAATCTGTTAGTGTTTGAGTTGGATGCTGATGTCCTCCATCTCCTGCATTTATTACTGGCATATCTGTGCTCTGAGCTGCAACCCTTGGTGCACCTTCTTTTGGATGTCTCATTGCTGCAATATCTGCATAGCAGGCAATTGTTCTTATTGTATCTGATATACTTTCTCCCTTTGCGGCTGATGATGAGTTTGGTTCTGAAAAACCTAGAACCCTTCCACCAAGTCTTAGCATTGCTGCTTCAAAGCTGAATCTTGTTCTTGTACTTGGTTCATAGAAAAGTGTTGCAAGTATTTTACCATCACATATGTGGCTGTACTTTTCTGGATTTGCTATGATTTGATCTGCGAAATCGAAAACCTCATTAAGCTCCTCTGTTGTAAAATCCATTGGGTCTAACAAACTTCTTCCTTTTAACATATATAATCTCCTCCTTCTTAGCCTCTCCGGGCTACTTTAAAGGTACTAAAAAAGCCTTCCCATTGTGGGAAGGCGTGTAGACACACTTATACTACTCTCAATCCTTCCCAGCCTCACAGGACCGGTTTAAAGGTCGTTTTTATTATAATAGCACGGGATAATATTCAAGTCAATATTAATCTAGAATATTTTTTAAAAGTATTTTAGATTAATATTATAGGGAAAAAGCGAAGAAGCAAGAATAAGTAAGAGGTAAAAGCTAATAGTGAAAAGGTAAGAGTTATGGAAAAAACTCATCGAGTTTTTTATAAACAATTTATTCTAACTTATATCGCTACCGCTTCAACACTTCTTACCTCTTACCCCTTACCTCTTACTTATTCACTTTTTCCCTATACTATCTATATACAAATCAAAAATTCTATTACATTCTGTCTTTTTAAACATCCTAGGGTCGAACCAACTTAGCAGGGCTGTTTAAAAAAACAGAATGTAAAGAATTTTACGATTTATATATAATTGGCTTATCTCTAACAAACTTGCCTTATTTCAATTGATTGACATATCATAATTCTTCCATTTTTTAATATATTTAATATAGAAACTTATTATTGGAGTGATTATATGAAAAACCTCAACAAGATTGCTCTTATTCTTGTATTGGTTGGTGCTATAAACTGGGGACTTATCGGACTTTTCAACTTCAATCTTGTTAGTACCATCTTTGGAGGTCCAATGAACATACTATCAAGAATAATTTACAGCCTGGTTGGGCTATCAGGTGGTTATCTTATTTATAATGCACTATCAAAGAATTAATTAGCTTTCTTCTATAAAAGCTGAAGTTTTAAATACTTCGGCTTTTATTGATATAGTCTCAATAAATCTAACTTTTAGGAAAGTTTTATTATAAAAAAATAATACCAGACTAAATATTAAATTTAATATATAATAATTTTAAACCTTTTATAGACATGTAGATGTATATTTTAAAACCAGAAAGGATTTAGTATTATGATTGAAATAAATGGAAAATACAATAGTGCAGTTGTTTTTACAGAAAACGTTGAACAGGAAGCAATTAAACAGATTGAAACCCTATGCAGCCAGGAGTTTACATCTAGCAGTAAAATAAGAATTATGCCTGATGTCCACAGTGGTGCAGGCTGTACAATAGGAACCACAATGACTATAGATGATAAGATTGTTCCAAATCTTGTTGGTGTTGATATTGGATGTGGTATGGAGGTTGTAAGGATAAATAACCGCCATATTGAACTTCAAAAGCTTGATAAGCTTATATATGAAAAAATACCATGTGGCTTTGATATAAGAGAAAAAGAACATAGATTTAATGATGATATAGATTTAAATCAACTAAGGTGCAAGGATGATGTAAATCTTATACGGGCAAGACGAAGCATCGGAACCTTAGGTGGTGGAAACCACTTTATAGAGGTGGATAAGGATAAAGAGGATAATTTATATATTGTTGTCCACTCTGGAAGCAGGCATTTAGGACATCAGGTAGCAAGTTATTATCAGGAAGATGCATTTAAAGCTTTAAATAAAAATACGAAAAAAGATTTAGAAGAGTTTATAATAGAACTTAAAGAATCTGGACATCAAAAGGAGATACAAAAGGAATTAAAAAAGAAAAAGGCTGAAATTTTAACTGATATTCCTAAAAACCTGGCCTATGTATCTGGAGAACTTTTCGAGAATTATATACATGATATGAAAATTGTACAGAGGTTTGCAGAGCTTAACAGGAAGGCTATCATATCAGAAATAGTAAAGGGTATGAAGCTTGATGTTAGTGAACAGTTTACAACCATCCATAACTATATAGATACAGAAAACATGATCTTAAGAAAAGGTGCCGTTTCAGCTCAAAAGGGAGAAAAGCTTTTAATCCCAATAAACATGAGAGATGGCAGCCTATTGTGTATAGGAAAGGGAAATTCTGATTGGAACTATTCTGCTCCCCATGGAGCTGGAAGAATTATGAGCAGAGTTCAAGCCAAAAATTCCTTTACACTAAAACAGTATAAAGAAATGATGGAAGGTATTTATACAACAACAGTAAACAAAGAAACCATTGATGAATGTCCGCTTGCTTATAAAAACATTGATGAAATTATGAAAAACATCGTTGATACTGCAGAGATTTTAGATGTTATAAAGCCAGTGTATAACTTTAAAGCAGCCGAATAATAGAAAGTTACAAACTAAAATATCATGTGAATTAATGAGAAGGGAGCCTCTAGGTTATCCTTCTCATTTTTATTTAAGCATTAATATCTTTCATCATATAAAAAAAGCTGCCAAATTAATGACAGCAGTATAACTCAAAACCATATATCTCCCTTACATTCTTAGTATAGCACAGGTAAAAATTAAAAAACAGACTGTTTTTTATGCAAATATACAAGTACAATATAGTCATGTCAAATTTTGGAGGTGGAGTTATGTTTAAAAAAGTCCTCAGAAATAAAAACTTTGCTCTACTAGGTATAGGAGGCTTTATATCATCCATAGGTGACTACATGTATTATATAGGCATAACAGTTTATCTTTATACCGAAACAAAATCAGTGGGAGCCATCGCTTTTATGTGGTTATCAAGGGCTGTTCTTAGGATACCTATGCAATATATCTCTGGTATTATTGCAGACAAATACAACAAAAAGAAAGCAATTGCTTATACTAATTTAATCAGTGCAGTTTTTGCATTTCTTTTCGTCTTTGTAGATAAGAGCAATATATGGCTTACTTATGTTCTGGCCTTTGTTCTTCAATCTCTAAATGATATTGATTTAGGCTCAGAAACTGCTATTCTCCCTGAACTGGTTTCGAAGGAAGAATTATCATATTACAATTCTGCATTTTCATTTTTGGAATCAATCAGTACTTTTTTATCCCCTGCACTGGGTGGAATAATTTATAAACTTAAAGGAAGCAAAATATTATTTATCATAAATGCAATAAGCTTTTTAATTGCTGGTTTATTATTCTGCTGCATAAGCTATAAACACACTAAAGTAGAAAAATCGAAATCCGAATTCTCAATATTCAAAAGCGGTTTGGAAGGGTACCATGTACTAATTAAGTATATTGATGTAAAAACAATATTTATTATAATGAGCATATATGGCCTTATAGGCCGATTTTACGAAACATACAAAGTAGCAATATCAGATACACTTTTGAATATAAAACCAGAAGGAATAATATACTTTGACTATGCCATGGCAATAGGTGGGCTTTTAGTTCCATTTTTAATAAAGCGCCTTTCAAATTATAAGGATGTTTATGTTTTTATTATATCCTCTCTCATGATAAGCATTAGTTATCTTGTATTTGGCTATTCCACAAGCTTTGTAGCAACATTTGCTATTCTTATTATTTTAGGTATAGCTTCAACTATACAAGGCGTATTATCTAGAACTATAATTCAAAAGGAGATACCTCAAGAATTCATAGGAAGAGTTTTCTCCTTTTATAAAATACTATTAACTCTTTTTGCCATCATTGCTCTCTTAATAGCTGAACCACTATATAAGCTAATAGGATCAGGAAATACATTTTTAATTTTTGTAGTAATATCCTTTATATTATGCTTAAGTCAATTAAGAAATGGAAGATCAAATGATAAAGCAATCTATAAGCAATAAATTTTCCACAACAAAAAGCCGAGGCTTTTAAAGCTTCGGCTTTAATTAAATATTAGTTACAATCTAAATTAATTTACTCTTTTAAGCGCTTGACACTCAATATCATTCTTTGCAGCATGCACAGTGGTCGCATTTTTCTCCATGGGATTCAGTCCAGAGCCTTTCAGCAGTTGGGGTCCATCTTTCTGATATGTCTTTAAACTTTGCTGTTAGGTCCTCAACAGCTTCCTGGTCAAGTGGCTGAGTAGAATGGGCTTTTGTTTTTTGTACCATTTCTCTTAGCTTCTCTGGATTATCCATTAATGGGCATGGTTTTAAATGGTTTTCGTTAAATGGCTGTTGTCTCTTGTATTCTGCAAGTAATGGTGATTTCAAAGCTTCAATAAGTGAAACATCCTTTATGTTTACATTTGAATAGTGTATGAATGCACATGGTTCAACATCTCCATTTGCATTTATATGAAGATAGTTTTTTCCTCCTGCAATACATCCATTAACATATTCACCATCATTCCAGAAGTCTATAATAAAAGCAGCTTTCGTCTGCCTGAACTCCCTAACCTTATGGTACATATACTCTCTTTGTTCCGGTGTTGCTACAAGATCAATAGGTGCATCCTTTCCAAGAGGCATATATGTAAAGTACCATCCAAACATACATCCCTTTTCTATCATTAAATCAACATATTTATCAGATCCTATTACCTCTGTGTTCTTGCTGTGATAGCAGGTTGAGAAGCCAAAGCCTATTCCATATTGCTTTAATATATCCATGGCCTTCATAACCTTTTTAAATGTACCTTTTCCTCTTCTTAAATCAGTTTCTTCCTCAAAGCCCTCAACACTTATTGCAAAGAAGAAATTACCTAATCTTTGAAGTTCCTTTGCAAATTCTTCATCAATCAATGTAGCATTTGTAAATGCCAGGAATGCACAATCATTATGCTTTTCAGCAAGCTTTAAAAGATCATTTTTCCTTGTAAGTGGCTCTCCACCTGAGAATATGTAAAAATACATCCCAAGTTCTTTACCTTCAGTAATTATCCTGTCAAGCTCCTCATAGCTTAAGGAGTCTGATTTGTCATATTCTGCTGCCCAGCATCCTGTACACTTTAAGTTACATGCAGTAGTTGGGTCCATAAGTATTGTCCATGGAATTGTACATCCATACTTCTCTCTTGATTCATCAAGAAGAGGTAATCCCTTTACACCTGCATTTACGAAGAAATTAATCAGGGCTTTTTTCTGTACATTTGGATGAAGTTCATTGAATACCCTTTTAATCAAGTTATTCCAATTGTTGCTTGGGTCATTTACTATGTCCTTAAAGATTTTTA
The DNA here is from genome assembly GCA_032095175.1 of Clostridiaceae bacterium. Lineage (GTDB taxonomy): Bacteria > Bacillota > Clostridia > Clostridiales > Caloramatoraceae > DAMCZI01. The sequence goes on from DAMCZI010000066.1 coordinate 14,288, forward strand.
CCTTTCTTTTTTCATTCTCCCTTGTAGTAAGCCTGTCTGCCCAATCTACTAGCTTTGGCAGGTTTTCTAAAGGATTTTTTTCAAGGTAACGAATACCCTCCTTTATTGCTATTGTGCTTATTAATTGTTTTGCAGATTTCACGTTAACCCCCCCTAAATTATAATTATAAGGACGTGATCTCTACTGGTTTTACTATAGCAAATGTTATAAGCAAAACCACTAGGGAAAATAAGTTAATTTATATTATGTTAAAATCCTTATAACACTCCAAAATATCTTTATAACTTGAAAAAATAACATAATATCCTGTTATAAACCATTATTAATAAATATTATGATAATATTCATAAATTATAACTTCATCAAAGTTAAGCTATACTCTAAGACTTTCGATAAAAATATCAATATTTTTTAACTGTTCGATTATTGATGCATTGCGGTAAATCTGATAATTAATTATAAATGATTGTATAAGTCCATATATCGTAAGGGACATACTTTCTGGATTTACATTCCTTATCTCCCTTGATTCCATCCCATCCTCAAGGATACCCCTTATCATTCCCATGATTGTGGCCACATGCTCTTCTACCTTATCCCGAATAATCGAATTTTCAATTTTTAATATAACCCATAGATTAATAAGAAAAGCAGAGATACTTTTATCTTTCTGACAATCAGTTGCAAGTACCTTTATAATTGCTTTTAGTTTGTCAACCCTTGTTAAACCAGGGGCTTCAATAATTACTTCACATTCTTTTTCAAGTCTTTTAAAAACAAGGTTTATTACAGTATCAATTATTTCATCTTTATTTTTAAAATACTGATAAATTGTGGTTCGGCCTATGCCCAATCCATCTGCTATATCCCTAAGATTCGTATCATGATATCCCTTTTTCATAAGTACTTCCATCGTACAATCCATTATCTCGTTTTTTCTCTTGGCATAGTCGATTATTTTTGGCAAACTCAATCCCTCCTTTTTTCCGACATATGTGTCAATAATAATTATACCATAATCGACACTAGTGTCAATAAAAAGTATACAAAAATGGTATTAGCTGCATGATTTACTTAGAGTTGATTGAGCTTATCAGCATCCAATTAAATCATGCAGCTAATACCAATTGCCATCCATTAAGGATGTGTATAAATTAACTTTACGCCTTGACTGTTAGTAACATAGACCTTGTCGATATCTTCAATTATTATTTCCTTGATATCTCCATTGTAGTCTATTCTTGCTGCAATCCCACAGCTTGAACTTAGTTTTCTGGGTACAGGCATAAGTACTGCCTTAATACCCTTCTGCTTCATAAAATTTTCAAATTTCACTGCTCCAGAATGTGTAAAAAATGTTACTGTATATTCCATAAACTATTTCCTCAACTTCAAAGTGTACTCTCCGTTTTGTTCAACAACTTCAACCTTATACCCACTGTTTTGAGCAAACCTTTTTATGTTTTCCCTTGCAGTTGTATTATCAACAATTACATCCACACCTAAAGCATCCTTTTCAACACCATGCTTAGTCATTAAAACAGGTTCAGGGCATGATCTTCCTCTAGCGTCAATTGTCATTCTTTCATTATCCTTCAATTCTTACATCCCCCTTTACCTTTACTTCAGAAACCTTCTCACGATTAAAATAAGCAATTGCAAAAACTATAACAAAACCAATTATAACTGCTATCTTTCCATTTAGTGTTGGTCCCTTTGCTGATGATGCTAAGTTGAAATTATGTGTAAATGCTGCACCAACAAGCATACCGATAACTGCCATAACTGAATCTATATTTCCTTCTCCTGCAAGTATAAGCTGTCTTAAAGGGCATCCTCCAAGAAGCACTGAACCAAAACCTGCAAGTGTCATACCCAGGAAGTTCCATAGCCAATCATTATGAGCTATTGGCTGGTCTAAAAATCCAAATTTAAAGAATCCAAATGCCACATTTCCAATAAGAGCAGCAACAAATATTGCAATAAATCCTGAAAGAAGATACCAATCCTTAAAAAGAACTAAGTCTCTTATTCCTCCAACCATACAAAGTCTTGTTCTCTGTGCAAATGCTCCAACTATAAGACCTGCAGCAAGTGCCATTATTATTGGTGCATGCATTGAACCAGGTCCTTTTTTGCTGAAGAATATTATTCCAGCAGGTGCTGCAACCAAAAGAATAAGAAGTCCTATATTTACTATAGGAAGTAAATATCCCTCAAACTTATTCAATGTATAATTTCTTTTTAAGCTAAATCCTTTGTTTAAGAATAGTATTCCAAGTAAAATTCCAGCTATAAATCCAACAAGTCCTATTATTGCATTTAAATCTCCGCCAGCTAGTCTTAGAACCATTCTTAGTGGACATCCAAGGAACATCAAAGCACCAACCATTACTATAAATCCAAGTATAAATCTTATGAATGGTGATGATCCTCCTTTTACTTCAAATTCCTTTTTACCAAAGGCCATCAAAAATGCACCTATTACAAGACCTATAACCTCTGGTCTAATGTACTGAACAACTGGTGCTCTATGAAGTCCAAGCCCTCCTGCGATATCCCTTACAAAGCAGGCAATACAGAATCCCATGTTTCCAGGATTTCCGAATTTAACAAGTAAAACAGCGATGATACCAACAATAAGTCCATTGATAATAATTGATTTTTTTCCTGTCATTTAACTTCCTCCTTTTCATACATCTAAAAAAAGTATATGATTAAAAGGATTGAAAGTTAAATAGTTAATATTTATATCAAATTCTTTATTTATAGATATTTTCAATCATCGACATTAATTTTGTTTGGTAAAATAAAATGGGAGGGATTCTATGCGAAGAATATATCTAGATAATGGAGCAACTTCATTTCCTAAAGCTCCCGGAGTTTCGGATGCAGTTTGTAATTATATAAATAATGTTGGTGGAAATGTAGGTAGAGGAACCTATGAAAGCGCTTACTCTGCAGGTCGTATTGTTTATGAAACAAGAGAATTGCTATCAAGCCTTTTTAATTTTGACAATCCTCTTAATGTGGCATTTACAATGAATATAACCCAGAGTCTTAACATACTTCTAAAGGGACTTTTAAGGCCTGGGGACCATGTGATAGTATCATCCATGGAGCACAATGCTATAATGAGACCTATTATGACTTTAAATAAAAATGGTGTTGAATTTGACAGAGTTCAATGCAGCGGGGAAGGAATCTTAAATCCTAAGGATTTAGAGGTACTTATAAAACCAAATACAAAGCTTATTGTAATGACACATGCTTCAAATGTTTCAGGTACAATATTACCTATTGAGGAAGTAGGAAAGATATGTAAAGCACATGGAATATATTTTATACTTGATGCTGCTCAGAGTGCAGGGGTTCTTGAGGTTGATTTTAAGAAATTTAATCTTAATGCACTTGCTTTTACTGGGCACAAGGGACTTCTTGGTCCTCAAGGTATTGGCGGTTTTCTAGTAGACGAAATCCTTTCAAAGGAGATAGAGCCATTTATAGAAGGTGGTACTGGAAGTCTTTCAGAGTCCGAATGTCAACCGGATTATATGCCAGACAAGTTTGAATCTGGTACATTGAATATACCTGGTATCTATGGATTAAATGCATCCTTGAAATATATAAATAATGTTGGAATAAATGAAATATATGAAAAGGAAATGCTTCTTACAGAGAGATTTTTAAATAAGGTGCATAACATTTCTGGATTCAATATTGCTGGTATCAAGGGTACTGCAGGCAGAACTGCCGTTGTGTCCATTAATTTTGAAAACCATGATAATTCAGAGATTGCCTTCATTCTTGACAGAGATTTTGGTATCATGACAAGGGTTGGTCTCCACTGTGCCCCATCAGCACACAAAACCCTCAAAACCTTCCCCGAAGGCACTGTAAGATTTAGTTTCGGTCATGCAAACACCATAGAAGATGTAGATTATGCAGTAGATTCATTAAACAAAACCATTAAAATGCTAAACGAATAATCACCATCCAAGTGACGATTAATAATTTAAATAACCTTAATTCATAGGATAGGGAAAATGCGTAGCATCCTACCCTAGTTTATCTGCAATAGACCGTGAAGGTC
>DAMCZI010000067.1:0-18098 GCA_032095175.1 Clostridiaceae bacterium
TTCTCAAAAGTTCTTAGGCTATCGCCATTTTGACATCTTACAACTTCTTTGCGAGTGGAGTAGTCGACAGAAGCAATATTTCTTGACCTTCACGGTCTATTGCAGATAAACCTAGGTAGGATGCTACGCATTATCCCTATGTTGTGCTCTATTTATTTTCAATTTCTCTGTAGTATTTCTTGGGAGAAATACCATATGTATTTTTAAATGCTCTTACGAAGCTTGAGTAATCACCAAAACCGGATTTAATACATGCATCGCCAATGGATTGGCCTGATTTTACGAGGTTGTTAACCATTATAAGTCTCTTTTTGATTATATAGCTGTGTATTGTATAGCCTGTTTGTTTTTTAAAACTATGCATTAGATAGTACTTGTTTAAATAGAAATGTGAAGCAATGGTATCAATAGATAGATTATCACTAATATTTTCATTTATATACTTTAAAATAGAACTTATTTTTTCATCATATTCAACATCAACGATTTTTTCTTTCTTATCTATTCCTAGAAAAAGTCTATTCATATAAACAATTAGTTGTATAAAAAATGAATTTTGCAAAACATGGCTTCCAAATTCGTTGCTGTTACAGGCATCCTCAAGCTGTGAAATAGTATATCTTATGTATCCTGGAAACTCTGGAGATAGTCTGAGAAGGTTAAAACTCTGGCTTGATGCCATTTCAAAGCATGATAGCAAATTGCAGTCATTATCATTATGCTTTTTCAAAAATAAGGAGTTAATCCATATTATTATTCTCTCATAGGGCCCATCATGATCAATTACAGGCTTATGTATATCATTACTGCCTATAAATAATATGTCCCATGGTTTGAGTTTATAGGCCTTTCCTTCAATAAGATAGGTTACATTTCCAGAAATAAATATAATTATTTTATTGAAATCATGATAATGAAATTCAAACTCTGTACTTTTCTTATCCTTCAAATGAAAATATTTAAAATTCTCATTTAAATATCCTCTTTTTGCGTTTAATTTCTCTTCCATTTTTACAACTCCATCTCATTTAAGGCACATTAAAAAAAAATGAGTCAGATTGCGAAGTAATTTTAATTATTTTCTAGGCACTCAATCATGCGCATACTAACTGTATGTAAGTGATTGAGTAACGACGAAAAGAATTAAAAGGACGAGTAAGATGACTTATTTATTTTTTTAATGTGCCTAAATACCTCTTTGCTTCATAATAAAGCACTTTTTGCAATATATCAAGCACATTTAGCAATAAACAACGCAAAAATTATGGCTATAATAATTATGGAAAAGCATTTAGGGAGTGAAAATATGAAACTTAAAGATTTAATATGCAATCTTCCATATCAAACACTTCAAGGAAGTGATGAAATTGAAATTGATAATATATCATGGGATAGCAGAAAAGTAAAACCAAACTCACTTTTTATTTGTATAGAAAACAAAAATATTGATCGTCATAATTATGCATATGCTGCTTATTTAAATGGTGCTTCAGCTTTTATAATTGAACATGAAATAAATAATATCCCTTCTAATGCAACAATGATCAAGGTAGAAGATACAAAAAAAGCTATGGCTGTTATTTCTAATCATTTTTATGGAGAACCTTCAAAAAAGCTTAATCTTATTGGAATTACAGGAACAAACGGAAAAACCTCTGTTTCCTATTATATAGCAAGCATTCTTAAAGACCTTAGGCATAAGGTTGGCATAATAGGTACAATTGAGAATTCCATTGATGGTAAAGTACTTAAAACAGAAAAACTAAATCCTACAACACCGGATTCCATGGAACTTCAGGCATCACTTTCAGAAATGGTTGAAAGCGGTGCTAATGATGTTGTAATGGAAGTATCATCCTCTGCGCTTGATAATCATAGAGTAGATATGTGTGATTTTAATATAGGTGTATTTACAAATCTAACTCAAGATCACCTTGATGAACATGGAACAATGGAAAACTATAAAAGGGCTAAAATGAAACTGTTCAAAATGTGCAAATGTGGGATTATTAATACAGATGATCCTATATTCGGTGATATTAAAAGAGAGGCATTATGTGATATAATAACCTATGGAATTTATAATTATGCAGATTTTACTGCCGAAAATGTATATTATTCAAGTTCTGGAGTATCCTTTATACTTAATTTTAGAGGAATAAGAAAAAGTGTTAATATAAAAATTCCTGGAAGATTTAGTGTGTATAATTCTCTTGCAGCAATTGCAGCCTGTAATCAACTTGGTATAGACATTGATGAAATAATAAAATCTATTTCTAAAATTAAAGGTGTCAAGGGAAGATTCCAGGCAATACAAACATCATTAGGTTTTACAGCAGTTGTTGATTATGCACATTCACCTGATAGTCTTGAAAATGTTTTAAGTGCTGTAAGGGAAATCAAACATAACAAAATCATTCTTATTTTTGGCTGTGGCGGCAACAGAGACAAAACCAAACGCCCAATTATGGGAGAGATCGCAGGTAAAAATGCTGATTGTGTTATACTTACATCAGATAATCCAAGATATGAAAATCCAATGGATATAATCAAGGATATTGAATCCGGCATTAAGGCAACAAACTGCAGCTACAAAATAATTGAAGATAGAAAAACAGCCATTCATATTGGACTATCATTAGCTAATCCAGGAGATATGGTTGTTATTGCCGGAAAAGGTCATGAAGACTATCAAATTATCGGGGATAAAAAAATTCACTTTGATGATACAGAAATAATTAATGACTGGCTTGAAAAACATCAATATAAATAATAATATTTAATATAATATACTATATATTTCACATAAATAGTTCTATATATGTTGCATTAAAAATCTTACATTTTATCTTTACAAACATCCCTGCTATATTGGTCCGATCTGAGGATGTTTATAAAGATGAAATGTAACAGAATTTTTTCAACATATATGCATTAAACATTTATGTGAAATCATATTAATTGATTCATTAACCATACAATACCCAATGTAAAATCTTTAATACGATTAATATAACAATTGATTGGAGGAATTTTAATGAGTAATAAGCTTAAAGTCGGAATACTTGGTGGAACAGGCTTTGTAGGACAGAGACTTGTAACACTTCTTCATAACCATCCATACTTTGAAATTGCTGTTATTGCTGCAAGCAAGAATTCTGCAGGAAAAACATATGTTGAAGCAGTGGGTAGCAAGTGGAAGCTTGGCATTCCAATGCCTGAATGTGTTAAAAACATGATTGTAAAGGATATACATCAGGTTGATGAAATAAGCAGCCAGGTGGACTTTGTATTTTGTGCAGTAAACATGCCAGCAGATGAAATAAGAGCAATAGAAGAAGAATATGCAAAGGCTGAGACTCCTGTTGTTTCTAACAACTCTGCTAATCGCCTTACCCCTGATGTTCCTGTAATGATCCCAGAAATCAACAACACACACCTTGAAATAATCGAAAAGCAAAAGGAACGTCTTGGAACAAAAAGAGGTTTTATAGTTGCAAAACCTAACTGTTCCATTCAAAGCTATGTTCCTGCAATAAATGCACTTATGGAGTTTGGTCCTAAGAAAATACTTGTTTGTACCTACCAGGCTATTTCAGGAAGTGGAAAGATATTCTCAGACTGGCCTGAAATAATAGATAACGTTATTCCATATATTTCAGGTGAAGAAAATAAGAGTGAAATGGAACCTTTAAAGGTTTGGGGTCATATTGAAAATGATAGAATTGTAAACGCTGCTGAACCTGTAATATCTGCACAATGTATCCGTGTACCAGTTGCTGATGGTCACATGGCTGCAGTATTCGTTTCCTTTGATAAGAAGCCATCAAAGGAAGAGATTCTAGAGCACTGGAAAAACTATTGCGGAAGACCTCAAGAACTAGACCTTCCATCCTCTCCAAAGCAGTTTTTAAACTATTTTGAGGATGACAGCAGGCCTCAAACAAAGCTTGATAGAGATATTGAAAACGGAATGGGTATAAGCCTTGGAAGACTAAGAGAAGACACTCTATTTGACTACAAATTCGTATGTCTTTCACACAACACCCTAAGAGGTGCTGCAGGCGGCTCAGTTCTAACCGCAGAACTGCTAAAGGCAGAAGGATATCTTACTTCAAAATAAATTATATGTATATAACAAAGCTGGTTGTAAAACAATTTTACAGCCAGCTTTTATGTTAGGCGTATTAAGCTATGATAGCAGTGTATCAAACAGCATCATTACTACAAATCCTATAAGTACACCGTAGGTTGCCTTCCTATAGCTGCTTTTTTTGTGGGTTTCAGGTATTATTTCATCACTAATAACAAACAACATTGCACCTGCTGCAAAGGCAAGGGAAAATGGAAGGACAGATTTTCCTATTCTAGCTATTAGTAATCCTGTCACTCCACCTATCGATTCAACCAATCCTGTAATAAGAGTGATAGTAAAAGCCTTTCTTTTACTGACGCCTTCAGATATTAGAGGAAAAGCAACTGCAAAACCCTCAGGTATATTTTGAAGTCCTATACCTACTGCAATAGCAATTCCATCCTTTATGCTTCCACTTCCAAAAGTAACTCCCACCGCCAGTCCTTCAGGAAAATTGTGTATCGTTATAGCAAGAATGAAAAGCATTATTTTACTAAGCCTTGATTCTCTACCCTCAAATCCCCCAATAGCATGGAAGTGCGGAATGTTTTTATCTATTACATCAAGAAATATTCCTCCAGCAAGAACACCTGCCGCCACAATAAACATAGATTTTATATTTCCATCACACATGCCTATTGCTGGTATCAATAGGCTGAAGGATGTAGCAGAAAGCATAACACCTGCTGCAAACCCGAGGATAATATCCATAAATTCTTCATTCACTTTTTTAGTAAAAAATATGGGTATTGCTCCAAGTGCAGTAGCCATCCCTGCTATAATAGATCCAAGTAGTCCCAAATTAAATATCACCATAATCCCCCCCTATGTTAAACACCTAATTATTCTGTATAGAATTTTTAAATTATATATGTAATTATATTAATCACACTAAAGATTTTACATTGGGTGTTGTACGATTAATGAATCAAGGAATATGATTTTGCATAAATATTTAGGGTCAAGCAATGTAGAATCATTTATGCAAAACATATAACATCAAAATCTTATCTTTCTAATAAACAATATGATTCCTATTATAATTGGTTGATGCAGCAAATATATATTAAGAGAATTCCTACTTATTACATCTATTAGAGGAATATTGGGTTTAAGCTTAAATACACTTTTTTTATTAGTATAAACCTTCTTATACACGATAATACCAAATATAAACACACCGAGGTAAGGAAATATAGGATAATAGTCTATACTGCTGAAGCCATGATACATAATTCCAAGGGGCAACAGCAGCTTGGTATTTAATATCACCTTCTCAAAATACATTCCAATTCCAATTGAAGCAATGGATATTAAAATAAGGAATGTTTCCTTAATCCTTTTTAAAACAGGAAAAAGCATCATGGATATTCCAAGAAAATGGAGTATTCCAAACCTTACATAGTTCTTCCTCTCAAATAAATATGTTATAAATGTTATTAACACTCCATATCCAAATACCATCAGGCCTCTTTTAAAGGAATTGTTACTAAAACCACTGCTTATTCCAGAAATAAATATGAAAAGCAAGCCAGATAATACTGCAATATAAGTCCAGATGGGGCTTTCATAGTTTATTTTAACTTCTGCATAATAGTTTAAGTCATAAACTGTATGAAAAGCTATCATTAATATCATAGCTATGGTTCTTAAAAGATCTATTTCCCATATCCTATTTTTCTTCATAACTTTTTACCTCTTAAACTATTCTATATATATCGCATAAATGATTTTACATTTTTAAAAATCATTTATGCGATATATTTTCCGAAATTCATATAACGCAATAAATACCTTAATGTAAAATCTTTATTGCGTTATATATAATAAAAACTAAACCGTACAGCCTTTATTTCTTTTTGCCTTCTTAGAATCGTAATTCTTAAAAGTCTTATAAAAATAAATTGTTCCAATTATATATAATAGCGTCGTAATATAATATGGTATTTCATAACCTCTAGTAAAATTTTTCATTATAAATCCTGCCACCATTATGCTCAAAGCCCTTGAAAGATTCGAGGAAAGGTTGAATATGCTGGACAATACTGATCTTCTACTGCTGTCAACCAGCTCCATTGATATATTATTTATAACTGGTCCTGTCATATTCATAAGAGCACTTCTCATGAAAAATGCAACTGATACAATCAATATTGAAGGAGGTGTCGCAATTAAAAGCAAAAATGGTATTGATGCAATCTGACACATAATTATCGTCTTTACCTTTCCAAACCTTCTTGCAAGAATCGGAGTCATAAGTCCTCCCATACCTGTTGCCACCTGTGATATGGACATTATAGTCCCAAGCTGTACATCTGTTATGTTTATCTTATATTTTAAATATACATTAAAATACGGAACTACAAGACCTGCACCAAATCCAATAAGAGTATTATATATTATAAATTGATATACTCCTCTTTCCTTAAAAACAGCAACAGCCTGTTTAAGGGATACTGAATCACTTTTACTTTCCACTTCACTGTTTTTATTCATAAACATAATAAATGTTACAGCAATTAACCCCAGGACTCCAGATATAATAATGGTATATCTATAGGCCGATACAACATCAAAGCTTCCCCTAAAAGCCTGTACAATATGTCCAGATAGATAATATCCTATCATCATCGAAAATGTATTTGCTGCAAAAGCATAGCTAAAGAGTTTTATTCTCTGTTCACCATGGCTGTTATCCATTAAAAAGGGAGAACCTGTAACACCAAAAAGGGCTTCAAATACTCCCTGTATTATTCCAAAAAAGTATATTGCCCACATGTTTTTAAAAAATCCCTGAAACAATATTGTAAATGGAACTAAGAGCATTGAGATAAATAATGCCTTTCTTTTCCCTAGACGATTAACAATAAGTGCACAGGGAAAAGCAGCTGCTGCAACAGCAATTGTCTTTGAGCCCATAAGAAACCCTAAGAAATCCTCACCTAACTTTAATTCCTTAATATATATGCCTTGGAGCATTCCAAAAGCTCCACAGGTTATTGAATAAAAAGCTAATGCAAAAAGATAAAGTTTTGCATTCCTACTAAACCTATCATCAGATTTTGCAAAAAATACTCTAGTCATACTGTTACCCCCATCATCCCCGTAATGTCTATAATTATACTATGTTTTAAGAAAATTCACCAAATTTATACCGCTATTTTTCCACTCCATTTCCCACATCTATCTCCAAAGCATCCTATAACTGCTTCTTTCTCTTGAATCCTAACAACCTCACACCTATTAGTGCATCCATTGCATTCAAAGCTTGAGGAAACAAAGCTGCTGTCGGCTAGTTCAAAGCCTTTAAACTTAGTTCCTCCATTTTTCTCTGCAGCAGATTTTGCTATTATGGCAGCTCCAATAGAACCCATAACGTTGTAATTATCAGGTACATAAACTTCAAAGCCCAGTGCATTTTCAAAGGCAGCCTTCATTCCAAGATTTGCCGCAACACCTCCCTGAAAGAATACCTTTTGCCTTATGTCCTTTCCTTTACCTACATTGTTAAGGTAATTTCTTACAAGGGCCTCACATAGCCCTCTTATTATGTCTGAAGCGTCATATCCCAACTGCTGCTTGTGTATCATATCGGATTCTGCAAAAACTGCACATCTTCCTGCAATCCTTACTGGTACAGTAGACTTAAGAGCATAATCTCCAAAGTCTTCAATTGGAATGCCAAGTCTTTCTGCCTGCCTATCAAGAAATGAACCTGTTCCTGCAGCGCATACTGTATTCATTGCAAAATCAGTAACTATTCCATCCCTTAATATTATTATCTTAGAATCCTGACCTCCAATTTCTATTATAGTCTTTACATCGCTGTCCAGTTCCAGATCTGCTGTTGCATGAGCTGTAATTTCATTTTTAACAGCATCTCCCCCTATTATAAAAGATGCTATTTGCCTTCCGCTCCCTGTGGTTCCAGCAGCTGCAATATCCTCTTTTTTGTATCTTCCCTTCAAAAGCTTAAATCCATCCTGAATAGCATTTATTGGCCTTCCCCTGGTCCTTAGATAATGCTTTTCCACAACCCTAAGCTTCTCATCCAAAAGTACTATATCAGTACTTACAGACCCTACATCAACTCCTAGATAATACATTCTCTCTTCTCCTTTCAAGCAAATCTAAAAAAGCTTCTATCCTTGTTAAATATCCTGCTTCTCCTGTCATTTCATCAACTACAAGAGTCATTATGGGAAAATTTAAATCCTTGGAAACCGAAGGCAGAATTGATTTTGCAACAATTTCCGGCATACAGCCCATGGGAAAAATCTGTATTGCACCATCAAAGCCTTCTCTTTGAGCTAAAACCGCCTCCCCTACACATTCTCTTGCATGTCCCCCTATACAGAGATCCAAATAATTTTTTGATGCACTCTTAATATCAAGGGAATTAAGCTTTGTAGGTGACAGCAGAGTGTTTTTAACCCACCAGCTGGGAGTAAGCTTTCTTTTAGATGATACCCCATATTCCATAAGCTTATCTTCAATATATAAATTCGAAAAGGGTTCTATAATCGTGTATATCTCCCCTATGATTGCTACTTTAATTGGTTTCTTTCCTTCATCCCTTTCTACGTTCTTAAGCCTCTCCCTGTAATAAACAAGCTTATCTATCATTTCTTTTGGATTTTGGCATTCCATTATCTCTTTTTCACACTTTTTTAAAAGCCTTGCGCACTCACCTTTGTTTTTTTCATAACCAGAGGTTTCATGAGCCATACCTTCTATTTCATCAATAAGATTAGTAACTCTAAGAGCATTCCTTAAAGCCATAAACTTATCTATTCTACTTTTGCTGCTCTTTTCTGCAATTTTACCTATTCTTTTTAAAAACTCATTCATGCCAATATCACTTGGAACATCTAAAACAATAAAATCAACGTCATAACCAAGCCTTTTTAAAAGTCTCATCTGCATCTCACAGTATTCTCCAAACCTGCAGGGGCCACAACTTCCTGTGATTACAACAGTATCTGCACCCTGCTCTATGCTTTGTATATAGTTTCCCAAGGAAATTTTAAAGGGAAGACATATTTCTTCTGGAGAATACAAAGAACCCGTTTCAAGTGCCCTTTTGTTGCTGGCAGGGGGTATTACATATTCAATTCCCAACCCATCAAACAGCGCTTTAGCCCCTATATATACATTTCCCATATGGGGAATCGTTATTTTCAAAACATCATCTTCTCCTTTCAAGCATATCTACAAATGCTTCAATTCTAGTATCTACTCCAGCCTCACCAGTATGCTCATCTATTTTCAAAATAAGCATTGGAAATTCTCCTATGGAGTCCTTAATTAATTCTGTTATTACAGAATCTATTCCACAGGCAAAGGATGATATATAAACTATTCCTTCAACCATTTTTTTCTTAGCAGACCATGTAGAAAAACCATATGAATTTCTTGCAAAGGTCCAGAAAGGCTTTTTATAAAGCTCTCCAACCTCATTATCTATTAATTTATCATCGATGTTTTCTTCCGTTATCACTCCAACTCCAAGGTTATTCAATTTTTTAACTACTCCCATGTTAATGTAACTGTCATATATGTTATATGGATGTCCAGCAAGGGCAATGTTCATACTATATCCAACATCTCTAATGCCATTATTGTATTCCTTCTGTTCCTTAAGAGCTCGATTAAGGGCCTTTTTAATTTTTCCTCTATTCCTTGTTATATATCCTCCTGCCTGATTTGCCCAATGAATAAGTCCATCATTAGAATCTGCATATATAGGCTCTCCAATGACCCTTGGAAGCCCTTCTATGCTGTTTAAAATCATTTCAGGAAGTCCGCAGAACTTAGGGCATATAAATTCTCTCTTTCTTACCCTCATAATCCTTGGGATTAGGATCATATCACATTTATCCTTTATTGATTCTACATGTCCGTGAAAAACCTTTACAGGAAGACAAGCTTCATCAACACAGCTTTTTACTCCATCATCAAGTATAGATCTATTGGTTTTTGAAGAAATAATTATTTCTGCCCCCAATTCGCTAAAAAATCCCTCAAAAAAGGGATGGTATTTGTCATATAAGAGTCCTCTAGGTATTCCAATCCTCATAGCTAACCTCCATATCAATTCCTCACATTAAAATATTCTTTCCATTAATAAAAAAGCTATTCGGAAGGATGAATTTTTTGTTTTTAATATGAATATTTTTACAACAGGGAGAAATTTTTAGTAACATTTTTAGGTCTAACTTTATATATTAATATTGATAGCGACTTAAGAGGTGAAAACATGCCCCTAGGAGCAAGGGAACTTCTTGCAAGAATGATACGCTGTGAAGCGGAAAGCGAAGGAGAAAATGGCATGAAAGCTGTGGCTACGGTAATAATGAATAGAGTTCATGTACCATATGGAGAATATGCAAGGGTTAATCAAGGCGACTTAAGAAAAGTTTTACTTCAGCCATACCAGTTTACATGTGCTCTTACAATAGTAAGTGGTCAGCCAAATCCTCAAAATATTTTTAATATGACTCCAACTCAAGAACATTACCAAATTGCTGACTGGGCGCTCTCAGGAAATAAACTGACTGGCATCGGAGATACCTTGTGGTATTATAATCCATTTGCCAACCCATGTGAATACTTCTTCCCCAGAAATAAAACCGGTCAGTATGTAACAAAAATTGTACAGCACTGCTTCTATAATCCAACAGCCGCATACGCTAAAACATGATTTAGGAGGTTTTCTATGTCAAAAAGAAATCAATACGATAGGGACGAAATATTTGAGCAGACAGAATCAGGCTACTATTATCCGCCAATGTTCAGATATCCAGAGGATGATGAAATGAGACAGCCAAACCCAAACATGTCAAAGAAGCCTTTATCAGATAACAATGATATGATGGGAGGAATGCAGATAGGTATGGAGCCAGGTATGGATGCATCAATGCCAAGCCAAACACTTCAGGGACTTCCTGTTATTCCACAGCTATCCCAGCAGCAGCCTACAGTACAGGATATAGGATTTACACAGGCATTTTTAAGAACAATTGTAGGCAAAAAGGTTAGGATTGAATTCCTCATAGGAACAAATATAATGACAGATAAATCTGGAATTCTTGAAGAAGTAGGTATTAGCTATGTTGTTCTTCGCGAAGAGAGCGGAACAAGGGTAATGTGCGATTTGTATTCAATCAAATTCGTAAACATATTCCAATAAAGTAGGACTGCAGAAATGCAGCCCCTTTTTTCTTAAGGAATATTAAAGAAAATAACAAGTCAATATTTTGGTCCATTTTGTGTCATACTTCATCAACGGAAGCTCAAGTTAACCCAACAATATGTTTCGCATAAATGATTCTACATTGCTTGGCCCTAAACATTTATGCGAAATCATATTCCTTAATTCATAAATCACAATGTACATTATTCAAAATCTTTATTGCGATTTATATAGCTTGAGCTTCCATATCCATGTCTGATGCAAAATATTCTCAAAATCTTTGACTTGTTATTTTGTTTAATATGCCTAAATTAATATCCCTTATTCAAATCAATCACATTTATAAGCTTTTCACTCTGAGCATATCTTTTCATATTTTCATAAATTGCTTCAAATCTTCTTTCGTTTCTCATTTCAGATATCCATGAATTGTGAGGAGTTATAATCACATTATCAAAGCTCCAAAGAGGGCTTTTTTCATCAAGAGGTTCACTTTCAAATACATCAAGAACAGCGCCAGCTATTCTGCCATTTCTTATATTTTCAATCAATGCAGCTTCATCCACAATACTTCCCCTTGAGAGGTTTATAAAAAATACTCCCTTCTTCATTTTTGAAAACATTTTATCATTAAACATATGATGGGTTTTTTCAGTATAGGGTATTGTTACAACCACTACATCACAAAGAGAAACCATAGAATCAATTTTCTCCATTGGAAAACATCTGTCAAAATAACTTACATCCCTTCCAGATGTGTTTAACCCAATCACTTCAACATCAAATCCCTGAAGCCTTTTAGCTGCTTCAACTGCGATGCTTCCTGTTCCAATAAATCCAACCTTCTTATTACAAAGCTCCAACAAGCTGGTATCTATTTTCCACATTTTACTCTGCTGTTTCCTATATAGACCCATACTGTTTTTCAAAAGCTGAAGAATATTCATTACAATCCATTCTCCCATTGGTATACTGTATCCACCCCTGTTGTTAGTAACAACTACATCCATATTTTTAAGCTTTTCAAAGGGAAGCTGGTCAACACCAATGCTTGAAAGCTGAATCCACTTCAAGCTTTTCATTTTTGATACATCAAGGCTTTCAAATGGATTATAGCATACCAGTATCTCTGAGTTATCAGTATCCCAATTATTATTTATTATATTCTCACTAATTATTGTGATGTCATACCCAAGCTCCTTAATTCTGTCCATTTTATCTTTTCCATAATTATAGGTAAATAACGCTTTGATAGCCATCCCCTCCAAATTCGCTCTTATATATTATTAATATTCGCTGATATATTCTTCCCACTTTTTCTTAGGAAGTGGTCCAAAATATTGATAATAATAGCATTGCAGCTTTCCATTATAGAGCTTTCTGTTTTTATCTGCCTTCCTTCCAAATATCCTTTGAAATTCAGGATGGGAAGTTAGTATAAAGTATGACCATGTATCAAGGTTGGAAAATACCTCACCCATTTTCTTATACATTCTTTCAACCTGCCTTATCTCACCGAGTCTTTCTCCATAGGGTGGATTGGATATTATACAGCCATACTTCTTCTTTGAGCTGAATTCCTCAAAGGATATCTTCTGAAAGGCAATAAGATTATCAACACCTGCTTTTTGAGCATTTCCCCTTGCAGTCTTCAATATCCCTCCATCTATATCCGAGGCAAGTATTCTAAATTCAAGATCATTTATTTTCTCTTTTGCTTCATTCCTTACTTCATCCCATATGCGTTTTGGAATCTGAGGCCACTCTTCTGAGGCAAACTCCCTATACAAACCTGGAGCAATGTTTTTTCCTATAAGAGCAGCTTCGATAGGAATTGTACCTGAACCACATAATGGATCTGCAAGTATTCTTGAAGGTTCCCATCTGCTTAATAAAACCAGTGCTGCAGCTAAGGTTTCCTTTAAAGGTGCCTCACCTGCAAGCTCCCTGTAACCTCTCTTGTGAAGTCCTGCTCCTGAAGTATCTATTGTTAGAGTTACAATATCCTTTAATAGAGCAACCTCTATTTTATACACAGGGCCATCCTCATCAAACCAGCTCTTATTATATTTTCTCTTCATTGCTTCCACAATAGCTTTTTTAACAATGGATTGACAATCCGATACACTGAAGAGCTTTGATTTAATGGATTTACCAACAACATGCATCTTTCCATTAGAGGGTATAAAATCTCCCCACTCTATTGCAAGTGTTCCCTGAAATAACTCCTCAAATGTCTCAGCTTTAAATTCAGTCATCTTGATAATCACCCTATCAGCTGTCCTAAGCCACAGGTTGCACCTTGCTATATCCCTTTCATCTCCACTAAATAGTACCCTCGCATTATCAACAACAATATCCTCATATCCTAAATCCCTTAGCTCCTGGGCAACAACTCCTTCAAGTCCAAAGGTTGATGTTGCAATCAACGAATATTTCATCAAACATCTACTCCAATCCTACTTTTTAAGGTGACAAGCACCATACCAATATATGTTAACATTATACTATACATTATAATGCCTCTCAAACAGTATTTAATTCTACCATAATTAATCCTAATAAAGTGGATTTATTAATCGAAAAGATTTAAAATAGCATTGGAGGTGATTTTGATGGGAGAAGCAGTTTTTCAATATTTTATACATAATGGAGAACTTCAAAAAACATCGGATTTTGAGAAAATGTATATAGATAGATATCCGTCTGTATATGAGGTAATAAGGATTATTGATGGTGTACCTCTATTTTTAGAAGAACACTACAAAAGATTTTTACATTCTGCTGAAATACTTGGCTGCAAACTTAACCTTAGCTTTAATGAAATAAAAGAATCGATAAATAAGATGATAAAGCATAATAATGTAACCTGTTATAATATAAAGCTTGTGGTAAACAACCTTGAAAACCCAAATCAGGATTCCTATTATTTTTTCATAAACAGCAAATATCCTGAAGAATCTATGTATAAAAATGGAGTAGAAACCTTTTTATATAGGGCTGAAAGGAAAAATCCAAATGCAAAGGTAATAGATAAAGAGCTTCGTGGTACTATAAACCAACTTTTAAAGGATAGAAATTGTTTTGAAGCTATATTAATGAATCAAAATGAGGAAATAACAGAGGGAAGCCGCTCAAATATTTTTTTCATCAAAGGCCAAAAAGTACTTACAGCTCTAGAAAAAGATGTTCTACAGGGCATTACAAGACAGAGAATAATATCCCAATGCAGCAGAAATGGAATTGAGGTTGAAGAAAGAATAATACCTGTAAAGGAACTTTCAAGCTTTGATGCAGCATTCATATGTGGAACCTCGCCAAAGGTTCTTCCCATATCCTTAATAGATGATATGAAATTTTCCACAACAGATAAAATGCTTTTAAAAATAATGGATATTTATAATTCAGAAATCGAGAACTATATAAAACATAATAAGTAGATGATAAAGCCCCCCACAATTTAAAAGTGGGGGGCTTTTATCGTCCTTAGTATTTAAGGTTTATTTATTTGTTCTCCATAGTCTATGAAGGTTGCAGTATTCCCTTGCATAATCAACTTCCTCATCAGTCTTGAAGAATGCCTCTGGCTTTTCACCTGGTTTTAAGTATTTTCTATATAGCTTATTGCCTGCATGTATTTCTATCCACTCAATATAGTGATTCTCCTCCATTGGATGCTCTATGCTTCCAACTTTAACCACAACTCCTCCATCAACCTTTTCTACAACTGGAACATGTTTCTCCTTTGAAGCATCAACAGTATTTTCATCCAGCAATGTCATCGGTTTACCACAGCAAACAAGTGTCCCCCCTCCTGCATGTACTACCTCAACTATATTTCCACATACCTCACATTTATAGATTTGTTTTAGCTCTGCCATTTTATTACCTCCTTAGAATTTTAATAATTATTTTATGTAACTTTTAAATTAAGATCATAAATAAGAAAATATTGTTATCGGATAATTATTATTTCCTACTAATAATATTTTAACACATTCCCATAATTTTTCAATAGCTTTTTTATATATTTAGAAATAAATTAATAGAAAAATACAAAATTACCATGTTGATTTATTTGGCTTTATGCTTTAGTATATGAATGGATAAATTTCTTATACCCTGATAAAGCATTTGAAACCTATTTTCTTTAAAGGAGTGATGATATGGAGATACTGAGGTTTAAAAACGTCAGCTATAGAGCTAATGATACAATGCTTCTTAACAATTTAAACCTTTCTATAAACGAAGGGGATTTTATATCCATAAGTGGCCCTTCAGGCAGTGGTAAAAGTACATTTTTCAAACTTACAAGCCACCTTATTTCTCCAGTTTCAGGAGAAATTATATATAGGAATAAAAACATAATGGAATATGATCCTGTTCATTTAAGAAAAAAGATATGTCTTTGTTCTCAAATGCCATATCTTTTTGGTGATAGAGTTTTGGACAACCTTATTTTCCCTTTTTCACAGAGAAAGCTTACAATAAACATGGATTTAATTAACAATTATTTAAGCTTGCTTAATCTTGATGAGAGCTTTCTTCACAAACATCCGAAAAATCTCTCTGGTGGTGAAAAGCAGAGAATAGCAATAATAAGATCTGTAGCAATAAAACCAGATATATTACTTCTTGATGAGGTCACATCTGCTTTGGACGAAGCTAACACCAGTGCAGTAGAAGAATTAATTAAAAAACTTAACTCTAATGGAGTAACTATACTTTGGATAACCCACGATTCAAGTCAATATCAAAGACTTGGCAACAGAAGAATAAATATTGAAACGGGAAACTTAAGGGAGGTGGAATGATGGAAATAACATCACTTGCTCTTGCATCCATACTTGTTGTTGTGTCCATATTATTCTCATATTCACAGAAGCTGAAGCTTGAAAAGGAAATAATTGTTGGAGTTATAAGGGCAATTGTTCAGCTTACTGCTGTTGGATATGTATTAAATATAATATTTGGCCTAAAAAATCCTCTTTTTACATCAATATTACTTCTTGTTATGCTTTATAACGCAGCATACAATGCAGGTAAAAGAGGTAAAAATATAAAGAGTTCTATTTTGATATCCTTTATTTCAATAGGCTCCGGTGCCACAGTAACCCTTGGAGTGCTTTTACTTGCTGGAGCGATAAAATATACACCTTCTGAAATGATTCCTGTAAGTGGAATGATTATAAGTAATGCAATGGCAGCAATCGGCCTCTGCTATAAGCAGCTCATTTCTGATTTTAAAAATAAATCACAGGAGGTCGAGGAAAAGCTATCTCTTGGTGCAGATATACTACCTTCCTCGGTTGAGATAATAAGAGATAGCATAAAAACAGGAATGCAGCCAACAATAGATTCTATGAAGACCCTTGGAATCGTTTCTCTTCCAGGAATGATGACAGGTTTGATTCTGGCAGGAACCCCTCCAATGGAAGCTATAAAGTATCAAATAATGGTTACATTCATGCTGCTTTCTTGTACCTCTATAGCATCATTTTTATCCTGCTATCTTTCATATTCAAAGTTTTTTAACGATAGGAAACAGCTTATATTTAACGAATGCAATAAATAAAGAAAGACCAGGAATAAAAGCTTCCTGTATCAAACAGTACTTTTATTCCTGATCTAATCCTGTCAATACTTTGTCAAACACGTCGATATCGCATTTACTTCCAGTCCAATGACTACAGGTTTCACAGCTTACTGGCATGTTACTTTCTGTTGACATAGAAAGCGAATCGAATCGATAGTCGTCACAGGTCATTCCAACAAGTTTTAGCTGATCTTTACTAGCCAAAATAATACCCCCTTATGCAGTAATTTATTAAACTTCACAATAAGTTTGTGCATTTTAGAGGATATTATTCATATGTCATAAAATAATAATTGCCTCTGAACCGTACAGCACAGAGGCAATTAGGCATATTAAAGAAAATAACAAGTCAAAGATTTTGAGGATATTTTGCGTCAGACGAGGAAATGAAAGCTCAAGCTAGTTGGGCTAACTTAAGCTTTCATTGACGAAGTATGACACAAAATAGACCAAAATATTGACTTGTTATTTTCTTTAATGCGCCCTAATATTTTATGTTTTTAAAGTAACTCTATTCTCTTCTGTTAAATATTCCAGTATTTTTAACAAGTATTACTGCACCTACAATTATTAAAATAACCGGAATAACAATATCCCTCAAATTAACCAGATTCGGCCATGTATTTTTCAAAAACACAAGCACTGAGATTATAAGGAAAACAACTCCTGCTGAAAGATAACTGCTTTTTTTCTGACCAAATAAGTAGCTTTCCATAAACCCAATGCATATACCAAGTGGATATATGAATGAAGATGTATGGGCATATGCCCTTCTAGTTACTACATTAAATAAAAAGTATAATCCATAGGTTGTAAGTATACCTGCTATTATCAAGCTGCTGGAATCTTTTTTCTCAGAAAAATATTCAATATGCATAGTAATTCCAGGACCAATAAGAAATAATGGCCATATAAAACTCCATATTTCGATATCAATACCAATTGTCTTCTGTACAATAAGCAGGATACCTAAAACGACAAGAACCAAGCCAATAATATTATTCTTTTTCATCCTCCCACCACCTTATCATTTTTCTTATCTAATGCTTGTATTATATACATTATATACTATTTTACCCAGTCAAACAAACACTATTATTGATCTTTCATCATAATTTAGGGATTATGCGTAGCATCCTACCCAAGTTTATCTGTAATAGACCGTGAAGGTC
>DAMCZI010000068.1:0-17819 GCA_032095175.1 Clostridiaceae bacterium
TCGACGGAAGCAATATTTCTTGACCTTCACGGTCTATTACAGATAAACCTAGGTAGGATGCTACCATAATCCCTAAGTTATGAAATGAAATTTTGTATTATTAGTTTTGTTTATGCAAATAATTATGTTATAATATCAACGTAAATTTATTATGTAAGGAGAATAAACTATGGGCTTATTAGCACAGTGGGAAGAAATTGCTTATAAAGAAAGAACACAGGAAGAATATGATGAGTTCTGGGGTGAATACCTTGCTAAGGAACAGGATATTTACAAGGAACTTCTTTCTAACAAGAATGACACAATAAAGGGCAAATTAAGTGAACTTGCTGAAAAATATAAAATGAGCAGCATGGATTTTGCAGGCTTTATGTCAGGAATTAATACAAGTCTTGTAAATGAAATAGTTGTTGAAGACTTGGTTGAAGATAGCGAAATCGATGTAAAAATCGACTTTGAAAAGCTATACTACAACATGCATGTTGCTAAAGCTGACTGGCTGTACGACCTTACTGAATGGGATGGAATCCTCTCAGTTGAAAAGAGAAAAGAAATAAAGGCGGCTTACAACAGAACAAAGACTGTTGTTAAAGATGACAAGATAGGCAGAAACGATCCATGCCCATGCGGAAGTGGAAAGAAGTACAAGAAGTGCTGCGGTAAAGAGTAAAATAAAAAATCCCGAAATTCGGGATTTTTTTTATTTTCTTTAATACACCTTAAATCTCACATTGTTCAATCTCTATGGAATACCTGCCACAATTTACACATACTATTACGCTTACAATGTGGCTGTCATCAACCTTTCCACGTTTTAAAAGCTTATTAAATGATGTATTTTCATATTCCTTGGATATACTGCTCATCACATATTGGCCCTGCTTTGAGAAAATATAAAAGTGGTATTCTAGAAATTTAAAATACTTTGCTTTTTCTTCCTTTCCCGCAAAGCAATTAGTACAGGGCTCACCATAGCATTCCATATTAAAATCTATTTTCTCACCCTGGCTTAGCAGTTCAAGTATCTTTGATTCATCAATTCCCTCAACTGGATGCTCCTCGTCATTTATGAGATAATCAAAATTATCTTCCGAAAGCTCATATTCCCTATCATTAAAAACAAATTTGTACTTTTCCATTCTGCACCTCAATACTATTTATTCCTATCAATCATTAGCTCTATGATATAACAGAAACACCAATATTTCAAATATATCATTATTTATACAAGCCATACTTGATAATATCTATATACTTATCAAACTCTTTGAAGAGTTCCTCTTTGTGCTCCATCATTTCACCAGCCTTATTCTTGTATATCCCCATATACTTCTTACTCAATGCATCTAGAAGTGTAATAGTGACAAACATAGCATCTTCGCTTTTAATAGTAGGCTTTAGTAAATCAACCTTCATATATTGTATAAGATATTCCTCTACAAATTTTATGTTTATGCTGTAGTATTTGAAATACAGTTTCTCCAAATCACCTTTTATTTTATAAGGCATATTTATAAAAGCATCCATAAGGATTTTTGAATCAAAGGGATAGCTTATAATCATGTCCTGCTTAATTAATGCTATTTGCTTTATTCTTTCATAGAAATCTTGAGATTGAATGCTCTCAGCTTTCTTCAGTATTTCATCTGTAAACAAATTAACACAGTATTCCACTATAAACAGGTACAAATTTTTCTTGCTGCCAAAATAGTAAAATAAACTGCCCTTTGCAATTCCTGCGTCTGCTGCTATTTTATCAGTGGAAGCATTATCAAACCCGTTTGCCCCAAACTCATCCACCGCAGCCTTTATTATATTTTTTTGCTTTTCCTCTGGCAATTTTTCAAAATTGTTATTCACATTATCCCGCCTTCTTCTATTGAATATATAAGGCACATTTAAAAAATAAATGAGTCAGATTGCGAAGTAATTTTAATTATTTTCTAGGCACTCAATCACGCGCATACTAGCTGTATGTAAGTGATTGAGTAACGACGAAAAGAATTAAAAGGACGAGTAAGATGACTTATTTATTTTTTTAATGTGCCAAATTTAGATTTTCAAATCCTTATTCTTATATCTTATAAAAGTAAACAATACTCCTAATACAATTGTCACCACTGCTATTACTATATAGCTCGTTTCTATTACTCCATCTGCTCTTAACAAGTCTCCGGGCATCACATACTGCACAGGAGATAAATACCTCATCCAATCCAGCTTATCGATTACTGTTGAAAAAATTCCAAGTACATAGGTAGTAAAGAAAATGCCCAGGGCTGTTGGTGTTGCAAGACTTACCTTAGGCAGTACAGTAGATAATGCAAAGCCTATTGCCCAAAATATAAATTGTGCTAAGAACATTCCCTTATAAACTGCAGCAAGCTTCATCAAATAGCTGTATCCAGGTTCCTTAAAAATCTCAAAAAGTATTGCTGTTGCTATAAATATTATTATATTAAATATAAATAACATTGTTAATGTAGAAAGCATTTTTACCAGCACTATCTTTGTTCTTGAAATTGGCTGTGCATATAAAAACTCTATGGTTCCTTCACTTTCCTCTCTAATAAGGGAATTAGCACCCAAAATAGCAGCATATATGCAGTTTCCTATCAATATGAACTGGGCACAATATGCAAAATACTGAAGTAAATCCGAAAAGTCTACAGCTTCTCCTAAGCCAAAGGATTTTCTCATAGCTTCAGGAATAGCATTCATCTTCGCTTTAACAATTTCACTCATTCCGCTGTTTTTCATTGAAGGAAACATGGACATGAATAATACTATTATACCCAGCATAACAACAGTCCATATAATTAAGCTTTTTCTCATATTTTTTATTTCAATCTTATACATATTCATACTATTCACCCTCCACTTCATAATAACTCATGAATGTATCCTCAAGTGCAGGTTCTTCTATCTTCAATTCCTTTATCTTAATACTGCAAAGTTCTTTAATCAGTATGTTTATATCACCATTGTACAAAAATGAAACAGTATCGGCTTCTTGTGTTATATTGGCAATGTGCTTGTTTTTTAATAAATCCTTTAAATCGTCCTTACTGCTTATAGTAATCTTAGATACATTAACTCCCAATAGCTCATCAACCTTCTTAACCTCAACAAGCTTTCCCTCTCTAATAATTGCTACCCTGTGACAGAACCTTTGAACCTCTGTTAAGTTATGTGATGAGAAGAATATCGTTGTTCCCTTCTTGTTTTCCTCCACCAATATCTCAAACAGCTTTTTCTGCATTAAAGGATCCAATCCATTAGTAGGTTCATCCAATATTAAAAGCCTTGGTCTACTTAATAATGCCTGAATTATTGCAACTTTCTTCCTGTTGCCCAACGAAAGTTCCCCAACAAGCTTATTTTTCTCAACCTCAAATATTTCACAAAGCTCTTCTAGCCTATCCATGTCCTTCTCACTTTTAAAGCTTTGAGCATAATTTAAAATGTCGCTTACCTTCATATTCTTATAGTAGTTTACTTCACTAGGCACAAAACCTACTTCTTCCTTTATATCCTTACTCTCCTTCACACAATCCTTACCAAGTATTTTTGCACTTCCAGAGGTTGGATAAATAAAATTAAAAAGCAGCCTGATAGTTGTAGATTTACCTGCTCCATTAGGGCCAATAAATCCATAAAACTCCCCTTCATTAACCTTTAAATTGATATCTATAACACCTCTGCTTTTGCCATAATTCTTGGTTAGATTGCAGGTCTCGATAGCTAACATTTCCCCATCCCCTTTCATTGATTACAGATTATTGACTAACCAGTCAATATAATCATACACCCATATTGACTGGTTAGTCAATATGGGTGTAACAAAAAACAAGCATGATTTTAAACAGCTTGTTTAACACAATTCGAAAAGGATGTCAGGATTCCTGACATCCTTTTCTAAAAATGAAATCTCTTTTTAATTTCGTATTTGAGCTTTTTATCGCCAAATATTATCATCGCTAAAATAGTAATTAATCCATAAGCAGCAGATATTATGCTGGGCCAAAGCACAAAGTTAAAAAAACTTCTTGCAATGATTGGAATAAAGCATATAACCACAATGGCCATCTGAAAAAGATAGAATTCCTTCCAGGTCATCTTGGTAAACATAACAATAATCGTAACTACCAATGCAGAACCGGATAGAACAAAGGGTACAACATAGCTCATTGCCCAACCATTCTGTCCTAAGGTTACATCAACAATAATCAAAAATATGCTTATTGCAATGTTATCCAGTATTATCATGGAAGAAGTTATCCTTTTTTTGGTTATCGGAACTCCAAATACCAACAATGCAAGCCAAACTCCGGCTATAGGTATAATACCCCACAAATATCTATGGGGTGTAAACATATTAACTATTGAAATAGTTATAGTAGAAATGATTGTTATGAACAGGAATATCTTTAATCTTTTGTTTTTAATCCTGTGCTTAACACCCTCAATATTAGGATAAACTGTATCCTTTTCATCATTAGTCTCCGGAAGATATTTACCACATATAGGACAATTATTGCCTGGGCTATTTACGGTTATATTACAATTTTCACATCTCATACAAATCACCCCTTAAGCATCAATAATTAGTCTCTACACTAACTTCAACCCCATTTTCAACAAGAAAATCAATAAACTCCTTAAGTACTGTGTTTTCTTCTGTGATGGTAGTAAAGGAAATACTTACTGTATTTTTAAAGCTTATTACCGAACAGTTCATGGTATTTTGCTTTGGAGCGCCAAGTACAGAATCAAATCTATCAACCTTATCGGACATACTCTCAGGTAATATTACGTTTCCAACATTAGATAGTGTTGAGGTAGTAATACGCTCTCCATATAAGGAAAATGTGGTCTTTAGTACTATGTTTTTAAGAAATAACGGTGCCATACGCATCATTATATTCTTCTCTGCCTGCACATTACCGCTAAATTTCTGCCTTAGAAGATCAACATCAACACCTTCTCTAATCTGTCTGCTAACTACCTTTACTATTTCCCTTAATTCAACCCTCTGTCCATCCTGTTTTGGAATTACCTCTACATTTATGTATGAAGAAAAGTTTCTCATTGTATTAGATGGGAACCTTTTTCTTAAATTTACAGGTACAGAAATCTTTATAGGCCTTTTTTCCGCTGCATTATATAATCGCGCTTCAAGTATTGAATAAATAATTAAAGCTGTTAAAAACTCTGTAATAGTAGCATCATATTCCTTAGAAAGCCTTTTCAACCTTTCAGTATCAGCTAAAACATGTGTAACTCTTACAGCATTTCTTTTCAATCTTGTGCCTGGTATTTTAAATGCTGTATTTTCCTTCAATTTTAAATTTTCATTTTCCAATGCATAATATTGAAAGGAGTCTTCTGTTTCCTCAGGCGTTGGCAAATCCTTATAATATAATATACCGTATTTCTCTAAATCCATTTTATTTTCAACTGGTTCGCTTCCATTTATTATTGTAAAATAGTTAAACAACAATGTTTTTAAGAATACTACTGCTCCAAAACCATCAGAAATAGAATGAAAAACCTCTAGAGAAATCCTTTTTTTATAATACAATACCCTGAACAAAAATCCCTTATCCTTTTCCTCAGAAAAAGTTCTTAAAGGATATGTACTTTCAAGCATAACTTCCGGTTCTGAATCATTAGGTTCAAAATAATACCAGAAGAGCCCCCTTGTAATGCATACAGAAAATGTAGGAAACCTTTTGTAAGTCATAATTAATGCTGATTGCAGCACTTCCACTTGCACATCTTCCTTTAAAACTGCATCAATACGAAAAACCGGCGCCCATTCCGATTCCCTTATAGCAGGATATATCTTCGCTGCATTATCTAGCTTATACCATCTTTCCTCCATAATATCCTCTCACATCCTAATGTAATGATTGTCCATAATGAAACAACAAATTATACTCATTCATCTTAATATTCCAACGAGGAAAATTTACCAAATGACTTTATGAACTTATTATATCACCTTATTGAATAATAGATGTAAGGTATATTACAGTTATATTAAAATATTTTATATATGCCCTAAGGAAATAGAAACAAAAATCCAACAATACATAAAATTGCAGTTGCAATCGAGAATATCGATACTATCTTTGCCTCATGCCATCCTTTTAGCTCAAAGGAATGGTGAATAGGTGTCATCCTAAAAACACGCTTACCCGTTAGTTTAAAAGCTATTATTTGAATTGCAGTTGTTGCAGTTTCAAAGACATAAATTCCTCCAACCACTAGAACAATTAGTGGAATTTTAAGAATTACTGCAACTGTTGCTATAGTACCACCTAGAGCTAAAGCCCCGGTATCCCCCATAATTATCCTGGCTGGATATGTGTTATATCTTAAAAAGCCTAAAAGAGAACCTGATACGATTCCGCAGAATATTGCCAATGGGTATTTGCCATAGCAAAAACTTACTATTGTGAAAAATACCATAACTAATATGGTAACCGTAGCAGCTAACCCATCCAGTCCATCAGTAAGATTAACGGCATTAGTGGTACAGGCATAAAAAAATATAACCAATGGTATATAAAATAATTTTAAATTCCACAATTCCATTTTTATAGGAATTATAATTGATGTTCCAATTGATGGCTCTTTATATGCATAGTATGCAAAAAAACAGGCTGCAATAAGTAGTAGTATCATTTTTTGTTTTGAAGTTAATCCTTGATTTTTTTTATGTATAGTTTTCAAGCTGTCATCTAGAAAACCAATAAAACCAAAGGCCAGAAGTGAATACAAAGCTGCCATAGCATCATTATTATAGTTTCTTGCTACTATTAACATGGTAATTACAGATGCACCAATGAATATAAGGCCGCCAAATGTAGGTGTCCCAGCTTTTTTCTTATGACTTTGAGGTCCTTCTTCCCTTATATGCTGACCAAGCTTCAGTTTAGCTAATATGGGAATCAAAAGCCGTCCTAGGAGTATTGATATAAAAAAAGCAACTAACACATAATATATTACAGCATTCATCTAAAACTTCCTCTCATATTTTATAATAACAAAGTTACAGTTAATACTTTGAAATTCTAATTATTGCTAGCAAAATTTTACTTGTCCTTTCTTTTTTATTATAATAATTTATATAACTAGAACTCAATAAATATATATACATATCAAAAAAACTTGAAAAATATAAAATAGTTAGTTGAAAATAATTCAATTAATTATGTGTTTCATATAAATGATTCTATATTAAACAATGTTCTATATATTTCGCATAAATGATTTTACATTTTTTAAAATCATTTATGCGAAATATTTTCCGAAATTCATATAACGCAATAAATACCTTAATGTGAAATCTTTATTGCGTTATATATAGGGGGAATTGAATTGAAAAATGAGCTTCATACTTTGCAAGATCTAGATGAAAAACTGAAAAGCATGCTATTTAAAATCAAACATAATCCTAATGACATAAATGTAGATATTAATACTATAAAAGCTGCAAAGAATACTATGTATGAGAAAGCATCTAAAACATTTTTATATAATCTCAAAAGACTGATTCAACTAGAATCTACTCAGAAAAACCTTGCTAAAAAAATAGGTATTTCAGAAGACTTGCTTTCAAAATATAAGTCTGGAGAAGCATTCCCATCCATAGAAACATTGATGTACATTTGTAATGTTTATAATATAAGTATAGATAAACTTCTTAGCACTCCTTTAACCCCTTTAGATATAGAAAAAATTGAAAATAATGAAGATACTTTGGGCAATACTTTCGAAGAAAACTACTATACCTATTTTCTAGTAACAAATATGATTAAAGAAGGCGCTGTACATGAAGGCATCATTAAGCTTTCTAATAACAATGCCGTATTTAAAATACTTTCAGGTGAAACAGTAATTAAATATTTTACCGGCGATTACTCTATCTCAGGTAAACTTGTCTTCTTTAATCTGCATAGTATAAATGACGGCAATGCCTATATAACCATGTTTAAACCCAATGTTAACAAGAATAAATATGTCGGTGGATTAGCAATGCTGATGTTATCATCAGATGCAAACAGTAAACCTTGCTCACAGAAAATTCTATTTAGCAAAACAAGGATAAATAGAGAAGTTCATTATAAAAATTTAAAGGAGCTTCTAAGCTTCTCAATTGAAGACAAGTGCTTTGGCAATGTCAAAATATCTCAAATAGAAGATGAAGCGGCTTATCACTTTATAGAAAAGCTATCATAATGATTTTGAAGAGATACTGATTTTAGGATCATAGCTGAAATCTAAATTTAAATGTAATTTGTACAGCGTTAAACACAAAGAACTATAGATGGACAAAACCACCTATAGTTCTTTATCTATATATAAGTCGTAAAATTCTTTACATTTTGTTTTTTTAAACAGCCCTACTACATTGGTACGACTTTAGGATGTTTAAAAAGACAGAATGTAATAGAATTTTTGACTTATATATATAGGCTGCATTAAAATTCTTACATTTTATCTTTATAAACAGCCCCGCTAGATTGGTTCGACCTTAGGATGTTTGTAAAGATAAAATGTAATAGAATTTTTGCAACGTATATATATTTATTTGATTCCGCTCTCCAGATATTGCCTTATTTTAAGACTCCAAGGCTCATATACTTCATTATATTCATCCATAACAACTGCTAGAAACTCATCTAGTACATCTAATTTATATAGCCCCTTCATTAGATGTCTAGGATATGTGACATCCTTAGAATAATTGTTTTTGGGATCAATTACTTTTATTAAGGAATCATTGCCAACATATATATCCTTGCACCTGATATCCAGTTTTCTAAAACCAAGCCTTTCAAATTCCTTAATAAGTTTAATAATCTGAGCTGCTATTTCTCTTTTGAGGCCATACTTTTTAATATAGTTATGCAAAGGCTCTCCACCTACATACTCTCTTATAATATAGAATGGTCCATGATCATATACTTTGGGAAAGTACCTACTATTTTTAGTTCCCTTTAATATGTTATACTCTTTATCGCAAATTTTTTCATCCTTAAAAATTTTAAGTATTTGCTTAGTAGGAAGCAGAAACACTATTCCATTATGTCCCTGACCTAAAAATTCTGAATTTCTTAAGAGGTTTTCAATTCTACTGTCTAAATCAATGTAATAGTTGCTTGCTTTATGCATAAAATTCATCTTCTTTTTATTGTGTTATTATATAGTATGATTTTAATCAGAAAAGTATCTTAAAAAATAGTGAAAATATCATGTCTCTTATTGATACTTACTAATCATATTAACAAGTTCACTTTTTACATATCCTCGCAGTTCCTGAGGCCCAATTATCTCTGCTTGTCCAGCTATATCCATGGATTTGATTTTCGCCTGTTCAAAGTTTCCCATTTCTACTGTGGCATACAAATATCCTTCACTTTCTCTTGATTGCCTTACTGCAAAGCTTTTAAGTATATGGGATTTAGTTATTGGAAGCTTAATGTTTACCTCATAATTCTCCTTATCAATTACAGATGTCTTAAAGCAATCAACACTTTTTTGCCAGTATTGTTCAAGTGAAAACTCTTCAGGATAGCTAAAGTTTTCATCCAGCAGCTTAACATCAATTAATCGGCTGCATTTAAAGGTTTTAACAGCCCTGCTTTCTTTGCACAGGCCTACCATATACCATTCAGTATTTTTGCTAACAAGCCCATAAGGAAGCACAATTCTTTCAGAAACCTCACCATTTGATTTTTCATATTTTATGTGAATTATCCTTGATTGAAACACAGCCTGCCTTAAGATCTCATAGAACTCCAAAAAAGAATGCTCCTCCCACCAGGGAGAATCATCAAAGTAAAACCGATTCAAAGCTGTATTCACATCATCAGCATATTTTCCTGGAAGATTATTTCTAAGCTTTATAAGTATATTCTTAAGCTTATAATTTGTCTGTGTCTGATAATCCTGGGGAATCCCTACACCAGTTAAGTAAAGATTAACAATATCATCACTATTTAAATTGTTCATATTGATTTTATATCCATCCATAAAGGAAATACCACCATT
The DNA here is from genome assembly GCA_032095175.1 of Clostridiaceae bacterium. Lineage (GTDB taxonomy): Bacteria > Bacillota > Clostridia > Clostridiales > Caloramatoraceae > DAMCZI01. The sequence continues at coordinate 10,066 of DAMCZI010000068.1, forward strand.
AGGGCCAGTTGTTGAATATATAGGTATGCCTGCCTCACAAAGAATATCTATGTCCCTGTAGATAGTCCTAACCGAGGTTTCAAGGGCCTCTGCCAACTCCTTGGCCTTAATCTTCCCCTGTGATTCCAGCAGTAATAAAATAGCTATTAATCTTGCCGTTCTCACAATCACCACCTCCAAAATTATACATTCATTTTATATTTATGACATAATGCTGTCAACAATATAAAGGTATGATATATTTATAAGTTATATAAATCGCAATAAAGATTTCGCATAAATGTTTAAGGTCAAGCAATGTAGAATCATTTATACGAAACATATAATTAAGGAGATGGGTAAAAATGAAAAAAATATTATTAACTTCAGCGGGCTTTGAAAATCCTAATGTTGGTCAAAAATTCATTGATCTTCTCGAAAAGCCTGCAGCCAATACAAAGGTCATGTTCATTCCAACTGCTGCAAATTGTCCTGAAGCAATTTGTATGCTGGATAAATGCAAGGAGGAATTATATAGTGTTGGTATAAAACCAGAAAACCTGTTTGATTACAATTTAGATTATAATCTGGCTATTGAAGATGCACTTAAATTTGATGCTATTTATTTTGCAGGGGGTGATCCAACCTACTTGCTTTCAAGAATAAAGGAAATGAATTTTGATGTCACTATAAACAAATTGCTTGCAGCTGGCAGGGTATATGTCGGTGTAAGTGCAGGAAGTGTTGTTGCTGCCCCTGAGAACATATATTCAGAAGCTGAAGACATTTGCAATAAAGCTCTAAATCTTGTTAACTGCTATATGCATGTACACTGTGAAGAAGGCAATATTCAACCAAAGGATGAAAATTCCTTCGTTGTTTGGCTTACCGATAAGCAAGCAATTCTAGCTAATGGTAGTACACTACAAATTATTCAGTGATGGAAATGTTATATTGTGGTATTGTAATGTAAGAAGCTTTTGATGGTATTTAAAATATAGGAAGGAGTTTGGAAATATAGTTGCTATATGTTTCGCATAAATGATTCTACATTGCTCGACCCTAAACATTTTATGCGAAATCATATCCCTTGATTCATTAATCGCACAATACCCAATGTAAAATCTTTGGTGCGATTAATATAAATCAAATTTTCTGATTAGTAATTAAATTTTCCAATCATAGAGTTATGATAAGGCCTGAAGAATTGATTCAATACTGCTGTAAAAAGAAAAAGGCATACATTGATTATCCATTCGGTAAAGAACCTATTTGTATAAAAGTAAATAAAAAAATATTTGCTGAAATCTACCCACAAGATAACAATTACAAGATAACATTGAAATATGAACCGGTTTTAGCAGAATTCTTTCGCAGCCAGTATCCGAATGTTGTAGTAAGAGGCTATCATTGCCCTCCAGTTCAGCAACCCTATCGAAATACTGTTTGGGTTAATAAAATAGATGATGGCGTGTTGTATAGCATGATTGACCACTCATATGATCAAGTAATAAAGAGCTTTTCTAAAAAGGCGCAGGATGAAATTTTAAATAGATAAGAGATGGATATGCAGTTAACAGAATAGTTAATTGCATATCCATCTCTTATTATCGATCCTTGATATCCTTTAGCTCTATCCTTGGAGCTGGCTTGCTGAATAGAAATCCCTGTATTTTATCACAATTTAATCTTTTTAGTATGTCTAGTTGTTCTTCTGTTTCAACACCTTCAATTATAACCGACAAGTGCATTTCTTTAGCTATGGACAATATGGAAACTAAAATCGACTCCTTTTTACCGGATTCAGTTATTCCATCAATAAATGATTTGTCTATTTTTATAATATCAATTGGCAGGTTTAGAAGATAGTTAAGTGACGAATAGCCTGTCCCAAAGTCATCTAGGGCAATGCTTATACCTAGCCTTCTTAAACTCTCCAGTATTCTTGTATTTTCCTCAACCGATTTCATAAAAACACTTTCTGTGATTTCAAGTATCAAGTGCTCTGGGTTATATCCTATTTCATCTAGTAATCTTTTAACAAACTCTACAAAACTCTCATCGCGAAGCTGAATATCAGATATATTTACAGAAACAACAAAGTCTTTACAGCCATTGTCATGTAATTCTTTAGCTTCAAAGCATGCCTGTCTTAGTACCATCTTACCTATATCTATTATAAGTCCAGTTTCTTCAGCTAATGGTATAAACTTATTTGGAGTAATTATTCCTCTTTGTGGATTAATCCATCTAACCAATGCTTCGGCACCTATAAATCTATCATTCACGATATCTCTTTGAAGTTGATAATACACAGCAAACTCTTTTTTCTCTACAGCTTCATATAATGCTCTTTTTAAATATATTCTCTCCTTTATCTCATCTTCCATAATGCTATTATAAAACTTGTATGCCTCTCCTGATTCCTTTGCTTTTTTCATAGCTATATCTGCATTTTTAAGTATCTCCTTACATTTAACATCATCATGTGGATATAATGAAATCCCTATATTGCCCTGCAAATGAAATTTATAATTATTTATGTTCATGGCTTCTTTAATACTATATAAAATTTCATCGGATATTCTTTTAATTTTACAAATATCATTATGCTTAACCATTACTGCGAATTGTTCTACTTCAAGCTGGGCTAATAACTCCTCTGAGGATAGAACTTTTTTTATGTTCTCACCAATTGTTCTTAATATGTTATATAAGCTGTCAGCCCCCAAAGTATCACTTATTTCATTACATCCATTGAGTCCAATTACTAGGACTGCAAGGTTCTCCATATTATTAGCCGACTCAAAAAGTTTGTTTTCAAAACATAACCGATTGGGAAGATTGGTAATTTGATTAAAATATGAGAGCTTATATATTTGCTCCTGAATATTTTTTGAACTTTCCTCAGCCGTTTCTACCATTTTTTTATTAATCTCTAATTCTTTTTTCGTAACTTCAAAATATGATATTAAAAAACCAATTCCTATCAATGTATATGTAACAGCTTCAATAAAATCCCATATATAATTATCACCTTTACTTCCGTTGCTAAGGGAATATATCAAATAAATTGTCCCTAGTGCTAAAGCAGATAATCCTATTATATATTTACCAATTTGTGATTTTCTGAAATTATAAAAAGACCACATTGCTCCTAATATCATTACTAGTCCGAATATGAATTCTAGCAACATATTTTTCCCCATAAAAGTTAATGCTATCAAACTAAGAAGGAATATACTTAGAAAAACTAAACTAACGATACGAATACTATGCTTTTTTATCTCTTTTTTCCCATATTCACATAATCCCCAAAAAATAAAAAATAGCCCTAAAAATTGTAGCCCCTTAAACACAGATTCATAAAAATAAATCTTTGGATACAGTTTGGCGATAATATTAATAAGATTTATAGTTGAAAAGATGGAACAAGCTATAAATATCTTTTTAAAATATTTTAATTTATACATTTTATATATATAGTAAAAAATAAACACTAATAATAGCGAACACATATATGAAAACATCAATTGATAAAATTCAATATCCATAACATCACCTCTTCAATTAACATCCTATCAATATTCTATATTATTCTCTCAAGTGAAAAATATAAAATAGTTATGATTATTATATATTTATGTCTATGAATTTTCAACATTTTGTTATTATTAATGTTATTTTATGACTTTTTTTGATATATGTTAATAACAGCGGCCCTATGAATATAAAAACTCATAGGGCCGCCATTAAAAATTACAATTAGATTTCATGCAGGTTATTTTTTATCATCTTTCTTTATTTCACAGCACTCGCAGTGAGCTGTACAGCATGAACTGCTGCAGCAGCCTCCCTGGGACTTTTTCTTTACATTTTTATAAAATATATATGCTGCAAAGGCAAGAATTCCTATTGTTATTATTATTTCTATTAACATATTGCCACCTTCAATCAATATTTAAATTAAGTTTAGCATTCCTCCAAGGTTGTATACTAAAAACGACATTAGCCATGCCAGTGCCAGTTGGTATAACACTGAAAATACCGCCATCTTATTTCCATATTCCTTTTTCATTGTTGCAATAACAGATACGCATGGGGTATATAAAAGAACAAATACTAGGAAGCTATATGCTGATAGAGGTGTAAAATGCTGTGAAAGAATATGCTGCAGATCTCCTCCATATATTACTCCCATTGTTCCTACAACAACTTCCTTTGCCATAAGTCCTGTTAGTAACGATACTGAATTTTGCCATGTGGCAAATCCCAAAGGCTTAAAAACAGGACTTAAAAACCTTCCTATACTTGATAGAAAGCTTGTATTCATATCTGTTAATCCTGAAAAATTAAAGCTTGATAAAAACCATATTATTACCGACATTGAGAATATTATCGTACCTGCCTTTTTCAAAAATCCTTTTCCCTTATCCCATGTATGTCGCATCAGATTTTTAAATTCGGGCATTTTATATTCTGGAAGCTCTATCATAAATGGTTCTTCATCCTTCTTAAATATGGTGTTTTTAAATAGTAAGCCTATTATAAATGCAATTGCTATACCTAAAAGATAAAGAGAATATACTACTGTAGTTTGATTCTTAGGAAAGAACACAGAAGCAAATAGAGCATATACTGGAAGTCTTGCATTACATGACATAAGTGGTACTAGAAGTGCTGTAAGCTTTCTATCCTTCTCACTTTCCAGTGTTCTCGCAGACATTATCCCTGGAACAGAGCATCCAAACCCAACTACCATTGGTATAAACGCCTTTCCCGAAAGTCCCATTTTCCTCATTATTCTATCCATTATAAATGCTGCCCTTGCCATATATCCACTATCCTCCAGGAATGATATTCCTAAGAATAGTGCCAATATTACAGGCAAAAACACAACAACGGAGCCAACTCCGGCAATTATTCCATCAACTAATAGAGATTTAAACCATGGACTGCTCGAAGACAGCATGCCGCTTATTAATGGCATCAAGTTATTTTGCAAAAGCTCATCCAGCTTATCTGCTAAGGGTTGCCCTACCCAACTGAAGGTGAATTTAAATATAATGTATAGTATGAACAAGAATATTGGATAGGCTAGATATTTATTTAAAAATATCCTGTCAATCTTCTCTGTGGCTGTAATTACACCTTCTTTAACCAATCTTGTGGATCTCTTGAGCACATTTTCAATATATCTATATGTTTCCTTTTCATTAGGATATTGATAATCATTTTCATTTGTTGGACTTAAAAAAGCACCGCCCATCAGCAGTTCCTTTACTTTATCAATACCTACTTCCTTAGATGCCGCTATAGGTATTGCAGTTACACCCAATTCCTTTGACAGCTTATCGGTATCTATCTCTATACCCTTTGTCTTTGCTACATCTATCATATTTAGAATAAGTACTATTGGTTTGTTAAACTGTTTAAGCTGTAACGTAAGGTACAAGTTTCGATTTAGATTGGATGCATCAACAATATCAATAATTACATCAACCTTTTCTTCGATTAAAAATTTCTTTGATACCTTCTCCTCATTGGAATATGTGTCCATTGCATATATTCCTGGTAAATCGACTATTTTAACCTTATTACCGATATATCCTTCCTTCTTTTCTACAGTTACCCCTGCCCAGTTTCCTACATACTGGTTCGATCCTGTAAGAAGGTTAAACAATGTAGTTTTTCCCACATTAGGGTTACCTAGTAATGCTGCTGTAATCATGTTATTCCCCCTTTATCTGTATATTCCTTGCATCTCTCTTTCTGATCGCTAAATTGAATCCCCTTAAATTTATAACTATAGGATCTCCAAAGGGAGCACATGTTTTTACAGTCACCTCTGTCCCTTCTATACACCCAAGTGCCTGAAGCCTCTTTGAAAATCTACTGTCACCCTTAATATTATCTATAACACCAATTTGACCTGGTCTTAAATCCGATATACTCATTATTGGCCCCCCCAATTGATAATTGTTTTCATTTATATTATATCAATAATGAGAATCAGTGTCAATTAACTTTGGTAAATATAATCAAAATTTTATGATATAAATAAAAGATGGCACTCACATAACCTCTTTCATTTACCACACTATTATTTTAGATAGCTTTATAGTTCCTACTGCTTACATAGATAAGCAATAGTATTTAAATTAATTGTACACTTGCAAGTTTCCATTCATCCTTTAATTCATGATGCAAGAAAGCTGATATTAAAAAACCTGTTTTCACTTCCCTCAACTTCCACCATTCCCATTTATTATTTAACATTTAAGGAATAAATGGTCTTATATAAGTAAATTTTGAATAATTTCTTGAATCTTTGCCATTTGGTATTGAATTTATGCAAGAAATATTTCATAATGGAGATAGAAGAATTTTTTTATTCTAAAGGGGGTCATTTTATGGCAAAGGAAAATTTAAATCCATTTGAAAATGCGCAAAAAATGTTAAAGGAAGCTTGCGACAAATTAGGTATGGAACCTGCAGTATATGAATTACTTAAGGAACCTCAAAAAGTACTTGAGGTATCAATACCTGTTAAAATGGATGATGGATCACTTAAAATATTTAAAGGATTCCGTGCATTCCATAATGATGCAGTAGGTCCAACAAAGGGTGGAGTTAGATTCCATCAGAATGTTTCAAGAGATGAAGTTAAGGCTCTATCACTTTGGATGACATTTAAATGTTCAGTTACAGGAATTCCTTATGGTGGTGGAAAAGGCGGCATCATTGTTGATCCAAAAACTCTATCAGAGGGTGAACTTGAAAGATTAAGCAGAGGATACATAGATGCAATATACAAATTAATAGGCGAAAAAGTTGACATTCCAGCACCAGACGTAAATACTAACGGTAAAATAATGGCATGGATGGTTGACGAGTATAACAAGCTTGTTGGACATAGTGCAATTGGTGTTATTACAGGTAAGCCACTTGAATTTGGTGGATCACTTGGAAGAACAGCAGCAACAGGCTTTGGTGTTGCTGTAACTGTTAGAGAAGCTTGTAAGAAACTAGGTATAGACCTAAAGAAGGCTGAGGTTGCAGTTCAAGGCTTTGGTAACGTTGGAAGCCATACTGCTTTAAATGTTCAAAAGCTTGGCGGAAAGATAATCGCTATAGCTGAATGGAATGGAGTTATCTATAACAAAGATGGTATTGATGCTACTAAACTTGTTGATTATTTGAAGGCTAACAAATCAATACTTGGATTCCCAGGAACAAAAGAAATTTCAATAGAAGAGTTCTGGGCACTTCCAGTTGACGTTATGATCCCTGCAGCACTTGAAAATGTTGTAACAACTGAAAACGCTCCAACTATTAATGCTAAAATTGTTGCAGAAGCTGCAAATGGTCCAATAACTCCAGATGGAGACAAGATCCTTTCAGACAAGGGAATCGTTGTAACTCCAGACATATTGACTAATGCTGGTGGAGTTACTGTTTCATACTTTGAATGGGTACAAAATATTTATGGATACTACTGGGGCGAGGCTGAAGTAGAAGAAAAAGAAGAAATAGCTATGGTTAAAGCTTTTGAAGCTTTATGGACTATAAAGGAAGACTACAATGTTACATTAAGAAATGCTGCTTACATGCATTCAGTAAAGAGAGTTGCTGCAGCAATGAAGGCTAGAGGCTGGTACTAAAATTAAAAGAAGAGGGCTTCCACTTAATAGTGGAGCCCTTTTTAAATGCCTGGCACTAGGCACATTAAAAAAATAAATAAGTCATCTTACTCGTCCTTTTGATTCTTTTCG
>DAMCZI010000069.1:0-17401 GCA_032095175.1 Clostridiaceae bacterium
CCTTAGGATGTTTAAAAAGACAAAATGTAATAGAATTTTTGATTTATATTTAGTTTGGGCTTCCATTTCCTCGTCTGACATAAAATATCCTCAAAATCTTTGACTTGTTATTTTCTTTAATACGCAAAAAAAAGAACTCCTTAGAGTTCTTTTTCTATTTTTACTTATTCTCTTCTGATTTTACTGCTTGTGAAGCATTTTCTGCCTGTGCAGGCTTTGGTGCATCTCCTGCTGGTGCAGCCTTTGGCGGCGCACCTGCGGCACCTGCAGCAGCTGCAGGTGGAACTGGAGGCTTTGGAGGTTTCTTTTTAAAGAATGTTCCTCTTACCTTAAGTTCCTCTTCATCCTGTGCAATCATTGAATATTCCTGTGTAAGCTCTATTGCCTTTCTAGCACAAAAATCTGAACACATCTGGCAGAAGGTACATGATCCAAGATAAAATTCAAATGTTATCTCATCGCCATCTTCCTTCTTTTCAATGGTCCTTGTAATTGCACCTGGAGCACAAACTCTCATACACATACCACAGTTTACACATTTATCTGGATGATATACTATCTTTCCTCTATATCCTTGTGGAGCCTCTTTTTTTACAATTGGGTACAATTCAGTGCTTGGCTTTTTAAACAATTGTGCCACAGCATCCTTTATGAAAGGAAATTTCATTTTCTATTCCCCACCTTCTGTTTAAATATTTCTGCCGCCTTAGCAAGTCCATCTATTATGGCCTCTGGCTTTGGTGCACATCCCGCTATTGAAACATCAATAGGAACATACTTTGAAAGTGGGCCTGCCACAGAATAACTACCCTTAAATACATTTCCAGAAACAGGGCATGAACCAATGGACACTATAACCCTTGGTTCAGGTACTTGAGATAATATTCTTACAAGTCTTTCCCTTGATTGTTCTGTTATAGGTCCTGAAACTACAACTATATCAGCGTGCTTTGGAGAACCAGCAAGCTTAAAGCCAAGTCTCTCAGCATCATACCTTGGTGTTATTACAGATACCAATTCTATATCACATCCGTTGCAAGATCCTGTGTTTACATGATAAAGCCACGGAGACTTTCCTGATCCTTTTTCAATTAACCCTTTAAACAAAGTAACACCTCCTCTTACATGCCCAACCAAACAAGTACAAAGCTTATTACAGCAAGTATAGTAGGGTAAGTCCAATAGAACTTAAATAACTGCTCTACCCTTATTCTTGCAGTAGCTGCTTTAAGTAATGAAATTGAAAGGGCAACTATTATTGCACTTAATACAAATTGAATCAATGTGTTCACTGCAATTATCAGTGCACCCTCTCCCATAAGGAATAATCCCTTACCACTTAAGAAAAGAGTAACAAATAGTGATGTAATTATATACATCTTAATTGCATGGTTAAGCTTAAATATTCCAAGAGGTGCTCCACTATACTCAACAAGTGGTCCCTCACAAATTTCTATTTCTGCTTCAGCAACGTCAAATGGTGAGCTTCCAACCTTGCATGGAATTACAAGAAGCATTGCAATAGCAGCAGGTATTAAGCTCCAGTGTATTATCATAGGACCATTAACAACCTGATACTCCATTATCTTTGATAATGAAAATGTAAGTGTATCTCCTCCAACCTTTTTACCGATGGCTAAAAGAGATATTACCAATGGTAATTCATAGGATATCATTGCAACCATTTCTCTTGATATACCTACAGCTGCAAATGGTGATCCAGAAGCTGAACCTCCTATAATAAGAGAAACAGCTGGTATTGTTAATAGATAAAGTACAACTATCATATCAGCAACACCATCGAATATCTTAAGCCCTGGTATTGGTATAAAAAGTGATACTGTAACCAAAGCTACAAGTCCAATTATTGGTGCTGCAAGGAAAGTCCTTCTAGCTGCAGTCCCTGGTATTATAGTTTCCTTTCCAAGTAGTTTAAAGAAATCATAAAAGGGCTGAAGTATAGGAGGTCCTATTCTTCTTTGCATTTTAGCTACAAGCTTTCTATCTATACCAGCAAGCAAAAGTCCTGCAAAGAAACAAAACAGAAAGCCTGGAAATATCAATATATTAAAGAGGTATTTTAAAATATCTTGCACATCCCGTCCCCCCTTATCCTAAAAATACGAACACGTATATTATTAAAATTGCAAGAGTAGATACAACCCAGAGTACATAATCATTAACTATACCACTATGGGATTTGTGCATAAAATCAAAGTAGTGCCTTAGATTATATTTAAATCCCCAGAAAAGGTCGTTTCCACTTACATGTGAATGTTCGCTTTCTTCACCACTGAAGAATACTTCCTGTTTAGTAACAGCAACTTCATCAAGAGCAGTATATCTTGAAGGTCTAAATCCGCCTATCATAGAAATAAGAAGTACTGCAACAAGAATTATAATTGCAACTACCAACCATGCTGTTGGATTATATCCTGTTACATGATAATCAACCTTAACAGCTGGTATTGCTTCTTTAAACATCTTCTCAGCATAACCATTTCCCATCATTACATTAATATATTTACCAACATTCATAACTGCACTAACAGCTGGTGCAATTAGATAATCGTTAACTATTGATGGAATTATTCCTCCAACAAAGCATATAGCTGCAAGTACCATCATAGGTATTCTCATTGAAAGAGGAGTTTCTTTAACATTTTCATATTCCTCTGGAAGCTGTCCAAAGAATACTGACTGTGCTACCTTTACAAAGGATGCAAGTGTCATAACACTGACAACAAGTGCAATTATTGTAATAGGTGCATACCCTGCTTCATATGTTGCCTGATAAATTAGCCACTTTGAAACAAATCCATTGAATGGAGGTATACCACTTATTGAAAATGCTCCTATTAAGAACAATATAGCTGTCTGAGGCATTTTCTTTGCAAGACCTCCAAGCTTACTTAAATCAGTAGTTCCAGTTGCATATAAAACTGCACCAGCACTCAAGAAAAGTAATGATTTAAACATTGCATGGTTTAATGCATGATAAAGTCCTCCAGTTAAACCAATTGCAGTTGAAAGTCCAAGGGCAGTAACAACATATCCAATCTGTGAAATACTGTGGAAAGCAAGAAGTCTCTTAAAGTCATTCTGGGCTAGTGCCATTGTAACACCAACAACCATTGTAACTGTTCCCCAGAATACTATTAAAAACTGCATCTGTGGCAGATTCATGCTCTGATATAAAGTAAATAATATTCTTATTAAAGCATATACACCAGTCTTACTCATAACACCAGAAAGTATCATTGATACTGATGATGGTGCTGACATATGTGCATCTGGTGGCCATGTGTGGCATGGAACCAAAAATGCCTTAACTGCATATCCAGTAAGCATACATGCCAATGCTAGGATAGTCACAGGAGTATAATTGTTATGAAGTAATCCAGCTATCTGAGCAAGGTTTAATGTATGAAGCTGAGAATATAAAAGTACTGTTCCAAGTAAAATCAAGGATGAACCTAAGGAACCTATTACAAGATACTTGAATGAGGCCTCTATTGACTTATACAGATGGTTTCTAAAAGCAGTAAGACCAATTGCTGCAAAGGTCATTATTTCAAGCATTACATACATGTTAAATAGGTCTCCGGTTAAAACAAATCCAAGCATACTTCCTGAAAGAAGTAGGAATATTACATAATACTTATCCTTGCCATTGTCTCTACTTAAATACTTAAATGAATAAATTGATGATATCAAAACAGCAAGGGTTATAATAAATGCAAAGAACAGACTTAAAGCATCTATTTCAAGACCAATACCTATTGCATAATCAGAAACTGGCTTCCAGTTTCCCATCCAGTAGGTAAGAATTTTTCCCTCAAGCATAACAGGTCTAAAAAGCATTATCATTAGTACTAGAGGCACTGTTGTTCCAACCAATACCACTAATTTTCTAAGATTTTCGAATTTATTCCCTATTAATGCTGTTATAAATGCAGAGACGAATAGAGTTAAAACTGCTATTATTGGTAAATGGCTTGTCATCCGTTTAACCTCCTTATCTTATCAGCATCAAGGGTACCATAGTGCTCCTTAATCTTTATTACTATGGATAATGCAAGAGCAGTTACACAGGCACCAATAACTATTGATGTAAGTGTTAGTGCTTGAGGTACTGGATCCACAAAAACTGTTGCGGCTCCATTTACCTCACCTGAAGTGAAAATTGGAGCTGTTCCACCATTTCTGAATCCAATGCTGATAAGCAGTAAATTTATTCCATAATCCATAAGTCCCATTCCTATTACTATCTTCATAATATTTTTCTTAACAATCATTGTATATAAGCCTAATATTATCAAGATAAAGGAAGCAATATAATTCATATACAACAAGGCAACCACCTCTTTCTATTCATTTTCTTTATTGCCTGAGTCAACTAGAAGCCCAAGCATAAAGAGTATTAAGAATCCGATTCCTAGTAGTACCTTGAAACCGACAGAGAAATTCATAAAAAATATTGTTCCTGAACTAAATAATTCTCCTGGTTTTCCTGAGTTGCTTAAGTCCATAAAAATGTTTTTACAGAAGTTCGCACCAAAAACTATTCCAATAAATGCAAATGCTGCATACATCATTGCACCTACAGCCTCGCCCTTCTTTAAAACATCAAGCTTAAATGTCCTTTTTAATCCTTCATTTCCATAAGCAAAATATACAAGTACTACAGCTGAAGCAACTATTACTCCACCCTGGAATCCTCCTCCTGGGCTTAGGTGGCCATGGAGTATAACATAAATTCCAAGTATTAATCCTATAGGCATAAATACATCTGCTGCAGTCTCAACAATAATATTCTTGGATTTAATGTTTTTCTTCATTAGATTCCCTCCTTGCTGCAACTCCCTTTCTCAACACTGCTGCCGAACAGGATATAGCTGTAAAGAGAACAAAGGACTCTCCTAATGTATCATAACCTCTAAAGTCAAATACAACTGCTGTAACAGAGTTTATCGCATGTGTCCCTTCAATTGTCCTGTCTACAATAAGTTTTGCTATTCCATCATAGGTTGGCACATTTCCAGTCATTTTTGCCATTTCAAACATAACATAGATTCCCATAACACCAATTACTGCAAGTGAAAAGTATGTGAAAAACTTTTTCATTCTTTTCCCCCCTTAACCTTCTTGAGGGCTACTATAAATATTACAGGAGACAATACTGCCCCTACTGAAGCCTCCGCTATAGCAACGTCTGGAGCATGAAGAATTATAAATTCAAGAGCAACAAAGGCTCCAGTTATTCCTATAGCTATTATGGAGGATAGTAAATCCTCAAAATGAACTGTTAGTATTGCAGAAGCTATTATGCCTAGTATTACAAAGATATTTAAGAAAATCATAATACTACTCATTAGGATTATCCCTCCCATACTCGTCGCATACCATTTTTACTGATTTTACGCCAGATTTGTAAGCCGCTTTACAGATTGCATGTCCTGCAATTGGACTTGTGATAACTATAAACAAACCAATCAATATTATCTTTAATCCCATCGCTATGCTTGTCCCTCCACCAGAACCAAAAGCTCTTATTGCAGCCCCAATTATGACACCCAGGGCTCCAAGGGTTGATATATTAGTACTTGACTGCATTCTCGTATATGCATCAGGCATTCTTATAAGTCCAATCGTTCCAGCAAGAGCAAAAAAGCAGCCTAGTACTATGAAAATATCCGCAACTATAATCATAATCTTCCCTCCAGATATTTTGAGATTAGTACTGTTCCTATAAATCCTAAAAGTGCTACTACTAATGATATATCAAGGTATATACTTCTTTTGCTGTAAACTGCAAATAGTATCAATGCAAGGGATGTAAGAACATCTATACAGTCCGATGCAACAGCCCTATCTACAACATGTGGCCCCTTTGCCACTCTGTATATTAGTATAAGGGCAAGGGCTAAAATAAAGATTCCTGCTATAAGCAAATCATTTCCCATTATCTCCAGATCCTCCTTACCCAATTTTCTAGAGTTCCCTTAATTGCCTCTCCAGCCTTCTTAGAATCAGTTGTAGCTACATCTATCCAATGAATGTATATAAAGTTTTTTCCATTTTCCTCAGCTATATCCATTGTAATAGTTCCTGGAGTAAGAGTAATTGAATTTGCCAGCATAGCTAGTCCATAATCTGATTTCATTTCAGTAGGCACCTTTACAATACCAGGCTTTATAGGCAACTTTGGATTTAATGCTCTTTTTGCTACGTCGATGTTAGCTTTGACTAATTCTTTTATGAATACAAATATATATAGTATAGCATTACCTAAGTATTTAGGCTTAAAAAGATGGAATGCATCCTCATGAATAAAAAATCTAGCTGTAAATAAAGCAACTAAAACACTTACCACAGCACCAGTGATGAGTTCCTGAGTTGCTAAGCTTTCCGTATACCATAACCAAATTATATAGCATAGTATAGAGGTTGATATCACCGCACTAAGCTTTGTTTTTCTCAAGGAAATCCCCCCTTTTTTATTTATTTATTTTGTTTTCTACCTTATTTGTTAACCAAGCTGTAAGATCGTCAAGTCCATTTTGTTTTTTTGATGAAACTCTAAATATATCAATTTTAGGGTTCATATCTTTTGCCGTCATTTCAACTCTTTTATCGTCAAATTCAAAATAATCCATCATATCATATTTGTTCAATACAAGGCTTTCAGATGTAGCAAACATTAAAGGATATTTTTCCACCTTGTCATCACCTTCAGGTATACTTAATATTGCTATTCTGATATCCTCACCTATGTTAAATTCAGCTGGGCAAACAAGGTTTCCTATGTTTTCTACCATTATTATGTCTATATCATCAAGGTTGAAATATTGAAGAATATGCTGTATTGACATAGCTTCTATATGGCATGCACCTTCTGTATTCAGCTGTACTACTGGAATACCAAGGGCATCTATTTTCTCTGCATCTATCTGTCCTGCTATATCTCCTTCAATTACTCCGATTTTATACCTCTTTGAAAGCCTTTTAATCATCTCAACAATTAAAGTGGTTTTTCCTGCTCCAGGTGAACCCATTACATTTATTAAATATACACCCTTTTGCCTTAATAATTTCTTTACTTCATTGCTGCAGTCTTCATTCCACTCTAAAATCTGCTTTACAACCTTTATCTCCATTTACTCAACCTCCATACTGTCCACATAATATTCTCTTCCTGCAATAATTTTTACGTTAAAGCTTCCACAAGCTGGACATTTTATTCTCATTCTCTCTATTGGGCTTTCCACTTCACAGTCAAGGCATTTTATCCTGCCTGGAACTCTTTCAACTATTATTTTTGCATTGTGAGCAACTGTATCACTGCTTATTATGTTGAAGTATTCCTGTATAAGATCAGGGATTACCCCTGATAATTCTCCTATTTTAAGTTTTATGCTTAAGACCTTTATAACATTGTTCTTAGCTGCCTCACTTACTGCAATTTTTAATATGCCCTCAGTTATTGATAGTTCATGCATAATATCATTACCTGTCCAAGCATGAGAAACATGGATCAATACTTGCTATAATCAATCCTGAATCAGCAATAGTGTTGCCTCTTAACATAAATTCAACTGTGGATGCTGTTTTAAAGGTTGGAACATGTATACTTACTCTATAGTTGGTTTGTCCTCCATCGGTTACTACATAATATATTACTTCTCCTCTTGGAGCCTCATGTCTTGCAGTAAATTCTCCAGCAGGTACCTTTGGAAGCTTTACTCCAAGGTTTATTGGTCCCTCTGGAAGGCCATTAATAGCTTGCTTTATAATCTTTATACTTTCCTCAACCTCAAGCATTCTTACAGCAACTCTTGACCATACATCACATCCATCAAGTACAGGTATATCAAATTCAAAATCATCATAGGATGAATATGGCGCATCTTTTCTTACATCAATTTTTAATCCGGATGCTCTAGCATGAGGTCCTACTGTTCCAATTCTTAATGCATCTTCTGTTGGAAGAAGTCCTACCCCCTTGGTTCTTAAAGCAAGGGTTTTATCCTGAGTAAATATTTCCATCATTCTCTTATTTGGTTCATTCATCTCATCAAGCATTGAAAGTACTTTTTTTCTCATATCATCGGTGATGTCTCTTCTAGACCCACCTATTATATTCATTCCATAATTTACTCTATTTCCTGATATCTCTTCTAGTATATCCATTACCTTTTCTCTGGCATTCCAGATATACATGAACATGCTGTCAAAGCCTATTAGGTGGCATGCTAGACCCATCCATAGATAATGAGAATGAAGTCTTTCAAGCTCAGCCATTATTACTCTTATATATTGTCCTCTCTTTGGTACTTCCATTTGAGCAATGTTCTCTACTGCCATTGCATATGTTAATGGATGTGAATGAGAGCATATTCCACAAACTCTTTCAACAAGCACAAGAGTCTGTATAAAATTTCTTTCTGTTGCCAGCTTCTCTATTCCTCTGTGGTTATATCCAATAAAAACTTCAGCGTCCTTTATTACCTCTCCCTCTGTATACAGCTTTGCATGTATAGGTTCTTCAAGAGATGGATGGTAAGGACCTATTGGTATTGTATAACTCATATTATTCCTCCTTTAACCCTAATGCCTTTTCCCTTAGTTCACCAAGAGGCGAAACAATTATATGTCCCTTTCCCTCAAGCATTGTGTCCGGAAGGAATAACCTTCCTCTCATCTTTAAGCCTTCAAAATTAATTCCCATTAATTCATAAATTTCTTCCTCTGGCCATGATGCAGACAAGTCGTATAAATGTGATATTGTTGGCAATTCACTTTCTCCCTTTACGGAATAGGATTCAACACAGTTGCCTACTTCATATTGGTAGCATACAACATTTTGTCCTTCCTTATCTACATAACCATGAATCATAAGAAGCCTTTTACCAGCTTTCTTCATTTTTTCTGCAAGAGTCACTATTTCACCCTTTTTAATCTCAGCAGATTTAAATTCTTGCATTAAATCACCTCCTAAAATTAAACTATTAAGTAATCCATAGATAGTATATATCATTGACAGAAAAATAACTATCCCAATTTAAAAAAAACTGCATAATTTGTCTCATTTTTAGAGAATTATGCATTTTTTATGTCAACAAATCCTTGGGAGCTGCATTCCTGTCAATTTAGACAATATTCTACTTCCTCCAAGGGGTGTCTTTAAAACTACCTTGCCTTTATACTCATCTGTCACTTTTCCTATTATCGCTGCATCCTTTCCCTCCGGAAGCTTTCTTATATCACTTAAAACATCCTCTGCCTTATCCTTAGAAACTATAAAAACAACTTTACCCTCATTTGCAGAATAAAGAGGATCTAACCCTAGTATTTCACAGGCATTCACAACGGATTCCTTAAGCGGAACTGTATCTTCATCAATAAGTATTGAAAAATCCATTCCCTCAACAAATTCATTAAGGGTAGTGGCTAGTCCACCTCTCGTTGGATCTCTCATTATTCTAACATCATCACCATATTTAAGTATCTCTTTGGAAATCTTGTTAAGAGGCTGACAATCTGATACTAATCCATTACCAGTAATTAAGTCATTTCTTGCAGCCATTACAGAAATTCCATGATCACCCATTGTTCCTGAAACTATAACAGCATCTCCAATTTTTATTTTTTCTCTAGATAAACCTTCATGCTTTAAAAACCCAATTCCTGCAGTATTTATATAAATTCCGTCTCCTTTTCCCTTTTCAACTACCTTAGTATCACCTGTAGCAATTATTACGCCACACTCCTTAGCAGTTTTTTTAATAGAATCAACTATTTTAATAAGATCATCCCTCAAAAAACCTTCTTCGATTATAAAACTAAGGCTTAGATATTTAGGTTCTCCTCCACACATGCATACATCGTTTACTGTACCGCACACTGAAAGCTTACCTATATCACCTCCAGGAAAAAATAACGGGCTTATAACAAAGCTGTCAGTAGAAAAAGCCAGTTTTTCACTGCCATTAAGTATTGCACCATCATTAAGCTTTGAAAGCTCCGAATTGTTAAAAGCAGGTACAATTATTTCATCTATTAATTGTGAAGTTTTCTTTCCTCCACTTCCATAGGCAAGAGTAATATATTCATCCATTTTGTACACCTCATAGCATCTGATATTTATAATATGCTGCACAAGCACCCTCACTTGATACCATGCATGGTCCAAGTGGATTTTCTGGAGTGCATGCCTTAGAAAAAACAGGGCATTCAACAGGGGATGCTTTTCCCTTTATTATTTCACCACACCTACATGGTGATTTTATATTGGAAATTTCATAGCTTATAGAGAATCTTTTAGCTGCATCTACCCTTTGGTATTCATCTTTTATTTTTAATCCACTGCCTCCTATTGAACCAATTCCTCTCCATATATCATCGCAGGGCTCAAAATACTTAAATATCATATCCTTTGCCCTTTTATTGCCTTCCTTTGATACTGCTCTTACATAGAGGTTCTCAAGTTCCGCTCTTCCCTCTTTAATCTGATTTAGAAGGCTATATATTGCAGTAACAATATCCATGGTTTCAAAGCCTGCAATTACAGATGGCTTTTTATATTCCTGAGGTAAAAACTCAAAGCCTTTCTCCCCAAGTATTACAGCAACATGACCAGGGCATATAAAACCATCTATATTAAGGTCCTCCATCGAAAGAAGTGTTTTAAGTACTGGTTCCACCAGCTTATGCATTGAAAAAACATAAAAATTATTTAAACCTGTATCTATTGCCTCTTTAATAGCAATTGCGGTTCCTGGAGTTGTGGTTTCAAAACCTACTCCAAGAAAAACAACCTCCTTTTGAGTATTGTTCTTAGCAATTTCAATAGCATCCATAGCTGAATAAACTATTTCAACATTTGAGCCCATAGCTCTTAATTTTTCTAGTGTTTCACCATACTTAGAGCCTGGTACCTTTATCATATCCCCATAGGTTGCAATTATTACATCCTTGTGTTTTGCCAGCTTTAAAACCTCATCAATGGCCTCGGCAGGAGTAACACAAACAGGACAGCCTGGTCCAGATATTATTTTTACCCTTTCAGGCAGCAAGCTTTTAACTCCTGATTTTGCAATTGCCATTGTGTGAGTACCGCATATCTCCATTAGCTTTACAGGTTTTATATCCATTTTGTTAATTGCCTCAAGCATTTTTTTTGCATTACCTGGTTTTTTAAATTCCTGCCAAAGCATCGGTTACCTCCTTGATTATCTTAAGATTCAAAAGGGCATGCTCCTCTTCTAGTTTCTCTATAGCAAAGCCAGCATGAACAATAACATAATCACCTATTTTAATGTCATCAATAAAATCCAATCTTATCTTTCTTGTTATTCCTTCAACCTCAGCGACCGCTTCTTTATCATTTATTTCTTTAATTTTTAATGGCACTGCCAGACACATCGTATCCACCTCCATTTGATGCTATCATTACCTGCCCCAGGGATATCCCCTCATCATTTGTTGAAACCCTTCTGTGATTATATACATTAAATCCATGACCTGAAAGGCTTCCTTTAATTTTTTCTAATAGATATCTATTTTGAAACACCCCACCAGACAGCACAACATCCTTAATACCATATTTAGCTGATAACTTTTCAGTCATTTCCACAGCCATTTTCACCAATGTATTTATAAACTTTGCTGAAATAAATCCAACTTCCATACTCTTTTCACTATCATCAAGGATCTGCTTTATCATTTTTCTCCAATCGAATACCAAAAGCTCTTTATTTGAAATTATATTAAAAGAATATGAATCATCAGTATCTATACAGCAGCTTTCAAGTTTTATAGCCCCTTGGCCTTCATAGGAAGCTCTATCCTTTATACCAAGAATAGCTGCAATACCATCAAAAAGTCTTCCTATGCTGGTTGCTTGGGGGCAATTAAATCCTTTTTCAATCATCCTTATTACTTCATCTGCATCATCTGTTTTCTTATATTTTTCAGGTATGAATCCAATTGAAGCATTTATAAGGGAATAACCTATTCTATAAATATCCTTTATTGATTTATCTCCCCCTGGAAGAATTACAGGCATTATAGTTCCTTCCCTAATAAAGCTTGAATAATCGCCTATAAGGAATTCTCCTCCCCATATTCCGCCATCAGTACCATATCCTGTTCCATCCCAAATGATTCCTATTACTTTATTATTCAAATTATTATCTGCCATACATGAAGTCATATGGGCATGATGATGCTGAACATATACAATTGGTATCTTTTTCTCCTGTGACTGTTCTTCTGCGTAATTAGTAGACATGTAATCTGGATGAAGATCACATACAATTTTTTGTGGTTCAATTCTAAAAAGCTTTTTAAAGTGTTCAATTTGATCCTCATAATGCTTAAGTGTCTCTATATTTTTCAAGTCACCAACATGCTGACTTATAAATACATAATTTTCCTTTGTAACAGCAAAAGAAGCTTTCTGCTCCGCACCACATCCTAGAACTTGTCCTAAATTTGTTTCAACCTTTATTGGGAAGGGTACATACCCCCTGGATCTTCTAAAAGGATATTCCCTGCCTTCAAAAACCATCATAAGTGAATCATCACATCTTATATTTATGTCTCTGTTGTTAAGAAGGAAAGCATCTGCTACTCCCATTAACCCCTCTAATGCCTCATGGTTTTTGTAGATAATAGGAATGTCTGATAGATTACCACTAGTCATAACAAGTGTATCTATTTCATCATCCAATAATAAATAATGTATAGGTGTGTAGGGGAGCATTACTCCATAATTATTGTTGTCTAATGAAATATGCTTAAGGCTATCTCCTTTTTTCTTCAAAAGTACTATTGGCCTTTTGTGACTTGTTAAAAGTTTCATTTCACTATCTGATAAATAGCACCATTTTTTTACCGTCTCCACATCTCTGCACATTAATGCAAATGGTTTTTCATCTCTATGTTTTCTTTTTCTTAATTCAAATACAGCATCAATGTTCCTAGCATCACAGGCAAGATGTATTCCTCCTAAGCCTTTAACTGCAAGGATTTTTCCTTTTTTTAAAATATCCTTTGCCATACTTATGGAATCTCCATCTATCTCCTTACCTGAAGCATCATAAAAAATTAACCTCGGACCACATTCATAGCAACAATCCGGCTGTGCATGATATCTTCTATTTTCAATATCTTTATATTCACTTTTACATTCACTGCACATAGGAAAAACATTCATTGTTGTTTTATCCCTATCATAGGGTATATCCTTAATAATTGTGAATCTTGGCCCACAGTTAGTACAGTTTATAAATGGAAATCTATATCTTCTGTCATCTGAACTAAATAACTCTTTTAGGCAATCATCACATATGCATACATCCGGTGATATCAAGGTAAATTTTTCATTATCATCTGTACTTTTTATAATTTCAAAACCTTTATATTCTTTCAAATTTTCGTAAAATTCAAAGGAAATTTTTTCAATTTCTGAAAGCTTAGGACTTTTGTCCTTTATATCATCAAAAAAATTTTGTAGAATTTCTTTTTTTCCTTCAACTTCAATTATTACACCACTGGAGGTGTTTTTTACCCATCCAGTTAAGTTATACTGCTTAACTAGTTTGTGGATAAAGGGCCTAAACCCTACCCCCTGGACTATTCCATTTACTTCCACGTGCATTCCAATCAAGTCTATCACCCACAATACACTATTATAGCATATATTTTAAAGAAAATTCTCACAACTCATTGTAAAACATAGAAAAAAGCGGTATCAAATAAACTTAAAATCAACAGGCATATATAACAGCTAAACCCTTTATACTACAAGTTTTTTCAATTATGTTATAACACCAAATATCTGCTGTTATCATTATAATACAAAAAGGTATTTTATTCAAACAATCTGTGGTAAAATACTACATATATTGTAAAGAAAATAAATTTATTAAATTCCTACTACGAGGGAATTATAAAATATGATATAATCATCATTGTATATATAAATGATAAAATATTAGCGAAGGGGATAGATATATGAGTTTTAAAGAAAAACTAGCTAAGGCATATACCAATGCCTATGTAGACAAATATGGAGACAGATTGACACAGGTTCAGGGTCACGTCCTCAGCGTAAAGATAACTACCAAAACAATTCTATGGATTTATAACATTATAAAAGTTGATGTACTTGTTAAGCCTGAAAGAAGCAAAGCAATTGCAAGATGCCAGTATAAGCAGAAACGCTGGTTTAAAAAGCCTTCCTTCATACAGTTAAACCAGGGACATTTGGTAGTTATTCAGGGCTTGAAGGGCAAAAAGGGTAAAGAAAACAGCGATGTTTTAAAGATTTTAAATGTACGAAATCTTACAACTAAAAAGGATTTAGTCCCAGTTGACCAAAAAGTTCAAAGAGTTCGCCAAAGACAGCAAATAAGATAGAGGGCATATGAAAAAATCATATGCCCTCTTTCTTTTTTCTATTTATACCAAAACAAGCTCGAAATCAATGAAATAGTACCGGAAAAAGCAAGCACTATTCCCCAGTGTATCAACATTAGCCCCTGGGTCTTAAATATCCCCTGAAGCCATGGGTTATATACTGTTAGCACAAGCATTACGACAGATGATAAAACAGCAAGGACTAAATACTTATTGCTGAAAAATCCAGTTCTAAACACTGAATGTCTCTCAGATTTACATTCAAATACATGGAACAGCTGCGACATTACAAGGGTACATAATGCAACAGTTCTTGAAAGTTTTTCATTTCCTCCAAAGAAAACAAGGGACATGGCAAATGCTACAATCGTACATAATCCTATTAAAGCTCCTCTTAAAACTATCTTTCCCCATAAGCCATCAGAAAATATACTTTCATTTCTACCCCTGGGTTTTCTTATCATTACATCCTTCTCTGCTGGTTCAAGACTTAACGCCATAGCAGGAAGGCCATCTGTAGCCAAATTAACAAGCAATATTTGTATCGGAAGAAGAGGTATAGGAAGGCTCATAATCGATGCAGCAAACATTGTAAGCACTTCTCCTATATTACAAGAAAGAAGATATCTTATAAACTTTCTTATATTGTCATATATTACCCTGCCTTCTCTAACTGCGGAAACAATAGTAGCAAAGTTATCATCTAGGAGTATCATTGATGATGCTTCCTTTGTTACATCTGTTCCAGATATGCCCATAGATATTCCTATATCTGCTTCCTTTATTGCAGGTGCATCGTTTACTCCATCCCCTGTCATAGCAACAACAATGTTCTTCTTTTTTAACGACTTTACTATTCTATATTTATGAGAAGGGCTTACCCTTGCAAAAACCTTTATCTTATCTACAACCTTTTCAAAAAGTGCATCATTCATTTTATCTATCTCATCACCAGTAACCACCATATCATCATCATCAAGCATTCTTAATTCCTTTGCTATTGCCTGAGCAGTCAACTTATGATCTCCAGTTATCATAACCGGTGTAATGCCTGCCGTTCTACACTCAATAATTGCATCCTTTACCTCCTGCCTTGGAGGGTCAATCATTCCTATTAAACCTATAAAGATCATTTTATCTTCCTTTGAAGAACTTTCTCCCTCATCCATTTCTTTATATGCTGCTGCAATGACTCTCAGTGCATCCTTTGCCATTTTATCATTTGAATTTAAAATAGACTTACGAATATCATTTGACATTGGAGTTATTTCACCATTTATAAGAATACTGCTGCACCTTGCAATCATCTTTTCAGGTGCACCCTTTGCATACATGAGCTTTTTACCATTATACCTGCATACAATTGACATCATTTTTCTATCAGAATCAAATGGATTCTCCTTTATTAATTTAGTACCCCTTAACATTTTCCCCTTAAAAAATCCAAGCTTTCCAGCCATTATTAAAAGTGCGATTTCTGTAGGATCTCCAGAATACTTTATTCCCTTTTCTAATATACCTTTATTTTCTTCAGGTATAGAGGCATTGTTACATATAACACAGCATTCCATAAGCTTTTTTATGTCATTTCTCTCCACACCTATTTTTCTTCCCTTACAAAGTATATCACCCTTGATACTATATCCATCTCCGGCTACCTCACAATAATCCCTGGATATGTAAACTCTTTTAACAGTCATTTTATTTTGAGTAAGTGTCCCTGTCTTATCTGAGCAAATGATATTTGTACATCCAAGGGTTTCTACAGCCGGAAGTTTTCTTACAAGAGCATTATTTTTCATCATTTTTTGAACACCTATGGCCAGCGAGACCGTAACTATTGCAGGAAGCCCCTCAGGAATCGCTGCAACAGCCAGGCTTATACCAACCAGAAACATCTGATATGCATCCTCTCCCCTTAATATTCCAACACCAGTTACAACTCCACATATTACAAGGCAGCCAACAACCAAAATCTTACCTAAATTGTCTAATTTGTGTTGAAGAGGAGTTTGTGCAGACTCTATCTCTTGAAGCATATTGGCTATCTTCCCTACCTCTGTATCCATTCCAGTGGCTATTACCTTTAACATTCCCTTTCCATGGGTTACATTGCAACCCATATACAACGTATTAGCTCCAGAATATTTTCCCTTTCCTCCATGTACTATCTTTTCCACTGGAACTGATTCACCAGTGAGAATAGATTCATCGCAGTGTATTCCATCACCTGATATTAGAATACAGTCCGCTGATATTCTATCTCCCGCCTCAACCTCCAATATATCACCAACCACAACCTCTTTTGCCTTTATAAGCATAAGCCTTCCATCCCTTAAAACCTTTGCAGTTGGGGCTGCCAATTCTTTTAGAGCTTCTAGTGATTTCTCAGTTCTAAATTCTTGAATAAACCCTAATATAGCATTCATAATGACAATTATAATTATGGTATATGCATCAGCTCTTTCTCCCATAAATCCCGATATTATAGTGGCTGCAATCAATACCCAAGTTATAAAATCATTAAATTGTGATAAAAAGATAACTACAGGAGATGTTTTCTTTCTTTTAACTATTTCGTTAAATCCATATTTACGGAGTCTTGCTTCAGCCTCCCTCGAGGTTAACCCCAAGTTTGATTCCGACAGCTCCTCAGCTCTAAACCCAAATAAATTCAACCCTCTTCCCCCCATATCAAACTTTACATAGCATACTAAAATTCCATATCCTACTCCCTCATTCCATTCTCATAGTACTTTTAGCATGATGTAGCATAATAGAATTTTTACACTGTCTCTATATCTATTTATATTTGTATTCCCCCTCTATAATTCCTTATAAAATCAGAAACTTAACATTGCATTTAAAGGATAATGCGTAGCATCCTATCCAGGTTTATCCCTAATAGACCGTGAAGGCCAAGAAATATTGCTTCCGTCGACTACTCCGCTCTCAAAGAAGTTGTAAGATGTCA
>DAMCZI010000070.1:0-15861 GCA_032095175.1 Clostridiaceae bacterium
AATCAAGAATTTCTAACACTTCGTTCGAAGTTTTTCCAAGGGGTTAAATGCCCCGACACCTCGGTTTCCACTGTTTTTCATGTGATAGAAAGTTCTTAGGCTGTCGCCATTTTGACATCTTACAACTTCTTTGCGAGCGGAGTAGTCGACGGAAGCAATATTTCTTGACCTTCACGGTCTATTACAGATAACCCCAGGTAGGATGCTACGCATTATCCCTAAATAGTGAATTAAAGTTTTATACTGTATAAGTAGAAAAAAATCCATTTTTGTGATATATTTAATTAAATATAGAGGATAATATAAGTTGTGCATTGAAGAGGAGGGAATTAGATGGAGATGGAGAACAATACATCTAGTACATCGAATTTTATTAAAAATATTGTTATAGAGGATTTAAAATCTGGTAAGCATCAAGAAATAATCACTCGTTTTCCGCCAGAACCAAATGGATATTTACATATAGGCCATGCAAAATCAATAGTTTTAAACTTTGAGCTGGCTGATGAATTTAAAGGAAAAACAAATCTTCGTTTTGATGATACAAACCCAATAAAGGAAGATACAGAATATGTTGAATCCATAGAAGCGGATGTAAGATGGTTAGGATTTGAATGGGAAAACCTGTTCTTTGCTTCAAATTACTTTGATGAAATGTATAATAGGGCAGTTTTTTTAATTAAAAAGGGCAAGGCCTTTGTATGCGACCTATCTGCAGAGGAGATAAGGGAGTACAGGGGAACCTTGACAGAACCAGGAAAAGAAAGCCCATATAGAAACAGAACAGTTGAGGAAAACCTTGATCTTTTTGAAAGAATGAGAAAAGGTGAGTTTAAGGATGGAGAAAAGGTATTAAGAGCTAAAATAGATATGGCATCACCTAACATTAATATGAGGGATCCTATAATATACAGAATAGCTCATACAACACATCACAACACAGGTGATAAGTGGTGTATATATCCTATGTATGACTATGCTCATCCAATTGAGGATGCCATAGAAGGAGTTACACATTCAATATGTACTCTTGAGTTTGAAGACCACAGACCTCTTTATGACTGGGTTGTAGCTGAATGTGAAATGGAGCATACTCCAAGACAGATAGAGTTTGCAAGACTTAACCTTACAAACACTGTTATGAGCAAAAGATTCTTAAAGCAGCTTGTAGAAGAGGGTGTTGTTGATGGATGGGATGACCCAAGAATGCCTACCATTGCAGGATTAAGAAGAAGAGGCTGTACACCTGAAGCTATAAGAAAGTTCTGCAGAGAGATTGGTGTTGCAAAGGCAAACAGCATGGTTGATTCACAGATGCTTGATTATTTTATTAGAGAAGATTTAAACTATAAGACAAAAAGGGTTATGGGAGTTTTAAGACCAATTAAGGTTGTTATTACAAACTATCCAGAAGATCAGGTTGAAATGCTTGAAGTGGATAATAATCTTGACAATCCAGAGTTGGGAAAACGTCTTGTACCATTTAGTAGAGAAATATATATTGACCAGGAGGATTTCATGGAAAATCCACCTAAGAAGTATTTCAGGCTTTTCCCAGGAAATGAGGTAAGGCTTAAGGATGCATACTTCATTAAATGTAATGAGATTATAAAGGATGAGACAGGAAATATTGTTGAGATAAGATGTACCTATGATCCAGAAACTAAGAGCGGAAGTGGATTTACAGGAAGAAAGGTAAAGGGTACTATACACTGGGTAAGTGTAAAGCATGCAGTTCCTGTTGAAATTAGACTTTTTGAACCACTTATTCTTGATGAAGAGCAGCAGGAAGGAAAGTCCTTCCTTGAGAGAATTAATCCAAACTCAATGGAAATACTCCAGGGATTTGTGGAAGAAAGCTTAAAAGATGCAAAGCCACAGGATAAATACCAGTTTGTAAGGGTTGGATTCTTCAACGTTGATACAAATTATACAACTCCAGAAAAGTTAGTATTCAATAGAGTTGTATCATTAAAGAGCTCATTTAAAATACAGTAATAAAAAGCTGCTGACATTAATTTTGTGTCAGCAGCTTTTTATGTATGCTTTACTAAATTGTAATAGAAAACTGTTATAAAAAACCATGTACATGGCAATAATTACAGAAAAATGCGTTGGAGGTTTTTTATAATGAATAAAGTAATGTTAATTGGAAGACTTACTAGAGATGCAGAATTAAAAATCCTTGATTCTGGTATGATACTTTCATTTACTATTGCAGCTGATAGGGATTATACTAATAAAAATGGTGAAAAAGTAACAGACTTTATACCTGTCTCATATTGGACTGATAATGGTGAGAAACTTGTTGAGTATTTAAAAAAGGGAAGACTCATTGGGGTTAGTGGATGTATAAGAGTAAAATCCTATAAAGATCAAGAAGAGAAGACCAGGTATTTTACGGATATACGAGCAGATGAGATTAAATTTTTGGATTCAATGAAAAAAGAAAGTGTTCTATAAGGTCCTTAAAAAATATTAACTTAGTATTCAAGCATTAAAATAAATTCGAAAATTGTGTATTATATATGAAAATGAGTAGTGCAGGGCTATTTATAATGCCTTATGTACTACTCATTTTAAAGCTATTTAAAATAAACCTTGCTATCTTCTATTCTATCAATAATAGCTAAAGACTCTACTCTAAGTCCTCTTTTTTCGAGTTCCTGTCTTCCTGGCTGAAAGCCCTTTTCTATAACAATACCAATTCCAACAGCCTCTGCTTCTGCCTGATTAAGTATATCAACCAATCCAAGAGCAGCGCAGCCATTTGCAAGGAAATCATCTATTATAAGAATTTTTTCTCCTTTATTTATAAAGCTTTTGCTTACCTTTACAGTATATGAAATCTTCTTTGTAAAGGAAAAAACCTCAGTTGTATAGGTATCCTTATCCAGTGTTAGGGATTCTGTTTTTTTAGCAAAAACAACTGGAACAGAGTTGAAATATTGAGAGACAATACAGGCAATACCAATGCCGGAGGTTTCTATAGTGAGTATCTTATCTATTTTTTCATCCTTGAACCTCTTTTTAAATTCCTTTCCTACTTCATTCATTAATCCTACATCAATCTGGTGATTAATAAAATTATCCACTTTAAGTATGTTTGAACCGATTATTCTACCTTCATTTAATATTTTTTCTTTTAGTAACTGCATTGTGTATACATCCTTTCTGATAAAAATAAAAACTCCTGGGGTATGCCAGGAGTATATTTTCAATAGGAAAATATACCCGTAGTCAGGAGTTTGCGGCATCCTTGTAGAAACGCTTAAACCATATTATAAAGCCTATACGAGTTATATATATAAAATTTTAATCTATCTGTAAAGTTATTATAATATAAGCAAATTTAAATGTCCAATTAGGATTAAAGGCTTGGAAAAGCTCTTAGGCATATTAAAAAAATAAATAAGTCATCTTGCTCGTCCTTTTAATTCTTTTCGTTGTTACTCAATCACTTACATACAGTTAGTATGCGCATGATTGAGTGTCTATATATAAATCGTAAAATTCTTTACATTTTGTTTTTTTAAACAGCCCTACAGTATTGGTCCGACCTTAGGATGTTTAAAAAGACAAAATGTAATAGAATTTTTGATTTGTATTTAGAAAATAATTAAAATTACTTCGCAATCTGACTCATTTATTTTTTTAATTGCCTTATGATTCCTGCTTTTTAGAAGGATCATTTTTGTTTTTATCAGCAAATTCCATTTCAAGTTTTCCGTTCTTTACTACAAGCTTTGCAGAAAAGGTGGTTCCCTTTTGCGATTTAAAGTTTTCTATAATATCTGTTTGCCCATTATTTACTATCTGTTCAAGGTATGGGTCTAATTTTATGCCGCATTTTTCAGAAGGGATGCTAAATCTACAGCCATCTCTCCATCTATCACAGCCCCAACCTTGAGATCTGCCATTTTCTGAATGTACTAAATGGCCAGTCTTACATGAGGGGCAAAGGTATTTTGTTGTAACAGTTGGATTTATGGAGTTTTCCTTTGGAGCTTTAGGTGTAGAAGTATTTAATACATTATTATTTGCATTGTTTCCAAAGTCTACCTTTATATTCCAATATCCATTTTCATTTACCAATATTACATCATTATCAAATTTCTCTTTGGTTTTTGGATTAACTAGTCCTTTAGCCTGAGCTCGTCTATTTTTTAAAAGGGCCTTTGCCATTGTGGCAGTAACCTTTTTATTGAAGTTTGCTAAACCCTTATCATCTATCCAGATTGCAAATTTGCAGCCCGTTTCCTTCCATTTTGAACAGCTCCAGCCTTTAGAATGTTCAAAAACAGCGGCGCCGCAGGCAGGACATTTACCGAAGGCAGGTTTTTGAGGTCTATCTTCACTTTTAAATTCAACAGTTTTTCCCTTTTTAGCTTCTTCAATTAGGAACTTAGAATAATTAATTATGCTACCCATAAATTTTGTAGGAACATATTGCCCTTTTGCCATAAGGTTTAGTGCTTTTTCCCATTTTCCTGTAAGTTCTGGGGATTTAATCTCGTTTGGTAGTATGCTTATTAGGTTGATTCCTTTTTCTGTTGGAAGCAGGGTTTTCTTTTGCCTTGTTATATATCCAACCGTAATAAGCCTTTCTATAATTGCAGCCCTTGTTGCTGGAGTACCCAGGCCACCATCCTTTAACTGTTCCTTTAACTCATCATCATCTATAAATCTACCTGCATGCTCCATTGCTGATAATAGGGTTGCCTCGGTGTATGCAGGAGGAGCCTTTGTTTGCTTTTTATCCAGTTTAGCATCCTTAACGTCAACACTATCCCCTACATCACATTTTGGAAGGGTCTGATCATCCTTGTCATCATCACGGTCATCCTTATCATCTTTGTAAAGACTCGTCCATCCTAGCCTTTGTATGGTTTTACCCTTTGATAAAAAATTTTCATCCTCAACTGATGAAATAATACTTGTAACCATGTATTCATAGTTAGGGAGAAATACTGCTAAAAATCTCTTGGTTATTATATCATATACCTTCTTTTCATCCCCAGATAAAGAGTTTTTATTAGAACCTTGCTCTGTTGGTATAATTGCATGGTGGTCGCTTACCTTGTTGTCATCAATATATCTCTTTCCAAGGTTATAACTTGGCAGCTTTTTTATATAATCAACATATTTATTGAATTCAGGGCTGTTTACAGCATTTATTCTAGCCTTTAATGTTGGCACTATATCCTGACTTAGGTATTTAGAATCAGTTCTAGGGTAGGTAACAAGCTTTTTTTCATATAAATTCTGAACAATATCCAGAGCTTTTGATGCAGAAAAGCCAAGCTTTCTATTACAGGTTCTTTGAAGCTCAGTTAAATCAAAGAACTGGGGAGGAGCTTCCTTTTTCTCCTCATTTTTAATATCCTTTATAACCCCTTTTTTGCCATTAACCTTCTTTACTATTTCCTGAGCCTTCGCTTTATCAAAAATCTTGGTTTCCTTTGTTTTTTCATCAAACCAGGTTCCGGCAAAATTATCATATATAGCTTTGATTTCATAGTAACTTTCTGGCTTAAAGTTTTGCCTTTCAATATGTCTGTTTACCAGTATTGCCAGGGTAGGGGTTTGTACTCTTCCAATTGACAGGTTTGAGTTATATTTTACACTAAAGGCCCTACTTGCATTCATTCCTACTAGCCAATCACTTTCGGATCTGCACTTTGCAGATAGATACAGGTTATTATAATCCTTACCCGGCTTTAGCTTTTCAAAGCCTTCCTTTATTGCAGCATCTGTCATTGAAGAAATCCAAAGCCTCATAAAGGGCTTTTGACAGCCTGAAAGGTTGTAGGTATAGCGAAATATAAGCTCACCTTCTCTCCCAGCATCGGTAGCACATATTATACTATCTACTTCAGGGTTTGCCATAAGATTTTTTACAATATTAAATTGCTTTGAGGTTTTAGGATTAGCCTTTAGTTTAAATTTATCTGGAATTATAGGAAGGGTAGCGAAGGACCATTTTTTATACTTTATATCATATTCCGCTGGTTCATAAAGCTGTACTAAATGGCCTATACACCAGGTAACTATATAATCTGGGCCTTCGATGCAGCCTTCCTGAGTTTTTTTACAATTTAATACTTTTGCTATATCTCTAGCGACTGATGGTTTTTCCGCTAGAACCAATACTTTACCCATATGTTATCTTCCTTTCATATTTTGAAGATAAAAGAAACTTAAGATATAAGAGTCTTATGTAGATTACACAAAATCCAGAGCTCTATTATATAACTTAAGTACCCATTATCATGTATTCGTAAGAATTTGTGTGCTGTATATATTATACAACAAAAGGTGAAAAATCAAAGAAGATGTGTATTTTATTACATAACAATGTCAATAATTATAGGTAAAACATCTATTGAGGTGAAGGTAATGACTAGATATAGAAGAAATAGAAGCTTGGATAACAATATAGAAAATAATAGTGAATCAATTACTTCAAATCTCTCAACGTCTATGAATGAAAACGTAGGGAAAATAAAAATGATATTTAATAATGATGAGACAATTATATTCAGATACTTTGAAAGTCAGCATACAGATAATGTTAAATGCTATATAATTTTTGCCGATGGAATGGTAGATACAGATATTATTAATAAAAGCGTAATATATCCTATAGTTAATAATAATTTTACAGTACCACTGACGAGCATTATCGATATTATAAAGAACCAGGTTATTATTTCAAATGATGTCAGTGTTTCTATGGATGTAAATGAACTGGTTCAATCAATCATAAACGGAAACACTGTCCTTTTACTTGAAGGGTCAGATAAAGCTTTAAGTATAAATACAAAGGGTTGGAAATCAAGGTCAATAGAAGAACCACAAGGGGAAAAAGTGATTCGCGGACCTAGAGAAGGCTTTACAGAAGATATTATGGTAAACCTTTCAATGGTTAGAAGAAAGATTAAGAATCCAGATTTAAAATTTAAATTTAAAACTTTTGGAGAAAGGTCAAAGACCAAAGGATGCCTTTGCTATATTGAAGGTATTGTAAATAAAAAAATTCTTGATGAAATTAATAGAAGATTAGAGCAGATAAATATTGATGGAGTCCTAGATACAGGCTATATACAGGAATTAATAAGGGATGCCCCATTTACACCTTTTAGAACGATAGGAACAACAGAAAGACCAGATGTAGTTGCTGGAAAAATTCTTGAAGGAAGAGTTGCCTTTATATTAGATGGTTCTCCAATTGCGTTAACAATGCCTTTTGTATTTATTGAGTATTTTCAGGCAAGTGAAGATTATTATAACAATTTTTACTATGCATCTATTAGTAGAATAATTAGAATAATTTCTTTTATTCTTACTGTGAATGTCCCTGCACTATATCTTGCCTTAATAACCTTCCATCAGGAGATAATACCAACAGAACTTTTAGTAAGTATTTCTGCTGCAAGACAAGGAATGCCACTGCCATCTGTTGTTGAAGCACTTAGTCTTATCCTAGTTTTTGAAATTTTAAGAGAGACAGGGGCACGTGTACCAAGCTATATTGGTCAGGCATTGAGTATAGTAGGAGCATTAGTTTTAGGTCAGGCAGCAGTCCAAGCAAGGTTTGTAAGTGCACCAATGGTTATTATCATTGGTTTATCCGGCATAACAGGTCTAATGACTCAAAAAATTAAGGGAGCAGTTATAATAATACGAATAGTACTTTTATTGTCAGCTTCCATTATTGGTATCTATGGAGTTACATTTGGAGTTATGGGAATAATAGCACACCTGTTTAGTATACGTTCCTTTGGAGTTATGTATATGAGTGGGATAGGCACTATTAATCCTCAAGATATTAAGGACACATTAATAAGGTCACCTTTGTGGTTTATGAAATATAGACCTAGGTTTGCTTCAATTAAAAATCAGGTAAGGCAGAAGGATGGGAGGCAATAAAATATGAAAATAAGTAAAATATTATTTTTGCTTATTCAGCTTCTGCTAATAATGTTTATTGCTGCAGGGTGTTGGAATTATAGGGAGATTAACAGGCTTTCAATTGTTGCAGGATTAGCTATTGATAAGGCAAAGAATAATAAATATCTTTTTTCTGTAGAAATAGTTAATGTTAAAACAGGAGGAACTGAGCCTAACATTTCTTCTGAGAAAGTAAGTGTTGAAGGAGAAACATGGTTTGATGCAGCAAGAAATGTAATAAGAGTTTCAGGAAAAAGATTATATTTCAGTCATACTAAAATTGTTATTTTAAGCAAAGATATTGCAGAGGAAGGGTTAGTACAGATAATTGACTGGCTAAACAGAGATGCAGAAACAAGATTAACAATAAAGTTTTTGGTTTCTAAGGAAAAAACAGCAAAAGAAGTTTTAGCATTGCCAAGTACTACTAGTGAGATTCATTCCTTTGAAATAGATGACATGCTTACAGCGCAAACAAGCGTTCCGAAATTTCCTAATGTGATGTTAAGGGAGCTATTAAATAATTTAGCTGGAAAGGGTATATCTGCAACTTTACCTACTATAAAAATAGCTACATATGCTGGAAAAAAGAAGGCTGAACTCGGAGGTACAGCGATATTTAAAAGGGATAAACTTGTTGGATTCTTAAATGAAGAAGAAACACAAGGGATGCTATTTGTGACAAATAAGATTAAATCAGGTTTAATTGTAAGTAAGAATTTATTGGGAGACAAAAGAACTAACTTGGCATTTGAAATTTTCAAAACCAATACAAAGATAAAGCCAGAATACTCAAATGGAAAGCTGCTAATGAATATACACATTGCTACTTCAGTCTCAATAGGAGAGCAGGGAACCACAAAGAATTACATAGATGAAAATGGAAGGAAACTGGCAGCGACAGTTACTGAACAAAAAATGGAAAAGGATTTTAAAAAACTAATTAAAAGAGTTCAAGAAGATTATGATGCTGATATTTTTGGATTTGGGAAAACAGTAATGCGTGAAATTCCTAAAGTGTGGAGAAAAATGGAGAAAAACTGGAATGAGGAGTTTAAAAAAATAGATGTTAATATTGATGTAGAATTGGATGTGAAAAATAGTGGTATTTCTAAAAAGTCAATAAAAGTGGGTGATTAGCAAATGGATATGTTTATAATATGTGTACTTATTTACACAGTACTAATTACAGTTGAATTAATACCTATATACAAAAAAAAGGACTGGAAGCTTTTTTGGTTTTACACAATAATAATTGTTATTACTTTTTCTAATAGTATAGCCTATGGATTTGGTGTTAAGATACCAAGTCCAGCTGAACCAATAAAAAAAATAGTAACAATTATTTGGGGATTATAATTAAAATTTATTATATTGCAGGTGATTTTATTTGCAAAAAGAGTTTATATCACAAAAGCATGCTGTTTCAATTATGATTTTGTTTTTTATAGGAAGCACAATGGTTCTTGGAGTTGGTGCAGAAGCCAAGCAGGATGTGTGGATCTCAATTCCGCTTGCCATGCTTATGGCCACACCTATGTTCTTTGTGTATGCAAGGATTGTTAAACTCTTTCCAGGGAATAATTTATATGAAATTTTGGAAATTCTTTATGGAAAAATATTTGGTAAAAGTATATCTGTTTTATTTATATGGTATTCACTTCATCTTGGATCACTTGTTATTAGGAATATAACAGAGTTTATACAAATAGTTTCAATTCCTGAAACACCACAGTTTATTCTGGTTATATCTGTGGGATTGCTAGCTGTATATTTTATAAAGCTGGGAATAGAAGTTATAGGACGTTGGGCAAAAGTTATTTATGCATTTTCATTTATAAGCATATTCATACTTTATGCTTTATCAGCAACACAAATACATCCAGAAAATATTATGCCTGTTTTATATAATGGTTTAAAACCAGTTATTAAAAGTGCTACTACAGTTTTTTCTTTTCCAATGGCTGAAACAGTTGTATTTATTTCTTTTTTAGGACTTCTACGTAAAGAAGATAGTCCCTATAAAGTATACTATAAAAGCATGTTAATAGCAGGAATAACTATAACCATTGCAGCGGTTAGGAATGTTATGGTACTAGGAGTGGAGCTGGCTTCAACATTATATTTCCCATCTTATTCTTCAGTAAGCTTAATTAACATTAGTAACTTTCTTCAAAGAGCTGAAATAATGATAACGATTATATTTTTACTGTCTGGATTTATAAAAATTTGTGTATGCCTTTATTCGACATGCATTGGTATTGCAAAGGTATTTAACTTTAAGGACTATAGAGATATAGTTACTCCGACTGCATTAATAATGATAAATATTACATATATTATATATAATAGTGCCATGGAGATGTTTGACTGGGCAACAAAAATTTATAAGTTTTATGCTTTTCCATTTCAAGTAATACTTCCAATTATTATTTTAATAACCGCAGAAATAAAAACTCGTACTATGAAAAATAAAAGTACTGCAGAAATAAAAGGATAAACTGTTCCCTGTAAGACAGACACAACCTTTTTTGTGTGTCCATCCTACAGGGTATAGTTTACATTTTCTTATTTTAGTTAATGCTTACTTTGTATGTTTTGTAAAAATGATTCTATATTTTTTCTTCTCTTAAAGCCTTCCAAAGTGCAATACAAGCAAATACCATAACAAATATGAATGGAAATGCCGCTGCTACTGAAGCTGTTTGCAGAGAAGATAATCCTCCTGCAAGCAAAAGTGATGTTGCTAAAAGAGATTGTATAAGCCCCCATGTTATCTTTTTTGAGTTACTTGGGTTCAAGTCTCCATCTGATGTTAACATTCCTAATACAAAGGTTGCTGAGTTTGCAGAAGTAATGAAGAAGGTCCCAAGTAAAAATACTGCAATAATTGATAGTATTATACCTAATTTATAGTGTCCCATTACAGCAAAGAAGGCTGTTTCAGGAGAAGCTGCCATTGATTTTAAGGCATCCATTCCAAGCTTACCTGTGACACCTAAATCTATTCCCATCGCTCCATATACTGCAAACCAAATAAATGAAGCTATTGAAGGAGCAATTATAACTCCAAAAACAAACTCTTTTATTGTTCTTCCCTTTGAGATTCTTGCTATAAAGGTACCTACAAATGGTGCCCATGCAATCCACCATGCCCAGTAAAAAATTCTCCATCCATTTAGCCATGTATTATCACCGAATGCCTCTATTCTCAGACTGTCCTGAATAAATGTCCCGATATAAGAACCAAACCCATTTGTTAATGAGTTTATAATTTTAAGTGTTGGACCTACAAGTAATGAAATAATTAGCAGTCCAATGGCTAGATATAAATTTACATCAGATATTATCTTTATACCCTTATCTATTCCACTAACAGCAGACCATATAAATATTACTGTTATTACTGCAATTATTATAATTTGAACTATTTGGTTTTCTGGTATTTTAAATAGATACTTAAGACCACTATTTATTTGAAGTGTACCAAGACCAAGAGATGTAGCGACTCCAGCTACTGTTGCAAAAACTGCAAAAATATCTATCATTTTACCAATAGGACCATTGACACCCTTTTCGCCAATCAGTGGTTCAAAAATGCTGCTTATAAGACCGGGTTTGTTTTTCCTGAATTGAAAGTATGCAAGTGCAAGACCAATTATGCTGTAATTTGCCCATGGGTGAAATCCCCAATGCATAAATGAAGTTTTTATAGCAAAATTAGCTGCTTCTACAGAGCCTGGCTTTAGGCCCGGTGGTGCTACAAAATGTGAAATAGGTTCTGCAACGCCCCAGAATACTAATCCTATGCCCATTCCTGCACCAAATAGCATTGCAAACCATGAGGCAGTACTATAATCAGGCTTTGAATCATCTGAGCCAAGCTTTATATTTCCATATTTGCTTAGTGCTAAGAAAATAGCAAATATAACAAAAACAAGCATTGATAATAGATATGACCATCCAAAATTGTTTGTTAAAAAGCCCAGTAGATTATTTGCTGCATTGGCGAAGCTGTCTTTAGCAGCTATAGCCCATATAACTATGATGAATGTTATAGCTAAAGATATATAGTAAACGCTTTTTCCTGTTTTGCTTTTTTGTACATTTGAGTTCTTTCCCATATTGTACCTCCTGTTATACAGAATAAGGTGTATTACTATTTACCAAGTCTCACCCGCTAAGGATGAGACTTGGTATAGGAATAGTTATAGTTTAACCTTAAAAACAGTTTGATCTTCAACATTAGTAGCTAATGCATCAAGAGCAACGCCAACTCTATGATAACGAAGCTTCCACTGTTCTTTTTTATCTGTTCCTGGGTGTCCTAATGGGTATGGTATTGAGATAGTTGGAACTATTCTGTTTGAACCCACTGTCTTAGCAACTGGAATTAAGTTAGCCATCTGTACAATTGGGAATCCAGCTCTTTCAAATTCTTTTACCATCGTTGCGCCGCAACGTGTACAGGTACCTCAGGTGGAAACAAGAATAATACCATCAACATTATCCTCTCTGAGGTATGGAATAATTTCTTTTGCCATTCTAGCTGCTTCAGCCTGTGTCGTTCCTGTACCTACAGTTGAATAGAAATAGTCATGAAGCTTTCCTATTTTACCTTCCTTCTCATAGGCTCTTAATGCATCTATAGGAGCTATAACATCAGGGTCTGCATCTGCTGCAGCTGGATCGAAGCCAGCGTGTATTGTCTTGTAAACTCCACCCTTTAAATCGTCAACTCCAGCAATGTTGTACCTTCCCCATCTTGTTGCTGATGCTGATTGTATTCTATCAGGGTTGTCAACTGGTACAATACCACCTGTGTTAACAAAAGCAATTTTTGCTTTGCTCAAATCACTTATAGGAGCTGCAATTGGAACTCTATCCATCTCTGGTATTGGAAGTTCAGTTTCAAAGGTTTCACCATTTAGCTTCTTGATCAGCATTTCAACAACTCTATCAGAAGCTGGTTTTGCATCCTTTCTCCAAACCTGATGTCTATTTCCTCTTTCAAAATAGCCTTCTTCTTCTGCACCTAATATTTCTTCACCATTAACAAGCTTATTCCCAAGCGAAGCCATTGCTGATATGTCAGCTCTCATCTTAGCAGCACTGTGTCCGCCCTTAAGAATGTACATGTCTTTTTTAAACATTTCAACACCAGGATTTTCAATATGCATTGATGTAACAACAGGAACATTAAATTTTTCCTTAACAGCTTTACATATATGACCACAGGCACTTCCATATCTTCCTGCCTGGAATGCTGGCCCTGCAAAGAATATATCGAATTCCTTATCCTTTAAAAAGCTTAAGATAGTTTCTACAGCTTCTTCAGTGTTTGAACCTATAAAATTATCACCACATATAATAGTATGTGTAACTTCACCATCAAAGTGTTTGTTAAGCTCCATAGCAGGACCTACAAGTCCTTCATTAATTGTAGGAGCGAAATCTGCTTTTTCTTCTCCGCCTATTTGACCAAAAAACTGGTTTATATATAAAATAGCTTTTTTCATTACAGGCACCTCCTTAAAATTCCTTCATTGTTTTTGGTGACCAACCAACAACCTGGTCTCCACAGAACATTGCATTATTCTCCATTATTATTGAGCCATCAGGCCTAACAGAAGGTCCTAATAATTCATCGTTTGCCCATCCACCTGATAGTCCATCTCTTCCTAATGCTGCAAGCTCACCTATAACAGTTTCCATTGGAGGCAACTCAATTAGTTCAGAAACATTTCCACAGGATACTATAGCATCAAGCTTTTCATCAAGTGTAACAAGTGGCTGTGACTGACCATCTCTACCTGTACATTCATTTGTTATTCCTACAGTTTTAACACCTGCATTTTCAAGGGCTACAATACATGCTACAAAGTCAGCATCAGGGTTACCATATCCTTCTTCTGCAACGATTGCTCCAGTTGCTCCAAGGGATTTTGCAATTTGAGCAACAAACAATGCTGATCTATTTTTCTGCTCAAGGGCAACATTTAGGTTAGACATTATTATTCCAAGGAAGTTGATTGTTTTTCCATGTTCAGCATAAAGCCTTTTTATAACAGGGAAGTTCTGAAAATCATATGTTGCCCATTTTGATGAACAGGGCATAAAGCTTCCAGAAACGATTGCGCCATCTAACACTTCATTTGGATGCATAAAGGTCGGAATCATGTGATTTGTATCCCATCCATAAAGTAAGTCATTATATCCTTCTTCTTCCATCTGAGACTGAGGCTGCATTACAAATACAACAGAAGGCAATTTTTGAACCTCAGGTGATCTTTTTAAAGCAGATTCTAATTCATAGACTTCAGTTTCTTCTGGTTCTAAATCCTTAACACACTGTGCTATAAATTCGGCAAGCTTATGCCCTGCTAATCTTAATGCTTTGTTTTTCTTTTGCTGCTCATTTTTTTCGAAGTCTTCGTCAGTATCTCCAACAAGAACAATATTTTTTAATTGAGAGAAGTAAGTGTATTTTGCTCCCTCTCCACTCATATCAATTAATCCATCCTGGAATCCACCCCAGTGTTTTCCTACTACTATTAAGCTGCAGTCCTTAAGAGCATAAGTTCGCCCATTTCCTGCTTGTGAAAGCTCTCCAGTGTATCCAGGGAATAAAGCATCTCCGCTTAATTTCACTCTAGGCTCTATAGCTTCTTTAACAGGACATAAACGAACTTTATCTCCTGGTTTTACAATTAGAAGATCAGCCTCTGTTATGTGTTCATCTTCTAAGACAAAATCAAGAGCCTCCTTTTTATTTATTGTTAGAATGCCATTGGAGTAAGATGTTTTTTCACCAAACATGATGTCTTTAACGTAAAAATTACCAATTTCTAGTTTCATTAACTTTACTCCTTTCGTTTAAAAATATTTTTGCCTTTTGTAGCTAAAAATTTTGTTAAAGTATTCTGAAAATTCTTTAATAAAATTTTAACATAATCGCGTTCAAAAAATAAGGGCGATTATAATATAATCATGATTATTTTTGATAGTTATTATGAATATCTTATATTAATATTTGTAATAGTCATTAAATATATTATTTGTTTTTGAAATATATCCATAATTTTAAAACCATAACAGTTGTGATATAATACAACAGGATAGTAATAAAAAATGGTATAGATGGTGGTTAATATGGAGAATAAAGAAATTCAAAAAAAACGTATGTTAAGTTATTTCCTTGAGGCAACAAACAAGATAATTGATGAGGAAGGTATTGATGGGGTAACTATTAGAAGAGTTGCCAGCATGGCTGGATATAATAGTGCTACACTTTATAACTATTTTAAAAATTTGAAGCATCTTATTTTCTTTGCTTCTATGAAATATCTTAAGGACTATGCACAAAACTTATATAGCTATACAAAAGACTCAAAAAATTCAATTGAAAAGTATCTTAATGTTTGGAAATGCTTTAGCTATTACTCCTACCAAAGACCAGAGATATATAATCTTATTTTCTTTGGAGAATTTTCACACTCAACAATAAATGATTCTATGAAAACATACTATTCAATATTCCCAGAGGAGTTAGGAGAAGAGTCAAAGCAGTTTTTGCCAATGCTTTTAGAAGATAATATACACCTTAGGGATTATAAACTTTTGAAGGCTGCAGTGGAGGATGGCTTTATAAAAGAAGATGACATAAGGGATATAAATGAAATGAATGTACTCATTTATCAAGGAATGCTGTCAAGAATGATAAATAAGAAAAATTCATACACTGTTGAAGAAGCAGTTGAAAAAACAATGAGATATGTTGAAAGAACATTAAAGGCATTTGAAATTAATAAATACTAAACATAAATCAAAAATTCTATTACATTTTGTTTTTTTAAACATCCTAAGGTCGAACCAATACCGTAGGGCTGTTTAAAAAGACAAAATGTA
>DAMCZI010000071.1:0-15367 GCA_032095175.1 Clostridiaceae bacterium
GTGACCAATTGTTCCAATGTTAATATGTGGTTTAGTTCTCTCAAAATGTGCCTTTCCCATCTTTTTCTCCTCCTTTTATATCAACAAATTATTTTGACTTTGCTCCAATTATCTGTTCCTTAATGCTATTTGGAACAGGTTCATAGTGGTCAAACTGCATTGTGTAGTTACCTCTACCCTGAGTCTTTGAACGAAGGTCAGTTGCGTATCCAAACATTTGTGATAGTGGAACGAAACCTCTTATAACCTGGGCATTACCCCTAGCTTCCATACCTTCAATTCTTCCTCTTCTTGAGTTTATGTCTCCCATGACATCTCCCATGTATTCTTCTGGAACAACAACTTCAACCTTTTCAATAGGTTCAAGTAATGCAGGATCTGCCTTTGCCATTGCATTCTTAAATGCCATGGAACCAGCGATCTTAAATGCCATTTCTGAGGAGTCAACCTCATGGTATGAACCATCGAAGAGTACAACCTTACAGTCTATAACAGGATATCCTGCTATAATACCGCTTGTCATAGCTTCCTGAATACCTTGGTCGATTGGTCCTACATATTCCTTTGGAACTGTTCCACCAACGATGTTATTAACAAACTCGTATCCAGCTCCTCTTTCCTGTGGAACAAGCTCTATCCAGCAGTGTCCGTACTGTCCACGTCCACCTGACTGTCTTACGAACTTACCTTCAGCTTTAACTGCTTTTGCGATAGACTCTTTGTATGCAACCTGTGGCTTACCAACGTTACATTCAACCTTAAATTCTCTCTGAAGTCTATCAACTATTATTTCAAGGTGAAGTTCACCCATTCCTGATATAATAGTTTGACCAGTTTCTTGGTCTGTACGTGTTCTGAATGTTGGGTCTTCTTCAGCAAGCTTTGAAAGTGCTATACCCATCTTCTCCTGTCCAGCCTTTGTTTTTGGCTCGATTGCAACGGAGATAACTGGTTCTGGGAATTCTATACTCTCAAGTATAATTGGCTTATCTGGAGTACATAGTGTATCTCCTGTTGTTGTATCCTTTAAACCAACTATAGCTGCAATATCTCCAGCTCTTACTTCTTCAACATCCTCTCTGTGGTTTGCATGCATTTTAAGAATTCTTCCAACTCTTTCTCTCTTGTTCTTTGTTGAGTTAAGAACATATGAACCTCCGGTAACAACACCTGAGTATATTCTTGTAAATGCAAGTTTACCAACAAATGGGTCAGTCATTATCTTGAATGCTAATGCTGAGAATGCTTCATCATCACTGGCTAATCTATGATCTTCTTCACCAGTTTCTACATCAGTACCCTTTACAGGTGGAATATCTAATGGTGAAGGCATGTATTCAACAACAGCATCAAGAAGAAGCTGAACTCCCTTATTCTTATAAGCTGTTCCGCAGCATACAGGAACGATTTCATTTGCTAATACTGCCTTTCTTAAAGCAGTCTTCATCTCTTCCATGGTTAATTCTTCACCATCAAGATATTTCATAGTAAGTTCTTCGTCTGTTTCTGCTATTGCTTCAACCATTGCTAATCTATACTCTTCAGCAATGTCCTTCATATCTTCTGGTATCTCAGTCTCTTCTGAATGAGTACCTAAATCGTCAGTGTATATAAAAGCTTCGTTCTTAAGAAGATCTATAACACCTACGAATGTATCTTCCTTACCTATTGGAAGCTGTATTGGCACTGCATTAGCACCAAGTCTATCCTTCAACATTTTAACAACTCTGTAGAAATCAGCTCCCAAAATATCCATCTTGTTTACAAATGCAAGTCTTGGAACTTTATAATCATCTGCTTGCCTCCATACAGTTTCTGACTGTGGTTCAACTCCACCCTTTGCACAGAAAACTGCAACGGAACCGTCTAATACACGAAGTGATCTTTGAACTTCAACTGTGAAGTCTACGTGCCCCGGCGTATCAATGATGTTTATAGTATGCCCCTTCCACTGGCAAGTTGTTGCGGCAGATGTTATGGTAATACCTCTCTCCTGCTCTTGAACCATCCAATCCATTGTAGCAGCACCATCATGAGTTTCGCCTAATTTGTGGGTTCTTCCTGTATAGAATAATATACGCTCAGTAGTTGTAGTTTTACCAGCGTCTATATGTGCCATTATTCCTATATTTCTTACTTTCTCTAATGGAAATTGCCTAGGCACTCTGTTTTCCTCCCTTCTGACTACGAATTTCTGCAGTTTAACAGGCTTTAACCCTAAATGCCCCAAGGCATTTAGGGTAAGCAAACATTATTTTATTATTACCATCTGTAATGTGCAAATGCCCTGTTAGCTTCTGCCATTTTATGCATATCTTCTCTCTTCTTAACAGCTGCTCCGGCATTGTTAGCTGCATCCATTAATTCGGCTGCAAGCTTTTCCTTCATATACCTTCCGCCACGCTTTCTTGATGCATCAACTATCCATCTGATACCAAGAGTTTGTCTTCTATCTGGTCTAACTTCGATTGGTACCTGGTATGTTGCTCCACCAAGTCTTCTTGCTTTAACTTCAAGAACTGGCATTACGTTGTTCATAGCTGTTTCAAAAACCTCTATTGGTTCCTTGCCAGTCTTTTCTCTTATTATTTCAAATGCATCGTAGCAAACTCTCTGTGCTACACCTTTCTTTCCATCCCACATAATCTTGTTTATAAGCTTTGTTACAACCTTATCGTTGTATATTGGGTCTGGAAGAACGTCTCTCTTTGGAACGTTACCTTTTCTTGGCACTTTTCTTCCCTCCTTAACATTTATTGTTAACCTCATAGGTACTCGACCCTTGGGTCGTAAAGTGCTCTGTAAATGCAATCTATATATAAAACCCGAAAGGAGTTAATTCATTGCATTGCACACAGCACCGATCTTTAATTGTTACTTAGTCTTAGGTCTCTTAGCACCATATTTTGATCTCTGCTGCTTTCTATTAGCAACACCAGCACAGTCTAATGTACCTCTTATGATATGGTACCTAACACCAGGAAGGTCCTTTACTCTTCCACCTCTTATAAGAACAACGCTGTGTTCCTGTAAGTTGTGTCCCTCACCTGGAATGTAACCTGTAACTTCAATTCCATTTGTAAGTCTAACTCTGGCAACCTTTCTTAGCGCTGAGTTAGGCTTCTTAGGAGTCAAAGTCTTAACAACTGTACAAACCCCTCTCTTCTGTGGGCATTCCTTAAGAGCAGGTGAAGCTGACTTCTTTTCAATCTTTTCTCTTCCTTTTCTTACAAGCTGGTTAATTGTTGGCATATGTGCACCTCCTTCCAACATATAAAAACATATAAAAACATATAAAAA
Organism: Clostridiaceae bacterium; assembly: GCA_032095175.1. Lineage (GTDB taxonomy): Bacteria > Bacillota > Clostridia > Clostridiales > Caloramatoraceae > DAMCZI01. Next base: position 3,301 of record DAMCZI010000071.1, read on the forward strand.
ACCTTTACCTGGAGTCTATTGCTAGACTCCAGACAAATAGATTTTTAACATTAATTGTGCTGCATCATTAATGCAAATACTAAAACCATTTCTATTCCTTAATAACACATACAGTCGCTGCGCCTACATCTATGCAGCAGGCTTTTCCAAGTTCACACATTGAGTTATAGTATACCAAATCAATTTCATTTTCATGGCATAACTCAACTATAGGATTAATAACCCTTGGTTCTGCGTCCCTGGCAATATAAACAACCTCTGCATTACCACTTCTAATGGCTTTTAAAGTTTGCTTCGCACCAATAACCTTTTTGGCAGCAATTTTGTTATCCATATTATCCCCCTCATTATATTGACTCGTTCATTTAAAAATAAACATATATTTAAGAACAAATCAACTCCATTCCATTCCTTTGGAGAAACAATACAACTTTTACAGGAATGGATGCTGCAGGAGAAAACTATCCTGCACTATAAAATTGAGGCATAAAGATATAACCTTAAAAACTATGTTAAAATCACACAAAAATAATTTTAACATTAATATATTAACATGTCAATATTATAGATTTTTCTCTTCTGTTGTCGCTTCATCTATATTTTCTTCTGCTGATTTTATCTTTATGCTTCTATACCTTGTCATTCCTGAGCCGGCAGGTATAAGCTTTCCGATTATAACGTTTTCCTTTAAACCAACAAGTGGGTCTATTTTTCCCTTTATTGCTGCATCAGTAAGAACCCTTGTTGTTTCCTGGAATGACGCTGCTGAAAGGAAGGAATCTGTTGCAAGAGCTGCCTTTGTAATACCAAGAAGAGCAACTCTTCCTGTAGCTTTTCTTAATCCCTGTTCCTCTGCCTTTCTATTTTCATCTTCAAATTCAAATATATCTACAAGGCTTCCTGGAAGAAGATCAGTATCTCCTGATTCCTCAATTTTTATCTTCCTCAACATCTGCCTTACAATTATTTCAATATGCTTATCATTTATATCAACACCCTGGAGTCGGTAAACTTTTTGTACTTCACTAAGCATGTAAGCTTTTACACCTTCAGTACCTTTGATTCTAAGAATATCATGTGGGTTAACTGAACCTTCTGTAAGAATTTCTCCAGCTTCAACCTTCTGTCCATCGTAAACCCTTATTCTTGAACCATAAGGTATTTGGTAAACCTTATCTTCTCCAGTTTCTGTTGATATTGTAATAATTCTCTTTTTCTTATCCTCGGATACCTTTACAATTCCTTCAACTTCACTGATAATTGCAAGTCCCTTTGGTTTTCTCGCTTCAAACAATTCTTCGACTCTAGGAAGACCCATGGTAATATCTGCTCCTGCAACTCCACCGGTATGGAATGTTCTCATTGTAAGCTGTGTACCAGGTTCACCTATTGACTGTGCAGCTATAATACCAACTGCTTCACCTATCTTAACATCTTCTTCTCCAATCATGTTTGAACCATAACATTTTGCACAAACTCCATAACGTGAGTTACATGTAAATATGTTTCTAATTTTTACCCTCTTAATTCCTGCTTTTACAACCTTGTCAGCAAGCCTGTCATTCATAAACTGATTTCTCTCTACCAGAACCTCTCCAGTTTCAGGATGAAGGATCTCTTCAGCTGCATATCTTCCTGATAGTCTATCCTTTAAGGATTCTATTACTTCATTTCCTTCACTGATTTCCTCTACATATGCTCCTCTATCAGTACCGCAGTCCTCTTCTCTTACTATAACATCCTGTGATACGTCAACAAGTCTTCTTGTAAGATATCCAGAGTCAGCAGTTCTTAGGGCTGTATCTGCAAGTCCTTTTCTAGCTCCATGTGAAGAAATAAAGTATTCAATAACATTAAGTCCTTCACGGAAACTTGCTCTTATTGGGAGCTCTATTATCTTACCAGATGGGTTTGACATAAGACCTCTCATACCACAGAGCTGTCTTATCTGGTTCTTCGAACCTCTGGCTCCTGAGTTTGCCATCATGTAGATAGGATTGAATTTATCAAGCCCCTTCATTAGCGCATCAGTAACCTGTTCAGTTGTCTTTGTCCAAGTAGCTATAACTTTCTGATATCTTTCATCCTCTGATATAAAACCTCTTCTAAACATCCTCTGTATGTTATCTACTGCTGTATCAGCCTCGTTTAGAAGTCCTTTCTTAGCTTGAGGTATAATCATATCAGAAACAGATACAGTCAATGCACCAATTGTTGAATAGTGATATCCCAATGCCTTTACATTATCAAGGGTAATTGATGTCTGTGTAGGCCCATGAGTCTTATATACCCTTTCTACTATTTTACTTAACTGTTTTGAGTCAACAAGGAAGTCAATTTCATAGTTAAGTATATTATCAGGATTACTTCTATCAACAAATCCAAGGTCCTGAGGAACCGCTTCGTTATATATTATCTTTCCTACAGTAGTTTTTACTATTCTTGTTACATCTTCACCATCTATTACTACAGTTCTCTTTACATTTATTCTAGCATGTAGTCCAAGTTCCTTAACCTGGTATGCAAGTATAGCTTCCTCTGGAGATGAGAAATACTTTCCTTCTCCTAGTTCGCCTTCCTTTTCGATTGTAAGGTAATATGCTCCTAAAACCATATCCTGTGATGGAACAGAAACTGGCTTTCCATCAGATGGTTTCAATATGTTATGAGCTGCAAGCATTAATAATCTTGCTTCAGCCTGAGCCTCAACAGAAAGTGGTACGTGTACCGCCATCTGGTCACCGTCGAAGTCGGCGTTGTATGCTTTACATACAAGTGGATGAAGCTTTATTGCTCTTCCTTCAACCAGTATAGGCTGGAATGCCTGAATACCAAGTCTATGAAGGGTCGGGGCACGGTTTAGAAGTACTGGATGATCTTGAATTACCTCTTCAAGTATATCCCATACCTGGTTGTCAACTCTTTCAACCTTTCTCTTTGCATTTTTTATGTTAGGAGCTATACCCTTCTTGGTCAGCCTCTTCATAACAAATGGTTTGAAAAGTTCAAGAGCCATTTCCTTAGGAAGACCACACTGGTACATCTTAAGTTCTGGTCCAACTACTATAACAGAACGTCCTGAGTAGTCAACACGCTTTCCAAGTAGGTTCTGTCTAAATCTACCCTGCTTACCCTTAAGCATGTCTGAAAGGGACTTTAATGGTCTGTTTCCAGGACCTGTTACAGGTCTTCCCCTTCTACCATTATCAATAAGGGCATCTACTGCCTCCTGAAGCATTCTCTTTTCATTTCTAACGATTATATCAGGAGCTCCTAAATCAAGAAGCTTCTTTAATCTGTTATTTCTATTTATAACTCTTCTATAAAGATCATTTAAGTCTGATGTTGCAAATCTTCCACCATCAAGCTGAACCATAGGTCTTAAATCAGGTGGAATAACTGGAACAACATCAAGTACCATCCATTCTGGCCTGTTTCCAGACTTTCTAAAGGCCTCAACTACTTCAAGTCTTCTTATAGTCCTTATTCTCTTCTGGCCGGTACTGCTTTCAAATTCAGCCTTAAGCTCTTTTCCAAGCTTTTCAAGATCAATTTCCCTTAGTAGCTCCTTAACAGCCTCAGCACCCATTCCTGCTACAAAGGAATTATAACCATATTTGTCCACAGCTTCTCTGTATTCCTTATCATTAAGAAGCTGCTTCTTTACAAGGCCTGTGGTACCTGGGTCAATTACCACATAGGCTGCAAAATAAAGTATCTTCTCAAGGGATCTTGGTGACATATCAAGAATCAATCCCATTCTTGATGGTATACCCTTGAAATACCAAATGTGGGATACAGGGGCAGCTAGTTCAATATGCCCCATTCTCTCACGTCTAACCTTTGACTTTGTAACTTCAACTCCACATCTGTCACAGACAATTCCCTTATATCTAACTCTCTTATACTTACCGCAGTGACATTCCCAGTCCTTTATAGGTCCAAATATCCTTTCACAGAATAATCCATCCTTTTCAGGCTTTAATGTCCTGTAGTTTATAGTTTCAGGCTTCTTTACCTCTCCCTTTGACCATTCCCTGATTTTTTCAGGAGAAGCCAATCCTATTTGAATTGAATCAAAATTATTTAGCTCAAACAAGGGGACATCCTCCCTTCACATTAATCTTGGTCATCCATATCATCATATTTGAAAATATCCTCATCAATATCTTCCATGTTATGACCTTCCTCAATATCGGACAACTCTACTATTGACAGGTCATCATCTTCTGCTTCTTCTGTTGCTTCATCTGACTCTTCGAATTCTTCTAATTCAGCCACTGCTGGAGCGGGTAGATCATCCCTTCCTTCCATGGTTGCTTCAATTTCCTCGAAGTCATCTTCTATATCTTCTTTTATTGATATTTCCTGTTTATCATCACTTAATACCTTTACATCGAGACAAAGTGACTGAAGTTCCTTTATAAGAACCTTAAAGGACTCAGGTACACCTGGTTCAGGGATGTTTTCTCCCTTTACAATTGCCTCATATGTCTTAACACGTCCTACAACGTCATCAGACTTAACTGTCAGTATTTCCTGGAGAGTATGAGCAGCACCATATGCCTCAATAGCCCAAACTTCCATTTCTCCAAATCTCTGTCCTCCAAACTGCGCCTTACCACCAAGTGGCTGCTGAGTAACAAGAGAATATGGTCCTGTTGAACGAGCATGTATCTTGTCATCAACAAGATGGGCAAGCTTTAAGATATACATGTAACCAACGGTTACTCTATTATCAAAAGGATCTCCTGTTCTTCCATCATATAGAACCATCTTACCATCTGCATTAAGTCCTGCCATTTCAAGACATTCCATTATGTCGTATTCATTTGCTCCATCGAATACAGGAGTTGCTACATGCCATCCAAGTCTGCTTGCTGCAAGACCAAGATGCACTTCAAGTACCTGACCGATGTTCATACGTGATGGAACTCCAAGAGGGTTAAGAACTATTTCAAGTGATCTTCCGTCTGGCATAAATGGCATGTCTTCAACTGGTAAAACTCTTGAGATAACACCCTTATTACCATGTCTACCAGCCATTTTATCTCCAACGGATATCTTTCTCTTCTGAGCAATATAAACTCTTACAAGTTCATTTACTCCTGGTGGAAGTTCGTCTCCCTTATCTCTACTGAATATCTTAACGTCAACGATTATACCTGCTTCACCGTGTGGTACTCTAAGTGAAGTATCACGTACTTCCCTTGCCTTTTCACCAAATATTGCACGAAGAAGTCTTTCCTCTGCAGTTAATTCAGTTTCTCCCTTAGGAGTAACCTTTCCTACAAGGATATCGTTGGCTCTTACCTCAGCACCAACTCTTATTATACCTCTATCATCAAGATCCTTAAGGGCATCCTCACCAACGTTTGGAATATCCCTTGTAATCTCTTCAGGTCCAAGCTTTGTATCTCTGGCTTCACATTCATATTCTTCAATATGGATTGATGTAAACACATCCTCCATAACCAACTGCTCGGAGATCAAAATAGCATCCTCATAGTTGTAACCTTCCCAGGTCATGAATCCCATGAATATGTTTTTACCAAGAGCTATTTCGCCTTGATCTATAGAAGGTCCATCTGCTATGATGTCGCCTTCCTTAACAACATCGCCTTCAAACACTATAGGTCTTTGATTTATACAAGTTCCCTGGTTTGAACGCTTGAACTTTATTAGCTTATACGTGTCAATCTTTCCATCTGTATCTCTCTTTATCTGAATCGTATCACCAGTTACTTTAACTACTGTTCCATCTGCCTTTGCAAGTGGAATAACCCTTGAATCCTTTGCTGCCTTATATTCTATTCCAGTTCCAACAATAGGAGCCTGAGGCTTAATCAAAGGTACTGCCTGACGCTGCATGTTTGAACCCATAAGTGCTCTATTGGCATCGTCATTTTCAAGGAATGGAATCATTGCAGTTGCAACAGAAACAAGCTGCTTTGGAGATACGTCCATCATGTCAACTTCTTCTGGTGAAACAACAAGTATTTCATGCTTTGCTCTTGCTGTAACCCTCTTATCAATAAATCTGCCTTCTTCATCAAGTGGCTGGTTTGCCTGTGCAACTATATACTGATCTTCTTCATCAGCAGTCAAGTACACAACGTCATCTGTTACAATTGCATTTTTCTTATCAACAACCCTGTATGGCGTCTCAATGAAGCCATATTTGTTTACCTTAGCATAGGTTGCCAATGAGTTTATAAGTCCTATGTTTGGACCTTCTGGAGTCTCTACCGGACACATTCTACCATAGTGTGAATGGTGAACGTCTCTTACTTCGAAGCCTGCTCTTTCCCTTGAAAGTCCTCCAGGACCAAGGGCAGAAAGTCTTCTTTTATGTGTAAGCTCCATTAGTGGGTTTGTTTGATCCATAAACTGTGACAGCTGTGAACTTCCAAAGAACTCCTTAATTGCTGCTGAAACAGGTCTTATATTTATAAGTGCCTGTGGAGTTGCAACATCAAGATCCTGGATTGTCATTCTTTCCTTAACAACCCTCTCCATTCTTGAAAGTCCTATTCTAAACTGATTCTGTAAAAGCTCTCCAACCGATCTTAACCTTCTATTACCAAGATGATCTATATCATCAACATATCCTATTCCATAGAACAGGTTTAAGCAATAGCTTATTGAAGCAAACATATCATCCTTTATTATATGTTTTGGTATAAGTTGGTTTATTCTCTGCCTAATTGCATCCTTTACATCATCTTCATCCTTGAACTCATCAAGTATGGCTTTTAAAGTCGGGTAGTGAACCATTTCCTTGATATTCAAGGTTGAAAGGTCATATGGAAGGTTAAGCTTATGTATATCAACAAAGTTGTTTCCCATAACCTTTACCTTTTTATTTTCTACGACAACTTCTACAACGTTTATACCAGCATTTTGAATATCAAGCGCAACTTCTCTTTCTATTTTTTGACCTGCTTCAACAAGTATTTCACCTGTTTCTGGGTGAGTTATTGTATCAGCAGATATCTGTCCCATTATTCTGTTGGCTAATGCAAGCTTCTTGTTGAACTTATATCTTCCAACAATGGACAAGTCATATCTCTTTGGATCAAAAAATAATCCTTCAATTAAAGTTGTGGCACTCTCAACAGTAGGAGGTTCGCCTGGTCTTAATCTCTTATATATTTCAATAAGACCTTCCTCTATTGTTTTGGTATTATCCTTTTCAATGGTTACCCTTAAATGCTCATCTTCTCCAAAGAAGTTTAGTATTTCACTATCAGCACCAAGACCCATTGATCTAATGAATACAGTTAATGGAAGCTTTCTGGTTCTGTCTATTCTAACATATAGAATATCGTTTGAGTCTGTTTCATATTCAATCCAAGCACCTCTGTTAGGTATAACTGTAGATGAATATAGCTTCTTTCCAGTTTTGTCGATTGTCTCTGCATAGTATACTCCTGGAGACCTTACCAGCTGACTTACTATAACTCTTTCGGCTCCATTAATTATAAACGTTCCCTGCTCTGTCATGAGAGGAAAATCTCCCATAAAGACTTCCTGATCCTTAACCTCGCCGGTTTCCTTGTTTACCAATCTGACTTTAACCTTAAGGGGAGCCGCATAAGTTGCATCCCTTTCCTTGCATTCTTCTACGGAATACTTGATGTTGTCATAATCTAGCTTGTAATCGATGAATTCTAGGACAAGGTTACCTGTGTAGTCAGTGATGGGATTGATGTCGTCAAAAACTTCCTTTAATCCCTCATCAAGGAAACTTCTGTAGGAGTCCAGTTGCAGTTCAATTAGGTTAGGCATATCCACAACTTCTCTAATTCTTGAGAAACTCATACGTTCTCTCCTGCCAACCTTCACTGGATGTACCATAATATCTCACCCCTTATGCATAGTTAAATAACCAAAAGCCACAATAATGCACAAAACTTCCGGATATTAGCTATCTTTATATTTTTAACAAACATATCTCGAATTATACAAAATACTTTCAAGATCGCATAATTAGTTATATCAAAGCACAATGCCCCTATTATTATGCATTTTAATATGTTATCACAAGACATTTTTCATGTCAAGCCTTTTATAAATTTTAATGGTCATAATTTAAATTTTTTATAACAGTCACATGAGTTATAAGCTATTTCTATAATAATTCATAACTCATGTGACTATAGGTGACAGGCACTTGAATTATGAGTTATTTTATAAATAATGATGCTATATAAATCGCAATAAAAATTTTGAATAATGTATATTGCGATTTATGAATCAAGGAATATGATTTCGCATAAATGTTTAGGGTCGAGCAATATAGAATCATTTATGCGAAGCATATAAAACAATTGATTTAATAACCCATAACTCAAGTGCCTGTCATCTGAATAAAAATAAGTGCTGTATTCAGCACTTATTTTCATATTTTATTTAATTACTTTACTTCTACAGTTGCTCCTACTTCAGCGAACTTAGCCTTAACTTGTTCTGCTTCTTCCTTGCTTACGCCTTCCTTAACTGCCTTTGGAGCGTTGTCAACAACTTCCTTAGCTTCCTTTAATCCAAGTCCAGTTAATTCTCTAACTACCTTTATAACCTTAACCTTTTCTGATCCTGCTGCTGTAAGTATTACATCAAACTCAGTCTTTTCTTCAGCTGCTGGAGCTGCAGCGCCTGCTGCTCCTGCTACTGCAACTGGTGCTGCAGCGCTTACTCCGAACTTCTCTTCGCATGCCTTTACTAATTCATTTAATTCAAGAACAGACATTTCTTCAATTGCTTTTATTATATCTTCTCTATTCATTAATAGCACCTCCATAAAATATTAAATAAGTTTATTTTTATTTTTTGTTTATGAAACATTTAAATTTAAGCCTCTGCTTCCTTCTTTTCCTTTATAGCGTTTAGCAGGTAAGCAAGGTTTGATAACGGAGCCTTGAAGCTTCCAAGAAGCTTTGCAATAAGTACATCCTTTGGTGGTACCTTTGAAAGTTCCATTACCTTTGCCTGATCAAATACTTCTCCCTGAACTATTCCAGCCTTAAGTTCTAATGCCTTGTGGTTCTGAGCGAAATCAGCAAGTATTCTTGCTGGAGCTGTTGGATCTTCATAACCAAAAGCTATTGATACAGGTCCTTCAAGATATTGCTCTATTCCATCAAATCCAGCTTCTTTAGCTGCTCTGGCAGTTAGAGTATTCTTTATTACTCTATACTCAACTCCTGCCTCTCTCATCTTCTTTCTTAGTTCAGTGTCTTCCTCAACTGTAATTCCCTTATATGATGCTAATATAGCAGCCTGAGCCTTAGTTAATTTCTCTGTCAATTCTTTTATCTTGACTTCCTTCATTTCTCTGTTGCCCATTTAGTACACCTCCTTGCCTTTATTATAGGCCTTCTGTACATAACAAAAGGCCTCTCCGTAGACGTAGAGAGGCCCTGATATCATATCTGAATCCTCGGTAGGTTGGTTGCCCGTTATGCCAATGGCACCTACTGTCTACGGTAGAGTTTCCATATCCAATTGTACTCTAGGACATTATATCAGTATCTGAAACGCTTGTCAATCCTATTCTTGTTCAAGAAGTTTGGAAGGATTAAGCTTTATTCCAGGTCCCATAGTGCTTGATATAACAACACTCTTTATATACTGTCCCTTTGCTGCAGCTGGTTTAGCCTTTATGATAGCTTCCATTAAAACATAGAAGTTTTCCATAAGCTTCTGAGCTCCAAAGGATTTCTTTCCAAATGGAACGTGAATTATAGCAGTCTTGTCAACTCTATATTCAACCTTACCAGCCTTAATATCAGCAATTGCCTTTGCTACATCAAATGTAACTGTTCCTGATTTTGGGTTTGGCATTAATCCCTTTGGTCCTAAAACCTTACCAAGTCTTCCTACAAGACCCATAACATCTGGTGTTGCAACAACTGCATCAAATTCAAACCAGTTTTCCTTCTGAATCTTTTCTACCATATCTTCTGCACCAACATAATCTGCTCCTGCAGTTTCTGCATCCTTTGCCTTGTCTCCCTTAGCGAAAACAAGTACTCTTACTTTTTTACCAGTTCCATGAGGAAGTACTACGGCTCCTCTAACCTGCTGATCAGCATGTCTTGGGTCAACACCAAGTCTTACTGATAGCTCAATTGTTTCATCGAACTTTGCTTTTGATGTCTGTAGAGCTAATTCCATAGCTTCTGCAGATGAATATAAACTATTTTTGTCTAAAAGCTTAGCGCTTTCTATATAGTTCTTTCCTCTTTTCATTTATAATCCTCCTTAAGTGGTGATAACGGTTTTAATACCTCCCACGCTCGAAAAAGAACGTAGAAATTATTCTACTACTTCGATTCCCATACTTCTTGCAGTTCCCTTAACCATGCTTATAGCAGCATCTACTGAACCTGCATTAAGATCTGGCATCTTCATTTCAGCGATTTCTTTAACCTTAGCCATTGATACTTTAGCAACCTTCTGCTTGTTTGGTACAGCTGAACCGCTTTCTATTCCAGCAGCCTTCTTTAGCAATACTGCAGCAGGTGGTGTCTTAAGTATGAAGCTGAATGATCTGTCCTGATAAACTGTAATTACTACAGGTATTATTAATCCAGCCTGTTGTGAAGTTTTTGAGTTAAACTCCTTTGTAAACTGCATTATGTTAACACCATGCTGACCAAGGGCAGGACCTACTGGTGGAGCTGGTGTAGCCTTACCTGCTGGTAACTGCAATTTTATCATACCTATTACCTTCTTAGCCATGTTTTACACCTCCTTTAAAATATAAAGGCTATATCTTTTCAATCTGATTAAAATCAAGTTCAACCGGGGTTTCCCTTCCGAACATATTAACCAGAGCCTTTAGCTTTCTCTTTTCAATATTTATTTCCTGAATCTGAGCAACAAAATTTTCAAGCGGACCAGAAACAATTTTTACATTTTCTCCTACTTCCACTTCTATACTCACTAGGGGTTCTACTATACCCATGGACTCTATTTCTTCTTCTGTTAATGGCACAGGTTTGGATCCAGGTCCAACAAAACCCGTAACTCCTCTGGTATTTCTAACTACATACCAGCTGTCATCTGTCATCAACATTTTGATAATGACATATCCAGGAAATTTTTTTCTTAGAACTTTTCTCATTTTATCGTTCTTAGTTTCAATAACTTCCTCCATGGGAACCTGTATATCGTGTATCCACTCGTGAAGGCCCCTGTTTTCAACTGTTTTTTCCAGGTTTGCCTTTACTTTGTTTTCATATCCTGAGTAGGTGTGAACCACGTACCATCTTGCTTTATCCGCCATAATTCAAGGGACTGCCAATAGATGGAGAGTCCCTCCCTCCTTTTTCTACTTAGTTATCTTTTCAATAACAGTCTTTAATAATGTTCCAAAGACTGAGTCAAACAACCACAGTATGAGTGTGAATATTGCTACTGTTACGAAAACTTTTTTAGTTGAATCAATTATTTCATCCTTGGATGGCCAGGTTATTTTTTTAAACTCAGATTTTATATCTCTGAATAATTTAGAAATTCCAGTTCCAGGCCCAGCATTCCTGGTTTTAGTTTCAACAGCCATACCATTCACATCCTTAAATTTAATCTAAAGAAATCAAATATTACTTTGTTTCCTTATGAACAGTGTGCTTCTTGCAGAATCTGCAGTGCTTTTCTAACTCTATTCTGTCAGGGTCGTTTTTCTTGTTTTTTGTAGTTATATAGTTTCTTTGTTTGCACTCTGTACATGCAAGTGTTATCTTAACTCTCACCCTCTACACCTCCTAGCTCAATGCCGAATTCATCCTGGCGGTTTGGAAATTTGCATACTTCTAGTTCACTTTATCATAATTTATAATAACTGTCAACAGCACCCTTAAGCATACATTATACGCCATAAATCGCATTTTGCAAAGCAATACCTCGCCAGTTAAACCGTGAATCCTATCTCATATAATTTGGCATATTTACTTTAAAAAGGACTAGGGTTTAACCCCAGTCCAAAATAGCTATGCAATTACCTTGCTAACAACTCCAGCTCCAACTGTTCTTCCGCCTTCTCTAATAGCGAATCTAAGTC
>DAMCZI010000072.1:0-14536 GCA_032095175.1 Clostridiaceae bacterium
TCGAGCACGCCGATGGTACTTTGCGGGAGACTGCATGGGAGAGTAGGACGTCGCCAGATTTTTTATTTTTTGAAATAAAGAAGCTGTACATAATGAATAAAATTGCATTATGCACAGCTTCTTTTCTATTTGTCATATGACAATACAATATTATACTAATATCGCTTGCTCTCATAGATCCTGTGGATTATTCACAGCATCCATAATCATTTTCCTTTTACCCAAAGTCCATGCTGACTGCAATAAGCATACAGCTTACCATGTCGCATTCTTGGAAGACGTAATTCTGCGTTCTGTTCTGGATATAGTTTTACAATAAGCACTCTGTCATAAGCAACACAGGCAACAAATGAAATATAATGAGTTTTACTCATTTCGTGTTGAATAGTAATGAAGTATTCATCTTCAATTTCTGTAACAGATATCTTATGTTCTTCGTCCTCTGGCTTTACAGTCAAAGACTCCAACCTCCTGCCACAGCAGGAAATTTCAGCTTCACCGGTACTGTTTATTATATTTCCACAATTTGGACATACATAAAATTTAATCCTTTTCATATTTCCTCCATCAGCATCATTGGGGTTTAGATCTCCCAATAAAATTTTTTCAATGTTTACCCCTAATATGGTAGAAAGCTCACCAAGCAGAGATACATCAGGGCAGCCTAAACCACGTTCCCATTTAGAAATCGTTTTATCACTGATATTCATTGCTTCAGCGACATCTTTTTGTGTCATATTTTTTTCTTTGCGAAGGCTTAAAATTAGCTTTCCCACCTTGCTGCAATCCATAAGGCTCACCTCCATATATATAAGGATAATTGCTGACAGATTATTTTTCAATAAACTCTCCGTAGAGTATTTATATGTTTTGCATAAATGATTCTACATTGCTTGATCCTAAATATTTATGCAAAGTCAGATTCCTTGATCACGCAAATCCAATGTAAAAACTTCAGTGCGATAAATGTAGTATAACCTTTATAACAAAAAAAATAGGCCAGGATAACTCCTGGCTAGTTAGTTAATAGGGTTCAATCACGGGGATATGTTATGTGAAGGTTTCTTGATCACTTTTCACATTATGAGTATAACATATATGTTATACTAAATGCAATATGTTATTACTAATTATTATAAAAAATATTTATAATCCTTTTATATCGAAGAAACATGCATGAAAAACATGATAAAGTATAACACAAATAATCAAGTTAATTAAACCAAGAGTAGATATAATTTTCTTTGATAATTTGTTTTGATTGGATAAACATGAGAATATGAAACAAAATACGAACCCTATTGGCATAGGAATAGTATCATTTATAAAAACAGCTGTTGAAGAAATCAAATAATTTATAATAAGCTTCAATAAAAGGTATCTTTCCCACGATGTTTTAAAGCCATATGCTATAATTATAATAAGAAGAGATGATGCAAGGATATATATAATGAGCACATATTTCACATCCTTATAGTGCTTAATTAAATATATTGTATTAGAAGGTGAAAATATGATTTCTATGGAGGAATTAAAGAAATATGCAACAGGCTGCAGCAGGTGTGGCCTTTGTAATAATAGAAGGAATAATGTCTTTGGAGAAGGAAATGAAAAGGCAGTTATTATGTTTATAGGGGAAGGCCCTGGGGAAGAGGAGGATAAAACAGGCAGACCCTTTGTAGGAAAAGCAGGACAGCTTTTAACAAAAATGATAGAGGCTATTGATTTAAATAGAGAGGAAGTATATATTGCAAACATAGTAAAATGCAGACCTCCTGCAAATAGAGTTCCCTTTGATGAGGAAGCCAATGCTTGTCTACCTTTTTTACGAAAGCAAGTTGCGTTAATAAGACCTAAAATAATTGTTTGTCTTGGGGCAACCTCTGCAAAGTATATAATAGACAAATCCTTAAGAATAACAAGGGATAGAGGAAAATGGCACGAAAAAGGAGATTTTCTTATCATTCCAACATATCATCCTTCTGCTCTTTTAAGAGATCCAGATAAAAAACGAGATGCCTGGGAAGACTTTAAGAGTATAAGGGAAAAATACAAAGATATAAAGCAGTTATAATAGTATAATCCACCCTTTTAGGGAAAACATAATAGTGTAAGATTGTCTAGAAGTAAAAAGGGAGATGAGATTAATGTCTGAAATGAAAAATCGTAAAGCTGCTAACAAGGAAAATAAGAAGAACGATATGAACAGACCAAAGGATCATAAAGGAAACAAAAAGACCCCTCCAAGATATGAAAGCTTTGATGGAAAGCCAATTGAATAATGGGGTGAATTAAATGTACAACATTAAATCGATACATAAGGACAGCAGCGGAAATACCTTTGCTTATGTTCTAGATGATGGAACCCTTTTAAGTGCTGAGGATACTTTTAAACTTGTCAGGGAAGGAAAAATAGATAACTTTATAACAGGTGTAAATGAAAATGGTGAAAAAACAATCCACGTGATACCAATGTTTGATGATAATGAATAGGTTTTTAAGAGTGGACTCTATAGGAGTCCACTTATTTTATACTTCACAAGGTAACAGGCACTTGAGTTTTGAGTTATTTATGAAAGATAAATATTAATTGAAGTTTTGATTAAATAACTCAAAACTCAAGTGCCTGTTACCTATAATAGAATTTGTACCTTTAACCTATTTGAGGTAAAATTAACTATAGAAATTAAGTGAGTGGTGATATTATGAAAAACTGTGATATGTGTGAAGAAAGCATTATTCATGAAGAAAGTATAAAAAAAGTAAAGGATGATATGATAGCTGAAAATGAAATAATGGCATTATCCGAGCTTTTTAAGAACCTTTGTGATTCAACAAGGATAAAGATACTATATGCATTATCCCTTGGGGAGCTGTGTGTCTGCGATATTGCAAACATTATAGGAATGTCACAATCTGCTGTTTCCCATCAGCTTAGAATATTGAGGACATCAAGGCTTGTTAAGTATAGAAAGGAAGGAAAATCCGTATATTACTCATTGAACGATCAGCATGTTGTAAACCTGTTTAATCAGGGATTAGAACATGTAAGACATAGTTAGGAGAGGATTCCATGAAAGAGCTTGAAATATTAGAAGAGAAGTATATAAAAATAATAGATGAGAAGCTTGGGGTTCAGGCAAAGGTAGTTTTTGGAGGGGGAAATACCAGTGCGAAGGTAATGCTCATAGGAGAGGCTCCTGGTGAGAAAGAGGAGGAGATGGGAAAACCCTTCGTTGGAACTGCAGGTAAAAACCTTAACGAGTTTTTAGATATATTAGAACTTAAAAGAGATGACATATATATAACAAATGTTGTTAAAATAAGACCTTATAAGGTTAATCCAAAAACTAATAGAAAGTCAAACAGGCCGCCAACCAGCAAAGAGATTGAGGTATCCCTTGAAACCCTTAAGGCACAGATAAACATAATAAAGCCAGAGGTTGTTGTAACTCTTGGCAATGTATCATTAAGGGCAGTATTAAAAGATAATTCAGCGAAAATTGGCGATTACCACGGAAGACCCATTGATATGGGTGGATATGCTCTTTTTCCACTATATCACCCAGCAAGTATAATATATAATAGGTCACTTTATACAACATATATTGAAGATGTACATAAACTTAAGGAATATATCGAAAAGTAGGTAAGGGGGAGTAAAGTTGAAAGCCAGCTTTAGTGAGTTTAAGAAATTTATAAAGGGAAAAAAAGTAGCGGTTGTAGGAATAGGAGTAAGTAACAGGCCACTTGTGAAGATGCTTGTTGACTTAGGTGGCAAGGTTATTGCCTGTGATAAAAAGACCGATATTGGGGATGCTGCAGATGAATTAAAGAAAATAGGGGTAGAGCTTAACTTAGGGGATAACTACCTTGAAGGTGTAGTTGATTGTGACGTTATATTTAGAACTCCTTCATTAAGACCAGACGATCCTTATCTTCAAAGGGCAAGGGATAATGGAGCATATATAACATCTGAGATGATGGAATTCATTAAGTATTGCCCATGCAAGATATTCGGTGTAACTGGAAGTGATGGTAAAACAACAACTACATCCTTAATATATGAGATGCTTAAGGCCGATGAAAAAAGAGCATTTCTTGGAGGAAACATAGGGAATCCACTTTTTAATAGGATAGAGGAAATAAAAGAGGATGACTATGCTGTTATTGAGCTTTCAAGCTTTCAATTGATGGAATGTGGTTTTTCACCTGATGTTTCCGTTATAACAAACCTTAGTCCTAATCATCTTGATATACACAAAGATATGAAGGAATATATAGATTCAAAGAAAAACATATTCCTTCATCAAAATGAAAATGGACTATTGATATTAAATCTTGATAATAAGATAACAGCTGGAATGCTTGATGAAGCTAAGGGAAAGGTTAGAACCTTTAGCCTATCTAAGGGGATAGGATATTCTCATCTTGAAGGGAATGAGCTCTCAGTAAATGGAGAAAAGATATGCAATATGAAGGATATAAAGCTCATAGGAATGCATAACGTTGACAATATGCTTACTGCCTTTGCTGCAGTTGATGGGACTGTTTCAATTGAAGCAATGAGAAAGGTTGCAACAACCTTTACCGGTGTAGAACACAGAATAGAATTTGTTAGGGAAATCAATGGTGTAAGGTTCTACAATGATTCGATTGGCTCAAGTCCTACAAGAACAATTGCCAATTTAAAAGCCTTTAATCGTAAGATAATTTTGATAGCAGGTGGATATGATAAAAAGATACCATTTAATACGCTTGCCAAGGAGGGTGTTGATAGGGTAAAGGTTCTTGTTTTAATGGGAAATACAAAGAATAAAATAAGAAAAGCATTTGAAGAAGAAATGAAACTAAGGGATCATTATTTACTGATAATAGAAGCAGATAACCTTGAGGATGCTGTGTATAAGGCATATAAGTCTTCTGAAAATGGAGACATAATAACACTTTCTCCAGCCTGTGCAAGCTTTGACATGTTTAAAAACTTTGAAGAAAGAGGAAACAAGTTTAAGGAAATAGTAATGAACATAAAATAGGAAAATTAAGTTTATAAATAAGTATACATTTTGATTAAAAACTCTGTTCTAGTGAAAGAACAGGGTTTTTATTTTGTAAATATATAAAAAAAATATTTATTCCATCCAAATAAACTTAGATTGACATATAACAAAGAAAAATATAGTATGATATATATGAAAGGAAGTGAAATAATGTTTGATGCATATGAAAGAGTAAACCTATATTCTAAAGAAAATAGTAAAATGAGTAGTTGTGAAACTTATGATGAAGGAATAAGCCTTATTAAAAGGTATTCTGCATTCTTGATATTAAAACAACGAGAATTCAGCTTTAATAGAAAAGCAAAGGAAGACTTTTTAAAGGAATTAATAGAAGAAAAAAATACTGATGTATTAGCAAATATCCTTGAACAAGATTTTGAAGCTGCACAAAAGAAACAGCTTATTGAGTTCTGGTATACTCCTGAAGGCTTAGCAGATGAAATTAATCAATTAAAACTTGAAGCAGCGGATGATTTTGAAGAAAAAGAAAAACAACAACTTAGAGAATTAGAAAACGAAGATATGATGAATCAGTTAACTAATTTAAAGTTTGATAATTCAGTTAGGTTTATAAAAAATATTAGTTTTACTGAGCCAAATAAAATTGAAGTATTGATTTTTAAAGATTTTGGATGCTTTGTTAGTGTGGGTTGTGATGTTGATTTGAATCAAAACAATATACATACCTTTGATGAATACTTAACAATATTTAAAGCTCTAGGTGATGCTTCAAGATTTCAAATGTTTAATATATTGCTGCAAGAACAACAAAATGCAACACAACTTTCAGAAAAACTAAATCTTACATTACCAACGATAACACATCATATAAAGACATTGTCTCAATCAGGAATAGTTAGTCCTGTAATATCTACATTAAGTCATAAAGGCACAATGTACCAGGTTAATAAAGAATTGATAAGAGAGATATTAAAGGAGATAGAAAATGGGTTATCGTAAATTTTTTATTATGATGGTTTTACTAGTTTTGATGAGTAGCATTGCAGCTTTAGTTGCACCTTCATTAATCAACATATGGATAAGGGACGGTGGAGGAATTACAATAAATCAGATATTTATCTTATTTATTGTATTAATTATTGCTCTTATTTTTCAACTAGGGTTAACCTTCTACAGAGAAAAGTTTGCGAAAGACTTTAATATTAGAAATGCAAAGAATATGTTATTAGATTTTTTGAATTTAAATTATGATGAAATACAAGACAAGGGACCAACTAATTTTATTGAAAGAATTGCAATAGCAGTTAACAGCTATTATGAATATTTTACTGAATGCTATATAAATATTTGGTCTAGTGTTTTGATTGTTATAGTAATTTTAGGAATGATAGTATTTAAAAATTGGATTATAGCATTATTACTTTCATTACTTATTCCAGTTAATTATTTCGGCTATAAATTCTTGAATAAGGAATTAATGAATCGATCAAAAATTTTACAAGAATCCACCTCAAGTGGTTGGCAGGAGATTATATCAGTTGCTGGTCAAACAGATCATTTAAAGCAATGTAGTGATTATGATATGGTTATAAGTCAATTTCACCCATCTTTAAATAAAATCTATGACTCTATGGCGAACATTAACATTTATGCACAAGTATCTAGCAAGGTTTTAAGTTCGGTTAATCAAATTGCTCAAGTAATTATTATGGCAATGGTTGTATATGATTTTATGATTAATCACTTAGACCCTACAGCTCTTATTTTATACAGTATTATCCTGCCTATGTATTTTTCAAATATGAGCATCATTGTAAGATCAAATCTTAATAAAAGAGATATGAAAAACTCAAGGGCATTTATTAGTGAAATGAAAGCAAATGCTGAAAAGACTGGAACAAAAACGATTGATTCAATAAATGAAGTTGTTATTGATATCCCAATGTTAGAGATGAAGGATAAAGTCTTAGCTAAGGATATCAATGGAACCTATCATAAGGGGGATATTGTCTGGATAAGAGGGGATAGTGGAGCAGGAAAGTCTACCTTGGTTAAGCTTATTCCTAAGTTTAGAATAACAGATAAAATATTAATTAATGGAGTAGATATTAGAGAGGTATCAAATAAGTCATTGAGAAGTCGTGTAGATTATTTATCGCAAAACGTGCCAATTATTAAAGGAACATTAGGTGATAACTTATTTTTCAATAAACAATATACAAAAGAACAAGAACTGCAATTTATAAATGATCCCATTTTACAAACAATTCTTAAGGATAAAGCAATGAACTCTCTAATAAATGAAAATGGGACAAATCTATCAGGTGGTGAGAGACAAAAAATTGCTATAGCAAGAGCTCTTTATGATGATGTTGATGTTTTAATACTAGATGAGGTAACAAGCAATATAGATAAGCAGAGTGCAGCGGATATTTATAACAGAATTTTACAGAATCATAATAACAAAATTATTTTTATTATTTCCCATGATGATCTGCCAGGTTCTATTACTACGCATTCTCTTTTCCTGAATAAAAGCGTTAATTCATAGTTTAGGGGTAATGTGAAGAAGTAAGAGGTAAGAGGTAAGAGGTAAGAAAGATCGAAGTGGCAGCAATATAAGTTAGAATAAATTGATTATAAAAAACTCGATGAGTTTTTTCCATAATTCTTACCTTTTCACTTTTAGCTCTTAACTCTTAGTACTGCCACTTTTACGTCGCATTATCCCTATAAAGTTCATTTTATCTTAGATGAAAATTTAAATAAATTAGGAGTTGATAGTATTTAATCTGTTTAGTAATTCCTTGTATTTGGATAACTGTAAGGAATCTTTTACTAACTCTCCTGAATTAAAGAAGGTTATTTTCCCGGAGCCATCTTCTAGTATATTAGAACTCTCTAAAATTCTCTTTAGATTTTTCACAGTACCAATAGCTCCATCGATAATATCTATGTTCTTAGGAAGTATCTTTCTAAACATATCCTTATATAAAGGGAAATGAGTACAACCTAATACAAGGGTGCCGTAGTTTTCTAAATTAAAACTGGACAATTGATCACGAAGATATGGTAATACTATATCTTCATTAAACTCAAAACGTTCTGCAAACTCAACCAACATTGGCAGGGGTAGGAGGTCAACTATACCATCGTTATCAACCTTATCTATAAGATTCTTTAGCTTTTCTTCTTTTATGGTTAAAGGTGTTGCAGTTACTAAAACACGTTTTTTATAATTTGCATTCTTTTCAACAGCTGGTTTAACAGCTGGCTCCATACCTAGTATAGGAATATCATAGGTAGCCCTTAAATCTTCAATTGCTACGCTTGTAGCGGTATTACACGCTATAACTATTGCCTTTACTTCCTGCCTTATAAGAAAATCAACAGCATCAAAAATATATTTTTTAATCTCATCCTTTGGTTTTATTCCGTATGGAGCATTTAAACTGTCTGCATAATATATGTAATCTTCATTAGGAAGTAATCTTAACGCTTCATGTAAAACAGTGATACCTCCTATACCAGAATCAAAAAAAACTATTTTCACTTTCTTCCCTCCGAATCTATAGCAATATACATAGTCTTTTACTTTAAAATAGATATAAAATAATACTCTTATTATATCACGGATTTTGATTTAGTGACTTTATGAGCATTAGGTTTATTTGTGACTAGAGATAAAAAAAAGGATTATAAATTTTGGGGGTAAAAAATGGAAATAATCATTAACTATTTGCTATAATGTAATGAAGATGTAAAGGTAAAATATCACTAAGTAAAGATTAGTAATTGATGGGAGGGGGGAATGATAATACCAACACATATTGTTACAGCAGCAGGTGTAGTGGAAAATGACAATGGAGAGATTTTGCTGGTTAAAACTCATCACGGAACATGGGTTTTTCCAAATGGACAAGTTGAGATTGGAGAAAATTCAATTGATGCAGTTGTTAGGGAAATAAAAGAAGAGAGCGGAATCAATGTCACAGTAAAAAAGCTCTTTGCAATTTCATCAAATAATGGAATAAATAAAGGATATAAAATGTCTGCAGAACAGTTTGAGATTATAAGGAGCAGTGAACATTTGGTGGAAACTGATGGAAAGCCAATCAGATTATGATTAACTTGAGATATCTAAGGGATTTTGGATGGTTATAGAAAGGAAAATAGAGTATTAAAACAATACATAACAGAGTTAATTCGGTGTTGGGATAATTTGTACAACAGTATAATAAAGTGTAGCAAAGATTATTTATATAATAGGAGGTTGAGCTTTTGAAGGAACTTTTGTCTAAATGCCGTCCGGTGCCTGCTGAAAAAAGCTTGAAGCATGATATAATAGGCACTGTTCTAATCATATTAATGGGTATTGTACTTGGAATATTTGCAAAACTACTTGATAATTTGTCCTTGAATGATGCTGTTACATGGCATAGAATACTTGAATTGTTAGACTTATGTAATGTTTTCTCGAGACTATCTGTTTGGGCATTGTTTGCAGTAGGTATTGCTGTTTTTAGCAAACATCCATTAAGAGCAAGCATAAACGTGTTTGGTTTCTTCACTGGAATGCTTATAGGCTATTATGTTATCACCATAACTGTATCATGCTTTTTCCCTAAAACATACATGATTGCATGGGGCATAATAACTTTATTTACACCTATTCTTGCTTTCTTCACTTGGTATTCAAGAGGAAATGGTTGGTTAGCGATTATAGTATCATCAATAATAATTGCATTCTTTTTCACTCAAGCATTTTCTTTTGGTATGTGGTATGTAGATATCTCTTATTGGGATGGGGTGATTTGCTTATTATTATCAATAATTTTATTATATAGAGATAAAAAGCAATTTGCTCTCTCTATGATAGGTGCATTAATTATTGCTCCATTAATTAAAATCCCTTTACCATATATCTTTGGCGGACTGTAAATAAAATGAACATACTCTGTATGTATAGTTAAGATACATTATTCCTAAATATACAATAGCAGTAAAGTATGAAAAACTAATGAGTTAGTAGCAGTATGTATGTAACTATGTGGGAGGAGCTCCCATATGTAGCCGATATAGTAGTTAAGAATTCACATAAAGGTCGTGGATTAGGCACTATGATGTTAAAAAAGGCACTTAATAATTCATTTGGAAAATATTTTGCATTAAGATTAGCAGTAAAACCAGGAAATCGTGCAGAAGGACTATATCATCAGCTGGGTTTTATAAGCGGTATAGAATCTAGCAGTATGATATTGAAAAGATAAATTATTTATATTAGCGGGGTGAAAGAATGAAGCTTGTTATTATATTTGGACCCCATGCAGTTGGGAAAATGACTGTAGGGCAAGAGCTTGCAAAATTAACAGAGCTTAAGTTATTTCATAATCATATGACAATAGATATTGTTTCTGATCTATTTAAAAATATGCCGAAAGAAAGAAGCCGGTTAACTAGTTTGTTTAGAAAAGAAATTTTTGATGCATATTCTAAAAGTGATGAGTATGGAATGATTTTCACTTATATGTGGGCATTTAATAGTAAGGAAGATTGGGATTATATTAATGAGGTTGAAGATTTATTCACTTCAAGAGGCGCGGATGTATATTATGTTGAATTAGAAGCAGATTTTGATCTACGTATTGAACGAAATAAAACTGAAAACAGACTCCTTAACAAGCCAACAAAAAGGGATATTGAATACTCAGAGCAGCTTTTCAGAAAGATAGAATCAAAATATAGACTTAATTCATTAGAGGGTGAAATATCAAAAAGAAATTATATAAAAATCAATAATTCAAATCTTTCTCCGGATATTGTAGCACAAATGATTAAAAACAAATTTACATTATGAAATATCCCTGCAGGGGGTAATTCCTATAGGAATAAGATATAAATAGGGGGGATAGGAATGGGTATAAGGCTTCTTGGCACAAAAACAAGAGAATTTAAGGATTCTAAAAGAAGGATTATTCCTGAAAGTATAGCAGAATTGAAAAACATAATGCTTGGGGATATTGAACAGTGCATACTTATAAGAGGCAAAAATAGAAACAATCCTGTAATACTATTTTTGCATGGAGGTCCGGGAAGTGCACAAATAGGTTTTGCACCTAGATATCAAAGAAAGCTTGAGGATGAGTTTATTGTTGTAAACTGGGATCAAAGAGGGGCAGGAAAATCCTATTCTAAAAATATTCCTAAGGAATCTATGACTATGGATCAGTTTATTTCAGATGCTAAGGAACTTGTAGAGTATTTATGCACTAAATTTGATAAGAAAAAAATTTATTTAGTGGGTCATTCATGGGGAAGCGTGCTTGGAAGCATGCTTGCATATCGTTATCCCGAAAGATTTATAGCATACATAGGGATTGGGCAAGTTGTTAACATGTGCGATAATGAATTAATATCCTATAGATATGTAATGGAAGAAGCAAGAAAAGCAAATAACAAAAAAGCAGTTAAAGCCCTTGAAAGAATAGGACAACCTCCATATAAAAATCAAATAAAAGATATAATGATTCAGAGAAAATGGCTTAACAAGTTTAAAGGAGCAGTCTATGAAAAAAAGTTATCAAAAGAGATAGCAGGATCCTTTATAACTTCTCCGGAATACTCTCTCTTAGATACCTTTAAGTTTTTTAAGGGAAACAAATTCTCAATAAAGTATATGTGGTCGGAATTAGCGTCATTTGATATCATAAAGGATGTTCTAGAAATTGAAATTCCTGTTTACTTTTGCATAGGGCGTTATGACTACAATACTCCATTTGAGCTTTCATACGATTATTATGAAAAATTAAAGGCTCCCCACAAGGAATATATTTGGTTTGAAAGATCAGCCCACTCTCCTATTTTTGAGGAACCAGAGAAATTTTGCGAGACAATATTGAGAATTAAAAAAGAAATAGAAGTAGGACAGTAGGCATGGCATTTTTCCATGATTTCGGAATCAGTTCCGAACTACTTTATATTCAAATATAAAAGTGAGTATTAATTTTTGGCTATAATGTAATTTATATTGGCCTATTCTGGGCATTATTAAATCAAAATATACAATATAATGATATTGATTGCAAAATATTTATAAGGAGAATGAGAGTATAAATGGGGATTAAAAAATATTTTGTAAAGAAAATGCTTAAGGGATGGGAAGATAGAGACAATAAAATACTTGCTGAACAATCGTTTCCTATTGGAATAAAAGAAATTATCGATATACCATACATTAATGATGGACATAGAGGACATCTGCTTGATGTGTATTATCCAGAAGGTATAAAAGAAAAGCTGCCAGTGATTTTGGATTTTCATGGTGGCGGTTTTGTTTACGGTTATAAAGATCTGAATAAATTATATGGATACCATCTTGCAAAAAGAGGATTTATGGTATTTAATATCAACTATCGTCTTGCCCTCAATGATACAAAGATTCCAGGACAAATTCAGGATATTGCTAAAGCAATTAATTGGATTGGTAATAACCTTGGTTCTTATCCAGCAGAGAAGGAAAAAGTTTTTATTACAGGTGAGTCTGCTGGCGGCGCCCTTGTAGCAATGGCAGTACTTATTTCAAAAAGCGAACGTCTACAAAAATTATTCAACACTGAAAAAATAGATGTTGATATTAAGGCAGTGGCAATTGTTTGTGGTTTGATGAACCTTGAGGAGAATAGCATAAGTTATTGGGGACTTAGATCAATGTGTCTTGAAAGAGGCTATAAAAAACATGAATATTACCAAAATCTGATTTTTGATAATATTCATGAGATGAAGGATTTGCCTCCATTTTTTTTGGCAACTAGCGATGAAGATGAACTAAGAAACATGACATTGAATTTTGGAAGGACACTTAGAAAATATGGTGTTAAGTATAAAATGAAATATTATGAAAAGAAAGAGGACAAGAAGCTTGGACATATGTTTAGTATATTTCATCCTGAATATAAAGAAAGTGTAGAATTGATTGATGAAATGTTAAACTTTTTTAAAAGCAACATTTAATATGCTGCATGTAGCAAATATAGTTATGAAAGGATGAGTAAAGTGGGTTATTCTATCATATAAATATGCGGTTGTTAATGTACTCAAAATACATATGGTGATACTTTTAACTATATGATTAATGAATACTTACCTGAAAAGGAATTACAAGAAAAATATAAAGGGAAGGGAAAACAACATGCATTATAAAGAAGTAAAAGGGATTTTATCCCCAAGCAATGGAATGAATATATTTCGAGGATGTACTCATGGCTGCATTTACTGTGATAGCAGAAGCAAGTGCTATAATATGAAACATGATTTTGAGGATGTTGAAGTTAAAAGTAATGCTCACCAGTTATTAGAAGATGCACTTCTAAGAAAGAGAAAAAAGTGTATGATTGGTACTGGTGCGATGTGTGATTCCTATATGCATATAGAAATGGATTTGAAATATACAAGAAAATCCCTTGAAATCATTGAAAAGTATGGCTTTGGAGTTTGTATACAAACAAAATCAAATCTTATTCTTCGTGACATAGATCTATTAAAAAGTATAAATCAGAAAGCTAAATGTGTAGTTCAAATCACTCTTACCACCTATGACGAGAGCTTGTGTAAAATTATTGAACCTTGTGTCTGTACCACAAAAGAACGTTTTGAAGTATTGAAAATCATGAGGGACAACGGAATTCCTACAGTTGTATGGCTTGATCCTATTTTACCCTTTATAAATGATACAGAAGAAAATTTAAGAGGAATTTTAAATTACTGTATAGAAGCTAAGGTATATGGCATCATTTGCTTTGGTATGGGTTTAACTTTACGAGAAGGCAATAGGGAGTATTTTTATACAAAGCTGGATGAACATTTTCCAGGGCTTAAGGAAAAATATCAAAGAAAATATGGCTACAGCTATGAAGTATCGAGTGATAACAACGAAAAGCTCATGGGCATTTTTTATAGTGTATGTAAAGAGCATGACATAGTATGCAACAATGATGAAATATTTAAGTATCTCCATACCTTTGAATCTAAGCAGCAAATAGAGCAGTTGACTTTGTTCTGAAAAGTAAACCTTACTGTAGGGGGTACTTCTTAAAGCATACATATTAATTGGTAAGGTCTTTTGGGCTTGAAACTGGCAGCAGGGTATTTACCTTAAATTACAAATCAAAAATCCTACAAAGGAAGGTTGACATAGGCTATATGGGATGATACAATAAACAAGCTGTCTTTCGAGAAGACAGTGAAAACAAAGGTTGAAAATACCAATTGACGTTGTAGAAATGACATGATAAGATATAAAAGTTGCTCCGGTTGAGAGCAACAAAACAAAAGATTTAAAAAAAGTAGTTGACATTAAAGAAAAGACATGATATACTAATTAAGCTGTCTCGAGAGAGAACAGCGAAAACAGAAGGTTGAAAAAACCATTTGACATTGAAGAAATGAAATGATAAGATGGTTAAGCAACTTCGGTCCTTGAAAATTGAACAGTGAATAAGCGACGTACTGAAAAGTAC
>DAMCZI010000073.1:0-13417 GCA_032095175.1 Clostridiaceae bacterium
ATAAAATATGTAGAATTCTTGCAACATATGAGTTTCGAATGTTCTTAGGTTGTCGTCATCCATGCAATCTTAGAATTTCAACACGCAGTGAGTGTTTTCCAAGGTGTTAAATGCCCCGCCACCTCGGTTGGAACGGTCTTTAAAGGTACAAACTAACTACTACGTTGCTATGCATTTTCCCTAGGTTGTGAATGCAGTGTAAAATTACTACAGCATTTTACACTGCCTTAACATAGATTTAACATTGTTGGGTTAATATAAGTTTGGAATATTAATTACAATAACTGGGGGAAAAAAGATGAACATAAAAATGATTTTTGGTCTTATCGGTGGACTTGGTCTTTTTGTTTACGGAATGAAGCTAATGGGCGATGGTCTTCAAAAGGCTGCCGGTGAAAAGCTTAAAAGAATACTGGAGGTTCTTACTACCAACAGAATATTAGGTATACTTGTAGGTGCCGGAGTAACCTCTATTATACAGAGCAGCAGTGCTACCACAGTAATGACTGTTGGCTTTGTTAATGCCGGACTTATGACACTTGCACAAGCTGCTGGAGTTATAATGGGCGCAAATATTGGTACAACCATGACAGCTCAGCTTATAGCCTTCAAGCTAAGTGATGTAGCTCCACTTATTTTGGGAATTGGAGCAGCAATGGTTTTATTTGCAAAGAAGAAAAAAACAAGGGATATTGGAGAAATAGTACTTGGATTTGGTATCCTATTTGTTGGAATGTCTCTTATGGAAACATCAATGAGTCCTCTTCGTGAAGTTGCATGGTTTAAAAACCTTATACTTACACTTGGAGATCATCCTATGATGGGAGTGTTAGTAGGATTAGGAATGACAGCAACTGTTCAGAGCAGCAGTGCTACAATAGGAATACTTATGGCACTTGCAGCAAACAATGGAATACCTCTTAATGTTGCACTTCCAATACTATTTGGTGATAACATAGGAACATGTGCAACTGCACTTTTAGCAAGTATTGGAACAACTAAAAATGCAAGACGTGCTGCACTTATACATCTTTCATTCAATGCAATAGGAACTATTATATTCATGCTTGCAATGCCTGTTGTACTAAAGGTAATTCCTATGTTAGGCGGAAATATGGAAAGACAGATTGCAAACTCACATACATTATTTAATTTAACTAACACAATTGTTCAAGCACCATTTATTGGATTCTTGGTTAATTTCGTTAAACGAGTTATACCTGGTGATGATAAAAAGGATGATGTTATGGCTCTTGTATACCTCGACAACAGACTTATTGAAACTCCATCCGTTGCTGTTGGTCAGGTTATAAAAGAAATAGTTAGAATGGGTAAACTAGCATCAGAAAATATTAATCAATCTTTGAAATGCTTTATGAACTTT
Source organism: Clostridiaceae bacterium (assembly GCA_032095175.1). Classification (GTDB taxonomy): domain Bacteria; phylum Bacillota; class Clostridia; order Clostridiales; family Caloramatoraceae; genus DAMCZI01. The sequence continues at coordinate 1,385 of DAMCZI010000073.1, forward strand.
GATGAAAAGCTTGTTACTTCTGGAGCTGAAAAGGAGGAATTAATAAACTTCCTTGAAAGAGAAATAACTTCATATATGGTTAGGCTTTCAAATACTGCCCTTTCAGAAGCTCAATCGAAGACAATAACCTCCTTATTCCACGTTGTTAATGACATGGAAAGAATAGGCGATCATGCAGACAACCTTTTTGAACTATCACAGTATAAGCAGGAAAAGAGTCTTCCATTCTCTGAAGAGGCTTTGAAAGAAATAAATACTATGTATGAAACTGTTAGCAATGCAATTAATACCGCTATACAAGCATTAGAAAACAATGATTTCTCTATGGCACAAAATGTTTTACAAATTGAAGAGAAAATTGATGCAATGGAAAAGCAGTTACGCTCAGAACATATAGATAGATTGAACAAAGGAATATGCTATCCTGCAAGTGGTACGATATTCCTGGATATAATAAGTAATCTGGAGAGAGTTGGAGACCACTCCAACAATATAGCAGAAATGGTACTTGGTGATAAATAGGCTGTGTTTACAGCCTATTTTTTTATTACCCCTTATTCGACAAAATTATTCTTTTATTTATAATTCTATAGATTTATTCATAGAATTATATTAAAATTAATATTGCAGCCTATATCAAGCAAACTTTATCATTTTTAATTTGCTTTATGATATAATGCTAGTAAAGGAATTATTTTATATGGGGGATGAATAATGGTTGACTATAAGATGATTTTTATGCTTCTTGGTGGGCTTGGCCTATTTGTGTATGGAATGCACATGATGAGTGAAGGTCTTCAAAAAGCCGCTGGGGACAAGCTAAAAAGAATACTTGAGGTTCTTACCACAAACAGGTTTCTTGGTGTAATAGTTGGTACAGCTGTAACAGCAATAACCCAGAGCAGCAGCGCTACTACAGTAATGGTTATAGGCTTTGTAAATGCAGGACTTATGAATCTCGCCCAGGCTGCAAGCGTTATAATGGGTGCAAATATTGGTACTACAATAACAGGTCAGCTTATCGCTTTCAACTTTGCTGCCTTTGCTCCATTGATTATTGCAATTGGAACAGTTATGGTTATGTTCTCAAAGAAAAAGAAGGTTAAGGAAGTTGGAGAAATCGTTTTAGGCTTTGGAATTATATTTTTAGGTATGGATACAATGGGAAAGGCCATGGAGCCTCTAAGAGAAATGCCTGAATTTATAAATCTAATCGCTAAACTAGGCAAAACTCCTATACTAGGTGTTATACTTGGAGCTTTAATGACCGCAGTCATCCAGAGTAGTGGTGCATTTATAGCTATGCTTATAGCACTTTCTACTGGAGGAGTAATTGACTTTAGAATTGCACTTCCTCTACTTTTAGGAAGTAATATAGGTACTTGTATAACTGCAATACTTGCAAGTATTGGTGCCAACAAAACTGCAAAAAGGGCAGCAGGCATTCACTTAATGTTTAACGTTGTAGGTACAATAATTTTTATGATATTGTACAGGCCTGTAGTACTTATTGTTGAGGGAATTGGCGGAAACATATCAAGAGAAATTGCCAATGCCCATACCCTTTTTAACATTGCAAATACAGTTATCCAGGCACCATTTATACCTTTAATGGTTAAATTCGTTAATCGTGCAATTCCTGGACAAGATAGTGCACACAATGTACTTTCCTTGGAATATATTGACAAAAGACTCCTTGAAACTCCATCTGTCGCAGTATCCCAAGTTATAAAGGAAATTGTTAGAATGGGCAGAGTTGCAAAGGAAAATGTAGAAGCTACATTGGAATGCTTTATTAACTATTCCGATACAAAGGCCGAGGAAATTGCACAAAGGGAAAATCTCATTAACTATCTTGAAAGGGAGATAACATACTTCTTAGTTGAGCTTTCAAATCTAAATATATCTGCCCATGAATCTGAGGTTGTAACATCCCTTTTCCATGTAATAAATGATATTGAAAGAATGGGTGATCATGCTGAAAACCTTCTAGAATTATCCCAGGATAAATCTGACCATTCACTTAAGTTCTCAGATGAGGCGATGGCAGAACTTAAATTTATATACGAAACAGTTTTAAGTGCTGTTGATAATTCAATAATTGCCCTTGAAAATAGTGATATCGATGCTGCAATGAAAGTTTTTGAAATTGAAGAAAAGATAGATAGTATTGAAAAAAGACTTCGTACCGATCATATAGACAGGCTTAACAAAAGTATATGTAATCCTGAAAGCGGTACAATCTTCCTTGATACAATAAGCAACCTTGAAAGAATCGGAGACCATTCTAACAACGTTGCACAGATAGTAATTGAACAGGAAAAATAATTATAAATGTAAACCCCAGATATATCAAAAATCTGGGGTTCGTTTTTTATTATCTATCGACAGCATTTAAATATATTAATCTCACTAAAGATTTTACATTATATACTACATATACTATGCGATTAATGAATCAAGTAATATGATATCATATAATGCTTAGGGTCGAGCAATGTAGAATCATTTATGTTATGCATATAGATAAATATGTTTATTGCCCGGGAAATTTTATTTTTTTCGATTCTATAGGACAATGTTAATAGTTTTTCCACAGCAGCTGCATATATTACTGTCAATTAGGATTTTTGCATCATATCCATTTCTGTCGATAATAAGATTCCCGCATTCTGGACAATATGTATTTGTGTCAACTCCTGGAATATTTCCTGGATATACATAGTTTAAGCTTTTTCTTGCTTCCTCCACACACTTCATAACTTTGTCAATCGGTGTAGACGGTTCATTAAATTTATAGGAAGGATAGTACCTTGAAAGATGCAGAGGTATGTCAGTATTAATTTTAGAAATCCACCTTGAAAGCTCTCCTATTTCCTCAATAGAATCGTTGTATCCGTTTACAATCAAGGTTGTAATCTCTACATGACACCTTGAAGCTGCAAGTTCTATTGTTTTTAATACACTATTTAGGCCTCCACCACATACCTTTCTATAGAAGTTTTCATTAAATGCCTTTAAATCGATATTCATTGCATCAACATAGGGTAAAAGCTTTTCTAAGGGCTCTCTGTTTATATATCCATTTGTAACAAGTATAACATCAAGGTCGTTATTTTTGCACATTACTGCAGTATCATATACATACTCATACCATACTGTTGGCTCATTATATGTAAAGGCTATTCCTATGTTTCCTTCATCTATGGAATCTAAACCGTAGTCATTTAGAACCTCAGGAGGAATGTATCTTGTTTCTGGATTTTCCATTGATATTCTGTAGTTCTGACAAAAACCGCATTTAAAGTTACAGCCAAATCCTCCAACTGAAAGAACATATTTACCTGGTTTATAGTGGTATAAAGGCTTTTTTTCTATTGGGTCAAGTGCAATTGAGCTAACCATGCCATAGCTAAGGGACTGAAGCTTTTCTCCACCTATTGTCCTTACGCCACATATACCCCTTTTCTCCTCGCTTAACCTGCATTCATGGGGGCATAATCCACATATAAAGCTATCATCAAGTGTTCTATAAAACATTCCCTCTTTTCTCATCAAAATCACCTGTGCCTTATAACTTCGAATTTTTCAATTGTATAATCCTCATCCTCTTTAATTCCTGCTTTTTTAAGTGCAATGCTTAATTGTTCTTCAACGGTGTCTACTCCTTCCAAATCAGGAAGCAGCAGCCCTGCCCTTGAGCCCTTTCTTACTATTACACCAAACCTCTTAGGATCAAGCTCATCCCTTTTGGTATCAATAGGTTGTGTTAATACATCAACAGAATATTCAATATCAAAAAGTTCTTCCTCCTCCACAGGGTAGAACCTAGGATCCTTTATTCCCGCTTCAACAGCATTTCTTATAATCTCATTTGCAATGTTTTCAGTTGAAGGAAATACTGTTCCTATACATCCCCTAAGCTCTCCATCCTTTTTCAAGGACACAAATACTCCCCTTTCCTCATTAAGCATTTCATCATCTACATATTTGGGTACCTCAATATATTCCTCTTCTCTTATGTAATGCTCAAGGCTCTCCCTTGCCAGCCTTACATAAACATCCTCATTCTGTCTTCTAGTATCAATCTTATTTTTTCTTGTCTCAACTAACCTATCTAAAAAATTTCTATTCTCAGAATCCTCTATATTAAACCTTAAAACTCCGTAGCCAACCCCAAAGGGCCCTTCATAGGATAATGCCTCTCCCTTAATATCCTTTCCATCAAGGTCACCAAGCATAATATAAAAGGACCTTAAGCCGCATTCCCCAGCCCCTTCAACCAGGGCTCTATCCATATCAAAAACTCCCATAACATCACCCTTTTCTAGATGTTCTATTATGGTTTTATCAAATTTTTCTCCAAGTGGGTTATACCCATAGGGACCATCATCCTTCAACCTATGTGAAAGGTCTCCGCTTGCTATTATTACAGCATTAAAGTCCTCATCCTCAATTGCCTTTTTAATGCACATTCCAAACCTGTAAAGTTGTAAGTTAGGAAGCATTCCATATGTAATGTGTACGAGCTCATGTTCTTTATACTTTTCTTCTATAAAATAAAGGGGCACAAGTGCTCCATGATCCAATTCACAATCTACGTTATACTCTCTTACTGATTTTTTAGTTATAGGAACAACAGGTATTTCATAATCCTCGGCGATCCTTATTATATCGTCACTTAGCTGCATACTTATGTTCATGTTATATTTTAACTGCGGGCATCCAAACTTTCTAAAATCTCCAGCTATTTCAGGGACCCTTGATACTGCAATTGCATCCCTGAATACTGGTCCATGTGGTGTTATAAGGAGTATTATATCTGGCGATAGTTCCTTTATCTCATCCGCTATTCTTCTGCATGCATCAATAGTACTTTGTGCACCTTTTTCCTCTCCCTTTCCTATCTCAGGAACTATTATAGGAGGATGGGGCATAACATATGCTCCAAGAATTTTACCCATAAAAAACACCTCCATATGAAGTCTACCACTTTTTTGAAATAAAATACATGACAGCACAGGCAAATATCTTTTTAAATTGAAAGATAGGAAGCCTCTTAATTCAAAGGTTTCCTATCTTTAATACTTCATATTAAATTCCTATTTAACCTAGTAATTAAACAAGACACTTCTAAGATGAACTAGCAGCATACAAAACACTATTGCAGTTGCTGATATAGCTAAAACAATAACAACTGTTTTTAATTTTCTTAAAAATATTTCCAAACCATCGCCCCCATTATCTATCACACAACATTTATCTATTGTTGACAGGCTCTTTAGTTTTAAATTTAGCAATATGCTACTATATATAAATCGTAAAATTCTTTACATTTTGTTTTTTTAAACAGCCCTGCAGTATTGGTCCGACCTTAGGATGTTTAAAAAGACAAAATGTAATAGAATTTTTGATTTATATTTAATTATGTAAAAGCCAATTTATTAGCTGTCCTCTAAAAAGAATCAATCCCATACAAAATGCTATTGCAGCTAGTGAAATAGCCAACACAATTATAACTGTCTTTACCTTTTTTATACGTGTTTCCAAATCACCACCCCCAATACCAATTTATATTTATCCAAATACTTTATATCAATACTATACTTTTCTTACACAAATTTCAATACATTTTTACATTATATTTACATTCATATCACTTATCTCCAGAAAAATACCTCTGCATTCCACTATATATTGCCCAGCTTATTTTATTTTGGTATTCCACATCCTGCAGAAGCCCCTCCTCCTCTGGATTTGAAAGAAAACCGCATTCCACAAGTATCGAAGGTATGTTGTTATCCCTTAGTATATAATACATATCTGAGGATTTCTCAACTCTTTTATTTCCTCTATCAAGTGTCTTTAGAAGTTCTTCTTGTACAAGCTTTGCAAGCTTTCCTCCCTCTTCATCCCCTCTATCATAAAAAACCTGTGCACCATAATATTGGGATTGTGGAAAGCTATTTAGATGTATACTTATTAAAATATCAGCACCATTTTCCTTTATTATCTGTTTTCTATTTTTTAAATCCTCATATTTCTTGCTTCTTATTGTACCCTGCTGGCTATATAAGCCTTCATCAACCTCCCTAATCATTATGCATGTATCCCCACCTGTTTCTATATATCCCTTCAGCATGTTAGCTATTGAAAGATTTATATTTTTCTCAACAACTCCGCTCTTACCAACCGCTCCTCCATCAATCCCTCCATGTCCCGCATCGATTATAATCACCTTGCCCGAAGCTAATGTTTCCCTGTTTAAAAAGGTAAAATAGGTTACATCAAGTATGACAATAAGTGAAGCAATTAAAAGCACTATAACACTGTTATAAATTTTTTTCTGCACAAAATCACCCCTAAAAAGTATCATTACCATTATATTAAAAATTTATTTTTAATATGAATGTACCTATTTTTATAATATTTTAGTTATAAAACTCTTCATATCAAAGTAAATAAGTTTTTTACTGCATACAATTCCATAAACCACCACAAAGGGTTATAATCGAAATAAGGTAATTATTACATAGTTATTATGTAACCAAGAATATATTTGGAGGTGAATGTAAAATGAAAAGGGCACAAGCCTTAATTATTCAAGGAAACAAAGCACTCTTCGGGTCTGGAATAGTTAAAGGGGAAATGCAACACTTCTTTATAGGTGGAGGAATAGAAGAGGGCGAAACCTCAGAGGAAGCTGTACTAAGAGAATTAATGGAGGAAGCTAACGTCTCCGGGAAAATCATATTTGAAGTAGTTCCAGATACATTTTTAGTTGATATTGGTGGACAAACTCCTGTTGTTGGATTTGATCCTGAGGAAGAAGAACGAAATCTTCCAGAGAATTTAAGAACTCTTCAAAAGCTTATCTTTGTTCCACTTGATAACAAGGATTACTTTACTCCAATAGATATTAAATACCTTAGGTTTTTAAAGGATGAATGCATTAAAAGAGAGTATTTTCCAAAATGGTATAATAAACTCATAGAACTTGTGGGGTGACAAAATGAATAACACTAATCCAAAGATACTTGTAGTTGAAGATGAGACCTCTATTAGAAAATTTATATGTCTTAACCTTAAAAGGAACAATTGGGATACCTTTGAAGCAGAATCCGGGGAAAAGGCATTAAATATTATAGATGATATTAATCCTGATTTAGTGATGCTGGATGTTATGCTTCCTGGAATTGATGGTTTTGAGACATGCTTAAGGATTAGAGAGTCCCATCCTGATATTTTAATATTCATGCTTACAGTTAAAAATACAGACATGGATAAGATTATGGGACTTGAGCTTGGGGCTGATGATTATATGGTAAAGCCCTTCAACCCATTAGAGCTTATAGCAAGAGTAAAGGCAATGCTGAGGCGCTCCCGTGCCTTAAACACTAATATTGCGCATAATATAACCACATCTGGAAGGTTTAAGCTTGATAAGGACAGCAGACAGCTTTATAAGGATGACTTAAGCATTATACTTACACCTAGAGAATTCGCTATTATGGAAGTGTTTTTTAATAATCCAAATAAGGCTCTAACCAGAGATGAGCTTTTAAATGCTGCCTGGGGTCAGGATTTTATTGGAGATTACAAAACAGTTGATGTTCATATAAGCCGATTGAGAGAGAAAATAGAGGATGACCCAGCTGATCCACAGTTTATTCAAACAGTTTGGGGATGCGGTTATAGATATAGCGAGGTGAAATAAGCTTGGTATATTTCAAAAAAATCAGTTCAAAATTAATGCTTACCTATATTTCTATAGCTCTAATAACCGTATCTATATTTGAAGCTTTTTTAATTATTGATGTGAAAAGCTATTATTATAATAACATTAAAGAGGTTTTAAAAAAACAGTCTGAGCAAAGTGTAAGCTATTATCAAAATTTATCAGGAAAAAATCTCTCTTCTTTCTCATCAAAACTTATTGAGAATCATATAAGTAAAAACTCTTCTCAAATACAAATAATAGATATTTCCGGCAGAGTTATAGGTGATTCCGCTGTATATTCTCTATATAAAATTCAGGATTATCCGGATATAAAAAAGGCATTATCAGGCTATCCTTCAACCTGGACAGGTTTAAATAAAGAAACAAATGAAAATGTTATGTCAGCATCATACCCTATTTTACGTATGGGAAATGTAATAGGTATAGCCAGAGTTTCAACTTCATTAAAGGCTGCAAATGCTGTAATTAAAAGAATAATTATTCTCTTTCTTCTTATAGGATTTTTAATACTTATAATAACTATAATAATATCTTATAGACTTTCAAAAACTCTAACCAAACCTATAAACACCCTTACATCGTCAGCAATGAAAATGGCATCTGGAAATTATAGCATAAGAACTACTATTAAAAATAAAGATGAAATAGGACAGCTTGGCTCTGCCTTTAATCATCTTGCTGATGAACTAAATAGACATGAAAATTTAAAAAACGAATTCCTTTCCTCTATTTCTCATGAGTTAAAAACTCCTCTAACATCCATAATTGGATGGACTGCTACCCTTAAATCATCACCTCTTGATAACACTGAAGAGATACAAAATGGTCTTTATTATATTGAGGAAGAATGTATAAGGCTAACTGAAATGGTGGAAGAGCTGTTGGATTTTTCAAGATTGCAATCAGGTAATCAGAAACTCAATATAGATAACAATAATCTAGTAGAAATAATAAATTATATTCACCATTATATGGCACCAAGGGCATATAGACAAAATATAGAGCTTACCTGTGAATATGATAAACCAATTATCAACATCCAATGTGATCCTGATAGAATAAAACAAGTCTTTATAAATTTAATTGATAATTCTATTAAGTTTACCCCTGCTGGAGGGAGTATAAAGCTCTTTGCACAATGTTTTGATAAATATGTACTTATATCTGTTAAGGATACAGGATGTGGTATATCACCTGAGGATTTGCCAAAGATAACCGAAAAATTCTATAAAGGCAAAAACAGTCGCAAAGGCACAGGAATTGGCCTATCTATATGTCAGGATATAATAAGTCTCCATGGAGGAACCATGGAAATAGAAAGCACTCCAGAGGTTGGTACTAGTATTTATATGAAATTTCCACTTTAAAGGCTTCTATACTTAGGCTTATTAAAGAAAACTTATTATAAAGGGCAGCATATTCATCTAATGCTGCTCTTTATAATTCACATCGATTATATATTCTTAAATAATTCCTGTAACAATTTGTTTACCATTATTAACATCTCAATTACCACTCTTTATTCCTGACGTACTACAATAAGATTACAAGGAGGGGTTTATATGAAAAAACACTTAATAGCTATTCTAATAATATTTATTGTAACTTTAACAAGCTGCCAATTGTACCCTCAGCCTGAGGATACAATTTCAAAACCAAAACCTTCTGATGGGAAATCTGTTTCAAGCAAAGATATAAGCAGCATTGTAGCTAATTTTTTACCTGAGGGTGCAACATTAGATGACTTGAAAGGCAGCATTAAACCAATTCAAACTGCGGATATGGATGGAGATGGGTCTGAGGAAATAATCGCCCTATATAAAATTCCTGGAGGTTTACCAAAGATGGGAGTTTTAGTACTCAAAAAGGATACTAATGAATGGAAAAACATATTTGTAGAAGATGATCTAATAAATAATATTGGTATTGTCACCAAAATCTCTTTATCCGATGTCACAGGAGACAATAATCCTGAATTATTTATAGAATACGATAATCGCATTTCCATATGTACCTATATTAATGAGAAGATATATTCCACGTACAATTCAATGTTTACTGATTATCGTATTGAAGACTTACCTGGAATGTATGGTAAAGACAATATGAAAGAAGTTATTGTGCGAAACAGTAATTCTACTGATCTTGATATCAAAGTTTTAAGGTGGTCAGGCATAAGCTTTGATTATGTAATATATGAATATCCTGCTTTAAGAAAGGAAATGAAGGATTTTTATAGTCAATTATTTAAGTCCAATCCTAAAAACGCCCGTGCTCTTATATCTATTGCAGATTTAGAAATTAAAGAAAACAATTATTCTAAAGCTCTTGAATTAATAAAAAAGGCAACAGTATTAAATACAGATAAAAGTATTGCTCATATCTTTCCTGATAAAGAAGCTTCCTGTTTAATGGGATTAGGTAAATATGATGAAGCAATGAAAATATATAAATCAACGCCAAATGGCTATTCCATTGCTGATTGCTATATAGCTCAAAAGAAATATGATAAGGCAAGGGAAGTAGTTAAATCAATATCCATCTATCCATACGATGAAAAATTACAGGATATAGATATAGCTGAAGCTAAGGATAAAATATTTAATTTTATAAATACTTCAAAGGAAAACAATACTGATGCTATGCTTAGCGCACTTGTAGAATGGGGCAAAAAAGAAAATATAGTTATTACCTATTCCAATCCAACAGAACCTAATGAATCCAAATTCGATGTCTTTTTAATTGATTATTCAATTCATCCCTCAAAGTCCTTTGGAAAGGAAGGGGTCGGAGATCATTTTATATGTTGGCTGGATAATAGCAAGCCCTTGAATACATCCATACATCAAATGCAAAATATGTCGGTTAGAATGTATGGACTATACAAAGCTGCTGCCTCAAATGTTACAGTTGAGGATGGAGGAAGATTAAAGCTCAAAGTAACCTATGAATTTTATGGAAGTAGTAATCAATATAAGTTACCTGCAGAAATGAAGAAGACCTTTAAACTTCATGATAACTTCTGGAAGAAGTATTGGAATTAAAACACGCAAGGGGGTGTTATTGATGAAAAAATTATATATCTATCTTTCAGCCCTGCTTCTTGTTGTCACAATGTTTTCAGGTTGTAAAAAGGACTACTCCAGGGAAGCTCAAAAATTTGGAGGAGAGTTTCTTAAAAATGTCTATACATTTCAAGATGCAGATAAAATAATTGATCATATGTCACTAACCACTGCTACAAAAGATAGACTAGATAATATCAATCTTCTAATGACAGAAGAGGCAATCAAAAATAGGAATAATTCTATAGCCCAAATGCCCATTATAGTTGCTTTAGTTAATAGAAGTAATCTATCGGTTGAAAAAATAGAACTGAAACAAATTAAAACCGAAAAGAATAATAATATATACTTCTTTGACTACAGCATAACAGTTAAATTAACTCCATTAGAGGATGGTAAAAAAACTCAAACCGCTGATTTAACAGGCAAAATCTTCATATTACATGATGATAAGGATTACAAAGTGGACAGCATTTCACCTGCATATTCCAATGATTGGGAGGCTCTTAGATATCCTGAGAATGTCAGGGAAAAGTATAGGCAATAGCAGCTTAGATATTCTGAAAGTATTATAATTAGGAGGTTTAAAATGAAAAGGTCACTTACTCTTCTATTTATCTTACTATTTTCTTTTACAATGCTTTCAGGATGTAAGAAGGATTACAATAAAGAAGCACAAAGGTTTGGCAAAGAATTTATAAAAAAAATATACAACTTTAAAGACACAGATAAAATAATAGATCATGAGTCTGAGATGAATATGGCAATGTCTATTATGGAATCTTTAAAACCATTAATGACAGAAAAAGCCTATAAAAACTATATAGCATCCAGAGAAGTATTAATACCTATGACTATTGCATTTAAAAATAAATGTACAATTGAAGTAGATAACATTGAGCTTAAGGAAACTATAAAGGAAAAGGATAAAAACATTTATTATTATGACTACAATCTGTCACTGAAGTTGATACCATTAAAAGAAAATGAAGAATCAAAGAGCTTTAAGCAAAGTGGTTCCATTTATATTTATCGTGATGAGAAGGGATATAAAATAGATACACTGCTTATTAATTATAATGACAAGGAGTGGCTTAAGCTTCTTTATGATGAAAAATAGGATTAATGCTGATATCCAATAATTATTTTTAAAAGCAAATATTATCTAATACTAAATATAAATCAAAAATTCTATTACATTTTGCCTTTTTAAATATCCTAAGGTCG
>DAMCZI010000074.1:0-12959 GCA_032095175.1 Clostridiaceae bacterium
GGAGAAATCCCCGTGTCTACTCGCTCCAGCAAAAAAAGAAAATAATTGTCGATAGCTAATAAAGCCATGGTCGCTGTCGCTCTCATGCTATGGGTTCAGGTACCTCCAAAAATTGTTATCTCTCATGGATACTTTCATGTTACCTATTATTTTGTAAAAGACTGTAGTTCTTTTAAACAATCATTACAGATAAATTCCTTTTCACCAAGTATAGTCTTGGTTTTACCAGATTTCACTTCGCCACAGAGAGAACATCGTTGTTTTCCACAGCCAACCAAAGCAGTCATGCAAAGTATTATTATAAGAACTAAACCTGCAATATGTCTTTTCATTAAAATTACACTCCTCAAAGTGCTATATTAAAATATATTGTACTATTTCTGTGATATAGAACTGAACTTGAATTGTAATCTTATGAGGGAAAAATGATAATAGACTAATAGGTGTGCAGAATAAGCACATTTATTAGTCTATTGATAGTTACCTGAAGAAGTGAAATAATTATTTTTGCTTTACTTAGTGACTCTTATTTAACATCTTCATATGTTCACTTTTAATTATATCCCTTAGGGTATTAGCAGCTAAGCTTATGGCTTCTTCACTAAATGCATGCTTTAATCCCCCGGCTTTAAAGTTTCCTCATAGGTTCTACGCCCTAAATGCTTGCAGATATCTAAATATTTCTCATAGGTATTGTCAGTGTGAAATACCAGTCCAATAGCATTCATATATGCAGACACATATCCTATTACATATTTAGGAAAAGAAATAAATGAATCAAACATAAAATAGTCTGCTCCTTGATAAATCAAATCTTCAAACCCATCATATTCAAAGGGTAAATATTTTTTATTTATTTTCATATATTCCTGCGTAATCTCTTCTAAAGTTGCAGCTTCATTTTCATATAAATAATTTTCAAATTCATTTTCTGCACAGAATCTTAAAATATAGTCGACTACACCTATTGCATGTAAATATATCCACTTTGGATTATCTTTATCGTAAAATAAATCTGCGTATTGGTAAGCAAAAAACTCCATACTTCTAGATACTATTTCTGAAATATCAATTGTTGGTAATATATTAAATAAGGATTTGTGATTCAATGAAGACTGGAATTCTTGGAAACTGTGACCAAATTCATGAACAACATTGGATACATCATTGGGACTATTTTTAAAGCTACCAAAGATTGGAGCGATATTAATATCGTTAATATAATTTTGAAATGCAATACCAGGCATCTTTACGGGGGAATATTCCAAGTCAAATGCAGCTTGCTCTATTAACTTATCAAAATAATCCCCAGTTTCTTTACCCATAAGATGGAACATTTTCTGACAAGCCTTTAATAAGTTTCCATATGAAGGCTCTCCATCATTAAGCTTGTACATCCTATCACATACTCTTATGGAATTTAAGCCTATATCTGATTTTTGTATCTCCCTTCACCTATTATATAAGTCCATAATGCTTATTCTATATATGTTAAAAAAACCCTATTTTTTAGAGCAAATAAAAAGCATGGTTGTTGTCGCTCCCATGCTATAGGGTCAGATTTCTGAAAACAAATATATAATTCACTATGGAGTGTAAACACGGTTTTGAATAAATGTGCTATTATAAAAAATGAAGACTATCGCTATTTTTAAGTGCAGTTCACATGATTTTAATTGAAATATGCAAAGGAGATGCAAATTGAAAAAAGATATTGAAAATAAGATAGCAGTACTTTTGCCATATGATGAGCTATTGAACTTTGCTCAGGAAGTTGCTAATGAAGCCAATATTAATATCATAGTTGAAAAAATTAATTCAACAAATGTGGCAGAGGTAGCTCGTCAAGTCCGAAAAAAAGGTGTAGAAGTTGTAATTTCTCGAGGAAATCTAGCAAATGAAATTAGTAATGCAATTGATGTTGAAATGGTTCCCATTACTTTAACAGGATATGAGTTCATGGAAGTGTTATATAAATATAATGATTTTAATCAGCCAATAGGCATTGTTGAAAACAAGGATTTCATATATGGATGTCATAGAATTAATAAAATGCTGAAGCTTGACCTCCATTATTATCAAGTAAATAATGTTAATGAATTCTCTTATCAAACTCAATGTGCAATTGAAGATGGTATGAAGCTTTTGATTGGCGGGAGTTGGGGAATTGAGGTTAGAAAATATTTAGACGATTATAATATTAAATATGATATGCTTCATTCACAAAAACCTTCAGTTAAGCATGCAATTGACAATGCTATTTCCTTGTTTTATGCCAAAAGACGTGAAAAGAACAAACATCAAATTCTTGAGACAGTTTTAGATTTTTCCCAAAGTGGTATTGTGGTGGTGAATGATAGAGATGAAATTATCAATATCAATCCATCTGCAGAGCAGATTTTACGAATAGATGAAAAAATGACTGTCGGCCATAAAAGTTCTGAAATGCTTCCTAAGTTACAATTAAATTATATATTAAAATCCATGAAAGCTGAAATGGGGACTACAGAAAATTATTTTGGCAACTCGGTGGTGATTGACCGTGTCCCTATGGTGGTAAACAATGAGGTTAAGGGTGCTATCGCTTTTATTCAAAGAGCTACAGAAATTGTGACTATGGAAAGTAACTTGCGAAGGGATCTGGCTCAAAGAGGATTAACAGCTAAACACTCATTTAAGAATATTTTAGGGAAAAGTACTTCCATTCTCTCAACTATACATTTGGCTAAAGCTTACAGCAATATCGACTCAACTGTACTTATTACAGGTGAGACTGGTACAGGAAAGGAATTGTTTGTCCAGTCAATTCATAATGAGAGCAGTAGGAGAAGTAACCCCTTTGTGGCTATCAATTGCTCAGCATTACCAACCAATCTGTTAGAGAGTGAACTCTTTGGCTATAAGGATGGTGCCTTCACTGGAGCAAAAAAAGGAGGTAAAATCGGACTTTTCGAGCTTGCTCACAGAGGAACCATTTTTCTTGATGAGATTGGGGAGATAGATAAAAGTATTCAAGCAAAGCTTCTTCGTGTTTTACAGGAGCACGAGGTAATGCGAGTTGGAGATGATCGTGTTATTCCTATAGATGTACGTGTTATCGCTGCAACTAATCGAGATTTATATGATGAAGTGCAGCGAGGAAATTATCGTCAGGATTTATATTACCGCTTAAATGTGCTTAATCTTTGCCTACCGCCCCTTAGGGAAAGAAAAGGGGATATTGAAATTTTGATGGATAGATTTAGAGAGAATATTAATAAAAAGCTAAATTGTGAAATAGAAGGGTTTTCCCCAGAGGTTATGCAGCTTATGCATAGCTATAGTTGGCCAGGTAATATTAGAGAACTGGAAAACATAATGGAAAAATTGCTGTTGCTAACGGAAACTAGAATTATTGGCGCTGAAATGATTCCATTTATTGAAAGTTGTATGCATCGTGAAAAACCTAAGGATATGGTGAAAACACAGCAGACAATTTGGATGATGGAAATAGAGGCAATACAGGCTGCACTGCAGAATAATAATGGGAATAAGACTCAAGCAGCGAAACAACTTGGTATTGATAGAACAACGCTAATTAGAAAAATTAAAATGTATGATTTATAATAATAGACATTTAATAAAATGTGGTATTTTGCAACATCAACTGTTGTAAAATACCACATTTTATTATTGGGCAGTATATAGACAAGTTTATATATTATAATCTTAACTTATTTTATAAAAAGATAACTGTTGCTTTTATGATAATCCAGGGAGCTAGAATTTGAATAAATGGAGGTTATCTACTAATTAGAGTACAAAGTAAATGGAATTTAAGGAAAATGATGTAGAAAATGTACTATGGGCAATGATGTAAATTCACTGGGTTAAACAAATATCTGTTGTCCCCAGGAAATTTGGCATGATAATTGCTTATTAATATAGTGACCGGTCAAAATATTGAATTTTCAAAAAAGTATGGCTTCTATTTATAATAAATTAAAATGGAAAGGAGCAGTTATAATGAAAATATTAGATAGCGTAAAAAAGATACCTGGAGGACTCATGGTAGTTCCTCTTTTAACAGGTTCAATTATTAATACATTTTTCCCTAAGATTATGGAATTAGGCGGTTTGCATAGTGCAGTTTTTTCAAAGGCAGCAGCAACTCCCGCTATTGCATTCTTCCTTGTATGTGTAGGAGCTCAAATTGATTTTAAAAATGCTCCTCAAGCTATCAAACGTGGTGGAGTTTTGCTTTTGGTAAAATTTCTTGCTGGAGCAATCTTTGGCTATATCATAGGCAAAGTTTGTGGACCTGCTGGATTTTTGGGCATTTCTTCATTAGCTATTATAAGCAGCGTAACGAATTCAAACGGAGGCCTTTTTATGGCTCTAGCAGGTGAGTTCGGAGATTCAACTGATATTGCTTCCCAGGCTGTTTTGAATATAAACGATGGACCTTTCTTAACTCTAGTTGCACTGGGTGCCACTGGTATGGCAAATATTCCATTTATGAGTCTGCTGGTTGCAATTTCTCCAATTTTGTTTGGGTGTATCCTTGGAAACCTTGATCGAAAAATAAAAGAATTCCTTGCTCCTGGACTTGCTATTTTAATTCCCTTCTTTGCTTTTGGATTAGGAGCAGGTATTAAGCTAACTAACGTTGTTTCTGCTGGATTCTCAGGTATCCTACTAGGTGTTTTAGTTGTTGCTGTCAGTGGTATACCATTGTTTTTCGCTGACCGTTACATAAATCGTCGCCCTGGATATGCTGCAGCAGCAGCATCAAGTGCTGCCGGAAATTCAGTTGCAACACCAGCAGCTGTAGCCTTGGCAGTTCCTGCTTTTGCTCCATTAGTAGAGACAGCAACTGCACAAATAGCAGCGGCTGTTATTGTAACCACTATTTTGACTCCGATCCTTACTACCTATGTTGCTAAGAAATATGGTTGCCCAAAGATGGGAATGGAAGCTTTTGAAGCAAAGTTCGTCAAAAATAAAAAGAAAGCTGAAGCTTAAACTTTAATCAATATAGGCTGCAATATAATTTTTTACATATTATCTTCACAAAAAGATAATATATGATGATTATATTAATCGCGCTAAAGATTTTACATTGGGTATTGCACGATTAATGAATCAAGGAATATGATTTCGCATAAATGTTTAGGGTCAAGCAATGTAGAATCATTTATGCGAAACATATAGATTCTAGGGTTTTTGTGAAGATGAAATGTAATAAAATTATTGCAGCTTATATGAAAAAGATAAAATTAAATTTATTTTGATATTACTACCTGAAGAAACGGTAGAGAAGGAGGCAATGATGAAAGCGAATACAATTTTGCTAAACAGCAAAGATAATGTAGTCACAGCATCATGTGACATCCAAAAGGGTGATACTATTGCATATTTTAAAGATGATAAGCTCCATACAATAACGGCTATTGATAATATTCCTATTTGGAATAAAGCAGCCATTTCGCCCATCACTAACAGGGATTCTATAATAAAATATGGTGAAATAATTGGAGCTGCAATGGAAGATATTGCTGTTGGAGCGTATGTGTCTCATCTAAATATTATGAGTATTCCTAGAGATTATGAAACTGAAATGGAATAGGGGGGATTAGTTGTGAATTTTATGGGATATAAAAGACCCGATGGAAAAGTAGGTGTCAGAAACCATGTTCTTATACTTCCTACCTGTGCATGTGCTAGTGAAACATGTAGAATTATTGCTTCGCAGGTAAAGGGAAGTGTAAATGTAATTATGCAGGCTGGATGTGCTGAAGTTAAAGGAAATGAAGATATTACACAGAGAGTTGTTACTGGTTTTGCAGTAAATCCAAATGTTTATGGAATAGTTGTTATTGGTCTTGGATGTGAAAACCAATCACATAAAAGCGTAAAGGCCTCCATTGAAAAGGTTACCAATAAGCCTGTAGTTTCCTTTGGTATACAGGATGAAGGTGGCACTGTAAACACTATTAATAAGGCAGTTAAAGCTGCTCGTACTATGGTTGAAGAGGCTTCTAAGCTGATAAGAGAACCTTTTGACATTTCTAAACTTATGTTGGGCATTGAGTGTGGCGGTTCTGATGCAACATCCGGATTAGCAGCTAATCCTGCTGTTGGAAACTTAAGTGATCGTCTTGTTGATCTTGGGGCTTCTGCTATGATAAGTGAGACTCCAGAGTTTATTGGAGCTGAGCATATTCTTGCTCGAAGAGGTGCAACGCCTGAAATTCATGATAGGATTATTGCTATATGCCGTGACTATGAAACTCATTTGGCAGGGGTTAATCAGGATCTTAGAACAGGCCAGCCTACTCCAGGTAACAAAGCTGGTGGTCTTTCTACCATTGAGGAGAAGTCTTTAGGCTGCATTTACAAGGGAGGCACAAGACCAGTTGTAGAAGTCGTTGAATATGCTGAAATTCCTACAAAGACTGGAGCTATTATTATGGATACTCCAGGATATGATGTTGCTTCTGTCACAGCTATGGTTGCAGGAGGATGTCAGGTTATTATATTTACTACTGGAAGAGGTACTCCAACAGGAATTGCCTTAGCTCCTGTTATTAAGGTTACAGGTAATAAAACTACTTATCAGAATATGATAGATAATATGGATATTGATGTGAGTTCTATCATTACCGGAGAGAGTTCCATTGAAGAAATGGGTGGCATGCTGTTGGATGAACTAGTAGAAGTATCTGATGGTAAAATTACAAAAGCAGAGTCTTTCGGTTTTTCAGATATATGCATTGATAGAATCTGCAGATTTATTTAGTCATTTATAAATCGCAATAAAGATTTTTAATAATATATATTGCAATTTATGAATCAAGGAATATGATTTTGCATAAATGTTTAAGACAAGCAATATAGAATCATTTATGCGAAACATATAGTAGATTATAGTGATGTTCAGATGGAGGATAACGGATAATCCATCTGAACAATTTTATATGTTTTTACAAGGAGGCATAATAAAATGGAAAAGTGGTTATCAGAAAAATGGTATACTAGTAAGTGGAATCATTTAGATGAAGTGACAAAAAACTTTAAGTTTCAGGATAAAATTAAAATCCATGATGTTACACTTCGTGATGGAGAACAGCAAGCTGGTTTGGTCTTGAATGCTGATCAAAAAATAAGACTTGCCGAAAAAATGGCTGAGGTTGGTATTCATAGAATAGAGGCTGGTATGCCTGCAGTATCTAAGCAGGATTCTGATGCTATTAAGGAAATAGTTAAGAGAAATTTAGGACCAGAAATTTTTGGCTTTGCTAGATGCATGGTTCAAGATGTAAAGAGAGCTGCTGATTGTGGTGTAAAGGGAATCGTTATTGAAATCCCTTCTAATGAGCAAATGATTAAGGAAGCGTATGGTTGGACACTAGAAAAAGCAATTGATTTGTCAGTAAAGGCAACACAAGCAGCCCATGAGGCAGGACTGTATACTGTATTTTTCCCAATTGATATGACAAGAGCTAATATAGATTGGGTATTAAACCTGGTGGAAAAGGTAGCTTCTGATGGTTATATGGATGCACTAGCTATTGTAGATACTATGGGTGGGCTTGCACCTCAAACAGTACCTTATTTTGTGGACGTAGTTAAGAGCCGTATTAATAAACCTATTGAATTACACTTTCATGATGATTTTGGCTTTGGTAGTGCAAATAGCATTATGGGATTGGCAGCAGGTGCTGATGTTGTGCATACCACAATTTCTGCTGCTGGGGAAAGAGCAGGTAATGCTTCTTATGAGGATATTGCAATGGCTTTGTTAACAATGTACGGTGTGAATCTCGGATTGAATTATTCACAGATTTATCCTCTTTCCAAGTTGTTTAGGAGTATGGTGGATTTCCCTGTTAGAGGTAATAGAGGTATTGTAGGAGATGATATATTTAAAATTGAATCAGGAATTGTAGCAGGTTGGTATCAAAATGTTAAAAATACCAATCCACTTTTAGTAAGTCCGTATTTACCAGAACTGGTTGGACATAATCCTACAGAGATTGTATTAGGCAAACACAGTGGTACACCTTCTCTTGATTATTGGTTAGATAAATATAATATTAAACTAGATAAAGATAATAAAACAGAATTGCTTAACAAAATTAAGCTTGTTGCTTTTCAAAAATGTGGATTACTGAGTGAAAAAGATTTCTTAGAATGTACAAAAGAGTACAGATAGTACTTTTTTATACATTCTATAGGATATTAACAATATTAAATAAAATAAGCTGATAACAAATAAAATTACTCATGGGGTTGCCATACTATTTCAAATAGTGTGACAGCCTTCTTTTATTTTTATTGTATAAAAGGTAAATGGTATCTTAAAAAACTATAAAGTTAGACTTAATGTAGAATATTGCTGAAAGTATGTAAATCATATATCCATAACTATGATGGTGAAAACGTAAGAAATACTATTATAAGTGAGTAGTTTCTATGAGAAATTAGATAATATGAAAAAAGTTGAGAGTAATTTATTTCAGGTATTAATATAAAATAGAATATAGTAATATTAATACTCAATAAGCATAAATGACTATTATTGAACTTTAGAATAGATATATTAGTAATATATAAATCTGCTTAAATAAATAGGCACCTGGTTATATACCTTATGGTGTTGCTCAGGTGCTTATTATAACTATAAACTACTATCTACAGCTTGGTATTTACTTAATATAGAATTATTAATTAAGGGTTATACATATGAAAAAATCAGATCCTGTGAAATGAATGGCAGTCTTGAAAATCCACGGCCTTGTAAACAGCTGGAATATGTGAATTTATCAATGGTGAATCCAAGAGAAGATAAAGAGGTTTACTGGTATCAAATTGGAGAATTTAAGAGCAGGAATGTTTAGAAAATAAATAAAGAAGAAATAAAGAAAAAAGTTAATGATGAAATTAATTTAAAGAGATTAAAATACTGTAGTTTTTTGATTACAGTAAAGTGATTAATACGATAGAAAGCCTACCAGATGAAATAGACATAGATAAATCCGATAATTGGATAAAAACCTGGAATTTACCAATTAAGATATCCTTTGTTAATAGCAAGAGGGAGCTTGAAGCAAAAAAACGGAATCTACAAGTATTTTAGATAAAATATTTAAAAGGGATAAAAGAAGGAAAAAGTAAGGCTGGAAAATTGTAAACTATAGTTGATTTTAATATGATGATAAATTTGGTGTTGTATTTTAAGTAAAATTAGCATACAATAATATCAACAATATTATTGCGAGGTGATATATATGCCAAATATAAAACCAATTTCAGATTTGCGTAATTATAATGAAGTTTTGAAGGACTGTCAAAATGGAGAGCCTGTTTTTCTTACAAAGAATGGTAGAGGAAAATATGTTCTTATTGATATGGAAGAGTATGAAAGACAGCAAACAATTTTAAAGCTTTTTGCAAAACTAAATGAAGCAGAGGAAGCTATTAAAACAGGGGAAGAATGGCAAACTTTAGATGATTTAAAAGCTAGCTTGGGGGTTTAAAAATGGGAACAAAAATTAGAATTAACCCTTTAGCAACTGCTGATTTACAGGAAATAAAAAAGTATATATCAGAGGACAGTGGGGAAGATGCTGTAAAAACAGTTAAAGATATTATTGAAAAAATTGAAAGATTAGTTGATTTTCCTGAAATGGGAACAATGTTAATGTATAAAATCAGATATAAGAGCAAATACAGGTATATTATTTGTGGACAGTATATAATTTTCTATATTTATGAAGAAAACATAGTTTCAATTCAACGTATTTTACATGGAAAGAGGGACTATATGTCATTACTAAAAAATGATAATTAATTTGGTTATGCACTCCCGCTGGAAGTATGATTGCTATTGCTCCTACGCGGTGGGATCAGGCACCTTCGGAATGCATAAAAAAGATTTAAGACATTCTAACATATGGTAAAAAGGCTACCGTCTAACGAATTATTCAATCGTTAAAGCGATAGCCCTTTTATTATAAATAAAAGTAATAAAATATATTAAACTATCTCTGTTTGGCTCCTATTGCTTGTAAATAAAGAAGCTTGAACCACTATATTTGGTAGCATCTACTGGAAGTGAAATTTTTTATCAATCAATATAGATTTACTATAATGTAGTTAAAGGTAATTGATATAATAAAGATAAATAATATTTAGGAGTTGTGCTTTATGTTAATACAATGTACGAAAAAGCTATTAGATGAACTAAATTTAAAGCCTGTTTTAGATGTAGAGGAAGAGCCTCTATTTTCTTGGCATGCTAATTTAATAACGTTAAGTCGTAAAAAAGCTGTAGTCCTTGTTAATGATAAAAATAGATATATTGTTGTCTTACATGGACTAAAGAAAATTGATTTTAAAAAGCTTGATGAACTTATAATAAAGGCTATTCGTGAAACCTTTCTTGATGAATGCATAAAAAATGATATTATAGATGAATTTATAAATCACTCTAAGGAAATCGTCTATACAAAAACAAAGGATAAAACATCTGTTGCTAGAATGAACAAATCATGTGAGCCTTTAGGTTATTATAAAGAGCCTCTTTGTAATCAATCAATTGTTCAATGTGCTTTATGTAAGAAGGTAAACAGATTTTTAGTGGGCAATGGGAAAGAATATATTACACCTAGTGAAGAATTATTTAAGGACCTGGAAGCTCTTTCGGATAAATCTATTTTTAGTTCCAGAGCTTTAGTACTTAAGGTGAAATTAGATCTAGAAACCTATAATGTATGGAGAAAAATTGTTGTTCCTATAAATATTACATTTAATAACCTTCATAAAATACTTCAGGCGACTTTTGGATGGAAGAATTATCATCTTCATGAATTTTATATTTATGAAAATGAATTGGATGATAATTTTCCTAATGATATATTTATTAATCATCCAGCATACATCAAAGAAGGCTATAAGCCAGTTGTTAATTTAGTTGACAGTGAAGAAACATTTGAATATCCAAAGGAAATAGAAATGAAGCTTGAAAGAAATATAAAACTTTCAGAGTATATTCCAAAATTTAAAATGATGAAGTACAACTATGATTTTGGAGATAACTGGCAGCATATTATAGAAGTCGAAGAAGTAATTGAGGACTATGATAAAAATTACTCTATTTGTCTTGAAGGTGAGGGAAACACACCACCTGAGGATGTAGGTGGCGAGGGCGGATATGAAGAATTCCTTAAAATAATTGATGATAATAACCATCCTGAGCATAATAGCTTTTTAGCTTGGGGAGAAAGCCAAGGGTATAGGAATTTTGATATTGAGATGGTTAATAGGGAGCTTAAATCTGGATATAGGATGAGTTGGTAAAGAATGAAAAATGCTATATGCTACTTGATGAAATTCAACAGGTTGAACATGGGGAAAAGGCTGTGAAATCTTTTCTTGTGGATTTTGATGTGGACATATATATTACAGGATCTAATGCCTATTTGTTATCTTCAGAGCTTTCAACATTGATATCAGGACGATATGTTGTTTTTATTTGTATATGTTTGCCCTATATGTGGTCATACAGTAATTGGAGAAGCTCATGATAAATGTCCAATTTGTGGTGCAAAACAGGAAATGTATAGGGTAATTTAATATAGAAGAAGGATGGTTTTTGTCCGTTATTATAAAAATCATCCTTGCTTCAAAAAAATTTTCTATTTAATTTAAAGACTCCACTTTATAAAAGGTGAGGCTACATTTATCTACTTCAGATGGGATAGAATTTTAATCTGAGTTTGGATGTTTGATGTACTTAACGAGTGTGCTATTTAAACAGTCTTGTTTTCTTCAACGATAGATAGTTCAATCATTTTATCGATAAAACCTCTTACATCACTATAAACAGTGTTTTTATTTTCTTCGTGAGTATCATAGATAGAAATAAGGTTATCTACAATTTCATTAATATTGGCAGTATTTTTAATTTTTCTTAGAATTGCAGCAGTAGTACCATTAAAAACTAAAAATTTATTTCCATTATAAGAGTTTATAGGATTTAACATAACGTTATTTTCCAATTCAATAAACTTATAGTGATTAGTTAGTTTATAAAATTGTATTTGCTCATTTTTCACATTAAAACCTCCTCTTAATAATTTTTAATTATATAGGTTAATGCTAATATTGTTAGCTGCTAAACTGCAGCTTGATATTCTTTGTTTTGCTTGTTATATAGGGAGTAGTATAATCCCTTCTGTTTTATTAATTCATCATGCTTACCATATTCAACAATGCATCCATCTTGAATTACATATATGCAATCAGCATTTTTAATTGTAGAGAGTTTATGTGCAATTACAATTGATGTTCTACCTTTGGAAACATTATTTATAGCTGATTGAACTATCTCTTCAGATATTGAATCTAAGGAAGAGGTTGCTTCATCGAGAATTAGTATATTTGGATTTTTTATAATTTCACATGCTATACAGATACGCTGCTTTTCTCCACCAGAAAATATACTACCTCTGTCACCTACAATGGTATTTATGCCTTCTGGTATTTTATCGATAACTGATTCTATATATGTATCAGCCAAGGCATTCTTAACCTTTGTATCAATAAAACTTGTTTTATCAAAGTTATAAACAATATTGTCATATAGTGATCTATTAAATAAGAATGGTTCTTGAGATACAAATCCTATTGACTTTCTTAAATCTTCTAATTTATATTCTGCAATGTTTTTACCATCAATAAATATATCACCACTATTAGGAGTATAGAATCTAAGTAATAATTGTACTAAGGATGACTTCCCTGAACCACTTGGACCAACAAAAGCAATTGTTTGCCCTTTTTTAATCTTGAAATTGATATTCTTTAATACATTCTGCTTGCCATCATAACTAAAATTGATATTTCTAAATTCAATGGCACCGTTTCTTAAAACATAATCAAATGTAATCACGAGCATTACATCTCATATGTTC
>DAMCZI010000075.1:0-12261 GCA_032095175.1 Clostridiaceae bacterium
CTTTGCGAGCGGAGTAGTCGACGGAAGCAATATTTCTTGACCTTCACGGTCTATTGCAGATAAACTAGGGTAGGATGCTACGCATTTTCCCTAAAATGCCTTGTTTTTCAATCCGCTCTTGGCATATAAGGCTCTTTGGTATGCTTTGGTTAAAAAGTTTTCTGGGGGCATTTGCATTTCTTCTTGGGTGGGGTAGACTTCTAGAGTTATATAACCTTTGTAAGTTTTGGCTGGGAATGAGGCTCCAATCTTGTTCCAGTCGATATTGCCATTTCCTGGGAGCCAGTGTCTGTCCTTTAATCCATCATTGTCAGATATATGTGTTGCTCCAAGTCTGCTGCCATAGGCTTTTAATAAATCAAGGCTGTTTTTATGCAGCATATCATGGGAAGAATCGTAGCACATAACGAGGTTTGGGGATTCTATTCTATCAAAGATGTATGGTAAATTACTCATAGCAAAGGTATTTTCTACTGCTATCTTTACTCCAAATTCCTCTGCCCTTTTAACAATCTCTATTATACTATGTATTCCATATTTATTGGGTTCAGGATGATTTGGGCCCTCAACTACATGCATTACCATCATGGGTATATCATATCTTGCACAATCCTCGATCCATTCTATGTATTTATTGATTTCCCCCTGGCGTTCATATTCAAAACTGCTCCATAGGAAGTTGGGATTCGTAAAGGGAGCATGTATATTCTCAAAAAACAGTCCATTCTCTTTAACAAGTTTAGGGAAGTTCTCTTTCTTTCCTTCATTGTATCCAGTCTCATCCTCCCACCAGATAGTTACTCCATCAAAGCCTGCTTTCTTTATTAACTCCAACCTTTCTTTCATAGGCATTACATATCCAAACCATGAAAAAATACCTATATTACTTTTATTTCTCATATATTCACCTCTATCATCTATATTTTATTACTCTATATAAAGATACTAATAATTAAATATTCACTTTTACAAAACTACTTTGGAACAAAATGCTTTAAAGTGTGGAGTGTAATGGTATTTTACCTTTATATACACAGCTTTATTTTAGCACAAATTCAACAATTAAAAATTAAAATTTAATTACTTATATTTCCATGAATTATTATGCAAAAAAATATTGCATTTATAACTTATTCTGTTTATAATTTTTAATATTATCGTCAAAATTCGACGAAACAAAATTAAAATTTGAGGTGATATTTTTTTAAGAAAGAAAGGTGGTAATGTAAAAATGACTAAAAGAAAGCCAATGGTATGGGAAGCTCTTATACCCGTTGCAGCACTTATATTGTTTCTAGCTGTAACAATAATAAAATATGATGGAAGTCCCCACATCCCCTTGATGTTTGCGGCAGTTGTTGCAGCAATTATGGCAAAGAGGGTCGGTTATAAGTGGGATGAAATAGAAAAAGGCGTAATAAACAGCATAGGCATGTCTATGCAAGCCATTTTAATACTCATAATAATTGGAACAGTAATAGGTTCATGGATATTAAGCGGAACAGTTCCCGCCATGATCTACTATGGACTCAAAATACTCTCCCCGGGAATCTTTCTAGCTGCTACCTGTGTAATATGTTCAATTGTTTCCCTGGCTACAGGAAGCTCATGGACGACTGCTGGAACAGTTGGAGTTGCACTTTTAGGAGTTGGACGTGGTCTTGGAATACCAGCACCTATGATTGCAGGTGCCATTATTTCTGGAGCATATTTTGGAGATAAAATGTCTCCTCTTTCAGATACAACCAACCTAGCTCCAGCGATGGCTGGCACTACGCTGTTTGAGCATGTAAAGCACATGCTGTATACAACTGGTCCAAGCTATGCAATTTCTCTAGTTCTATATGGGATTCTTGGGCTGCAGTTTACAAACAAGCAGCTTGATTATATTCAAATAAACAAAATTCTTGAAGCATTAAGCAATCAGTTTAATATAAACTTGTTCTTACTTATCCCA
Source organism: Clostridiaceae bacterium (assembly GCA_032095175.1). Lineage (GTDB taxonomy): Bacteria > Bacillota > Clostridia > Clostridiales > Caloramatoraceae > DAMCZI01. Next base: position 1,958 of record DAMCZI010000075.1, read on the forward strand.
CCAATAGTAGTAATAATATTGGTAGTAAAAAAAGTACCTGCTATACCAGGATTATTTATGGGAACAATTCTAGGTGCTGTATTTGCATTGATATTCCAAGGCAAGGGCTTTGGTGATATAATATCAGTTTTGAATTCGGGATATGTATCAGAAACAGGCTTTAAGGCAGTTGATGAACTGTTAACTAGGGGTGGTGCCCAGAGTATGATGTATACTGTTTCACTCATACTTTGTGCAATGACCTTTGGCGGAATAATGGAAAAGGCAGGTTTTCTTCAAGTACTTGCAGAAAAGCTTCTTTTCTGGTCAAAGAGCACAGGCTCCCTGGTACTTACAACAATTGCTTCATGTATATTTGCTAATATAATTGCTGGAGACCAGTATCTATCCATTGTTGTACCTGGTAGAATGTACAAGGACGAATTTGCCAAAAGAGGACTTCATCCTAAAAATCTTTCAAGATGCCTTGAGGATTCAGGTACCCTAACCTCCGCCCTTATACCATGGAATACCTGCGGAGCTTTTATGTTTGGTGCCTTAGGAGTACATCCCTTTGTATTTCTTCCCTTTGCATTCTTAAATATTATAAATCCTATAATATCAATAATATATGGATATACAGGATTTACAATGGAAAAACTATCACAGGAAAATATAGATATAAGTTCATCCTTAGAAACCGTAGGCAACTGATTTCTATATATTAAACTCAAACTATATGTTTCGCATAAATGATCCTACATCGCTCGACCCTAAACATTTATGCGAAACATATTCCTTGATTCGTTAATCACACAAGAGGTTAATCACACAATACCTCATTTAAATCTTTAGTGCGATTAATATAATTTAAAAGCTGATGAATTACTCATCAGCTTTTAAAATTTAGAACACGAACTCTCTATTTACATACCTGCTTAAAAGTTCTATTGATGCTTCAACATCCTTCATATTAACAAATGCATTTGGTCCATGTACATATCTTGTTGCAACAGATATTCCTGATGCTCTTACTCCAAAATTGGATCTATTTATTGCTCCTGCATCAGTTCCTCCTCCATCTATTACATCAAGCTGATATTTTATATTGTTTTCCTTGCAGCAGTTAACCATTTCGGAAACCAGATACTCATTACATATTACTGAACCATCGGATACCTTTATTGCAGTTCCTTCTCCAAGGGTATTACTTCCCTCTGGAGCATTAGGATAATCATTTGCTATTGTAACATCAATTGCTATTCCTAAATCAGGATTTATCCTGCTTGATGCAACTGTAGCTCCTCTAAGCCCAACCTCCTCTTGAACTGTAAATACAAAGTAGATATCGTTATATGGTTTATCAATCTTTTTAAATGCCTCAGCTAATATATAGCAGCCTATCCTATTATCAAGAGCCTTTGATGTTATATTATTTCCCTTAAGTTCAACATATTCTCCCATATAACATGCAATATCGCCTATTTTAAGATACTTCTCGGCTTCTTCCTTTGATTGTGCTCCAATGTCTATATAAAGCTTCTTTACATCACTTTTTAATTCATCAGTTTTAATGCTGCTTGAAAAAACACCAATTGTTCCATTTCTGAATATAACTCTGTTCATATATGTAGCTGGAACAGGTATTCCACCAAGTGCTCTTACCTTAACAAGTCCTTTATCCTCAATCTTTATAACCTGAAAGCCTATTTCATCCATATGGGCTGCAGCCATTATTTTCTTCTTGTTCTCCCCTATACCCTTTTTAAATACTATTAGATTTCCCAGGGCATCTACAGTTACTTCATCTGCATAATTCTTAACCTCTTCACAGATTACATCCCTTGCTTGACCTTCATATCCACTTACTCCAAAGGCTTGAGTTACTTTTTTTAAAAACATAAATATCCCTCCCCAATATTAACATCATATTATTCTAATAGTAGCACTTCATTAATACAGTGTAAATATTTCAAATTACTCAAATCCGGAGATAAATGCCTTTCTTCTATTAACTTTAAATATTTCATGTTTAATTAAACCAAAGATTATGTTATTATTGTTGTAAAACGTTGTTAAATAAATGTTAGAGTATGGACTATTTAATAGTCATATTCTTTCCTTAAACAATTTTCATAGTATTTAACTTTAAAGGAGAGATTAGCTTGAGTGGTTTTATAAATAATTTTGTTGCCCTGATTCAGGCCTATGGAATCGCAGGTCTCATTGCGGTATCCTTTGCAGAATCATCATTTTTTCCAATACCTCCAGATGTGCTGCTTATACCAATGGCATTTATGAATAGAAAACTTGCATTATTCTATGCCCTGGTTACAACAGTTTCATCTGTTATCGGCGGTATATTTGGACACTTTCTTGGGAAAAAATTTGGGAAACCCCTATTGAAAAAATTTTTTAAGGAAGAAAACATAAATAAAGTAGAAAACTATTTTACCAAATATGGAGGCTGGTCCATTGCAGTAGCAGGCTTTACACCAATACCCTACAAACTTTTCACAATATCTGCAGGTGCCTTCAATGTTAGGCTTTCAACATTAATCGTTGCTTCAATATTTGGAAGAGGCGCCAGGTTTTTTCTTGAAGGAGCAATGATATCCCTATTTGGTGATACAGCAAAGTACCTAATCAGCAACTATTTTGAAATTATAACACTTGGAATAACTGTTATTTTATTCTTAGGATATTACCTATGGAAAAGACTTAAGGGTAAAGGTAAGGTAAAAAATACAGGCATAGTAGTTTACATTAAGGAAAAGTACAATAAATTATATAACTATATAGTTAAATACCATAAATATGATAAATCAATGATATATTTTCTTACTGGAATATGCCTGTCATTGATATCTCTATTTACCTTTCTTGAGATTGTAGAGGATTATCTCGGTAATGGAAAATTTGTAGTTGATAGTGTTATATCTAAATTTTTAACAGGTATAAGAAGTCCCTTTTTAACAGGACTTTTTAAGTTAGTAACTTCCACTGGAAATTTTATTTCCATACTTATTATTTCAACCTTAATAATAGTTTTACTGATTAAGAGAGAAAAGAAAAAAGAAGCGTTATTTTATTCAATAAACGTTATAGGTATTTGGTTGTTCAATGAAATATTAAAATCCATATTTAAAAGACCAAGACCAACTGGTATCCATATTGTAGATGTACATGGATATAGCTTCCCAAGCGGCCATGCTATGATATTTATGGGTTTTTCATTATTGATTGTTTATTATATTATAGAGAATGTTAAATCAGTAGGTATGCGAATTGTTTTATCAATACTTATGGTTTCTTACTCAGTATTGGTTGGATTAAGCCGAGTATATCTTGGTGTTCATTATTTCAGTGATGTTTTTGCAGGATGGCTAGCTGCTGTCCTCTGGGTTTCAATTATGATAATAATCTATAAAATATTAGTTCCGGCCAATAAGACAATCAACTCTTGATAAAGAAATTAATAAGCCCTTGAGTTAATAAAGTAATAACTCAAGGGCCTATTTTTATTATACCTCACTATTCAACAAGTATATTCTTAAATCCGTCTCCAAGGGTTTCATGTACATCACTCACATTTACAAAAGCCTGAGGATCTATCTTCTTTATATAATTTCTTATCTTTATAAACTCCTTTGTATCAACTATTGTAGTTAACACTTCAATTTCTTCCTTTGTATATGCTCCCCTAGCATAATATACTGTTGCTCCTCTTCCAACTTCCTTTAATATAAACGCTTCAATTTTCTTATTCTTAGAGCTTATTATCTGAACCTGTTTACATATATTAAGTCCCTCTATCATCTTATCTATAACAAATCCATTTATTGTTACTGAAAACAATGAATATAAACCCTGTTGAAATCCAAAAGTAGCTCCAGCAAGAAGAGTTACAAAAACATCTGATAAAAGAACACCCTTACCTATGTTTATATGTGTAAATTTGTTTAGTATTTTAGCAACTATATCTGTTCCACCTGTTGATGCGTTTTCATTAAATATAATTCCCATTCCTGCACCTTGAATTATTATTCCAAAAAACAACTCTAAAAGCACATCATTAGTAAATGGCTTTTGCATAGGATATAGCTTTTCCAAAGCCCATATACTTCCTGAAAGCATAAAGCTCGAGTATATTGTCCTCGCTCCAAAGCTTGAACCTATAAATAAAAATGCTACTACAAATAGGATTATATTCATAATGAACATAAAAACACCTACAGGCAAAGTTGGCAGATAATGATTAAAAACCATCGCAAGTCCATTGACTCCACCTGCTGCGATGTTGTTTGGCATTAGAAAAAAATAAAGTGCAGCTGCTACCATAAACACGCCAATCGTTATGATAACGTAATCCCTGAAATTTTCCAGTACTTTCTTCATAAATTTTCCCCCTTTTTCTAATTTTTTTCAAAAATAAAAGGAGCCATTAAAAATGCCCCTTAACTAACGACTCTATACCCAGTAGATGTAAAGATTCATTGTTGTATGCAGGCTATACTCTTTAACGCTTTCCCTTACGTTTATGTAAAATACTCTTTATGATACAATATTATTAATTTTCTGTCATATTTATTATCTCATTTGCCCCATATTCTGTCAATGGGAATCTAGATTAAAGCGCTAATACAGAAGTTTTTTTAAATAAAAAAGCGGTTTCAAATATTAACTATTTGTAACCACTTTTAAACATATATTTACTTTTTATGTTAATAGTTATTATAAAAGACAACCTTATTCTATTTCTCCAAATTTGATGTTTTAAATTTTAAAAACATTCCAACCATCAGAGATATAAATGCAAGCAGTGAAAGCGTCTTAAATAGATAAAAAACACTTACCCTTTCAAGAAGAAACCCTCCGCAAATGTTTCCAATAAATCCCCCAACTCCTGCAGCTATTGCAGTAAATGCAGTAATTGCAGTTGTTCTTGTATTAGATGGAGTTATGTCACTTATGTATTCAAGTGTTGACATAAGATAAAAGGGAAACGTAACTCCCTGTAGTATTTGAATTCCAAGTACCATAATATAGCTTGTGCTTATTGAATCCATGAAAAACCTGCATATATAAATTACAAGGCTCATGAGGTATACATTCAAAACACCAACCTTTTTTAATATCCTGCTTCCAAAAAAGAATACAGGAAGTTCACTCATTGCGACTATAAACCAGAGCATCCCAAGATTTGATATATCTCCTCCGGTTTTTTCTATTAGAACAGATAAATAGTTTCCATTTGCAGACATCGAAGTATTTGCTATCGCAGCCGAAATCGATAAAAGGATAAACCTTTTGTCTCTTAATACAGCCATAACATCAGTAAAATTTATACCACTCTTGCTTGAAGTGCCGCAATAATTTATTCCCTTAAGTGCTATAACAGAAAAAGCAATAAATATAATATATGAAATAAACGCGGCATTCAAACCTGTATGCTTTATTATCATTCCGAGAATAAGGGAAATAACAGCATATCCAATTGAACCCATAAGCCTTATTTTCCCATACTGAAGCTCATTGTTCCCTTCTATTATTTCATAGCAGTATGCATCATTTACAGAAAGTATAGGACTCTGGAAAATCATAAAAGCAATAAGGGATAGAATAACTGGTAGAAACCCCCATACAAATATAAATGGCAGTGCAAAAACTGCACTAAATATCATTGCCATTCTTAAAGTTGATTTCTTATTTGAATATTTATCTGTTATGATTCCCCACAAGGGTTGAAAGATTACTGATATTATAGAATTGGTTGCAAATGCTATACCAATCTCTCCATAGGAAAGTCCTCGTTTCCTAAAGTACACAGTAAAAAAGGGAAAAACACATGCAACCGCACCATACATTATAAAATACAATATTCTTAATCTTGTCTGCAGATTATGTCTATTCATACACCATACTCCTTAATCGCTATTTAATACAATAAAATTCTTGCATTCTGATTTTTCAAATATTCCTTGAAGCTATATGTTTCGTATAAATGATTCTACATTGCTCGACCTTAAACATTTATGCGAAATCATATTCCTTGATTCATTAATCGCACAACACCCAATGTAAAATCTTTAGTACGATTAATATAGTTTGATTCTAGGATTCTTAAAGAACCAGAATGTAATAGATTTTTGGTTTTATATATATACTGTTTATCCAATGAATATCACTTAGATTTACTATCTGATACATATAATATCATATCATAAATTTTACAATGGCATATGAATATAAGTTTATTGAGACATCTTCTATAAATTCATATACTCTTCCTTTGTATAAAAGGTTCTTGATTTAAGATATTCAGGTATATTTTTCTCTTCTTCATTTACTGTAATGTTAACATACTTATTTGCTACCTCAAGACAGTATGTATTTTTATTATTAGATAACATACCGATACACTTCAATCTTATCTTAATATTACTATCTAGATTGGATATATCAAATAGATTTAAGAATCTTTTACATCTTCCCTTAAATGCCTTCTCAGGATCTATACCATCAACATCATCATTATCAAAAATGAAATCCACACAGAACCAATCATCCTTCATGTATAGATCTGTTTTACAAAATTCGTAAACATATTGTCTATTTTGATTTGCTCTAGAGGTCCTTGAAAACTCCTCCATTTCATCAACTAGTATTAAAAACTCTGAAAAATCACTAAACCCTTCTATTTTAAAGTTTTGACTTGTATGATCAGAAATCGCCTTTAGTATTTTTGTTACAGCAAAAATTTTACAATAATCTACAGAATCATAATCAAATTCACTATTGTTCTTATATACAATTGTTTTAGTATTAAATGCACCTAATGTCTTCATCAGTAAAAATGCACTCATAATCCCATGCTCATATTGCTCCAGATCGTTAGAAAATCTTGCATGTTCTGAAATGTCATTATAAGTATCAACTTTTACAGCACACATAGACCTTAAAACATTTAATTCCTCCTCATTTAATTTTCCAATTTCCTTGTCATCAACCTTAAACCATTTTTCTATATCTAATCTATTATCCTTTGCTATTTCAAAATCCATCTTAAATACTCTTTTAAATATTTGTGTTTCTGTAGGATCACTATGTCCACTAAGAACACTTGTGCTTATTTCAGTACTCATTATTTCCAAAAAGTCTCTTATAAAATTCTGCTGTATATCTGAGTAGTTAAAATTAAATTCATCATAATCTCTTATTGAGAAATATGGAAGCACCCTTTGTACACACTTGTTTATCTTACTTATTTTTTTAATCGGGTATCCTAGATCATGTGATAATGCAGTTATACATCTTATTGAATCATGGCTATTTAGAATTTTTATAATTTTCCCCATTTCAACTATTGATTTATTTATTATGTCAGCATGTTGTGATTTTTCAAATATTCTCTTTATATTAGCAAACAAAGTTTCCCCAAAATCAGAACTATCACCAAAATAAGCTTTAAAATCCTCATGTCTTTTCAAATATTCACCTAGAAAATATACCCACAAACAATGCAGTGTATGATCTCTATAAAAGGAGTCCGATGCAAATATAAGTTCTTCAAAATCAACATATTCATCAAAATATGAAAATAGCTTATCATAACCCCTTTTGTCACTGTCAATATAACTCATTGCTGATTCAAAAAGAAGCTTCCAAAGATTCTTTGCATACTGTATACTTTCATTCATGTTTTCAGCATTCTCTAAGGCTATAATTTCTTTTTCAATCTTTTCTTTATATAAATCCCTTCCCTTTAAAAACATTATATTATCCAACTTCATCTGTTCTACATAAAAATCCATAACAATTTTTTCATTTACAATTCCCATTTATACCCCTCCAATCATAACAAAATTATACCATTAATACATTACATGTCCAATATTTGGCCTTTTTAATTATATTTACTTTTTATATTAACACCGTTAAAAATTATACATTGGTGATATAACTAGAATGCTTTCGTACAAATGCTTATTGATGAAAAATGTAGAATCATTTATACAGAATATATAGTAATTATCATGAAATTTATTATATATAATGTATTGATTAACTCAAACTATTTGTTGGAGGAGATTCATGAAGAATTTTATATTTGGGATCATTGGAGGCACTGCCCTTTTGATGTATGGGGTAGATATAATGGGAAAGGGACTGGAAAAGGCATCAGGAAGGTTTATGAAAAAAGTCCTTTCCATATTAACCGGAAGGGTTTGGAGTGCGTTTCTTGTTGGGATATTCCTTACTGCACTGGTTCAAAGCAGTACTGCTGTAACCGTACTTACTGTTGGATTTGTCAATGCTGGGCTTATGAAGCTTTCCCAGGCAATTGGAATAATATATGGTACAAATATAGGAACCACAGTAACACCACAGCTTATGGCAGCAAGCTACAGCTTTAATATAACGGATTATGCACTTCCTGTAATTGGAGTTGGATTTCTAATAAGCAGCATATTTAAAAATAGAACCTTAAAAAGCATTGGTGAAGCTTTAATGGGATTTGGAATCATGTTTTTAGGTCTTAAGATATTGAATTCTGGTGTTCCATATATGAAAAACAGCCTTACACTTAAGTATTTTTTCAGAGCCTATGCTTCAGTTCCTATAATTGGAATAATGTTAGGAACCGTTGTAACAGCTCTTGTACACAGCAGCAGTGCAACAGTAGGTCTTGTTATCGTTTTAGGAGAAGCAGGGCTTTTAACCTTACCTGCTGCTATATCAATAATGCTTGGAGACAACATAGGAACCTGCATTACAGCCCAGCTTGCAAGCCTTAAAGGAAATATAAATGCAAGGAGGACTGCCTGGGCACATACTATATACAATGCTGTAGGGGTCGTAATAGCTGCATTGGTACTTCCCCTTTTTGTAAAGCTCGTTGTTATCATAACAGAATACATACAGCCTAATGCAGGTATAAGTATAATGATAGCAAACTCTCATACGCTGTTTAATATCATAAGTGCAGTTGTATTTCTTCCAATAACAAAACACTATGTAAAATTCATAGAATATATAGTACAGGGGAGATAAAATCTCCCCTGTAACTGCTTTTATAGTATTTTTATTTGAACTGCACATCTACATTTTTATATCCTAAAGATTTCATAAAATCAGTGATTATAACTCTAGCATTGTTTTCAGCATTTTTAATTATCTCTTCTTTATTTTGTTCTTCATATTTTTTCATCTGTGTATTTATTTCTACCTTATAATCCTCAAAGGAAAGCTTGTTAAAAATACTTTGAGTACTATCATACTCATAAACACTGTCAATAACAAGTACATTATCTAAAATTCTGCCTTTATTCAGGGTTACCTTGACTGTATCTCTGTTTACTTTCTCAAACTTTTGCAAGCTGCAGCCTGCATTTATATATGCATTGAATTTTATCAAAAATTTCTTTTCTGTAAGTGGAATCTCAACATCAAAAATTGTAGATGCCTTTTTCATAGTTGCTATATCAGCATAATTGTATTTTACAGTCGCAAGATTACAAAGCTTCTCTATCCTTTCAGTTATAATCGTAGAATCACTCTTTGCCAAACTTCCAAATTTAATACCACCTACGGTTTTGCTTATAAAAAACAAGCAAACTATTGAAAGTACAAGAATAATCACAGTCTTTATAAAAAGTCCATTTCCTATTCTAAACCCTATTCTCCTTCTCTTATAGTGCTCACCTGAGGAATTCAAACTGCTTCCACAATTCTTGCAAAACATATCTCTACTACCATTATTCTTACCACATTGTGTACACTTCATCTTTAGTCCCCCCAAAATCGATTTGATTCCCAATATTAAGTCAAAGCTTGAAAATTTCCCGGGAAATTCTCTATTCTTCAATTATAGACATCATCCTACCATCTAATGATATACTTCATATCATTGATTTAATTGTACACATTATATCCCCCATGTGACAAGTATCAAACTTCAACTTTAATTTGTAATTTAGGTGTAATGTGTAGCATCTTACCCAGATTTATCTGTAATAGACCGTGAAGGCCAAGAAATATTGCTTCCATCAACTACTCCCCTCGCAAAGAAGTTGTAAATTGTCCAAACCATTAGCCAAGCCTTAATAAGTAACCGTCCCTAGCCCAGGGACGGTTACTTTTAAACCGCCTTTATGCCACTATTTACCACAAAAATTTTTACATATTAAGGAATATATACTAACATTTGGTGAAATAATACCAAATAGAAAGGGAGGTGTTCTTATGCCACGAACTGCAAGAAAAAAGACTCTAAAATCAATATTTCATGTATGTGGCAGAAGTATTAGCGAGGTTTTACTCTT
>DAMCZI010000076.1:0-12002 GCA_032095175.1 Clostridiaceae bacterium
ATTTCTTGACCTTCACGGTCTATTACAGATAAACCTAGGTAGGATGCTACGCATTTTCCCTAATGTGGGTTGGAGTGTGATACAAATAAAAAGAAGCCTTAGGCTTCTTTTTATTATGACATGATATATGCTATTAAAAGTTTTGCAGTGCTTAATACTCCGTCCTTATGGGTTCTTTCATATGCATGGGATGCAAAAACTCCTGTGCCTATGAGGCCTGCCTTAATGTCATAACCTGCATGTAGAGCAGCGCTTGCATCTGAACCATAGCTTGGGTACATATCTACTCTATAATCAATATTGTTGTCCTTTGAAAGCTTTACAAGTCTTTTTCTAAATTCATAGTCATATGGACCTGATGAATCCTTTGCACATATGCATACAGCATATTCACTTGAATTTTGTCCCTCTCCTGGAGCTCCCATATCAATTGCAAGGAATTCAAATGTGTTTTGTGAAATAGATGCTGATGCACCATGTCCAACCTCTTCATATGTACTGAAGAAGAAGTTTGTTCTGTAGTTTGGAACTATTTTGTTTTCAACCATATATTTTATTGCACCTAGAATAACTCCAGCACTTGCCTTGTCATCAAGATGTCTTGATTTTATAAATCCACTTTCGGTAACCTGAGTTCTTGTATCAAGGAATACGAAATCTCCAACGGATATTCCAAGCTTTTCAACATCCTCAGCAGATTCAACTCTTTCATCAAGAACGATTTCCATGTTTTCAACCTTTCGGTCAAGCTCCTTTGCATCACTATGGATATGCACTGATGGCTTTATAGTCTGTATTGTTCCAGTATAGGTCTTTCCCTCAGTGGTTTCAATTACACAGTTTTCACCTTCGACAGCAGTCATAAGGTATCCGCCTATCTTATCAAAGGCAATTCTTCCATCACCCTTAATTCTCTTTACCATTGCTCCAAGAGTATCAACATGTGCGGAAATGGTTCTTTCCTTAGTGTTGTCTTTTCCTTCAATGGTTGCTATAAGGGCTCCTTTGTTTGTTAGTCTGTAGCTTACACCAAGGTCCTTCATAATGCCTTCAACATAGCTAATTGCCTTGTGAGCGTAGCCTGTTGGACTTGGTATTTTTGCAAGGTTTACTATTTGATCTACCATATAATCTAAATATTTTTCCATTGTAAACACCCCCTTATCACAGTGTAGCAAACTATAATTTGACTGTAAAGTGTAATATAAATGAGTCATATTATAGTTCTAAAGTTTAGATGTATATAGCTATCTTCTTATAATTCTTTCTGCAATTGAATTGGCAGCTTCCATGCCTGTTCTTAAAGCTCCCTGCTGCCAGCCATGCTTTTGAGAAACATGCTCCCCTGCAAAAAACAATCGTTCATTCATCTCTGGTTGAATTGCTGCATATGAAAAAAGATTTCTTTGTCCTGGAAGTGTGAAAGTTACTGCACCCCAAATATATTGAACGTGCATCCAGTTAAGAAATAGCCATGAAATCAGTTTGCTTTTAATGAAGCCATCTGGTAAATTATGAATTCTTTCAATATATTTTGAAACATCATTTTTTAAAAGCTTGCAGTTTTCGTTACCAAGGATTAATGCGTCCAGATTCAAATTATAGCTTGCAAGGAGTACTCCAGGCTCTAATGGGGATGTATTTGGCTTTAAAGTCCAGGAGTTAATAGCATTTGGAACTGGCAGAGAGTGATCTGATGGATATACTACTGTGGTATTTGGTAAATCAGTTAAAGTAGTACCTCCAACTATTCTTTTTGAAGGTGGCCCCATTTCCCAGAATCTATCCTTCATAAAAAACAGCACTTTTTGGGCTGGGGATGAATTCATTTCATTTATTGCCTGCATCTTTAATACGCTAAAAAGCGGCTCTATGCGTATCCTTCTAAGGCTTGTAAATGGTACTGCACATATGCAATAGTCAAAGGTTTCAATGCGTTTTTCTCCGGTGGCAGTATCTCTATACTCTATATTTATGGCATTACCTCCAGGAGCCATATATATTCCATCTACTGGACAGTCCATTTTAAAATAAACATTACCTGTACCATATCTACTGGTTTTGTCTATAAGAGAATTGTAGAATGCTTCGGGCAGCTTTGATGTTCCGCCATTTATTCTGTAGTTATAAGAAAAATCGGAAGTGTAGGTCTCTTGAAGAATTTCTGTTAAGCTAATGTAAAAAAGGGATTTTTCAAATGCAGAAAGGTATCCTATCATTGATATTGCATCCTGACTTAATCCTATACTTTCGTAAGCATCCCTTAAGGAAAGATTATCGATTCTTTGAATTTCAGGGGAATAATATTTCTTTACATTTAAAAGCTCGGTTCTTAATTGCGGAGAGAGGGACTTTAAGTATTTTTCAACAATCATTCGTGGAAACACATTCCATGGAATTCGTTTTTCCTCTGGGGTAAGCCTATATTGAGGATAGATATTTTTCATCACACTTAATCCTTGTATATCATTTCGTGCTCTTTTTTCTCTAATAAAAAACAGTGAATTTACATTGTTGGTTACAAATGGACTTGTTTTAAGTTTGAATTGATTGATATAATGCCATGTGGTTTCGTGTGAGATGCCAATTCTCATGGCGCCGAGTTCTCCATAATACCTTTTATTCTCATCAAAATAGCGGGTATATATTCTTCCTCCAATTCTACATGATGCCTCAAATATAGTTACATCACAGCCTATTTTTCTTAATTCAAATGAAGATGCAAGACCTGCCTCTCCAGCTCCTATAACACAAACCTTTATACCTTTACCTTTTCCTGCTGAACAAATATTAAGTATATCCGCAGGAGGGCTTAAAAGTTCTATTACATTGTTATAATCTTCAGGTCTCCCTGTTGAATAGAGAATATACTTGAAATATTCATGCCTTTCGAAATCATTTGGATTATCTACCTGATATGGTATTGGAGTATTTTCCATAAAACACATCCGATTTATTATTACAATAAATAATATGTAAATAATAATATATAAATGCAAAGAGTGACAGTTAAAAACTAAAAAGGGCTCCCTCCTAAGCAAGCAAGTTTTACTATTTCACTTGTCTACCCAGAAGGGAGCATATCACCTGCAACCCTTTTACTAAACTATTTAATTACAACTCTATGGTATGTTTTTTTACCTTTTCTAATAATCATACCATCTTCACTGAACATATCCTCATTTACAACTGCATCTATGCTTTCAACTTTATTATCGTTTACATAGAGGCCGCCTTGCTGTATAAGTCTCTTTCCTTCGCTCTTTGATGGGAATATTCCTGCATTAAAGAGTACATCCAGTATCCTTTGTCCTATTACATCCTTTGAAACCTCTGCTGTAGGCATGTTTCCAAGGTTTTTTCCGCCTCCAAAAAGTGCTTCGGCAGCATCCATTGCTTTTTTAGCTTCATCATCCCCATGAACGATCTTAGTAACTTCGAATGCTAGAACCTTCTTAGCTTCATTTATTTCCTTATCCTTTAATGAACCAAGCCTTCTAACCTCATCCATTGGAAGGAATGTTAAAAGTGCAAGGCATTTTTCAACATCGGCATCATCAATGTTTCTCCAGTATTGATAGAAATCATATGGTGATGTTTTCTCAGGATCAAGCCATAGAGCACCCTTTTCAGTTTTTCCCATCTTCTTTCCTTCGCTTGTAGTAAGAAGAGCAAAGGTCATTCCATAGGCTGGCTTGCTTTCCTTTCTTCTTATAAGGTCTGCACCTGCAAGAATGTTAGACCACTGGTCATCTCCACCTAATTCAAGTACACAGCCATATCTTCTATTTAGCTCTAAGAAATCATAACCCTGCATAAGCATATAGTTGAATTCAAGGAATGAAAGGCCCTTTTCCATTCTCTGCTTAAAGCATTCAGCAGTAAGCATTCTGTTTACGGAGAAGTGAACTCCTATTTCTCTTAAAAAGTCTATGTAATTAAGATTTAACAGCCAGTCACCATTGTTTACAATAAGTGCTTTTCCATCTGAAAAATCTATAAGCCTTTCCATCTGCTTTTTAATTGAATCTACATTATGCTGGATTTGATCCTTTGTAAGCATCTTTCTCATATCTGTTTTACCACTTGGGTCTCCAACCATTGCAGTACCGCCACCTAATAAGGCTATTGGTCTGTGGCCTGCCCTCTGCATATGAGCCATTGCCATAAGTGTTACAAAGTGTCCAACATGAAGGCTGTCCGCAGTTGGATCATAACCTGTATAAAAGGTTACCTTTTCCTTTTCTAATAGCTCCTTTATTTCTTCCTCGTGTGTAAGCTGCTGTATGTATCCTCTTTCTATTAACACATCAAAAGCTGACATTCAAAATACCTCCTTAAAGTTCATAAAATGATTGTTGTAAAATTTCATTAGTAATATATTTGACCATACATTACAATTTAAATAATGGCCGTATATAAAATTTTACTGCTGAATGTAATCTCTATCAAGACCTATTATAACATTATAGGTAGGATATTTGCTTTTAATCCTTTTTTCAATCATTCCTATAAATTCCTTTTCCATTTCAGGTGAAAGGTCATTTGCAACAACCATATCAAAAAGTATATTTTTATGTGAGTTAGTTCCAACAAATCTAAAATCGTGGAAGGATATTATTTGTGGGAACTCCTTAAGTATTTCTCTAATCTGTTCCCTTGTTTCATTTATCTCCTTATCATCAACATTTACAGGGTCCATGTGTATTATAAGAGATATCCCAAGCTTTTCAGATATTTCGTTCTCCGCTGTATCTATTATTTCATGGGCATCAAGTACAGGTATATTTGATGGTATCTCAGCATGTATTGTTGCCATGTATTTTCCTGCACCATAGCTGTGTACTATAAGGTCATGTACACCGGTTATCCCTTTATAGGACATGGTTTCCTCCATTATGGATTTAACTAAATCAGCAGGAGGTGCTTCACCTATTAGTGGGCTTATTGTATCCTTTATAAGGTTATA
Source organism: Clostridiaceae bacterium (assembly GCA_032095175.1). Classification (GTDB taxonomy): domain Bacteria; phylum Bacillota; class Clostridia; order Clostridiales; family Caloramatoraceae; genus DAMCZI01. Next base: position 4,970 of record DAMCZI010000076.1, read on the forward strand.
TCCTGCAAAAAGAATGAAACCTGCTACAACAAGGCCTATATAGCCATCCAGTGGAAGGGTTGTAAACTTTGAAAGAAGAAGGGAAAAAGCAACTGTTGAAGTAATTATTACATCGCTGAAACTATCAAAGGAAGTTGCATTAAGGGTTTCTGATGATATATCCTTTGCAAGACGTTTATTAAAATTCCCAAGCCAAAGCTTCACACCTATTGATAATAGAAGTATTCCAAAGGAAACTATATCAAAGGAAAGGGCTAGAGGATGCCTTATCCTGTCAAAGGAGCTTTTTACAAATTCAACACCAACAAGAAGTACCAAAAATGATACAACAAGACCTGCAATGTATTCTCCTCTGCCATGACCAAATGGATGATCCTTATCTGCAGGCTTATCTGCTATTTTAAATCCTATTATGGTTATGACTGCTGAACCAACATCGGAAAGATTGTTAAATGCATCTGCAGTTATTGCAACACTGTTTAATGCAAGGCCAATCAAAAGCTTTGAAAGGAATAAAGCTATGTTTGCTACAACACCAACGAATCCACCAAGGAATCCATAGCTTCTCCTTATATTTTTACCTGACTTTGGTATGAATTTTTTAATAAGAAATTCTGTAAGCATATAATCACTCTCCAAAACTATAAATGATAAAATATAAAATCATGTTAATTGTACATATAAAAGAATTTTAGCACATGTGGAAAATTTTATAAAGCACATTATCTATGAATGTCACAAAACCCAAGGCTTGTGAAGTTTAATATATTTATGGCGAAAAATCATAGGAAAGGATTATGGATATGGTATAGGAATTGAAAGTAAGTAATGCTAGCTCATGTTGATGAAGTAAAAACCATATTGACAGAGGAGATTTTATATAAAAGTGGCTTTATAAAGGAACATGGAGGTGTTGATGATGTTACTTTTAAATAAAAAATAAAGGCCCAGTTAAAACACTGAGCCTTTTTATACTAGTAGTTTCCAATTCCCTGCGAAAAACTTTGATTAAGTTCTTCCAAAGTTGTACTATTTTCTTTGTCAAGCTTTGGTACATCAAAGGTTATATCCTTTCCTATATCCCAAAGTTTATTTGTAAGCTTAAAGTTAAGCTTAAGGCTTTCTGTATCTGAAAGCTTTACAACAACAGCTGAAGAAATGTTTTGTTCTACTATATACTTGTCTTTTGTAATTGCTCCTGTATAATTAATGTTTTCAAAGGTTACCTTATTTAAGGAATCCTTTATTTCTTTCATCATTGTGTTTATTTCATCCTCAGCCTGCTTGCCAGTTGTTGTGTTTCCTGACTGTTCCTTTATTGATTTTACAATTGATTTTTTAACTTCCCCATCGGAAAGAAGAATATCAAATGCTCCTGTTATTATTTTTTTCAAATCTGCATCATTAATTAAAAGGCTGAACTCAGTTGCATTGATTTCTTGACCACCAGAGGTGATTTTTTTATCAGAAACCTTCTTTATCTTATCCTTAGTAACTACACTCTTTAAAAGCTCATTAAGCTTTATGGCTGATTGTGTACTAATCTGGTTTGAAGATTTAGAATCCTTAATAGTGTTTTTGTCTATTACAATATACTTAGGGAATATTGGAACCTGTAGAATTACTTTATTATCCTTGTCGTACATCTTAAAATCAAATGCCATGCCACTAGCGCCTACATTACCTTCAACATAGGACATGTTTTTATCAAGATCGTATTTTGCTGTTATAGAACCCTTAATTGGTCCATACATTGCAAAAAGTGACTTTTGCTCCTCCGAAAGCTTTGAATTAGCTGAATCCAAGGAGATTTCAAAGTTAACGGATTGGTTAGCTTTTTTAATCTTTGCACCATTTTCTACTGCCTTCATAAACTGCTTGTGAATGCTTGTACCACAACTAGTTAAAAATGCAGCAATTACTAGAGTGATGATTATTGTGGTTAAAAATCTCTTTTTCATTTAATACCTCCATGCTAAAAATTTAATACTGTAGTTAAATTATACAATTATCAAAACACATTTTCATTAACATAAAGTTACCATATTATACATATTGTATCAGGCCGTAAAGTATGCTTCAATATATCAATGTGATATCTATTGACAAATTATAGGCAACTAGTAAAATATTATTAAAGTGAGTGTGTCTAGGTATATATTGCTGAGCGGCACAGGGAGATAATCTTACACGCAGGCAAAGCCTGGGGAGTCACTAATGTGATTTCTCGAGGTTTTTTGTGTTTTAAGGGGGAATTTTAATGATAAGACTTTTAACTCAGAGAGATATCGATGAAGTTATGAAATACCTAAAAAGAAACCATATTGAGGTTACTTTTCAAATAGGTAATATTAAAGAATTTGGACTGGAAAATGATAGAGACAAAAAAAGGTGTGGGGATTATTATGGCTATTTTGAGGATGGAAGGCTTAAGGGTATCCTTCCCTTCTATAATCTTGGAAGCTGTATACCACATTATGAAAGTCCCAATGCAATAATGGAGTTTGCCAATATAATGAATATCAGCAGGTTTCAGTTTCTACTTGGAATGGAGAAAATTATAAAGCCTATATATGATAAATTAGAGAATAAGAAAATTCATTCCTATGAAAGCTGTAGTTACTTTATAAACAAGAATTTTACTCCATTCACCCTGGAGGATGTTGAGATTGAGAATGCAAGGGATATACCTCTTAATAAGGCAGTTGAATATGCACTGGAAGCAGGACTCAAGGGATTTGGAAGAGAAATACCCTATGATGTTGAGGCAAAATCAATTATGCAAGAATCAGTAGAAGAAGATTATGTATTTCTTATAAAAGATGATAAAATAGTTGCCCAGGCAAATATCCAAACTACCACAGATGAGATAAATCAAATAGGTGGTGTATACACATCCGAAGAGGAAAGAGGAAAGGGATACTGCAAGGCTGTTGTATCAGAGATTTGTAAAAGGATAACAGCGAGGGGAAAGATACCAACCTTAATGGTAGTAAAGAAAAACACTCCAGCGGTAAAAGCATACAGCGCACTTGGGTTTAAACACTATGACGATTACCTGCTTATAGAATTTGAAAAATAAATATTATGGAGCAGAAGGATTAAAATATTATATCCTTCTGCTTTTGGCTAAAAATAGTGTATAATTTAGAATGAAAAGATAAATTATCCTATATTAATTGCACTAAAGATTCTACATTGGGTATTGTGCGATTAATGAATCAAGGAATATGATTTCACATAAATGTTAAGAGCAGAGCAATATAGAATCATTTATGCGAAACATATAGGATGCATTGGAGGGATAGCTTTGAAAATTGGTTTATGTCTTACAGGTGGAGGAGCAAAGGGGGCATTTGAGGCAGGAATAATAAAAAGGCTGCATGAGAATGGAATATGCCCTGAAATTGTTACTGGAACCTCCATAGGAGCAATTAATGGCTACTTTATGATGAAAGGCTGCTATAAGGAACTTATCAGCTTCTGGAGTGATATTGATGGGAAAAACCTGGATGTTAAAATAGGAAGGACAATAGATAACTCACCTGTGATCAATTATTTATCAGAACTTGAAGGTGACAATTTAAATGTTAGAAATATGTATATAAACTATGTAATGGTTGAAAACAGCAAGCTAGTAGAAGAGATTCATGATATAAAGTACATGGACAAAGAAGGTGCCCTTAATTGTGTAAGATACAGTGCCCTTCTTCCAGCAAGACCGGTTGAAGGAAGCGGTGAGGAAGCAATTAAGAAATTTGACTCCTCTAAGCTTTTTGAAAACTTTAAAGAGGATGTAATGGCAGGGATATACCATGGGTACAAGCTTGACGGAGGAATATTGAATAATAATCTTTTAGCTCCATTTATAAAAAATCCAGTGGATAAGCTGATTATCATTGGTCTTAAGGATGATTACAGTGTTCCTAAGTACATATATGATTACTATGACAAAGAAAAGGTGATTGTAATAATACCCGATGTAAAGATAATGCCTGAGGATACCATAAGGTTTGAGAAGGAATACTGCAGCAGCATGCTTGAAAGAGGATACAGGTTATCAGAAAAGCTGGTTGGACAATTGAGGCATTAATCCAGTGGCTGGTATATAAAATTTGAAATAGCCTATATATGTAAATAAACATGATTTGTGTTATAATATACAATAAATGATTTGGAGGAGTTTTAAATGTATAGAGAAATTAAATTTACTGATATGTCAAAGGAGCTTTTAGAACAGCTTCAGAAGGGAGCCTTTCTTACTGTAAAAAGTGGAGAAAAGGTAAATACAATGACCATAGCATGGGGTTCACTTGGCTATATGTGGAACAAACCTGTATTTACAGCTATGGTAAGAGAATCAAGATATACACATGATATTATTGAAAGTGCAAAGGATTTTACTGTAAGTCTTCCTCTAAATGGACAGATGAAAAATGAGCTTTCAATTTGCGGTACAAAATCCGGAAGGAATATGGATAAGTTTAAGGAATGCGGATTAAACTTACGACATGATGAAGATATAGAATCACCTGTAATAGACAATTGTGATTTACATATTGAGTGTAAAATAGTATACAAGCAGCAGATGAATGATGAGAACCTAGACAGCAATGTAAAGGAAAGAGCATATGCATCAGGGGATTTTCATACCCTTTATTACGGGGAGATAGTTAAGATAATTTTAAAGGATGAAAGAAAAGAAGTATAATAATTTATTAAGGAGGGGTTTTTATGGAAAGAATTTATGAAGAAAGCAGATCTGATTTTATTTCTAAAGTTATGGCTCATATGGGAATAGGCTTGCTTATTACATTTATAACAGCATATCTGACATACAGCAGTTATGCATTGCAGGTTATGATATTTAGTTCAAACGTTGTATTTTTTGGACTTATCATTACAGAATTTCTTCTCGTTATATTCTTGACAAGAAGAATAGACAAAATGACTCTTACAGGTGCAAGGATTGGATTTGCTGCATATGCAATGGTAAATGGGCTTACACTAAGTGCAATATTTATGGTATACACAGAGGCATCTCTCTTTTATGTTTTCGCCATTGCATCAGCAACATTTATAGGTGCCGGACTTTTTGGAATAGCAACAAAGAAGGATATGAGTACAATAGGTCATTTTTTAACACTCTCACTTATAGGAATTATAGTAATAAGCATTGCAAACATATTTTTAAGACTTCCAATGCTTGAAACAGGTATTTCAGTAGTTGGTGTACTTGTTTTCACAGGATTAACTGCATATGATATGCAGAAGCTTAAAAAGCTTCATTATGGATGTTATACAATGGATTCAGATGCAGCTTCAAAATATGCAATAATAGGGGCATTGGAACTTTATCTAGACTTTATAAATCTATTCTTATATCTATTAAGACTTTTCGGAAAAAGAAAGTAGCAGTACAAGAAAGGCCAGGTAACGTATTTTGTTATCCGGCCTTTAATTTAGGTAACAGGCTTTTGAGTTATGAGTTATTTAAGAAAAAGTATCTTCAATGCTTTCCTTTCATAAATAACCCATAACTCAAGTGCCTGTTACCTCGTTATTTAAGAATTTAAAATGCAGAGGAGGAAAATCCATGAGGGAATATGATAAAAAAATTCTTGAAGACATAGTTTCACTAAAGCCTGTTTTATGGAATAATTCTAAAAAGGATAAAAGTAATGTTGTACTACCTCAACTTGAATTAGGCTATGAGGATATACTAGATGCTCAAAAGAGGCTTAAAAGATTTGCTCCACTCATAAAAAGACTTTTTCCAGAGACTGAAGATGGAATCATTGAATCTCCCTTTGTTGATATATCATCGTCTAAAAACGAACTTGAAGCTCTAACAGGAAAGAGAGTAAAGGGAAGTGTATATTTAAAGTGTGACAGCCATTTAAAGGTTGCTGGCTCCATAAAGGCAAGGGGCGGAATATATGAAGTTTTAAAGCATGCTGAGGATATAGTGTTAAAAAGCAGAATGCTTTCCATTGATGATGACTACTCAAAGCTTGGTGATGATGAGTTTAGAAAGCTTTTCTCCCAATACAGCATAGCAGTAGGCTCCACGGGAAATCTTGGATTAAGCATTGGAATCATGTCCTCTGCCCTTGGATTTAAGGTTTCAGTCCATATGTCAAGGGATGCAAAGGAATGGAAGAAAAAGCTTTTAAGAAGCAGGGGAGCTGTTGTAGTTGAGTATGATGATGACTACAGCAAGGCTGTTGAAGAAGGAAGAAAACAATGCCAAGGTGATGAAAAAGCATATTTTATAGATGATGAAAACTCAAAGGATTTATTTTTAGGCTACAGTGTTGCTGCACTAAGGCTTAAAGATCAGTTGTGCACTCTTGGGTTAAAGGTGGACAACCAACATCAAATGTATGTCTATCTCCCATGTGGCGTTGGAGGTGCCCCAGGGGGAATAACCTTTGGACTAAAACACATTTTTGGAGACCATGTCCACTGTTATTTTGTTGAACCGACCCATTCACCCTGCATGCTCCTAGGATTACTTACAGAAAAATTTTCAAACCTCCATGTAAGGGATTATGGAATAGACAACATAACAGAAGCCGACGGACTTGCAGTTGGTTCCCCATCAAAGCTTGTATCCACAGTAGCTGAAAAACTTATAGATGGAGTCTACACCACAGAGGATGCAATGCTATTCAAACTCCTTGCCATGCTAAAGGACACCCAAAACATAAAAATAGAACCCTCAGCAGCCTCAAGCCTCCTCGGCCCAACCCTAACAGACACCCCCAAAAACACCCTCCACATCTGCTGGGCAACAGGCGGCTCATTCCTCCCAGAAGACCTCTATACGGACATGTATAAAAAAGGAAAGGTTACAATATAGGGATAATGCGTAGCATCCTACCTAGGTTTATCCCTAATAGACCGTGAAAGTCAAGAAATATTGCTTACGTCGACTACTCCGCTCGCAAAGAAGTTGTAAGATGTCAAAATGGTGATAGCCTAAGAACTTTTGAGAACTCGTATATGCTGCAAAATTCTAACATTTCGT
>DAMCZI010000077.1:0-11682 GCA_032095175.1 Clostridiaceae bacterium
CAAAAATTCTATTACATTTTGTCTTTTTAAACATCCTAAGGTCGAACCAATACTGTAGGGCTGTTTAAAAAGACAAAATGTAAAGAATTTTACGATTTATATATAGGACAAATAAAAAGACAAAATACCTGGTGTATATAAAAAGCTTAGGGCAGCTCTCATAAATCGAGAACTGCCCTGATTTAATTAACTAGCATTTACATTCATGTTCGTGTTCATGCTCATGTTCATGATGGCATCCGCATTTTTCCTCTTTTGCCTTCATTACTGGCATACCAGGAGAGGTCTTTAAACAAACATGGTGTTTATGATCACATTTTTCTTTAACCTTTCCCTTTATGCAGTGGTAGTGTCCTCCACCCTGAAGAGGTATGCTATAACTTGTTTCCAAGCAGTAATGATGACGATGACCATCATTACATGTTGTTACCCCTTTAACTTTGTGTTTGTGACATTTTTCACATGATTCTTCGCTAACAAGACCACCTAAGTAGTGAACATGACAATCATCAAAGGATGTTGCTCCTTCAAAGCAGTGTGTATGCTTCATGAATATTACCTCCTTAAATAAAAGATTATCTATGATATAATATGTTTAGTTTTGTAAGAAGGTGCATAGTAAGCTGCAAAATATGTCAAATTAAGTAGGAGAATTTTAGGGAATGTGAAAAATTAAACAAACATAAGCTAAGAATTCGAAAGAAAACTGAGAAAATCCCTTGTTTTTATAAGGAATTTAAATAAGATTTAACTATAGGGAATTATAATACGATTTTTACCAGAATATCAGAAAATTCTATATTGAATCTTTATCATATTAACGATATACTAAGATTGAAAAATAAATATTTCGTGGATGATAATTATTGGAGATATCCTTAGTGGATAACCGTAGAAGAAAAGAATAAACATTTGCTATGATTTTATTCTGAAGCTTTCAGGTAAGATACAATAATTTGACACAACCCTGGAGAGTCCTCTTAGGAGGCGTCAAAGGAGAAACTTTTGTATTTTATAAAGGGAAGCTCTCAGATGAAAAGGACAGGGAAGGAATAGCATTATTTCTAGTGTTCTTCTTTCCGGCTGTCCTTTTACGTTGTTTACATTGTTAAAAAATAAACCATAACCTTCCAAGAAAACTACAAATTATTACAAAACACAGGCCTAATTAAAACTAATAATTTAAATAAAATGAATGGAGTGATTATCTTGTATAAGATAGTTAAAAGAGAAGAGTTAGCACCTAAAATACTCCTTATGGAAGTAGAGGCGCCAAGAGTTGCAGCATCTGCTCTTCCAGGACAATTCGTTATTGTAAGGGTTGATGAAAAGGGAGAAAGAATTCCACTAACAATTTGTGACTATGATGAGGAAAAAGGAACTGTAACTATTGTTGTTCAGGTTATTGGCTGTTCAACAATGAAGTTGGCAAAACTTCAAGAAGGAGATTGCTTTGCAAATTTTGTAGGACCACTAGGAAATGCATCAGAATATGTCCACGAAGAAATAAGCAAGCTTAAGAATGAAAGATTTGTATTTGTTGCAGGGGGAGTTGGAACAGCTCCTGTTTACCCACAGGTTAAGTGGCTCTCCAAGCATGGAATACAGGCAGACGTTATAATTGGAGCTAAGTCAAAGGATTTTGTAATATTTGAAGAAGAGATGAAGAAGACAGGAGCTAGGGTATTTGTATGTACTGATGATGGTTCCTATGGATTTAAGGGATTAGTTACAAACAAATTAAAGGAACTTATTGAAGAAGGCAACAAGTATAATGCAGTTATTGCAATAGGACCTATGATAATGATGAAGTTTGTATGCAAGCTTACAAAGGAATATGATCTTAAGACAATAGTAAGCTTGAACTCCATAATGGTTGATGGAACAGGTATGTGTGGAGCATGCAGAGTTACTGTTGACGGAGTTACAAAGTTTACATGTGTTGATGGACCAGAGTTTGATGGACACAAGGTTGATTTTGAAGAAGCTATGAGAAGACAGTCATTATTTAAGGATGAAGAGTTTAGAAATGCCCATAAAGAACAGGAAAAGGAATGCAATTGCTTTTAGGAGGGATTTTTAATGGAAAAGAATAGAGTTCCAGTTAGAGAATTAGCACCTGACATAAGAAATAAATGCTTTGAAGAAGTATGTCTTGGATATAATGAAGAAGAAGCAGTTCGTGAAGCAAGCAGATGTTTAAACTGTAAGAAACCTATGTGTGTTTCAAAGTGTCCTGTTTCAATTAATATACCTGAATTTATTCACCATGTTAAGGAAAGAGACTTTGAAGGCGCAGCTAAGGTTATTGCAAAGTACAGTGCACTTCCAGCAGTATGCGGAAGAGTATGTCCACAGGAGCTTCAGTGTGAAGGTAAGTGTGTTTTAGGAATAAAGGGAGAAGCAGTAGCAATTGGAAAGCTTGAGAGATTTGTTGCTGACTGGTCAAGGGAGCATAATGTTAACCTTGCAGACAAACTAGAAGCTAACGGAAAGAAAATTGCTGTTATAGGAAGTGGTCCTGCAGGACTTACATGTGCAGGAGATCTTGCTAAGTTAGGATATAATGTTACAATATTTGAGGCTTTACATGAACCAGGTGGAGTTTTAACTTATGGAATCCCAGAGTTCAGACTTCCAAAGGATAGAGTAGTAAAGTCTGAAATAGATAACTTAAGAAAGCTTGGAGTAAAGATTGAAACAGACGTTATAGTTGGAAGAACTATAACAGTAGATCAGTTATTAGAGGATGAGAAGTTTGAAGCAGTATTTATTGGTAGTGGTGCTGGACTTCCAAAGTTCATGGGAATACCAGGAGAAAATGCTAATGGTGTATTCTCAGCAAACGAGTTCTTAACAAGGACAAACCTAATGAAGGCTTTTGATGAAAACTATGATACACCAATTAAGGTAGGAGAAAAGGTTGCTGTTGTTGGCGGCGGAAACGTTGCAATGGATGCAGCTAGAACAGCAAAGAGACTTGGTGCAGAGGTTCACATTGTTTACAGAAGATCAGGAGACGAGCTTCCTGCAAGAGCTGAAGAAGTTCATCATGCAAAGGAAGAAGGAATCATATTTGATCTATTAACTAACCCAACTGAAATAATGGCAAACGACAAGGGATGGGTTAATGGATTAAAGTGTGTAAAGATGGAGCTTGGAGAACCAGATGCAACTGGAAGAAGAACTCCTGTTGAAGTTCCTGGTTCAGAATTTGTAATGGAAATGGATACAGTTATAATGGCACTTGGAACTGCTCCAAATCCACTTATTCCTTTAACAACAAAGCAGCTTCAAACAAACAAGAGAAGATGTATTGTTGCTGAAGAATCAACAGGAAAGACAACTAAAGACAAGGTATACGCAGGTGGAGATGCAGTTACAGGAGCAGCAACAGTAATACTTGCAATGGGTGCAGGTAAGGATGCAGCAGCTGCAATTCACAAGGCATTATGCGATGAAGAGGAAGAAGCTAAATAGTACTGTATTGAATATTTAGTATAGAAATCCCCTTAGATACTTTTTAAAGTATCTAAGGGGATATTTTATACTATATAAATATAATAAAATAGGGATATCGTATAGCATTTTATTCTTTGATGACTAAAGGTGACAGGCACTTGAGTCATGAGTTATTTAACAAAAACTATCTTTTACTGCTCATACATCATAAATAACTTGTCATCTTTAAGGCATATAAAATGGCTGCCCTAAGGACAGCCACCCATTAAATCTATTTCTTATAGAACTTTCTTATTGTCTCGCATACAAAGTCAACTTCTTCTTCAGTTATTTCAGGATATATAGGAAGTGCAAGTATCTCTTCGGATATCCTCTCTGCAACTGGGAAGTCTCCTTTTTTGTATCCAAGATAGCTGAAGCACTTCTGTAGATGAAGTGGTACAGGATAGTAAATACTAAACTGAACTTCATTTTCCTTTAAGTACTGTGAAAGCTCATCTCTCTTTTCTGCAAGTATGTTGAATACATAATATACAGGGTTCTGGTCTCCCTTGATTTTTGGGAATCTTATTGAGTCGATATCCTTCAATCTATCAAAGTACCAGTTTGCAATTATTTCTCTCTTCTTAATTGCATCATTTATATATTTCATCTTTACATTTAGTATTGCTGCTTGAATGGAGTCAAGCCTTGAATTATATCCAATATAATCATAGTGATACTTCTTTGATGCACCATGAACTCTAAAGGATTTTGCAAGGTTATAAAGTTCGTCACTGTTGGTAACAATCATTCCTCCATCGCCGTATGCACCAAGTGTCTTTGTTGGGAAGAATGAGAAAATACCCATATCTCCTATGGTTCCAGAATGCTTGTAGCTTTCTCCATTTCCTTTCCATCTCATTCCAAAGGCCTCGGCAGCATCTTCAAGAACACGAAGGTTGTGTCTTTTGGAAATGTCCATTATTTTGTCCATATCAGCTATTTGACAGAAAAGATGTATTGGTATTATACCAGCAGTTTTATCTGTAATTTTTTCTTCTATTTTTGTTGTATCAATGTTCATGGTGTCCTCATCGATATCAACAAATACAGGTTTCCCACCATGCTTTGCGATACAGGATGTTGATGCAAGGAATGTGAATGGGGAAGTAATTACCTCTTTTCCATCCTTAAATCCCAGTATATCTGATGCAATAACAAGGGCATCAGTTCCTGAGGCAACAGCTATTGCATGCTTTGCTCCTGTAAATTCCTCAATGGATTTTTCAAATTCAGTTACCTGTGGTCCTAGTGTTGCTACACCGTTTATAAGTGCATCCTTAATGGCTTTATCAAACTCAGTCATCTTTTCGTGATATTCTCTTTTAGATGTAAAAAAATTCACCTTCATTTGGATTCCTCCTGATATATTATAATATCTTTTCAGTTTTAGGTGACAGGCTCTTGAGTTATGAGTTGTTTAAGAAAAACTACCTTTTATTTCTTATTTCGCATAAATAACTCATAACTCAACTTTATCACCTAATTACAAAATCTTTTCAGTTACTTTTATAACCTCGTCAACTACACGCTCTGCATCCTCAAGACTAAGTGTAGAGTATACAGGTAAGGAGATTTCGTTTTTGTATTGAGCAAATGCATTTGGGTAATCCTCAATTTTATATCCAAGCCCCTTGTAAAGTGTAAACATAGGAAGAGGGGTAAAATGAACATTGGTTGCAATACCCATCTCTGCAAGTTCCTGAATAAGCATGTTTCGCCTATCTTCATTGAAGCCCTTTATTCTTAATGGATATAGGTGGTAGGATGTTTCAGTTCCTTCATCATCCTTCTTAAATGGAAGTATAGCCCAATCCTTGTTCTTAAGCTTTTCAGTATATAGATCAAATATGTCTTCTCTTATCTTAAGCATATTATCATATCTCTTAAGCTGTTCAACACCTACTGCTGCAAGTATATCTGTCATGTTGCACTTGAAACCATCTGTTATTATGTCATATTTCCATGCCCCAGCCTTCATTTTGGATAGAGCATCCTTTGACTGTCCATGCAGGGATGTGAATTTTATTGTTTTAAATAGGTCTTCTGCACCATGAAAATTGTTATTATTGTAGGTTAATGCACCACCCTCTGAGGTTGTAAGGTTCTTTACTGCATGGAAGGAGAAGCAGTGGAAATCAAACTGGCCTCCGACCTTTTGACCCTTGTATGAAGCACCAAAGGAGTGTGCTGAATCGGAAACAAGAAGGATGTCCTCACGTCCCTTTGCTTTTAGAACATTTTTTACTGCATCATAGTCAACTGGAACTCCGGCAAAGTCAACGGTATAGATTGCTTTTGTTTTTGGAGTTATTGCATCATGAAGCTTTTCAATATCTATCATAAAGCTGTCTTTTTTAACATCAACAAAAGTTGGTCTTATTCCTCTGTGGAGCATTGAACTAGCAGTTGCTGTATAGGTATATGGAGTTGTTAGTATTTCATCTCCCGGGCCCATATTTAAAACCTTTAGTACAATCTCTAGAGCTGCTGAAGCACTGTTAAGTGCAACTGTATGGTTAACACCACAGTATTCACTAATGTTTTTTTCAAATTCGCTAACCTTTGGTCCAGATGTAATCCATCCTGATTTTAAAACATCAACTACTGCATTTATTTCTGCATCTGATATATCTGGTGGTGAAAATGGTATAGGTTTTACCATAAATAATCATCCTTTCATCTTTAAGTTATTTTTCTGTATTAAAATTATTTTCTTCCTAAAAAGTAGCCTGTGTCCTTTGTTATAAATATATTTCCTTCTTTTTTAATTTTACCATTAATAAACTTAATTAGTCTGTTTAAATTTTCATCATCCAGCATTTCCTTTGTATTCCCTGGCATTGAGAGAATATAGTCTATGATTGGTTCTGGTTTTGTTACTATAAGATTGTCATCATAGCGCTTAAGCTTTACATCATTAAAATATTTGTTAAGCTGTTTCATTCCGTTTTCAAGCTGAAATTTCTGTGTTAAAGACTTCCAGCCTGTAGATGTAAGTGCATCAGAATCAAACTCGGAAGCTATGCTTCTCATCTCAGCCATGTGGTTTTTACCAACAGTTGAAGCGAAAAAGTATCCGCCAGGTTTTAAAACCCTGTATATTTCAGAAAGTGCTGTGTCGATGTCAGATAGGTGGTAGAGCATATGATTTGCTATTACAACATCAAAGCTTTCAGCTTCAAAGGGTATTGAATGTGCATCGACTATCTTAAAGTTAAACCTCTTGGCTTTATCATCGAGATTTTTCTTGGCATCCTTAAGCATACCTAAAGAGAAATCTGTAAGTGTAATATTCCACCCATTAGGAATATTATCAAAGTTCTTTGACCATAGGCTTGCATCACCACATCCAAGTTCAAGTATACTAGAAGTATCAGGAATATCAAGCTGTTTAAAGAACCATTCCATCCAGCCAGTTTTGTTTGTGCTGTAAAGCTCATGTATCCTGATTCGGGCTCTAAGGTTTGATGCATTCTCATACTGCTCAAGCCAGCTTTTATCAAGGTTAATAATGTTAATGATGTTAACAAACTTATCCCAGTTAACTGTACTGTCGCTGTCTTCAATGTGTATGGCCTCTTCAATTGCCTTCCTTACCATGAACATATGCTGTATCTTTTCGTCAATTATCTCCCTTTGTATTTCAAGGGATTTTTTAAAATCCTTGTCGTTTATGTCATATTTCATAATGTTTGCGATTTCCTCAAGGGAGAGACCAATGAACTTTAAGGTTAAAATCTTTTGCAGCTTTGCAAAGTCCTGGGTACTATAAAGCCTGTGTCCTGCACTGCTGCATGCTGAAGGCTTCAAAAGTCCTATTTTATCATAGTATCGAAGGGTTCTTAATGTAACCCCGGCCTTCTTTGCAAATTCACCTATGATGTATAGATTACTTCCCTTTTCATCCAATATCATCACCACCTATAGTTATATTAACACATGACGTTACGTAAGGCGCAAGGGGGTAAAACAAAATTTACATATTTTTTATATACCCATATATCTTTTAAACTATGATAAAATAGAATAAATAGTATAATGGAAATGGAATTAATTTCATTAGTTGAAGGAGTGAGTAGGTTGCCATTGAAGATTTTTCATACGGCGGATTTACATATTGGAATGACATTTAAAAGCTATCCTGATTTTATAAGAAATCAGCTTGTTGAGGCAAGGTTTGAAACGCTTGATAGCATGATAGATACTGCAAACAATGAAGGCTGTAACCTGTTTGTTGTAGCTGGAGATTTGTTTAACAATATAAATGTTAATAAAAGAGATATAGACAGGGTTACTAAGTCACTTGACAGGTTTAGTGGAGAGTGTGTTGTTGTAATGCCTGGAAACCATGATTATGATAATGGAATGATAGATCTATGGGATAGATTTAGAAAGAATATAACTGATAAAATGCTTATTATAAATGAGGAAAAGCCTTACAGCCTTTCGGATTATGGGGTGGATGCTGTTGTCTATCCTGCTCCATGCCATTCAAAGCATTCGGATGTAAACAACATTGGATGGATAAAAGAGAATGGAAAAGGTGAAAATGGACTGTGGCATATAGGTGTTGCACATGGTTCACTTGAGGGGATTTCTCCTGATTTGGATATGAATTATTTCTATATGTCTCAAAAAGAGCTTCAAGATATTCCAATGGATGTATGGCTTTTAGGGCATACACATATTTGCTACCCTGAAAAAAGTGAGGTTGTTGGATGGAGAATATATAATCCAGGGACTCCGGAACCAGACGGTCTTGACTGCAAGCATGGAGGATGTGCATGGATTATAAACATTGATGAGGATGGAAACATCAATTCCAGGGAAATAACAACGGGAAAATTGAGGTTCTTTGACCTAGAAAGAGAAGTAAACGAGGATGATGAACTAGATAGGATTAAAGAAGAAATACTATCAGATAACCCAGAAAGAAAGATATTAAGGCTTGTTCTAAATGGAAGGATAAGTAGTGATGTATACAGCAGCAGGCAAAGCTTTTACAATGAGCTTGAGGGTAAGCTTGCATGCTTTATTATAGATGATTCAGGACTTGGAATTAGAATTACAAAAAATGATATAGATAGAGAATTTACAGTGAATTCATTCCCGCATAAAGTGTTGACAGAGCTTTCTGATGACAACGATGTACTACAGATTGCATACGAATTGATTAAGGGGGTGAAGTAATTGCTGCTTAAAAATTATAAATGCAGTAGATTTGCAGGATTAAAGGACAAAGATGTAGAGTTTAAGGGGGGGTTAAATGTTATTTTAGGCCCTAATGAAGCAGGAAAAAGCACCCTTGTTGAAGGAATTCATGCATCGCTATTTAAAAGTGTAAAGCTTAAAATGTCAAGCAAAGATGATAAGGACTTTAAGGTGAGGTTTATGCCTTACCCTGATGGAGATTTTATAGACTGCGAAATTAAAATAGATGTGGATGGTAAGGAGTACAGCATTAAAAAGGAATGGGGAGAAAATTCCGAATCCATTCTTACCACTCCTGATGGAAAGGTAATAAAAAATGAAGCTAGCGTACAGAACAGTATCAATGAAATATTCAAGCATGGAGAGGGTACATACAGCAGTATTGTATTTGCAAAGCAGAGGGAGATAAAGGAGTCCATAAGCAGAATACTTCAAAACTCCGAAGCTACAAGCACAATAAGCTCTATTTTAAGAAAGACAATCATGGAACTTGATGGTATTTCCGTTGAAAAGCTTAAGGAAAACATTGATGATGAAATAAATAAGCTTTTAAAAAGGTGGGATTTTGACAGAAACTATCCTGAAAACAACAGAGGAGCTAACAATCCATTTCTAAGGGATTTTGGCCAGGTTGTAGGTGCCTTTTATAACAAAGAGAACCTAAGGATTGCAATGGATAGGGCACAGAATGCTGAAAGTCAATTCGAGGAAATATGTGCAAGGCTTAAGGAAAAAGAAAAGGAAACAATAGATTTAAAGATAGCAATAGATGAAATGGCAAAAATAGAGGGTGACGTTTTAAGAAGAGTAGCCCTTGAGCCTTTGATAAACATGCTTGAAAGAGACATGAAGGAAATTGCAGATGCAAACAGGGAATGGCCAAGAGCAGAAGTACAGAAAGAGCAGCATTTAGAGGATATTTTAAGGCTGGAGGAAACCTACAAGAAGCTGCAGGACGAAATAGATAGGTCAAGAAAGCTTAAGGAAAAGGATACTCTTGTTAGAAGGGTTACTAAGATTGAAGAGTATACAAAAGGTATTGAAGACATAAAAAATAAGATATATGAAACAAGAAAGGTAACAAAGGAAAACATACAAAGACTTGAAACCCTAAATAGAGAAATGCTTAAGACAGAAGCTGCAATGAAGGCGGGAGTTATGCTTGGTAATATAAACTCTGCCAATAAAGAGATATGGGTAACAAGGGACCTTGGTGAAAGAGAAAAGTTAAATCAAGGTGAAGATTTTAATGCAAATGGATATATAAAAATAGAATATGAAGGACTTGAAATTGAGTTAAGATCTGGCGAGTTTAACTTTGAAGAGTTAAAGGATTCATACCTAAAGTATAAGGAGGAGTTTGAAGGACTTCTTAAGGAGCTAAATGTTGCAAGCTTAGAGGAAGCTAAGCTTAACAGAGAGAGCGTAGAGGCATTAACCAGAGATGGGAAATCCTTAAGCGATCAGCAAAAGCTTCTACTAGGTGATGATAAGTATGAAGAGCTTGTAGAAAGGCTTAAGGACCTGCAGGACATTGAAGGAGCAAGAAGCGAAGCAGAAATCAGCAAGGAAATTAAAGCAGTAAATGATAGTATAATTAACAGTAAATCAAAGCTTCAATCAATTGAGGGAATAATTAAGGAGTGGGTAAATAAATATAGTAATCAGGATAAGCTTCTTGATATACTTCTTGAAAAGAAAGCAGAAAAGAAGAAAAGTGAAGATGAAATACAAAAGCTTGCCCCACTTCCTGAGGTATATAGTTCTGCTGAGGAGTTCAAAAATGCTCTTTCAAGCCTAAGAAGGAAATATGATTCGTCTAAATTACTGTATGATGAAATAAAGCAAAATTACTATGAAATAGAGAAGGATCTTCCAGAAAGCTCCTATGAAGAACTTAAAAAGGCATATTATGAAGCGGAAAAGGAATTTACTAAAAAGCTTGAGAGGGGAAAAAAGCTTCTAAAGATAAGAGATGCCTTTAACAAGATTCTTGAAGACATGGATAAGGATTCATTTAAACCCCTTGTGGATGAATTCAGCAAATACCTTTCAACCCTTACAATGGGTAGCTATAAGCTTGGAAATATCGATGAAGGCTTCAATGTAGAGGTTAAAAAGAATGAAAGTGATGATATGCCCATTGAACTTCTATCAACAGGAACCTATGACAGTGTTGCCCTTTCATTAAGGTTTGCAATGTTAAATTATATATTCAAAGAAACCCCAGGATTTGTAATACTTGATGACTGCCTTGTAGACCTCGACCCAGAGAGAAAGGAAATGGCAGTAAAGCTTATAAAAGACTTTGCAAATAACAACCAGGTTATATTTACAACCTGCAGCCAAGAAACAGCGAACCTCCTTGGAGGTAACATAATAAACATGTAGAATTGAGTATCAACTTCGTAACCTAGAGATAATACGACATAAGGTAGTAGTTAGTTTGTACCTTTAAAGACCGTTCCAACCGAGGTGTCAGGGCATTTAACCCCTTGGAAAACACTCACTGCGTGTTGAAATTCTAAGATTGCATGGATGGCGACAACCTAAGAACATTCGAAACTCATATGTTGCAAGAATTCTACATATTTTATTCTTTTAAACATCTTAGGGTCGAACCAATTAAGCAGAGCTGTTTAAAAAAATAAAATATAAGAATTCTAGTGCATCATATTTCAAACAATCGAATTGTTCTAAGGTTCTCGCCATCCATGCAATCAAGAATTTCTAACACTTTATTCGAAGTTTTTCCAAGGGGTTAAATGCCCTGACACCTCGGTTTCCACTGTTTTTGTGTAATAGTAAAAATCTCTACAAAAATAGTTAAGTAACCGTCCCCGTGTGAGGGACGGTTACTTATTTTTAATTGTATAAAATGTGGTTATTCGTTTATGAAGAATTTTTCTATAGAGAATGAAACCAGTGAAGGTCAAGAAATATTGCTGGAGGAGACATTGGAGC
>DAMCZI010000078.1:0-10253 GCA_032095175.1 Clostridiaceae bacterium
TATTTCTTGACCTTCACGGTCTATTACAGATAACCCCAGGTAGGATGCTACGCATAATCCCTAAATTATGAATTAAAGTTTTTAACTAAACCATGGTAATTTCATAAATAAATGGTATATAATAAGCTTATATTTGATTATTAGGGGGGATTTTTCATGGATTTAAGATGGAGTTTGGAAGAACTATACTCTTCCTTTGACAGCAAGGAATATAAGGATGATTTAAACCACTTAAAGGAGCTAATTGCAAGAATAAACAGGGAGGTTAACGGTGATGTAAGCTGCAGTGATAAGAAGTATATACTTGAGAAATATATCAATGATAATATAGAACTTTCCAAGTTGATCACTAATCTGTATTCATACAGCAGCTTAACAGTTTCAGTTGACACTAAAAACACAACCGCTCTAAAGAATGAAGAAATTCTTGAAAGAATGTTATCTGATTTAGCAGAAAGTGACTCAAAATATAAGAAATTCATCGGTTCAATCGATAATTTAGATAAAATTATTGAAAGCAGTGAACTGCTTAAGGAACATGAATTTATGCTAAAGGAAATTAAGGAAAAAAGCAAATATGTCTTAAGCGATAAAGAAGAAGCAATCATTGCAAAAATGCAGACTACAGGCTCATCTGCTTGGTCAACATTAAAGGAAGCCTTAGTATCAAAGCTAATGGTTGATATAGAGCTTAAGGGAGAAAAGAAAACATTACCTCTAACAGAGGTTAGAAACTTAGCCTATGACAAGGACCCAGAGGTTAGAAAGACTGCATATTATGCAGAGCTTGAAAACTATAAAAAAATAGAGGATTCAGCAGCAGCAGCCCTTAATGGCATAAAGGGAGAGGTTATAACCATAGCAAAGCTTAGAGGATATGAATCACCTCTTCATGAATCCCTTGCAAAATCCAGAATGGATATAGATGCTCTAAATGCTATGCTTGATGCAATGAAGGAGTATATGCCTACCTTTAGGGCATATTTAAGGAGAAAGGGAGAGCTTCTTGGACATAAAAACGGTCTTCCATTCTATGATTTATTTGCTCCAATGGGAGAGTCAAATAAGACCTATACATATGAAGAAGCAAAGGAATTCGTCGAGAAGAATTTTAGAACCTTCAGCGATAGACTAGGAGATTTCGCAAGAAAAGCTTTTGACGGTAGATGGCTTGACGTTCTTCCTAGAGAAGGAAAGGTATCAGGAGCCTTCTGTGCAGGGCTTCATACAATAGGACAAAGCAGAATAATGTTAAACTTTGGTGGAAACTTTGGAGATATGATAACAATGGCCCATGAGCTTGGTCATGGATATCATGGCAACTGTCTTCTAAAGGAATCCATATTAAATTCAGACTATCCAATGCCAATAGCAGAAACAGCATCAACCTTCTGTGAAACCATAGTAAACAAGGCTGCTATTAAAAATGCATCAAAGGAAGAAGCATTTGCTCTACTTGAAAGTGCACTACAGGATGCAACCCAAGTAATAGTAGATATATACAGCAGATTCCTATTTGAAAAGGAATTATTCGAAAGAAGAAAAGAAGCAGGATTAACAGCAGAAGAGCTTAATGAAATAATGCTTAATGCCCAAAAGGAAGCCTATGGAGACGGCCTAGATGAAAATCTACTTCATCCATATATGTGGTTATGTAAATCCCACTACTATTCAGCAGGCTATAACTTCTACAACTTCCCATATGCATTTGGCTTATTATTTGCAAAGGGTCTATATGCTGAATACTTAAAGAGAGGTCAGGAATTTGTTAAGGAATATGATGACCTTCTAGCTCTAACAGGCAAGAGAAATGTAGCTGATGTTACAAAGGTAATGAACATAGATATTCATGATATCAACTTCTGGAGAGGCTCATTAGAAATAGTAAAAGCTGACATCGATGAATTCTTAAGACTAAGTAAATAGTTTATAAGACAGTCATCTGAACTTAGATATTAAAGTTCAGGTGACTGTTTTTTTTAATTATAGTAAACTCATCATATCTATACTTCAGATTTATATATTAGTTTCTTTTCCATTCTTTTTTTAATACTATAAACAAAATAACTGTATAAGCATATTGGCATACAAATTGTATCCACTCTGGTTTAGAATACCATCCAAATAATACATTTAGAGGTAATCCTATGATTCCATCTTTGTGATTTAATACTGTATGTGATAAATCAAATAGTTTAATTAAAAGTAAGTTATCACCTGTTAAATATTTTACACTCTTTAATGCGGAAAGTCCTTCATGTATTCCATATCCTAAAAGGTACCCTGCCTGTAGTATAAGATATATTAAAGTGACTTTGAATATTGTCCCTAAGTTGACTTTAACAAGTGATTTAAATATAAGTACTGTTAAAATAAGAGCAACAGCTAGTCCTATTGTTATTGCTATAATAGAATAATCACCTGCAAATGTAAATATTGCTATTTCAACACCTTCACGAGCAACCATAATTGATGAAACCAAGAAAACTCCCCATTTTGATAAATGTGTGCCCACTTCACTTTCAACATGCTCAGTCATACTGCTGCCATGTTTAATCATCCATATTATAAACGTTGTTACTAGCACCAACGCTGCTATACTTGCACCACTTTCCCAAAGCTTTGCCATTATATCTGTATTACCTAATTTAGAACCTATAAATTCTAAAAGCATTCCTAGCCCGATTGAAATTGCTGCTCCAGCTGCCACACCGTAAGCAACATATTTTTTAAATACATCTAGATTAAGTTTAGATAAATAGCGAAGGATAATTGCAATAACTAAAAATGCCTCCAATCCTTCTCTAAATCCCATTATTATTCCTGGTATATTGTTAGCCATTTTAAGCCCCCTTATATAATTTGTAAATTTGATAATGATTATCAATATCATTTTAAATTAATTATCAATTCTTTTCAACATGTTATTTAAAATAAAAAATTCATATATACTGTACAAAAAAGAGAACAGCTTTAGAAAGTTTACGCCTAAAGAAATAATAAGCCTTATAATAAAATCCACTAGCATTGCTTCACTGTAGATATACAAACTATTGTGAACTGGCTCATTCAGATGAGAGGCTATATTTATTATCCTGGAAAGCACCAATAAAGACTTTTCTCGATGGACAAAATGTTAAAAAACAATATATAATGTTATTAAAAAATAAATCGTAGGTTGAATTTTGAATAACTAAACTATATTAATCGCACTAAAGCTTTTACATTGGGTGTTTGTGCGATTAATGAATCAATGGATATGATTTCGCATAAATGTTTAGGGTCGAGCAATGTAGAATCATTTATGCAAAACATATATCTATTATGAAAGTTTAATTTTAAGATAATCTCTATGAATAGAATGATTAGGGTACAACAATTAGTATATGTCCCTATAATATGGGGAGGTTGCACTATGAAAAGAATATTACATGCTATATCGCAATATCCTGGGAAAACAGGAAGTGGAACATACCTTCAAGCAATAGTAAAGGAAGCTTATAAAAAGGGATATGAACAAGCTGTTATAGCTGGAGTTCCAAAGGATCATAGTTATGTTGAATTTGGAGATGTTAGTGACATTAAATTTTATCCTGTAATATTTGAAACTGAAAAATTGCCTTTCCCTATTGCAGGGATGAGCGATGTAATGCCTTATAAAAGCACTAAATATAGTGATATGAATGAAGAGATGTTTTTAAAGTGGGAAAAAGCATTTAGAGAAGAGATAAATTTAGCTATTAACGAATTTAAGCCAGATATTATAATATCAAATCACCTTTGGCTTTTAACATCATTAATTAAAAAGACAGTCAGTGATATACCTGTAATATCAATAAGCCACGGTACTGATTTAAGACAGCTTGAGATGGTGGATAAATTCAGGGAATATGTAATAGAAGGCTGTAAAAACATTGAAATTGCAATGGCTTTAAATGATTATGAAAAGAAAAAAATAGTTGAAAACTATAGTATTTCCACGGATAAAGTAGTTGTTATTGGCGGAGGATATGATTCAGATATTTTTTATCCATACAGCACAAAAAAATCCATGGATAAGATAAAGCTTATATATGCTGGAAAACTTAGTTTTTCTAAAGGAGTTCCTTCTCTAATAAGGGCATATGAAAAGCTGTTTATATACAATAATAACATAGAACTTTTAATTGCTGGTTCAGGAAGCGGTACTGAAGAAAAGGAAATAAGACAGCTTGTAAAAGAAGCTAAAGGCAGTATAAAATTACTTGGTGAAGTTCCCCACGAAAACCTTGGAGATATATTCAGAGAATGTGACATATTTGTATTACCATCCTTTTATGAAGGGTTGTCTCTTGTAACAATAGAGGCTCTATCCTGCGGCCTATCTGTTACTGCATCAGAACTTGCAGGACTAAAAAACTATCTTGGAAACGAAATAAAGGCCAGCGGCATCATTGAATATGTGAAACTTCCTGATATGGTAGATATTGATATCCCAAACAAAGCTGATCTACCATATTTTGAAGAAAGACTTGCATATGGGATAAAAAAACAAATAGATAAACTTGACCATAAATATAACCAACCTGATAGTATTTATAAAATTATAGAGAATTTCTCATGGTACAGGATATTTGAGAAAATAGAGAAGGAAATTGTGAGATTATGTGATTAATTCAATCAATCTCCACTCTAAAGAATATCCAGCTTAAAATAAGATAAAGGCACAGTTCTTAATAGTTTTGTTGCTTGATATTATAAATACTTGTCTCTTTTCAATTTATTTTAATAATTCATAGTTATATGGGATTTTTAATATATAAACACATAAAAACCTAGCAGAGGCTATCACTTCTACTAGGTTTTTATTTTATACTATTCTATTCCTCGAATAGCTTCTACAACATTTGCTGATGTTGCCTTTCTTAGAGGTACAAGGGTTGTAATTGTAGTTATAGTCATAGATACTATAAACACTAATACTATCATCCCATAGTGTATTTCCCACAGCATATTTTGAAGCATATTCCCGTTGGCTGCTTTGTATATAAGAAAAGATAAAAATACTCCTAGCATAGAACCTAGGATTGAGCCAGTAAATCCATAAATCATACCTTCCTTTATAATCATTATTCTTAGCTGTTCTCTTGTCATTCCAATAGCTCTAAGCAATCCAAACTCTCTTTTCCTTGTTATTATATTCATGCTTATTGTATTTATAATATTGACAAGAGCAACTAAAAGGGTTATGCAGAACAATGCATAAAGAATTGTAATAAGCTGGGTTTTGGCTGTTTTTACCTTTTGAATCTCATCATAATAGGATATCAGCTCACTTCCCTTTTGTCTGCTTATAATATTATTGATTTTTTCTTTCATTTTATTATTATCCACATTGCTATTTACATCTACAGTAATTTTTTGATATCCATTAACTCCAAAAGCTTGTCTAACTTTTCCCTCTTCCGCTATCAATATTAAATTTGCATAATAACTACCAAGATTAAATGGTACACCATCTAATACTCCAATAGTTTTAAAAGTTCCTTTTATATGCTCCCAATTTGGAGTATCCCTTAATGACCATACTACCTTAACTTCCTCACCCTTTTCAATGTTAGTCATCCTTTTATTGTTTATATTTTGTACTAAAATTGCTCCTGGTTCCTCATTTGTATCTATCTCATTGATATTTAGCCGTTTTTTCAATTCTTGCATTTTATCTTTACTACATCCTATAATAACTGTAGACATTTTACATATATCACCTTTAATTAAGCTATACTTTTCTCCAAGCTCTATACCCTCTTTAGTTAGTTTCTCTTCCTTTATATCTCCAGTCGCGGAAATAAAAATATATTTTTCAATGTTCTTTACACCATAAATATTTTTTATATCACTAGCTTCACTATCTATATATCCAATATTATCACCATGTCCTTTTAAATTTATGATATAATCTGAACTTATTTCCCTTCTTACCTCTTTTACAGGATCAATGCTTTCTACAAAATAGTTTATAGAAATAAACAGCATTACCCCCATACTTATAGATACTGCTGTAGCAGAAAATCTTCTTCGGTTCCTTTTTATATTCATATATGCTAAATTACCTGTATATCCATAGCAAATTCTTATAAATCTTTGTATTGCTCCTTCTTCTTTTATATCATCCTTTAAAACCTCATTTTCACTCAATGCCTCTATCGGAGATATTTTTGATACAAGCTTTGCTGGTTTATATGACGCAGCTATAATTGATAGAAATCCTACAATGATTATCATTGTTGTATTATATGTACTTGAGTCAATAACAAGGCTTCTATTGCCAAAATGTCCACCATTAATATTAACCAATAGCTCTGTTATGTTTATTCCCGCCAAGATGCCAAGGGGAATAAATATAACCCCGAGTATTATAGCTTCTCCAAAGACAAGACTTTTTATCTGAAATTCAGTTATTCCAACAGATCTTAAAAGTCCAAAATATTTTAACCTTTCTGCTACCGAAATGTTAAATATGTTATAAGTCATCATCGAAGCAATTAATGCAACTATCACATCCATAAAGAAAATCACCTTTTTAGAGCCTTCTGCTATATCAATAACTCTAAGATAATTCTCATTAACCCTGTAGTTACCCATTCCTTCACCACTTAATTCATCCTCTAATGCCTCTACAGTGTCCCTAATTGGCAATTCTTTTTTCACTGTAAAGTACTGAAAGTACGCTGTATTTTCCCTATCTACAATTTTTTCTGCCCCATCAAGGCTTGTGTATATTTTTCCTACCCCCGTATCTCTTCCAACATTGGTATTTCCTAATATACCACAAAGCGTAAAATTAATCGTTTGTCTGCTATTTACATCGCTCTCTAATGTTTTATATATAGAGCATTCGATGCTGATTTTATCCCCAATCTTTGCATTAGGTTTAATTTTATTCAATACCCACTGTTCAACAACTGCTTCTCCCTGCTTTTTAGGATACTTTCCTTCTACTAATTTCATGCTAAGCAAATCTATAGCTTCTTCATCCATTCCATACATTTCTACTATGCTTTCCCCAATCTTGCTATGGGCAACAAGAGATGTTGTTGCAACTCTATCAACTTTCTTATTTTGTTTTATATTGTCAATGCTAGAATAAGGTATACCCATACAATTTGCATGATATTTTCCTGTAAGTATTTCATTATCCTTCATGCTTGACTTAATAATACTTCTTATTAATATCTCAGTAGATGTTATCAACACAATAGACAACATTATACTTACAGCCAGAGCCAATGTCCTCTTCTTATTCTTAATCAAATTCCTGGGTATAAGTCCAAGATATGTTTTCATCATACCACCGCCCTGTCATTTACTATAATTTTGATGCGGGTAATTGGTAAAATGTCCATATTAATCCCCCTTATCCCTTGCTTATAACAAAATTGTTATTAAATTTTTTCATAGACATTTATAAGTAAATTCTTAAGTGTGGAGAAATTTTATACAACTTGCTGCATTATATGTTTCGCATAAATGATTCTACATTACTCAACCCTAAGCATTTATGCGAAATCATATTCCTCAATTCATTAATCGCACAACACCCAATGTAAAATCTTTAGTGCGATTAATATAGCACAAATGACTACGAAATTTGATATGATTAAATGCTTGAATAATTATTAAATTTATACCATAGTAGTTAACTATTTGTATATATGCCAGCACTGCTTAACATATATGCAAAATATTTTTTACTCAATAGCCCTTACCGCCTCTACAACATTCATTGAAGTTGCTCTCCTTAGTGGAATAAGTGTTGCTATTATTGTTAATATAGATGTTACTATGAATACCAATGCTATTGCTCCATACTCAATAACCCATTTTATATCCGTGAATATGGTGCCATTAGTAAATTTAAATATAATATATGTTAGTAGAGTGCCTGGTATTGCACCCAGTATTGAACCAACTATTCCATATATTAAACCCTCTTTAATTATCATCTGTTTAAGCTGGGGTTTCGTCATTCCTATAGCCCTAAGCATCCCAAACTCTTGTTTTCTTGTAATAATGTTCATACTTATTGTATTTATTATGTTTACAATAGCAAATAACAGTACAATCGCAAATAGCCCATATAGTATCACTATCATCTGGTATTTAACTTTTTTAATATTTTCAAGATCCTCTTTAAAAGAGCTTAATTCCCCATATTTCTGACGACTTGCAATATTATTAAGCTTATCTTCTATACTTTTAACATCCGCATTTTTTTCAACATTAATGCTAACTCTTTGATATCCATCAAAATGGAATAGTTTTGACAAATTTTCTTCTTCAGTCAGAAGAATTAAAGTATCAGCATATTCCTCCAATTTAAATGGAGTCTCATCTATAATAGCTTGAACACCGAATTCATTATTATAATTTTTATACCCAATATTATTTACATTACAATGTACTTTAATTTTGTCGCCCGGTTTAAGATTAGTTATTTTATTCTTCTCTTCTTTATCTATAATATAAATCTCTGGTTTATTTTCACTTGCATTATTATCATCGCTATTAAATTTTTCTCTAATACTATCAATTTTCTCTCTACTGCATCCTATAACACATACATAGACAGGATATATTCCTGATTCTGCGCGTTTTCTTATATTAGGATTAGCATCTGATTGAACCTTTTTAATACCTTTCTCCGTTATTTTATCAGGTGTAAAGTATATTAGGCCTGGCATTATTTTGTATTTATTTACTTCTTTTACTCCCTGAATGCTTTTTACCTCATTAATCTGCTCATCTGTAAAGCCGATGTTTTCTTCAACTGCATTAATACTTAATACATAATCACATTCCTTTTTGGCCTTTGCTTCCTTTATAGGATCTATGCTGTTTATAAAATAATTTACACTTATAAATATCATTGCTCCCATTGCTATAGAAACAGCAGTTGCAATAAACCTTTTTCTATTTCTTAATATGTTCATGTATGCCATTTTGCCAGTATGCCCGAAAATGTTCTTTATGAGTCTTTCAATCAGTTTTTCATCTCTTTCTTCTTTTTCCAATACTTCATTGCTGCTTTTCATAGCTTGAAGTGGCGATACTGATGATGCTGCATTGGCTGGTTTATAGGATGCTACAATAATAGATACAAAAGCTGAAATAGTTATAGTAGCCAAATTATAGGTAGTTGAATCAACGACTATTTTTCTGACTCCGATACCTCCTATAAGACTCATTAACAAATAAGTAATCCTTACCCCCAGCGCAATTCCAATTGGTATAAATATAATGCCTAGAAGTACCGCTTCACCAAAAACGATAACCCTTATTTGTACCGGTGTAATTCCTATCGACCTTAAAAGTCCAAAATGTCTTATCCTTTCGGCTATTGATATATTGAATATATTATATATTAGAATTGCTGCAGCTAATGCAATTATTATATCTATTATAATAACCACTTTTTTCGAGTTGTTATAAAGTTCCAGCATATCTATAAAGCTATCCCTAAACATATATTGCTTTAAATAATCCCTTTCATCTATTCCTCGGTTTATTTTTTCATATCTTTCATTAAAATTCTCAATTGTATCTCTTAAAGGCAAGTCCTTCTTAATTGTAAAATACATATTATAAATCATTTGCTCAGGTTTTATAATATTTTCTGTAAATTTTTGATTTAAGAACACCTTTCCTGCTTCTGTAGTAGTAGAAGCTGAAGGATTATGAACGATTCCGCACAAAACAAACTCATAATTTTCCTTGTTTATTTCATACATATGAGTTTTTAGGTTTAAGCTTTTTACCCCAACTGTAAGCTTTATTCTATCTCCTATTTTCTTGTCTACAAATAACTTATTATATACAGTATCTTCGATTAATATATCTTCTGCATTTTTAGGATAGTTCCCTTTCACAAGCTTAAAACTCAGTAAATCAATGGCTCCTTCATCTATTCCGTTTACTGAAATAGTACTATTACCTATTACAGAGTTTCCAAGGGACGTTATTATGCCGATTTTATCAATTCTATCATCCTGTTTTAATTTTTTGATATTGTTATTATATATGTTCATATAAAGGGCATGAAACTTCCCATCAGATTCACATGCCCTAACACTATCATTAACAATACCTCTAGCCAGTATCTCAACAGATGTTATTAGCATAACTGCAAGCACTATGCTGATTGCCAGGGCAAAAGTCCTCTTCTTATTCTT
The DNA here is from genome assembly GCA_032095175.1 of Clostridiaceae bacterium. Classification (GTDB taxonomy): domain Bacteria; phylum Bacillota; class Clostridia; order Clostridiales; family Caloramatoraceae; genus DAMCZI01. Next base: position 10,212 of record DAMCZI010000078.1, read on the forward strand.
AATCAAATTCCTGGGTATAAGTCCAAGATATGTCTTCATCAT
>DAMCZI010000079.1:0-10133 GCA_032095175.1 Clostridiaceae bacterium
CCAACTAGCTTGAGCTTTCATTTCCTCGTCTGACGTAAAATATCCTCAAAATCTTTGACTTGTTATTTCCTTTACTATGCTTTATATTTTTAAGGTTGAAAAATGTAGAAACATTTATCTAAAACATATATGATGATAATTACAACATTTATGGTAAAATGTATAATATATATAGGTGGGATTTATTTGAAAATGATAGGTGGGATTACGATCATATAATCCTTGGCTAAATAGAGTATAAATTAATTATCACCACCTTGGAGGGTTTATGAGGGTAGGTATTTCAACAGCTTGTTTTTATCCTTCTGTTAATACAGAGGACACACTTAAAATAATAAAGGGACTTGGATTTGATACGTGTGAGGCTTTTTTAGAGTCAGAATATGAGATGAATCAAATGTATTGTGAGAATCTTAAGAAAGAAGCGGATAGGCTTGGCCTCAGTATTTTTTCTGTACACCCATTTTCTGCACCATTTGAACCTTATATATTTGATAAATATCCAAGAAGAAAATCAGAAATGATGGAAAGATTTAAAATGGCCTGCAGAGCTTGTAGCATTATAGGGGCAAAATACTACATATTTCATGGATTGACCAACACTGGACCACAGATTAATATTGATGAGGTTGCAGGTCAGATGGATATACTTTGCAGTATAGCAGAGGAAAATGGAGTGAAAATAGCCTGGGAAAATGTTTCGTGGTGCAGATCCTGCAGTCCGGATTTTATGAAGGATGTAAGTGCTAGAATGGAAAAGGACATATATTTTAATCTTGATGTAAAGCAGGCGGTAAGGAGCAACCGTTCATCAATGGAATATATTGAGGTTTATGGTGATAAACTAGTCAATGTTCATATTAATGATTGCAGTGGTACATCCTCCTGTCTTCTTCCAGGCGATGGAGATGCTGATCTTAGAGGATTAATAGAAAAAGTAAAGGCGATAAGTAGCAGCATACCACTAATAATAGAAGTCTACAGGCAGAACTTTAATACACTTGATGAAGTTGAAGTTTCAAGAAAACACATAGAAAATATGTTAAAATAATATTACATATTTCCATAAATATGTTTAAATACATGAATTTTAGGGTTATAATCTATATAGAATGCACTAAAATTCTTACATTCTATTATAATGACTAATCCTTATATGTTGGTTTGTCATTATAATGTTTGGGCAGCAGAATGCATTTGAATTTTTGTATTATATATAATGATGGTGTATTGTTAAAAGCTTTAAAGTTTATATTTGAAGGGAGTCATTAATTTGAAAGTCGCATATGATAAAAATAATGATGTGGTTAGTGTATACTTAAATAAGGAAGAAATACTAGAGACTAAATCCACAGAAGATGTCCCTCATTTTGAAAACAGAAACTATGAAATTGAAGAAGCAGCAGATCTAATACTTGATATGGTGGATTTGACGGATGAAGGTGGTAATTTTATAGGATTCAGAGTTTTTAATGCTTCTAAGTATTATGACCTTGAACTTTTAACGCATGCTGATGCAGAGAGCCTTAGTGAGAAGGAATTGAAAAAGCTCCAAAGTGAAAAGGTAATAGCGGTTTATGATAAAAAAGGCAATAAATTGGTTGTTGACAACGCCTAACTCTTGAATATATAACTTGTATATGATAATATTACAATGTTGTAGTACATCTAAAATTTTTTATGCGTAATGAATATAAGGGCCAAAATAATAAATATGCCCAAATGTAATAAATTAGGAGGAAAGATTATGAATACCAAGGTTGAAAAAATAGAAAACAATGTTGTAAAAGTTGAAGTAAGTGTTCCAGTAGAAAAATTCCAAGAGGCCTTAAAGAAGGCATATCAAAAAAATGCAAAGAAGTTTAACATACCTGGATTTAGAAAGGGAAAGGCTCCAATGCACATGATAGAGCAGTATTATGGAGAAGGAGTTTTCTTTGAGGATGCAGTAGAATTTGTTATTGACGAAACATATCCACAGGCTGTAAAGGAAAGTGGTATATCACCAGTAGACTATCCAAAGGTTGATATAGTTCAAATAGGAAAGGATACTGAATTTATATATACTGCAGAAGTTGTTGTTAAACCAGAGGTTAAGCTTGGAGAGTACAAAGGCCTGGAAGTTAAAAAGGTAGAATACCCTGTAACTGACGAAGAAGTAAATGCTGAACTCGAAGCAATGAGAGAGAAAAATGCAAGAATTATAAGCAAGGAAGATGGAGCAGTAGAAAACGGTGACATCGCTGTAATCGATTTTGAAGGATTTATAGATGGAGTTGCTTTCGAAGGTGGAAAGGGAGAGAACTATGATTTAACAATAGGTTCAGCTTCTTTCATACCAGGTTTTGAAGAACAGCTTATTGGTGTAAAAGCTGGAGAAGAAAAGAATGTAAACGTTTCTTTCCCAGAAGACTATCATGCAGAGGAATTAAAGGGAAAGCCAGCTTTATTCAAGGTAACAGTTAAGGAGATAAAATACAAGGAACTTCCTGAATTAGATGATGAATTTGCAAAGGATGTTTCAGAGTTTGATACTATAGACGAAATGAAGGCAGATTCAAGAAAGAAGCTTGAGGAAAGTAGCAGCCTCAGAGCAAAGAATGAATATGAAGAAGAAGTAATCAAAAAGGCTGTTGAAGGTTCAGAGGTTGAAATTCCAGAGGCTATGATTGAAAGAGAAATAGATTACATGGTTAAGGATTTAGACTACAGACTAAGATACCAGGGACTTACAATTGATAAGTATGTAGAATTAATGGGTATAACAATGGATAAGATAAGGGAAGACTTTAAAGAGGTTGCTTCAACAAGAGTAAAGACAAATCTTACACTTGAAGCAATTGCAAAGGCAGAAAACATGACTGCATCAGAAGAAGAAATAGATGCAAAGGCCGATGAAATGGCAAAGAGATATGGAATGGAAGATACCGCAAAGGTTAAGGAAACTATTTTAAAGAATCAAAAAGAAATAATAGAAGATGAAATTGTTAATAATAAGGTTATTGAATTCCTTGTAAAGTCCAGCAAAGAAGTGGCTTAAGCAAGGAATAAGGTTTTAATACCTGTAACCTTGTATAGGAGGGATAGATATGAGTCTAGTTCCAATGGTAGTTGAACAAACTAGTAGAGGCGAAAGGTCCTACGACATTTATTCAAGATTGCTGAAGGAGAGAATAATCTTTTTAGGTGATGAAGTAAACGATGTAACTGCAAGCCTTGTAGTAGCACAGCTTTTATTCCTTGAAGCAGAGGATCCAGATAAGGATATTTATCTTTATATAAATAGCCCTGGAGGTTCTATTACATCAGGATTTGCAATATATGATACTATGCAGTATATAAAGCCAGATGTTTCAACAATATGTGTTGGTATGGCTGCATCCATGGGTGCATTCCTTCTTGCTGCAGGAGCAAAGGGTAAAAGAATTGCTCTTCCAAACAGCGAGATAATGATTCATCAACCATTAGGTGGAACACAGGGTCAGGCAACTGACATTGCAATCCATGCAGAAAGAATAATAAAGACAAAGAAGAAGCTCAATGAAATTTTAAGTGAAAGAACAGGTCAGCCACTTGAAAAGATTGAAAAGGATACTGAGAGAGATTTCTTTATGTCAGCTGAGGAAGCTAAAGCATACGGGTTGATTGACGAAGTAATTACCAAGAAGAGTAAGTAATATTGTGGGGTGTGAAGATGGCAAAACTTGATGACAAGAAACAGCTAAAATGTTCGTTTTGCGGAAAGAACCAGGATCAAGTAAAAAGGCTTATTGCCGGTCCAGGGGTATATATTTGTGATGAGTGTATAGAGCTTTGCTCAGAGATTATAACTGAGGAACTTGAGGTTGATCAGGACTTAGAGTTGACTGATCTTCCAAAACCAAGGGAAATAAAAGACTTCCTTAACCAGTATGTAATTGGTCAGGATGAGGCTAAAAAGTCCCTTGCAGTAGCTGTATACAATCACTATAAAAGAATAAATACCCCAAAATTAAAGAATGATGATGTAGAGCTTCAAAAAAGCAACATCCTTCTACTTGGACCTACAGGTTCTGGAAAAACCCTGCTTGCTCAAACACTGGCAAAGCTGCTGAATGTACCCTTTGCCATAGCTGACGCTACGACTCTTACAGAGGCTGGATATGTTGGAGAAGATGTTGAGAACATACTTTTAAAGCTCATTCAGAGTGCAGATTATGATATAGAAAGAGCTGAAAAGGGTATTGTTTATATAGATGAGATTGATAAGATTGCAAGAAAATCCGAAAACCCATCTATAACAAGAGATGTATCTGGAGAAGGAGTTCAACAGGCTCTTTTAAAGATACTTGAAGGTACTGTAGCAAGTGTACCACCTCAGGGAGGAAGAAAACATCCTCACCAGGAGTTCATACAGATAGATACAACCAATATACTTTTCATATGTGGTGGAGCCTTTGATGGAATTGAAAAGCTAATTGAAAAAAGACTCCATAAGAGCTCAATGGGATTTGGTGCAGAGATTGAAAGCAAGGTTCAAAGGGATGTAGGGGATACATTAAAGCATATTCTACCAGAGGATCTCTTGAAGTTCGGTATGATACCGGAATTTGTTGGAAGAGTTCCAATTGTAGTTACCCTTGGTTCCCTTGATAAGGAAGCTCTCATGAAGATATTGACAGAACCTAAAAATGCATTGGTTAAACAGTATAAGAGGCTATTTGATATGGATGGTGTAGAGCTTGAGTTTGAAGAAAAAGCACTGGAAGCCATTGCAGACGAAGCCTTGGAGAGAAAAACCGGTGCAAGGGGACTTCGAGCTATCATGGAAGACCTTATGATGGATGTAATGTTTGACATACCATCCAGGGATGATGTAGAAAAGTGTCTTATAAACCAGGATACAGTAACAAATAAAAAGCAGCCAGAATTAGTTCTTGGAGATGGCATTAGAAAGACGGCAAAAAAGACATCTGGAGTTAAAAAGAGTCGGGTTAAAAAAGGAACTGAAAGCGTTTCATAAAATATAAAGACTGCAGTGAGATTATGAAATATTAATCTCACTGCAGTTTTGTTTTTTGCATATAACTTACTTTTATGTACATACTAAACATGGATATACAATCCAAAAATTCTATGTCATTCTGTTCTTTCAAACATCTTGGGGTTGAACCGGTTTTATAGGGCTGTTTGAAAAAACAGAATAAAAGAATTTTAGTGGATTATATACAAATAAGGGAGGTGAAAGCATGTACGCAAGTCAATTGTTAGGTATAGTAAATCTAATATTTACGACCATAATTGGTCTTTACTTTTATAATCTTCTTAAAGGTCAGCAGAGCAACAAGGTTTATATTGAAAAGGAAAGCAAAAAGGAGCTTGAGAAGCTTAAAAAAATGAGGGAGACATGTCTTACAGAACCTCTTTCGGAAAAAACTAGGCCTTCATCCTTTGAAGAGATAATAGGACAGGGAAGAGGAATCAAAGCTCTTAAAGCAGCTCTTTGTGGGCCTAATCCACAGCATGTTATAATTTATGGACCTCCTGGTGTAGGGAAAACTGCTGCTGCAAGGCTTGTGCTGGAGGAAGCAAAGAGAAATCCGATTTCGCCTTTTAAAGTTGATGCTAAATTTATAGAAGTAGATGCAACAACAGTTCGATTTGATGATAGGGGTATTGCAGATCCCCTAATTGGTTCGGTACATGATCCAATCTATCAGGGTGCCGGAGCAATGGGTGTTGCAGGAATACCTCAGCCGAAACCAGGTGCAGTTACAAAAGCACATGGGGGAATGCTATTTTTGGATGAAATAGGTGAACTGCATCCTATACAGACAAATAAGCTTCTTAAGGTTCTAGAGGATAGAAGGGTATTTTTAGACAGTGTATATTACAGTTCTGAGGATCCCAATATCCCTACACATATTAAGGATATATTCGATAATGGTCTTCCAGCGGATTTTAGGCTGGTTGGAGCAACTACTAAAAATCCAGAGGATTTATCTCCTGCAATAAGGTCAAGATGTGTCGAAATATACTTTAGAGCCCTTACCCCAGATGAAATAGAGGTTATTGCGAGAAATGCGGCTAAAAAGGGTGGATTCTTAATAGTTGATGAAGCTGTAAGGGAAGTAAGCAAGTATGCAAGCAACGGCAGAGAAGCAGTTAACATCATTCAGATAGCCGGAGGAATTGCAATAAATGAAAAAAGAAGAAATATAACACTTGAAGATATTGAGTGGGTTATTGAAAGTGGATATTATAATCCAAGACCTGAGAAAAAGATTGAACCTTTGCCTCAGATTGGGTATGTAAACGGTCTTGCAGTTTATGGCCCCAATATGGGAACATTGCTGGAAATAGAAGCAACTGCTGTACCTGTAGAAGGAATGATAGGAAAGGTTAATGTTACAGGAATCATAGATGAAGAGGAAACTGGGACCTATGGTAAAAAGTTTAGAAGAAAAAGTACATCAAGGGGCTCTGCTGAAAATGTTATAACAGTTTTAAGAAAATATCTTAACGTTGAGCCTAGAAAGTATGATATACATATAAACTTTCCCGGAGGAACTCCCATTGATGGCCCTTCTGCAGGAATAACAATGGTGTCTGCAATCTACAGCGCAATAACTATGACACCTGTAAATAATGAAGTGGCTATGACAGGAGAGATATCTATTAGAGGTTATGTAAAACCTATAGGTGGAATAATGGCAAAGATTGAAGCAGCCAGAAAAGCAGGTGTTAAAAAAGTCATTATCCCCAAGGAAAATTGGCAGGAATCCTTTAAGGACATGGATATACAAATCATTCCAGTAGAAAGAATCGAAGAGGTAATAAAGGAAGCAATGATTGACAACAGCAAAAACACACATAATACGAAAAACAACGTTAACTCCAACATAGAGATTCTTTCAGCAGAAAGTGCTTCATAATATAGGGATAATACGTCGCAGAAATGCCAGGCACTTGCCACGTGCCTGGCATTTCTGCGACGCATAATACCTAATTTATGAATTGGAGAAACTAAATGATAAAGTTGAAATATTTTCATATTATAATGTATAATAGTATAAGTCGTCATTTAAATGGGAACATATCTCTAGAGAGGAGATGATAGAATGGAAGAAATAAAAGATAATATAGTACCTCTTTTACCTATAAGAGGTATAACGATATTTCCACATATGGTACTTCACTTTGATGTAGGAAGGGCCAAATCAATTTTAGCTTTGGAAGAAGCAATGGTAAGGAACCAGGTTATATTTTTAGTAACTCAAAAGGATCACAGCATAGAAGACCCTGGTGTAGAGGATATATACAGGATAGGTACTGTTTCAAAAATAAAGCAGATTCTTAAGTTGCCAGGGGATACTATAAGGGTTCTTGTTGAAGGACTTTATAGAGCAGAAATACAAGAGATAATAAATGAAGAGCCATTCTTTGAGGCAAAGCTTGATATATATCAGGAAGAGGATGTAGAAAAGACTCCAAATGTTGAAGCATTAATGAGGCAGGCGGTTTCACATTTTGAAAGCTATACAAAGATAAGTAACTCAATTCCAGATGAAGTAATTACTACACTGGATGAAATTGAGCAGCCAGGTAAGCTTGCAGATGTAATAACATCATACCTTGTTTTGAAACAGGATATAAGGCAGGAGCTTCTTGAGGCTGTAAATCCTGTTGACAGGATAAAAAATCTTCTTGAGATATTGGCAAGGGAAATAGATATATTAAAGATTGAGAAGAAGATTGGGTTAAAGGTAAAAAGAAAAATTGATAAAATGCAAAAGGAATACTACCTTAGAGAGCAGCTAAAGGTAATTCAAGAGGAACTTGGAGATAAGGATGATATTCAGGCTGAGGTTGAAGAATATAAAAAGAAAATAAATAAGGGAAAACTCCCAAAGGAAGCCAAGGATAAAGCATTATATGAGCTTTCCAGACTTGAAAAGATGGGAACTGCTTCTCCAGAAGGAGGAGTTATAAGAACATACCTTGATTGGTTGGTTGAACTTCCATGGGGAAAGGAAACAAAGGATACAGAGGATATAAGCAAGGTAAGAGAGGTTTTAGAAAACGAGCACTATGGGCTTACAGATGTAAAGGAGAGAATTCTTGAATATCTTGCAGTAAGAAAGCTGAACAAAAGCATGAAGGGACCAATACTTTGTCTTGTTGGACCTCCTGGAGTAGGAAAGACATCAATAGCACGATCAATTGCAAATGCTATGGACAGAAAGTTTGTAAGGATGTCCCTTGGTGGTGTAAGGGATGAAGCTGAGATAAGAGGTCATAGAAGGACATACATAGGCTCAATTCCGGGGAGAATAATATATGGAATGAAACAGGCAGGTTCTAAGAACCCTGTATTCCTGTTAGATGAAATAGATAAAATGAGTTCTGACTTCAAGGGAGATCCAGCAGATGCACTTCTTGAAGTACTTGATGGAGAGCAGAACTTCAATTTTAGGGATCACTATGTTGAGGTTCCATTTGATTTATCAAGGGTACTTTTCATAACAACAGCAAATACCCTTGATACCATTCCAAGACCATTAATGGATAGAATGGAAGTAATAGATATATCAGGATATACAGATGAAGAGAAAGCCAGCATATGCAGTAGATATTTAGTTTCAAGACAACTTAAAGAGAATGGTTTAACAGTAGATAACATTTCGATTTCTGATAAGGTTATAAAGGACGTTATAAATTTGTATACGAGGGAATCGGGAGTTAGAAGTCTTGAAAGAAAGATAGGAGCAATATGCAGAAAGGCAGCAATAGAAATAGCAGAAAACCCAAATAAAAAGGTTAGGGTTACACAGCAGAATCTCTCTAAATATCTTGGAACTCCAAGATACAAGTTTGAGGAGAAGGCAGGTAAGGATGAGATAGGAGTTGTTATGGGACTTGCATGGACTGCATATGGCGGTGATACCCTTCCAATTGAGGTTATGCCAATGCTTGGAAGTGGAAAGCTTGAATTAACTGGACAGTTAGGCGATGTTATGAAGGAATCTGCAAGGGCTGGATATAGCTATGTAAGAGCCCATGCAGCAGAATTTGGCATTGATGAGGAATTCTATAAGAAGATAGATGTCCATATACATGTTCCAGAAGGGGCTGTTCCTAAGGATGGGCCATCGGCAGGTGTTACAATGATAACTGCAATGGTATCGGCTCTTTCAAAAAAACCAGTTAGAAGCGATATTGCTATGACAGGTGAAATTACACTTACAGGAAGAGTTCTTCCAATTGGAGGGGTAAAGGAAAAATCCCTTGCAGCTTACAGAGCTGGAATCAGAGAGATTATTCTTCCAGAAGAAAATAAAAAGGATATAGATAAAATACCAGACAACATAAAAAGAAAGGTTAATTTCCACTTTGCAGACAGGGTAGATAAGGTACTGGAGATTGCCCTTAGGAGGTAGATGTTATGATAATAAAGAAGGCAGATATAGAGGCAGTTGCAGTAACCCCTGGTCAATATCCAACACAGGGATATCCAGAAATTGCCCTTGCAGGTAGATCCAATGTTGGAAAGTCTTCGCTAATAAATACGCTGGTAAATAGAAAGGCTCTGGCTAGAACCAGCGGCACACCAGGAAAAACAAGGACGATAAACTTCTACAACATAAATGATTCAATTTACTTTGTAGACTTACCTGGGTATGGATATGCAAAGGTTTCCAAGGAGGAAAAGGCAAAATGGGCAAAAATGATAGAGGAATACCTTCATTACAGGGAAGAATTAAAGCTTGTAATAATGCTCATTGATATAAGACATGAACCTACAAAGGACGATGTAATGATGTTTGAGTGGATGAAAGCATCAGGAAGAAGAATGGTTGTTGTTGCAACAAAGGCTGATAAGCTTACAAGAAATCAATTGAACAAGAGCATTGTAGTTATTAAAAAAACCCTGCCAATGAATGAGGAAGACATTTTTATACCATTTTCCTCAGAGTCTAAGATTGGAAAAGATGAATTATGGAGTATAATTGAAACCTATACTCAAAATGAACAGTAAAGTATAGTTTATAAAAAGCCAGAAATTGACACAAAAATTTCTGGCTTTGTTTTTATAAGCCTATATTAATCGCACTAAAGATTTTACATTGGGTGTTGTGCGATTAATGAATCAA
>DAMCZI010000080.1:0-9951 GCA_032095175.1 Clostridiaceae bacterium
TCAAAAATTCTATTACATTTTGTCTTTTTAAACATCCTAAGGTCGGACCAATACTACAGGGCTGTTTAAAAAAACAAAATGTAAAGAATTTTACGATTTATATATAGAGTCATTTATGCGAAACATATATTACATAATTTAATTTGAAATTTAATGTTTTGATGGATATAATGTAAATATAATGCAAGAGTTTAAGGAGATTAATTATGGGAAAAGGGTTGCTTGATATTTTAAAGAGCATATCAATAATATTGCTTCTTTCTATTCCACCCTGGGTGGTATTTAGAGGATATGTTAAGAATAAAATGAAAAGAACTTGGATGGTTTTAGTCTTTGCAGTTTATATGATATTGACATATTTCACTCAGAACTTTATACCATTTGTTATGGTAATGATAATTTTGTTTTTTAATAAAAAACAACAAAGGGATGCTGAATGGGAAGAAAATGAGGAATCATATTATTTAAGACCTTTAGGTAAAAGAAAGATTGAAGTTCTTATTTACTCACTTGTGTTCAGTGTTATAATAAGGCTGTTGAGTGCAGTGTATGCTCTTTTGCTGCAGCAATTACTTAAAATACAGCCTAAACCCCAGGAAGTAATAAATATATTTATGAAAAAAGGATGGGGGACAGTTACTATATTAGTTCTTATGACAGTTGTTTTTGCACCTGTTCTTGAAGAGTTTATTTTTAGGCATATTCTATATAGAAATATTTCAAAAAAGACAGGAAGGATATGGGGAGCTATTCTTTCAAGCCTTCTTTTTACATTACTGCACTTTAACCTAGCAGGAACAATTGCGTTTTTTGCAGTTGGAGTGTACAACTGCTACCTATATGAAAAACATGGATATAGGGCTGCAGTATTGAACCATTTTATATTTAATTTTTCTTCAACTTTTTTTATAGTATTAATAAAAGCTCTTAATCTAAATGTAGGTGTATAAGGCGTATTAAAGGAAATAACAAGTCAATATTTTGGTCTATTTTGTATCATACTTCGTTAATGGAAGCCCAAGTTAGCCCAACTAGTTTGAGCTTCCATTTCCTCGTCTGACGCAAAATATACTCAAAATCTTTGACTTGTTATTTTCTTTAATACGCCTAAGTGTCATATATGCGGCAAGCGGCAAGTTGGATAATACTGTATTATCCAACTTGCCGCTTGTCATGTATATGGAACTTTTGAGCTATCTCTTAAGGGTTGTGATTATTTGGTCTATTATTTTGGCATTTTCAGGTGGGACAAGAGACCTAAGTGTATATAAAAATCCTAGTCTTGGATCTCCATCCCTAAGTATAAACCTTTCATCATTTGGATCAATTTTTATCTGTTGAAATAAAGCTTGAGCCTGCTCTGGAGTCAGAGATGTTAAAAATTTCAGGAGTTGGCTAAAATCCATTTTTGCAAGAGCATCAAAATCCATGTTTTGGATCGAATTATCTTTGTTTTTACCTGCCATTGTTCCACTCCTCTCATTATTTATGTATAGGGCCCTCTCCTCATATAAAGGATATAAGGAAGAGTCCCATATTATGTTAACAAGCTACAGGGAATCTTCTTCTAACACAAAATATCAATGCAACAATTAGCAAAATAAAAAATATATTGTTTCCTGGTGCTATTCCAAAGGGTCCCGGAGGGGATGTAGGTCTGCAGGTAAAACATTCATCATGTTTGTATTCTTCTGGTCCTTCTGCACAGCAGTGATGTTTATGGTGTTTATGCTTTCTTTTTTTATCATAATAATTATCTTCACATACAGCAGAATTAGGATAGAACTGATTATAAAACATTAAATCACCCCATCTTTAATATTAATTGTGTCGAATAATGTCTGCTTACTAGCATTATATTCAAAAAACTAGAAAAGGGTGACTAGTTATTTTCTTGAATATGCCTTGTATAGAAAAAATAAATATCCACTACATTCTGTTCTTTTAAATAGTATTTCAAGACTGCTGTATACCAAGGATGTTTAAAAGAACAAAATGTAGTGGTGTCTTAATTTATATATAAAAAAGGAACTGCTTTAGTGCAGTTCTTTCAAATTTCGGCCGGAAGTGCTGCAGGGACTGGTGGGGCAGCTGCAGGGGCAGCAGGTGGAACTGTTCTCTTGGGAAGCAGAGCAGTAATTGTAACATATAAAACTAACAATCTTCCTATTTGATCAACTATATATGATTTGTCAGCAGGTATCATAGGTCTAATAGTATTTAAAAGAATAAATTTTGGATCAGACATTAAGTGAGGAGGTACTACAAATGGTGGAGCGCCAGGATTTCCTCCAGGGTATCCAGGATTTGCACTAGCTGCACGGGGATAATTGTAACCATAATTATAACCACTATTATATCCATTATTATAAGCGCTATTGTAACCGGCTCCATATCCAGGGTTTCCACCAGGGTTTCCACCAGGGTTTCCGCCAAGAATTCCACCAAGATTTCCGCCAAGATTTCCAAAGCTTCCACCAAACATTTTTAACATTGAAGGAATCATAGGCATAATTTGATTTAAATTTATTCCATTAAGCATACCTGCAAGGTTTGGAACATTCATGCTTCCAAGCATTGAGTTCAATGAATTCATATCAAGACCAGGTATTGGATTAACAGGAGTCTGTTCGTCTGCCATCATATCGCCTCCTTAGTTTATATGTATGGGGGGAATCCCCCCATTTTAGGTTAGCAGTATCTAATAGGTGCAACTGGAGCAGGCATTATAGGTCCCTTAAAGCAGCCGCATGCAACAAGAAGGAATATAGTAATTATGAATAAGCCACCATTACAGAGTAATCCTGATTCTGGGAGTACTCCACCAGGTCCTCCAGCTCCGCCGAAGCCTACTCTGAACCACTGTAATACGATAAGAATTAGTATGATCCAAGTCCAAGCATTAAACCCATTTCCACCAAATCCACCGCCATATCCAGGCATTCCGTATCCAGGCATTCCATATCCACTGTATCCAAACATCTAAGATTCCCTCCTTTTAATAATTTGAATATTATGGTTAAGTTGTTATAAATAATTTAGGGTATTTAAAAATTATGATAAGCAAGCTAGATATATAATCAGGAGAGGTTCTCCTGGTTAGCAGTATCTAATAGGTGCAACTGGAGCAGGCATTATAGGCCCTTTAAAGCAGCCGCATGCAACAAGAAGGAATATAGTAATTATGAATAAACCGCCATTTGCAAATAATCCTGTTTCTGGAAGAGGTGTACCAGGTCCACCAGCTATGCCAGCTCCGCCCCAACCAACTCTAAACCACTGTAATACGATAAGGATTAATATAATCCAGGTCCAAGCGTTAAAACCGCCACCACCATATCCTAACATTTGATTCTCTCCCTTCTAACTTTTATATTATATTTTAAGATGTAATTGTACCTATATTGTAAATAAAGTAGAAGTGATTATTTTATTAAATAATAATAAGGTTTAGAATATCCCTCGACCAGGTAATCCGCAGCATCTACCATACCCACCGTAACCTGGATATCGTAGATAACCACCTCTTAAGAACCAAAACACAACTATAATAATTAATATCCATATCCACCAACCAGCTCCGAACCCTCCAACAGTATTAACTGGAGGAGGTGGTGCAGGAGCCGGAGATGCTCCATCAAGGTTAGGGAAAAGAGCACCTAAATTCATGCTCCCACCTCGCTTTCTGCTTCCCTATTGTATAAATTTGGTCTTGCTAAATAAGTAATTTATAGGGGGTGGGTACCCCCTATGGTATTAATAAGCAAAACCTCTACAGCCACAAGCAACGAGAAGGAATATAGCAATTATGAATAATCCGCCATTAGCAAGCAATCCTGTTTCTGGGAGAGGTCCACCAGGTCCACCAGGTCCACCAGCTCCACCCCAGCCAATTCTAAACCATTGTAAAACGATAAGAATTAATATAATCCAGGTCCAAGCATTAAAGCCGCCACCGCCTAATCCTCCAAACATATTAGAAGCTCCTTTCAATATTAATTTGAAATATCATATAAATAGCAAACTTGTATATATTGTAAGTTTAATATAATGGATGAATATATTTTTTATTAACCTTCTTACTTCAAGTTGGTTATAGCTTTAGTTTGAAGCTATGATTATTTGCTTTTTACTAGCAAGCAAATCCTCTACATCCACAGGCAACAAGTAGGAATATAGCAATTATGAATAGCCCACCATTAGCAAGTAATCCTGTTTCTGGAATAGGTCCACCAGGTCCACCACCTATGCCAGCTCCACCCCAACCAATTCTAAACCACTGTAAAACGATAAGGATGAGAATAATCCAAGTCCAAGCATTAAACCCGCAACCGCCAGTTCCTCCAAACATAATAACCCTCCTTTCAGGATATTTGTTGATAAAATAAAGTACTTTATTATTTGTCGATTAGTGTCTTATTCCTTCTCAATATAGTGTATTCAGTAGAATAAAAAGTCGTTACAAAAAATATGGTCATGTAGTTATTTTTTTATGTTTTCTAAAAAAAGAACCTTCTTCTATAAGGGGCAGGTACATATACTACTTGTGGAGTACAAACACAGCTGCATAAAACCAATCCAAATAGTGTTATTATAAATAAGCCTCCATTATTTACAAGGTTGTTTGGATCATCTGTTGGAGCCAGCATCCACTGAAGTACGATAAGAATTAGTATTATAATTTGATAGGGATTAAAACTATTATTGTTATAATAGTAGTTATATCCCCCATACCTTCCATAGCGATAATTCATACACAATCCTCCTTTTTATACATTTGTTTTGCATTCAAACACTATATTAATCACACTCAAAATTTTACATTTGTTATTGTGTGTTTAATGAATCAAGGAAAATGATTTCGCATAGATGTTTAGGGTCGAGCAATGTAGAAAAATTTATGCGAAACATATAGATTGCTATTCAAAATTAATTTGAGTCGAAATATGTCATTCTTTTTCTAATAATAAGTTATTCTTAGAGGGTAGAAAATGTTACAAAAAAAGGTTATTATTCCTTAATGATGATCTTTAATATTAACTTTAAAATATAAAAATTCTATTGCATTCCATCTTCAAAAAAACTCAATGGTAAAACCAACTTGAGTTATGTTATTTGAAAGATAGAAGACAATAGAATTTTAGTGTATATTAGGTGTATTAAAGATTTAAACAAGGTATTGTGCGATTAATGAATCAAGGAATATGGTGGGAAATATCTTATTTAGCCTCTTTATTATCATTGGAGGTTTTATCATCAGTCTTATTTTCTTCTGAATTAGATTTAGTATTTCCACTATTTTTTACCTGAGCCGCTGGAGGAAATATTTTATCTATTACAGCTTTTATTCCTAGCAGCTGTATCATATTGTCAATAATCAGACATTTATCTGGAGGTAAAAACGGTTTTATAGAGTTAAGCACCAAGACAGTAGGGTCGTTTGTAGGTAGTACAGGATCTAGATTTTGCTGGGGTGGCACAGGTGCAAAACCAGGTATGGAGCTGAATAAATTCATATTCGGATAATTTAATGGAGTACTGCCCTCATTTTTAACAGTGTTTGAAGAATTAGTATTTTGTGGGGGAGCAGTTGTTGGAGGAACAAAGGATTTTGAAAGCATAGACATTACCTGGTTAACATCTATATTATTAAGCATATTCGACATTGAATTAACATCGATATTGTTAAAAAGCTGCCCCAAATTATTCATGTTTGGTTGAGGAGATACTGGCGGCGGTACACCTTGATTCTTCTTTTTACTATGATGTCCCATTATTCCACCTCTTTTAATTAATTAAAGAATTACTGTTAACACCTATATCGACAGTGTCGGCTGCAGCTCTTACATTTAGAATATTGTGAACTCATGCAGCCACAGGCAATAAGAATGAAAAGTGTTATTATGAATAAACCTCCATTAGAAATTAAATTTGATTCTGGAAGTGCTGTAGTTGGTGTACCCGATGAGTTACAGCCTACTCTAAACCATTGGAGTACTATTAATACAAGGATGATAAACATATATGCTGTTGGAAAGCCAGTGTTTTGGTTATAATTATACCTATGCTTTCTTGACATCTAATTCCTCCTTAACATGCTGCTTAATTATTAAATATGTGTAGTGTCATTTTATGTCAAATTCATCTTTATATTAATCTATGCGTTATTATAGAAAAGGTTACATTTATAAATCAGGTAATTTAAGCTCCTGAAAGACTGTTTTAGCTTGAATATAGCCCCTGTAGAAACATCCTTAAGGAGTGTTTTCACAGGGGCTATATTCAAGCAGAAATTGGATTTGTGTATATACATATAAAAATAACAATTTTTTAAGATACAGCTATATGTTTCGCATAAATGATTCTACATTGCTTGACCCTAAGCATTTATGCGAAATCATATTCCTTGATTCGTTAATCGCACAACACCCAATGTAAAATCTTTAGTGCGATTAATATAGGGTTAATATTAATAATAATGGATTATTCATCGCTGTCATTGGATATCATGTTGCATTTTCCTTTAAATATTGCTCCATCACTTATAATTATCTTTTTCACCTCTATGTCCCCGTCAAGTCTGCCAGTTGAAAGTATTTCAAGGAGACCTTTAGAGAAAATGTTGCCATTTACAGTACCTGATATTGATATATTCTCAGCATGAATGTTTCCATTTATATTTCCGTTTTCTCCTATTATCACATCAGCCTCTGAGAATACATCACCTATGTATTTACCATCAATTCTTACAGTACCACCTGCACTTATTTTGCCTTCTATGTTGGAAGATGGACCTAATACTGTGTCAATGCGATTTTCTGATATTGATCTTTTTGGAATTGTAAACATCAATGTTTTCCTCCTTTAATAATTTTTAATGGGTTTACAGCTTTTCCATTATATCTAACTTCAAAATGAACATGTGGGCCAGTTGATCTCCCTGTACTTCCAATAAGAGAGATAGCTTGGCCCTTTGAAACCCTTTGTCCTTTTTTTACAAGGAGTTTAGAGCTATGACCATATAGGGTGGTATAGCCATTCCCGTGATCTATAATAACTGTATAACCATATCTGGCCAGCCAACCGGAGTGTGTTACTATTCCATCACCAACTGCTTTAACTTTGCTTCCATATAGTCCACATATATCAACACCGTTATGAAATTCAAAGCGCCCTCTGCTTAAAGGATTACGTCTTGTCCCATAATAACTTGATATTCTTCCACTGTAGGGGAGAATTGATGGATGGGCATTTTGATCAGAAACCTTTTTTCTTACTGAGTTCATAGTAGAATAGAAGGACTCGATGTCTTTTTTAATTTCATTCAAATCTAAAGGCTGTGATGAAGTTTGCAGTAATGTGTTTGTGTTTTGAGAAGTACTTTTTGAAGATGATTTTATACCATACTTTGTTTTTAATTGACCTTCTATATCTTTTAATTCCTCCAGGGTGCTTTGCATTTCTGTTTCGAGTTTTTTATAGTTATCTATCTGCTGCTGCTGTGAGAATACTTTATAATTTAGAGAATTAATATCATCAAGGGATTTGAATTGGTTCTCTTTAAGCTTATTATATTTCCATGCCATATTGCCAACTAATGCTGTACAAAAAAGTAAAGCTATAATAAGAAAAGAAACAAGAAATTTTGGAATTTTAATTGCTTTAGAAGAACCAGATCTTGATGGGATTATCATTAATGTAAAGTATCTGGATCTATTTCTGGTTCTGCCCTTTAACAATTTCAAGTAACCACTTCCTTTTGTATTATATGTGGAGGAGCAATTACCATAATGTGGTATATGTATAATTATAATTAAAAAATATTATAGTATCAATAAACAAATTATGAAATTTATGTAATTGTTATGATTTAAGGCATATTAAATAAAAAAAGCTGCCTATTTTATAGAATATACAAATTCTAAATAGACAGCTTGAAAAATAAAATATATTTACTTAAAGCCTATTGTTCTATATACCGATTTTGGCCTAAAGGTTCTGCACAGAGTTTCACCGCTTGTATTTGTCATAGCAGTTCCATGGGAATTTACTTCGATATGGTCTGCTGTGCAGATGTAGTTTGAGTTATAAACACAATTTACAACAGTACATTTGGGATTATCCTGCATAAAAAAGCCTCCCTTTATATTATCAATATTATTCTTTCCATGGAGGCCTTAGTTATTCAAAATTTTATTCCATATAGTAATGGAACAAGTATTGGAACAATTGAAGATAGAAGAGCACCGTTTATAAAGGATACAACAACAGTTTTGCTGTCTGTTGATTCAGAGATTAGAGGAAGAGTTGTATCCATTGAAGTTGCTCCTGCGGGTGCAATAGCAGTTATATAATTTAACCTTCTTGCTATTATTGGAATAGTTAAAACTGCTAAGAGCTCTCTAAACACATTTGACAGGAAGGCTATTGTTCCTGCTTCAACATTTCCAAGGTTGGTTATTATAATACCAGAAAGGCTGTACCAGCCAAAACCTGCAGCTATTGATAGACTTTGATTTAATGGCATTTTATATATTAATCCTGCAAAAACTCCTCCTGCAAGACTTCCAACTATTATGGATATAGGAACAAGAATAATTCTGAATCCAAGCTTTTTTATATTGTAAAAAACCTCCTTATTAAATCCAAGATCAATTCCAACAGAGAGTATTAATAGGTTTAGTGCAAAGGAGGTGAGCTTATCAAGATTTTGTATTACGGATTCTGGCAGTATGAAATGCCCAGAAAATATTCCACAGAGTAAGGCTATAACTATTATGTATGTCATTAATTCCTTCCCTCCTTTATAAATTTTCTTGATACGATATAGGTTATTACGATGCTGCAAAGGCATGTCATAACAGCGAAGGTTATGGATTTAAATCCAAGACTTTTTAAATCTGACAGGAGCTTTTTGTTGGAGCCAATTGATGCACCCATTGAAAAAAGAAGAAGAATAACACCTGCCTGCTGAAAGCGAGAATTATATTTCATAAATTTCTTTGGGATTATTCCCAATAGACCTATTATAACTCCAACTGCAAGGCTTACTATTATAGTCCACATAGAAGTTTACCCCCTTTAATTATCATGGCATGTACAAGTGTATTATACTATAGGCAAGCTGTGGTGTGAATTAGAAAAGCTTCATTTTACGAAATGTAATTAAATACAAAAAATAAATAAATGTGGTAAAATATCAATAAGTGATTATTTGGAAAACATTAATGTTAATGTGAAGGGAAGATGAACTTTGTGAAGGGAATAAGAGGTGTAGTCACATATAAATGCAATATAATGTGCAGCTGTTGTACTTATAGATGTGGTCCACATAGAAAAGGTATTATGGATGTAAAGGATTTTGAAAGATATATAAAAGATTATTATGACGAAGGATACAATGATTATATAATTATTGAAGGAGGAGAACCCCTGCTCCAGTCAGGGATTATTTTTAAATATTTAAAATCGATAAGAAATATTAATTCTAAGAAGTACATTGTTACGAATGGATACTGGGGAAACCTTGAAGCTTATATTTATATTTTAGAGGATATCAAGAACATGGGGTTATCAGGTATTATATTGGAATACGATTACTTTCACTCAATTTTTATAGATTTTAAAACCATAAAGAATGCCATTGAAAAGTCACTTCAGTGGAATCTTGAGGTTTGGGTAAAGGCGTTTTTTTCAAACTCAGGTATTAACTGTGAGGAGGATGAAATCACATTTGATTATATTAAAGAAATAAAGAAAAACTATGGTGAAATCAAATTTATATTCCAAAGCCCAGATAAAAAGAAAATGCCCTATAGAAGAGCACTTGGAGTGGAAGAAAAAACCCTCATGTATAGGTGTATCGATTCATAATCTAAGGATTATGTGTCTTAACATAGTAGTAAGTTTTTATCTTGAAAGACCGTTCCAACCTAGGTGCCGGGGCATTTA
>DAMCZI010000081.1:0-9201 GCA_032095175.1 Clostridiaceae bacterium
AAATAATTAAAATTACTTCGCAATCTGACTCATTTATTTTTTTAATGTGCCTTATATATTTCAGGTTTCCTATGTTTTAGAAGTGGAAGCTCCTCTCTTATTTTTTTCTCCACCCTTAAATCTATATCAGCCAAAATAATCTCTTCTGGTTCTCCTGCTTCACAGATTACTTCTCCCCATGGATTCACAGCAATTGAATGCCCATAAGCCTTATATACACCATCATAGTCTCTTGCCGGAGATATACCAAGCATATAAACCTGATTATCCATTGCTCTTGCCTTAAACAGTGTATGCCAGTGCACAGGTCCTGTTGTTAAATTAAAGGCTGCAGGTACAAACACTATTTCTGCCCCCATTAATGCCATGGATCTTATAAGCTCTGGAAACCTGATATCATAGCATATGCACACCCCTGCTTTTCCATATGGTGTATCAAATATGGTTATTTTATCACCAGATGATAGATAATCAGATTCTTTAAACCTTATACCACCCTTTATATCTACATCAAACAGGTGAATTTTTCTATGTTTCCCGCAAATCTCTCCCTTTGGATTTAAAACATAGGAGGTATTATAAACTTGTCCATTCTCCTTTTCGGGTATTGAACCACCTACAACATATATCCCAAATTTTCTGCTGGCATCTCTAAGCATTTTAACTGCCCTACTTTTTCCCTCTTCCTCAGCATAATTAGAAAAGTAATCACCAGAGTATGGGCAATTAAACATCTCCCCTAACGCTGCAATAGATGCTCCCATTTTTGAAGCTTCTGCTATTTTGTCATATGCATTTTGAATATTTTCATCCATATTCAAAGCAACTTTAGTTTGACATAGGGCAACAGAAAACATTTAAAACACCTCCA
Organism: Clostridiaceae bacterium; assembly: GCA_032095175.1. Taxonomy (GTDB): domain Bacteria; phylum Bacillota; class Clostridia; order Clostridiales; family Caloramatoraceae; genus DAMCZI01. Next base: position 872 of record DAMCZI010000081.1, read on the forward strand.
TACATAAGTTATCTCATCATACGTATATCCTGTTCAATTACTCCCGTTAAGTGGCATAGTCCGCCTTTTTTCGCATCAATTAATGTCTCTTTTAAAACATCCTTCATTGCTTCCCTATCATCACAACAAAATAAAGCATTGCTGTATTCAAGCATTGCACTTTCATATTCCCCATTTGAAACATGATGCTTTGCAGCTTCAAGTCTCAGTTCACAGTCATATGGATCACAGCCATCATAGATTTTTTTATAAAGAAAATCATCGGAATTCTTTAGAGAAGAATCTATATATAGAGCAATCTCCCTGTGAACATCCTCGGGAATTTCGAGATAATCCTCCTCCCAATAGCTATATCCTGTTAGAAGAAGTGATGTTTTTAATGCTTTTTTAAAAGCTCCTTCCCCTGAGGCCCCATCGTTTATAAGTGACTTACCAATTAAATAATATGGTGCAGTATAAGAACCACATGCATTTGCAGCAGAATTTAAAAAGTCAAATCCCCTTTTATCTTTTCTTTTTAAAAGTGATTTACCTATAAAACAAAGACTTTGAATTGCCCTCTCATCATATTCCACCATAAGTCTGTGATAATCAAATTCATTTTTCATATTTTTTACTTTATTCATATCATAACCATACTCATCAGAAAGCATATCACATCTTACAAGGCTTTCAACTGCAATTGCATTCCTATCTGATTCGGAAAGTTCTTCATTTGGTATAACTGTGGAAAGGTAGTCATCAAGAAGGCACTTAAATAGAAAACTCTTAAAGTTGGAAGCTAGTATAACAAAATTTCTCGTTTCATGAAGCCATATTCCTATATAATAATCGTTACTTCTAATACCATATCTGTAAAAACAATAATAATCTCCATTTCCTATGTCTCCAAATGGTATAAGATGATAATCCATAAATCCCGGTATTTTCACAAGATTATTTATTATATTATCTGCATATTCAAACATGCAGCTTCCAAACTGAGAGTCTCCTCCATATTTATATATAAAGCTTTTATACTCAGATGGAAAGAAATATCCATATTTCATTTCAAATTTTTCTAACCTTGAACTATTCATTAAGCAAATTCCTTTCTTTAATATATACAGCGTATATACATACTATTGAAATTATACATTTACTTGAAAATAATCTCAAGGGATTAATTAATAAAAAGCTAAATTGCGTGAAATAATAGCTATGAGGTGAGCGAGATGGTTGTTTTTATTAGGACGATAATACTTTATACAGTCGTAGTAGTTGTAATGAGAATAATGGGGAAACGTCAGATAGGAGAACTTCAGCCCTTTGAACTTGTTATTGCAATTATGATTTCAGAACTTGCCGCTGTTCCAATGCAGGATACAGGAATACCTTTGCTTAATGGTATTATTCCTATTCTTACACTTATGATAATTGAAGTAGCCATCTCATACATTACACTAAAGTCTAGAAAAGCTAGGAAAATAGTATGTGGAAGTCCCAGTGTACTTATTAAGGATGGAAAAATATTAGAAGACCAAATGAGAATCCAGCGTTTTAATCTTAGCGACTTAATGGAGGAATTAAGAACCTCTGGATATTTAAACTTATCCGATGTAGAATTTGCAATACTTGAGACAAGCGGAAAGGTTAGTATAATACCAAAATCAGACAGTACTCCTGTTACAAGGAAGGATTTAAATATTAAACAGCCTGAAGAACTTCTTCCTCTAGCTATAATAATGGATGGAGAACTTATTGAACATAATCTTCAGATATCAGGTCAAAACATGACCTGGCTTATGGCGAGGCTTAAAGAAAATGGTGCTAAAGGCATCAATGATGTATTCATAGCCATAATTGATTCAAATGGACAATTCTACCTTCAAAGGAGGAATGGCATTGAAAAGTGAATCAAGAATTATAATATTATCATCCATTGTATTGTTAGCAATAATAGCCTCTGGTATATTGATTAAATCCTATTTAGATATAACCACAGAAAAATTTATAACCGAACTTGATACTTTAGAGAAATATATAAATGATGATAAGTGGGATAAGGCTCATGAAATGGTAATAGATTTAAATAGTAAATGGGAAAAGACCGAAAATATCTGGACCCTTTTTACAAACCATCATGAAATCGATAGCATTTCAATATCCTTAAAAACACTTGCAGAATATATTGTAGGTCAGGATAAAACCGAGAGTAAAGCCTCTCTTGTTTCTCTTAAGCATTTTATAAGTCATATACCTAAAATGGAGAAGTTATCCTTAAAAAACATATTTTGATTTTACTTATTGTAAGAAAAGTTATATACTATACACGGGACACTTACATGCCCTTGGGGCATTATTTGTCCCAGTATTCAAATCCATTTTATACTATGCTAAAATATAAGTGATACACATATAATAAATGTGATATACTAAATCTTTATCAAGGGGGTCTTATAATGCCACTAGTTACATCAAAAGAAATGTTCGAAAAAGCTTATAAGAATGGATATGCTGTAGGAGCTTTCAACGTAAACAACATGGAGATAATTCAGGGTATTGTAGATGCTGCCAAGGAAGAGAATTCTCCTGTAATACTACAGGTATCCGCTGGTGCAAGAAAATACGCAAACCCAATTTATCTAAAGAAACTTGTTGAAGCAGCTGTTGAGGATACAGGACTACCTATAGTTCTTCATCTAGATCATGGTGAAAACTTTGATATCTGCAAGTCCTGCATCGATGGTGGTTTTACTTCTGTCATGATAGATGGCTCAAAACATCCTTTCGAAGAAAACATAAGAGTTACAAAGGAAGTTGTTGAATATGCCCATGCAAGGGGTGTTGTTGTTGAAGCAGAATTAGGAAAACTTGCTGGAGTAGAAGATGCTGTAAAGGTTTCATCAAAGGATGCTACATATACTGATCCTGATCAGGCAGTTGAATTTGTAGAAAGAACAGGAGTAGATTCTCTTGCTATAGCAATCGGAACAAGCCATGGTGCATATAAATTTAAGGGTGAACCATCCCTTGACTTTGAAAGACTTGAGATAATCACAAAGAAGCTTGCTGGATTCCCACTTGTTCTTCATGGTGCATCAACAGTTATGCCTGAATTCGTTGCAAAATGTAATGAATTTGGTGGAAAACTTCCAGGAGCACAGGGTGTACCAGAAGATATGCTAAGAAAAGCAGCTTCCCTTGGAGTTTGTAAAATCAACATAGACACAGACCTTCGTCTTGCTATGACAGCTACAATAAGGGAATACTTTATAAATCATCCAGAAGAATTCGATCCAAGAAAGTACCTTGGACCTGCAAGAAAAGCTATTATGGAAATGGTTCAGCATAAGATAAAGGATGTTCTTGGTTCAACCAATAGATTATAATAGTCAATTGTTACTTATATAAAAAAAGGTCTTTAAGCTAAACTTAAAGACCTTTTTTATACCCTCTTTAATACACTCTATGGTTTTTCAATGTAGTTCCTTACATGTTTTATAACAATATTTATGGTTCCATCCCCGTTTCTTTTAACCTCAAACCTTCCAGAATCCTCATAAGCGTTTGAATTAATATATATATCTATATCGCTGTCTATCTTTAATTTCTTTCTCTTAAGTTTATTTTCTGCCCAGTCACGATCCACTGGAACCTCAAGCTTATCAAGCCCGGAGCTTATAAGAGTATCAATATACTCCTTCTTCATATCTTCATTATTTTCAAAAGCATAATGTGCAACGGTATCAAGATTTACAACATCATCTGATCTTAATGCCTTACTTATTGTACTCCTTGCTTTTTCCTGGGCTCCTGCATCATCCTTTATATTCTCTCTAATCCATTTTTCAGATGTGTTTATAATATTTCTAGTCATCGTCCTTTTATCTGTAATAATGCTGCAATTTAATAATTCATTCAAAGGCTTTATATTCTCACCTGATTCGCTATTTTTTTTGCTTTTTCTATCTATTAAAAGTACATTATAGCCTTGATTTTCAGGGCACACAAAAAATGCATTATTAAGCCTTTGCCCCTTTCCTGGAAGACCGATCATCTGTGGTAGTATGTTTATGGACATTCTTTCATCTATATAATCAATATTGTGTATATATGTTCTATTATAATCAAGCTTCATGACCCCCATTGTCTTGCCATACTCACAGTTAAAAAGGCAGACTATTAAGTCCCCAGACTGCATATCTTCAGAGATTCTCGTATAGTTAAAGAAGGTACGTGCTATTTCCCTGGATTTTTCAAGGAAAAGACCTTCATCTTGTAATATTTCGTTTACATAGTCTCCCATTATGCTCTGTCCTTCATTAAATACTGCACATTTTGCATCTTCATCACCAGTTGATTTTATAATATGCCCCTTAATGAAATCCACTACTTCTTCATCTAATTGAAGTTCAAGATCGTTTAGAACAGGCTCCTCCATGGAATTATCCATTATATGAATAACAGCCTTAATTATTTCGATATCTCTAATATTTCTCATATTCTTCCTCCACAAAACAATAATTGTAAATCAAAATAAGAGGCAAAATACCTTATTTTACCTCTTATCATTGACACAATTACAAAATTTAATCACTCTATCTCTATGGTGTTGTAGTATTTCCACCGGAACCATCAGATGGCGGTTGAGTTGTGTCTCCATTACCTGAGCCTGATTGTCCTCCGTTATCAGTTCCCTGATTTGTATCTCCGGTATTGTCTCCACCATTATTGTTCTGATTTGTATCTCCAGAATTATTAGTATTCTCTCCACTATTTCCGTTGTTATTCTGTTGATTGTCTCCCTGTTGGCCACTTGTATTACTGTTGTTACCTCCCTGATTGGATGTATCTGTATCTATCTCCCATTCATCACCTGCAGGAACTACAGTCTCAGCTTCCTTTGGTATTTCAATTTTAGGTATATTTTTTACCTGTCCTCTGTTATCAATCGGTTTATCATTAGCATGGAAATTGTTTGCCATATACGAAGGCATATTCGATGCTATTGAACCACTTCCTGAGAACATGAATTTATCAATAATTGCTGCATTTTTTTCAAGATCACCAACTAAGACTTTCATACCATATACATCTGCTCCCTCAAAAGTTCCATCATAAGGAATTCTTAAGCTGTCAACAGGTGAATTGCCAAATTTATAGGCTGTATATCCTATATTCATCAACTTTGTAGTTTGTATATTCGTTTTAACATAGGGTATTATACTTGAAAACAACTCTGGAAGCTTTACCACACTAATTTTTCTTGCTTTTTTTATAAGCTCTCCAAGAACTCTTCTCTGTCTTTCTGTTCTCTCAAAATCATTGTTTCCTACCTTTCTTATTCTGCAATAGGAAAGAGCCTGCTGACCATTTAATTTTTGAACTCCTGGAGTTTCAATGATTGTTGATTTAGAACCATTAACTTCCTTAATATACTTGTTTATTTCCTTAATCTCATAATCCTTTACCTCAACTTCAACACCGTCAAATGTATCGACAAGCTTCTGGAATGCTCTAAAATCAATGGAGGCATAATATTGTATGTTAAGCCCAAAATCGCTATTAAGGGTTTGCATTAAAAGCTCTGGCCCCCCCATGAAAAATGCACTATTAATCCTGTTGTCCTTATGACCTGGTATTGGAACATACATATCCCTCATAAAGGATGTTAGTTTAACTCTTCTATTATTTGTATCCAAGGTAGCAAGTATTATGGAGTCTGTTCTTGAATCTTCTTCTTTATCTCTGCCATCGAGACCAACAAGTAGTATGTTTATAATACCATGCTCTTCTTCATATTGTGCTGCCTCTTTTTGCTCCTCACTTGTAAAAAAGTCCTTAGGTGATGGAACATATATCTTACCATTTATATAATAGTAAAGTCCTAAAACAAGCCCAATTATAACCACAAATGGTATTACAAAAAACAAATATTTTTTACTTTTTCCTTTTTTTATTCTTTCTTTCCTTGTCAAGCTATGCACCTCATTTATACATAAACTTATTTGCATTTCAACACTGTTGTATATTATCTCATAAAATAAGCTTATCCACAACAAAAAAATCTTGCCTACTATATATTTTGCATAAATGATTTTACATTTTTAAAATCATTTATGCAAAATATTTTCCGAAATTTATATAACGCAATAAATACCTTAATGTAAAATCTTTATTGTGTTATATATACTCTATACCCTGTAAAAAGCTTTATTTTATTCCTAAAACTCTTCCTCTAAAAAACATAATAAACCTTGTAAATATAAAGTCATAAACAAAGAAAAATACCTGTGCAGCAGCAATTATTGCCATAACTCCCAAAGGTGTTGATAATGCTGTGTTTATAATTATAATATTTTTAAAAAGCAGATATATAACTGCAATTACCACATTAAACCACAGATATTTAAAAATATATTCTAAAACAATGTTATATCCTTCACATATAAGCTTTACTAGAGGATATATACCTGTAAGAACATAAACCATGGCATATGCTTTATTTGGAACTAAAATCAATGCTAATGCCGATGATGCTGCATAGGATAATATTCCTACAGTTCTTGCCTCCATTATATATGGTATTGCCGAAATATATGTTGCAAGAACCATAAAGCTTATCCTATTGTTTCTTATTAATGTTCCACCATAAAGACTCAGAATAGTAATAGCAGTTGCTAAACCACCTGAAACTATTTTTTTTGAATCAAGGTTTTTCATTTTACTCACCCTAACAACATGAAATTAGGTCTCCACCGCAGCATTCACAGCACTGGTCACTGCATAGAAGACATGTACATGTGGAACAAATATCATCCATATTGCCTCCCCTTGATGCATATGAGCGGTTTACATAGTTCCTGTTGCTGTTTGCAAGCCTATTTAAAGTCTCTCTGTATTCATAATTTGAAGGTTCCATATTACATGCCATCTGTATATCCTCATACCCCTGGCTGTACCATCCCTTCTTCATTGAAATAAGGCCCCTTAAAAAGTACCATTCAGCATTTCTATTGCCTATCCTGCTGAGTTCTTCCTCTGCAGAACGAATATCATTGGCATTTATAAGCTGTCTTACTCTATAGAATTCTCCACTAGTTCCATAGCTACTGCTGCCTCCTCCATTGCTATAGCTTCCATGCCCACTGCTGCTTGCATTCTTTAATAGCTGGTTATAGGCTTCATTTATTTCTCTCATCTTTTCTTCTGCCAAATCTCTTAAAGGATTATCATTATATCTATCTGGATGATATTTTTTAACCAATTCTCTATATGCCTGTTTAATTTCTTCCTCAGATGCTCCTGGCTTTACTCCTAAAACTTCATAAGGATTGTTCATTTTTACAGCTCCCTTCAATTACATTCATTGTCCTTTGTGCCATTCCAATATATATTATGTTTTCTATTATACCTCTATTTTTCTTTATTTTTAATAGTTCAAATGCTTTTGATACCTCATCCAGACATTTAATAAGAACAAACTTTACATTTTCCTTTATTGAATTCCTAAATTTTTCTGGTTCTCTGCCATCATATTTAAAACAATATATAAATGGATTGTAGTTGTTCTTTTTAATATCATCTATTAAATCATCATAGGCATCAAGGGTATATATCCATTTACCAATGTTATACCCTAAAACTCTCATTATTTTTCCTGTTGAGTCATCAGTAGTTGAAAAAATTTCTCCGGTAAGCTCTGCAAAGCATCCCCCAGTTTCATCAATACTACTGCATTTTAATTTTTCAAGCTCATTTAATTTTTTTAGGTGATTATCTATTATCTTTACCTTTTCATTCAATTCTAAAGGCATTCCCTTTACTTTTATAAACTTAGACGCAATAAGTGAAAAAAGGGTTCTGTCATCATTATAGTTATCCATGAGCTTTCTGTTGCTTAGTATTATGTTCATATAGGCTGCATATTTTAAAAACTCATTGCTTGGTGCAGTATTAACCTTCTTCATCTTAAATGGACAAAAATATCTGCCTGTTGCTTCCCTATCCATATAAATAGACGATAGAAGCAGTGCAAGAAATGCCATATCATAGGTCAATGTAACCCTTGATACCTGTGATATGCTTCCTATTTCCCTGCATAATCCACAGTAATAGCTTCTAAATATATCATACTCTCTTACTTTAAGCTCTCCCTTAAGCGGCATTACATATCCAAACATATTCAAACCTCATTTCTTCTCATATGGATATTTTACATTATAATTGCAATTATATAAAGTATTTTTAATAACTTCAATAAATAGAGATTATGCATTGCATCCTACCCAGAGTTATCTGTAATAGACCGTGAAGGTCAAGAAATATTGCTTCCGTCGACTACTCCG
>DAMCZI010000082.1:0-8592 GCA_032095175.1 Clostridiaceae bacterium
TCCCACCTGCTATACATGACGCCCTTATCTTGGCGTACGGTCTGACCCCCTAGCGGGGGTGCGGTAGCAGCCCCGCTTCAATATCAAGTTGGTGTTTGATTTATCTGTCAAAAGTCAAGAGGTTGACAATGAATTTCGCCTTTGTCTAAAGTAAGTATTTTATCACAGCCCTTTATAAGTGATTCTGATATTCTATGACTAACAATTATAAGCGTTATGTCTGGGATATTAAGAAGTGTATTTTCAATTTTATGAGAAGTCTCGTTATCAAGTGAGGCAGTGGCTTCGTCTAAAACTAATATAGGAGTATTTCTAATGAGTGCTCTTGCTATTGCAATTCTTTGTTTCTCTCCACCTGATATGTTACATCCATTTTCACCTATAGTTGTATTTTCCTTGTTATCAAAAGAATTAATAAATTCATAAAGTCCAGATTTTAAGACAGCCTTTTTAAAATCTTCATTAGAATAATCTTCAAAGAGTGTAATATTATCCTTTATTGAGGCATCAAAAATAAAAATATCTTGTTGCATCATAGATATTAGGCTGTATAAGCTTGCATATGATACATCCTTTATACTTTTTCCATCTATTATAATATCCCCATTGTAATTATCATAATATCTTAAAAGTAGCTTTAAAAGTGTTGATTTTCCACTGCCACTTTTACCCACAATTAAAAGCTTTTCTCCTCTTTTTATTTTAAATGAAATGTTTTTTAAAACCTCTTTATTGTCATCATATAAGAAGTGTACTTTATTAAACTCAATAGAGTTTTCAAAGGAAGTTTTAATTATACCTTTATCCGCGATAGTTTTTTCATTTAAAATATCCAAAACCTTATTACTTATTAGTTTTATAGATTTAAATCCTCCAATTAAATAAGAAATATTTTTAACAGGAGCATTAATGTACTCCATAAGCTGAATAGCTGCTACAAAGGTTCCTACAGTAGTATTACCATTGATAAGTAGTAAAGTTCCAATACCAAGTGCAGAAAAATATGCTGCATAGGAGAAAAATTCAACTATTAAATTCATATCAGCACTGATTTTCGCGTATTTATAGCTAGATGTTTCTACAAGATTATTTACTTTCATATATTTAGTAAAGATTATTTTCTGGACATTATAGCTTTTAATAACTTCAAAGCCTGAAAGGTAATCCTTTACCTCCTTAAAAAACGAACTTAGGCTATCAGAATAGTTTTTTCGTAAAGATGAAAGCTTTTTAGTAAAAAGATAAGGTATAATAACAGGAATTAAACTAAGAATGAGTATTGAAATTGCAATATATGTATTAAGCCTAAAAAGATTAAAGCTAGCTATTATGAATGAAAATATCACCTGAAATATAAAAATTATGTTAGAAAAATATCCTTGCTGAAGCATAGAAACATCATTATTAATAATTGAGATATATTTCCCAGTGTTTTCACTACTGAAAGCTTGCTTATCTTTTAAAAGTAGCTTATTAAATAAATCATTTCTAAGATTTAAAGTGGTTTCTTTTGTATATTTTGCTAAAAACACATTCTTAAAATATCCTGTCAGTACAATCAACAATATATAAACAACTGAAAATAGCATTGCCCTTGGGAATTCATTTATTTTTTTAGCTGTACTGATATCAATTAGATTTTTAATAACAAATGCAAAGCTTGTACAAAGAAAGGAATCAATAATAGCTAATAAAATATTTATTCCAAATAGAACTTTAGATCTTAAGATGTATCTTATCATATATGTCAATCCATTTTATTATTTAAGCAGTTATTTATATAGTAGTTTTTTATATTAGAACATATATCCATTATTGATGAATCTTTACTTTTAAGAACATTATTCCAGTTTGCAAGTTGAGAGGGAAGATTGTCTAGTGATATTGTCTTAACTATATTATTTATTTTTTGTTTTTTTAAATCTGCTAAAGCAGAAAACTCATCATCAAGTAATTCACAAGGTTTTATAATTCCTCTCTCACTAATTGACCAGGTAAAGAGACCAGCACCACATCCAAAGCATTTATAGTTATAAGGAAGTCCAGTATACTTGTCTTCATCATTCCAGGTTTGAATTGAAAGCTTATTTTTATATTTTTCTGATAAAATATTTATTTTTTCACTGAGAAGTTTATTGGTTTTATCAGGAACACACCAGGTATTTTTTAGAGCAGTGCCCCTGCCAAAAGGCATGAATAACCCATATCTTAAATGTTTTACACCTATATTACAGCAGAACTCTGAAAAATCCTCCATAGAATTATAATTTTTGTTATTAAGTATTGTTGATACAACAACTGGTATACCTTCTTTAAGAAGTGATGTAATTCCATTGATAGTTTTATCAAAGGAACCTTCTACTCCTGTAATTTTGTCATGTTGACTTTTTATATGTGAATATAAAGATATCTGAACAGTCTTAACATTCTTAAAATTAACTGCATTGTGTGAGTTTATTAAAGAAGCATTTGTGGTAATTGTTGTATCAAAATTATCACTGCAATATTTCAAAATGGAGAAGAATTTATCATGAAGCAGTGGTTCACCACCGGTCAGTTGAATTGATGTAGATTTTCCTTTTAAATAATTTAGAGTTTCCATTAAAATGTCAAAATCTAAGGAATCGTTATTATCAATACAACAATTTTTAAAACAGTGAACACATTTTTCATTGCATCTATTTGTAAGGCTTATTACAAGTGCGAAGGGTATTCTAGAACCTTTTTCACCATTCGTTATAAATTCAACCTTATTTATATTTTCACTTAAAAATATAAACTTAGGCTTGTCTTTGATAAATGTCATAACAATGGTTTTGATTTTATCATAGTCACTACAATCAATCTCTTTACTAATTTCCACAATAATATCATCAATTGAATTATTACCTGTGAATTTTTGGATTAGATAAGTTTCAACATCACTTAATACAAAATTACCAACATCAGTAAATAATACTCCATAATCATCAAAAAAATGAAGTGAACTATTATCTAAAACATATGGATACAAGATATCACCTCCAATAGTAATGTATCAAATGAATTATCCAGCAGAATAATCTGCTGGATAATAGCTATTAAGTTATGTAATTATTTTGCTGGTTCTGCTGCTGCTACATAACGTGGATCGGTGCATATTACCAATTTGCGAGGTAAACAGCTTTGAATGCTAACATTAGTTGACTTGTAGTTAAAGAATTTTGATTTACTCATAAAAACAACTCCTTTCATAATAAATATCAAAATCCATAGAATGGCGCCAAATTCTGTGGATGCTTTACAAAGTAAAATATAACACAACAAAATATGTAAATCAACCAAACAAATGGTAAACATACTATTAACAGTAAATAAATTCGAATAGTAATGTATTAAATGAATTATCCAGCAGAACAAACTGCTGGATAATGTCTGTTAAGTTATATTGTGAACTTCTTGAGTTATTTCCACTCAAACGACATTTCGGCATCCAGTGCGGCATAGGCCGTTTGGGTGTAACAGGTTTATCTGCTCTTTGTTTTTAGCAGATTGATGATTTCATCTTAGCTCATTCCACAGCCATCAATTACTGAAATCAATTCCGCTTTTTTCTGTTCATCTTTCTTTTCCAAGAGTAGTTTTAATTCTTCAAGTGCTGAATCATAACGCTCTTTTGCACGTGCCACATCTTCCTGTGCCTTCTCAATTTTCTCGTCAATAGAGATGGTTCTTCTTGCCATAGTATCGTTTCCTTTCTTTGCTAATTCAATGCTGTTCAAATTGGTAAGAGAACTGAAAGAGAGCTTGTTAGGCCATTAAATGACAGTATTTTAAAGGTATTAAAGTATCTTGATATACCTGAAAGCATTTTTATACAGGGGTTTGGAAATCCATATTAGCTTTTTAAAATTCACAAGTTAAATGCTTGGTTTTGTTATACCTTTAAGCGAAATATGGGATCTAATAAATAAAAACAGATAAATAAGCATATTAAGTTACTCATTTATCTGTTTTTCACTATCAACTAATTATTATATCCCATATTTCACTGAAAGGCATATAGAAACTATAGCATTTTTCTTTTTCAAAAATAAAAGTTATGACATGCCTTTCCCATGAATAAAAAATGTCTTCTGATATACCGAGATATCTCAATACCTTCCATATACTCTTTCTTAAAAGCTTAACAGTTCGCATTTCAGCTATTTTACCTTTTTTAATAAAGAAAATATACCAAATAGGATTGCTGTACTCAATCCTATTATTAAATCTACTTTGAAGTCTTTCATGAATATATTTCTAGTAAAGCCATAATATCTTATTCTCCTTGCAAATATGGATATGATTCCAAAAAAAACCAATACAACAATATTTTAAGATTCTTTTTTACAGGATTATTTTTTATCATTTCATACACCCCATTTATTGATGCCTTATCCTATATGCAAAATATATTTAAGAGAATTTATCAAATACAGTTTAATATTTAAAGGATAATTATTCTTACAGGTAAAAATGGATTTGTTTACTTAATCAAAATGGTGCTTTTTTCATATGATTCTGCTGCAATTTTCTTGTCCTACATGTTGCAAATCAGCTTGTCTCCAAACACTATAAATATAAGCAGGTAATAATCCATATACCTATCATTTTTATATTAACCCACAATCACCCTACTAACCTTCTTCCCCAAAAACGCCACATCTCTTCTTCAAGCCTCCAGACAATATTCATCAGCTTGCTTCCACTATGATTAACATTATTAGCCTTACCAAGGCAATAATATAGTGAGATCACTCCATTTTCGCTCTTATACTTCCTAACAAAAATCAATACCTTACTCCTCAAATTTATATAATCTATATACTTTCCGCAATGTTCTACATTTTTTGGAGTTGCCTAATTCCATAGTATGGGAGCGATAGCAACCATGCTTATTCTTTATTGAAATTAACTATCGACAATTATTTTCTTTTTTTGCTAGGGTCTGGCCCCCTAGCGGGGGTGCGGCAGCAGCCCCGCTTCTTTTTTACAATTTTCTGAGGCTCAGGTATCTCTCTAATATCAATAAATCCAGAATAAGAAAGCATTTTAAAAAGCAATTCCATGGATTCACTTGCTTCTTCTATTCCTTTAGTCAATCCATCATTATATATTTTAGGAAGTATTTGAATTCGTGTTTTATTGCGTGCAATGAATCCAACATAGTGCTGCATAAGAAGCGTACCATCCACCTGAAGATTTAAATACTGGCTCTCCCATACACTTCCCTTTAGAGCAAGAATGTCTTGTTGCTGCTCCTTAGTCAAATCAAGTTTAACCTTTCTATCCTCGAATATAGTAATTAAATCACTCATTTGAATTATCCCTTGAATATATTCTTATTAATGCATTTTCAAATTCCGATACCTGCCCAGTTTCTGATTTTGTATTAAGAAAGTTAACACTTCTATAGCTATTGAAAAATCCACTTCCAACTAAATTTTTTAGTGTTTCTATATCTCCATAAAAATACTCCATGAGAAGAGGAATTATCTTATAATACCATACATTATATAGATCACTTAGATTAACTATATTCATAAAGTAAGCATGTCCTATTCTATGGTCCCTATCCAACTTTATAGAAATATTTTCATTCAATTTTCCAAGTAGCTTAGCTAAATCAACCCTTCCATTAACCTTTGGACTTGGAATAACATCTGGATTGTTAAATATCTCAATATTAGGCTCTATTTCTACAAATGAAAATCTTCTTCTTAATGCAGTATCTAATAATGCAATGGATCTGTCTGCTGTATTCATAGTACCGATAATGTACAAATTCTCTGGTAGTGTAAATGGTTTCTTTGAATAGGGTAATGTGCAACTTAATCTACCTCTTTTATCTCCTTCAATTAGTGTAATTAGCTCCCCAAATATCTTGGAAATATTACCTCTATTAATTTCATCAATTATAAGATAATATGGTAAAGCCTTTCTTTCATTTTGCTGAGGTCTATTCATATCAGCTTCATCAATTATTAGCTTTTTTAAATCTGAAAAATTAAATCTATCTAATGGATAAACTGACTTTAATGTAAGTCTAGTACGCCCATTAAGATCATATATATCTTTAGGTTCCTCAAAATGCTTTATCCATTCTACTTTTCTTCTTCTAGGATATTCATTTCCCTTTCTAAATTCATATTGGCCTTTAATAACTACAACATCTCTTATTGTCTTTGGCCCATCATATATTAAAGCCACATCTCCAATATTCATTTCATTTATAAAGTTATTAATAGAACTTGCTGCACTATATGGTTCTCCATCACCATCTTCACGTTTATCTTTAAGCATTTTAAAAATTTCATCGTGACTCATCCCCTCAAGGGATTGATCTTTAAGAAATCCCAATGCAATTTCATTATTATCCCTACAATCCTGATATATATATTCTTTCTTATTTCTAACACCTAGAGATACCTTCCATATTGTGCTGGAATCTGTTATTAATTCACTCCCCTTAAGTTCAGTATCTGACTTTAAGGTTTGCATAGATGCCATATTTGCCATTTGTTTCAATATTCCATCCTCTATGCAATATTGAAGCCCACCACTTTGTCCATTGCTATCTTCACTATTTAAATTAGGTCTAATTCCTTCAATAAACTCTTCATAGGAGTAAGCTTGGTGAAATGTAATAAATTTCGCCCTTCCCTCATTTTCTACCTGCTTAAATGGAATAGCTTGTCCATTGTTTAGTTTTTCATATGCTTCAACTATTTTTTGAGTTGAATATGTTTTTCCTGTACCAGGAGGTCCATATAAAATTAAATTAGGATTAAAGCTAAGTAATTCTGCAAATCTTTCATATTGAGAAAGTTCATCTATATCTCCATCTTCAGAAGGTAATTCAATAGGAGTTTTAGATGGGGCACTCCTTTTTCTACTCACCAGCATGTTATCATAAAGTGCAATGGGATTATCTACAACAAACATTCCCGAATCACTTAAATCTTTTAATACACTTTGAAGGTAAGTAAGCTTATTCTTTGCATTATCCTGCTTTGCATACATGATAAGCTCATGAATAGTATATTTTTGCTCATTCTTTACATCATATAATTCCATAAGTGTTTTATACTCTTATAAAGTACCATCCATGAATATTTTAATGCCAGTTATTCTTGCCTCCTTAATATTATCTATACTAACTAAAACATCATAATTATCAAGGTTTATTTTAGTGTTCTCTAAAGCTATATACATATTTCTAATGTTATTCTTAAATTCAATATTTGAATATTCCGGGCAACCCTTTGAAACACTTATTTTATGAAATCCACAATTTTTAACAGCCTTTGAACTCTTATTTAAAATATTTAAATCCTGTTCAAAATATTTATATCTAGTAAATTCATCTGCTAAGTTAATAGACTGCTTGTATTCTTTAACCAAATCAAAAAATACAACCCCTGGATCTTCCGGATTAATTTTTTTTTGCATATTGCCATATTCTCTAACTTTCCATAAAGCAAATACTTTTCCATTATGTATTGGAAAAACATAATCTCCTGGCTTTATTCCTCCATACCAAACATTTCCCTCAGAACCTGCAGCATAGAATCTTTCATTTACCTGTTCAGGGTTTTTTAGGGCCGAATTTTCCAAAGTATAAATCTGGCATATTAAATCCTCCTATACTAATCAAAAGACTATATATTACGCATTAAATAATCATTATCTATCTCTATTTTAAAATAAAACATAATATAATTCCAAAAGCATTAAGCGCTATAACAATGTTAAAGTATTTATTATGCTTTAACATTGCTTGAGAAATACTACTAATCTTACTATCAGCCTCTCCAAATCTCTCTTTCACATTGTTATGCAGCTCCAAAAAAACTTTTTATCAAATGAATTCTGAAAAGTCCTCTCTATCTGAGCTTCTTCCACCCTGATATCTATTTGTGTGTCTAACCTGTTCATCCTTAAGCTTCTGCTTATATAGTCCAGTGCATACTTATAACGCTTAGAGTTCTCTCTACCTAGTACTGCAACATTACTTTTAATGCTTTCTAAACTTTTTTCTATCGGAATTGCTTTACTCTCAAAGTCTTCTTCCATCTTCATGTAACTTTTATTTGTTGTTGCTATCTGCCGGTATAGTATTCATATCCCTTTTATGGTTATAACTACCACATTTGTATCTGCAGTTATTTCTTCAAATTAATCTATTGTATCATTTAATTGGTTTCCAATACAAAAAATAACGAATTGGGGTTGTCTATTTTACTGGTGAAAAGATAAATTTATATGATTATAATCATATATTCGACTTTTCATCTCACTTAATAGTTCATCATAATTAATTAATTTTATATTATCCTGATTAGTGCTAACTAAGTGCCTCCATTGTGAATGATTAATTTGTGGCTTTTTACCAATAACAAGGTTTAATGTAGGCTCGTAGTATATAATTCCCTCTTTTTCAAATTTTCTTTTTACCTCATCCTGGAGGTGCCTGACCCCATAGCATGAGAACGACAGCGACCATGCTTTATTAACTATCGACAATTATTTTCTTTTTTTGCTGGAGCGAGTAGACACGGGGATTTCTCC
>DAMCZI010000083.1:0-8461 GCA_032095175.1 Clostridiaceae bacterium
CCAGCAATATTTCTTGACCTTCACTGGTTTCATTTCCTATTGAAAAGTTATTCATAAACGAGTATCCAAACTTTATACAATTAAAAATAAGTAACCGTCCCAGTAATTACATGTTCATTTTAAGGACGGAACTTCCTTAAATAATGATGGAACGATACATGATGCTCATAAAGGAATGCCTAACCCAAGTATCAAAACAAAAGAATGGTTGAAGAAAAATGGATGGAAAGTGGGGAGATAGTTGTGAAAGTATTTGGATATCAAAAAGATAGTGAAAATTTAATAGAGTTACAAGAGGTTTCTTTTCAAACCGATATTATAGAGTTAGATAAGATAATTAAATTTTTACAAAATGTAAAAGAGCAACATAGTAAAGTAATTGGCAAAGTGGAATTATGTCATTCACACTTTCGTGATTGGGACGATGAATGGAAGGCTGGTTCAACAGATTTTATTGTTGTAACAGCTTCTAATGGTGAGTAATATTGGGTTTAATAAGTAAAATCAAATTCAAAAGATTTATAGGACTTAAATGGCAGCCATATGATTTATAACTTATTTACAAAATATCTTGTGACCCATTGATATTAGTTTAAGAGAACGAGGATATTTGTTTTATATCCTTGTTCTCTTTTAGGATTATTGAAATGTAAAACAGAAGATAACAGTGGTAATGTTTCTAATAAAATCTATTACATTTATAATAGTAATGATGAGTCTGTTACATTGAAGCTTGATGGTGTTCAGTATAATTATATAAGGAATGCCCAGGGGGATATAATAGGACTCTTAGATTCAACAGGGGCAAAGGTAGTGTTATACACCTATGATTCATGGGGAAAGCTTGAAGGTATTGGAGGGACAAAGGCAAGCACTTTAGGTGTATTGAATCCATATAGATATAGGGGTTATAGGTATGATGCTGAAAGTGGACTTTATTATTTGCAGAGTAGATATTATAACCCTGAGTGGGGTAGATTTATTAATGCAGATGGGTTAGGAGGCAAAACTGGTGAATTATTATCACATAATGTTTTTGCATATTGTAGAAATAATCCCATAAATATGAGTGACAAAAATGGATTTAGACCTGCGTTTGATTCTGAGGAAGAAGGTGGGTATTACACATGGAAGGAACAGAAAAAGAGTGGAAATGCTGGTGTAAAAAACTATAAAGAATTAGTTAAAATAATATTAGATAAAACAAAGGGCAATTCTAAGATAGTTATAGATAAAAAAATTCTTGAACTTTTAAAATAATCTATATGTGTTGCGTTAAAATTCTTACATTATATTTTTTCAAACACCCTGACTAAACTGGTTCGACTTTGTAATATTAGAAAAGTTATAATGTAATAGAATTTTTGCAACATTGTTGGGGGAAAGTCACTATACTTATATTAGTAATCATGAAAAATAAAAAATTGAAGATTAAGTGAAGCATCGATCAAATGATTGGTGCTTTGTTTATGCTGATATACAGGGGGATATATTTGTAATATTTCACAGGAAGATTACCATAAGAAACTTTTCTAAAGAGAATTAATTGAGAACTGGTTCTATGGATAAAACTGGTGAAAAATGAGTAACCGTCCCAGACATGGTATAATAGAAAAGTGACTAGTTAACACATAATACTAAAAAGGAATGATTTAGAATGAAAAATACTAATAGTATAGGTTGCAGTATAGTAACATTGATAACATTAATTATTATACAAGTTTTCATAAAAAATATAGGAATAGATAATATTTCTATACGAGTATTTGTTGCTGTTTTATCTATTGCATGCTGTTTGGTAATATATGGAGTGTACAAGGATGGGAAAAAGGGGTTTGGCATCAGATATAATACAGTTGTTGCAATATTGTTAGTAGTAGCAAGCATATCAATGGCTGTGACTATGATAATATTCAGAGGATATCCTACTTTAATGGACAGGTATGGAGAACTCCTCTTAATAGTATCATTAGTAAGCTATTTTGCACTTGTACTTTTCATAATTATTTATAGAATAGTTAATGAAGCAAAATGAAACTATATAAATCGCAATAAAGATTTTGAATAATGTATATTGCGATTTATGAACCAAGGAATATTATTTCTCATGAATGTTTAGGGTTGAGCAATGTAACCGCCCCTGTGCAAGGGACGGTTACTTCTTTTTGTAACTTTTCATTGGGGAATGAAACCAGTGAAGGTCAAGAAATATTGCTGGAGGAGACATCTTACAACTTCTTTGCGAGCGGAGTAGTCAACGGAAGCAATATTTCTTGGCCTTCACGGTCTATTATAGATAAACTTAGGTAGGATGCTACGCATAATACCTAAGTTGTGAAGGTGGTTTTTAATTCAGTAGTAGAATATTTTCGAAAGTTTATTTATAATATACTTATGATTCCGTTCCTGTAAAACATTATATTTGCTTTGGCAGGAACGGAATTTTACTGACTATATAGAAAATGATAAATTTTTATAGGAGGTTGGACGAGTATGGAGAGAAGAGATAAACACAATTATTACCTCGATATAGCAGAAACTGTACTGGAGAGGGGAACGTGTATCAGGAGAAACTATGGATCAATAATAGTTAA
This sequence comes from Clostridiaceae bacterium, assembly GCA_032095175.1. Lineage (GTDB taxonomy): Bacteria > Bacillota > Clostridia > Clostridiales > Caloramatoraceae > DAMCZI01. The sequence continues at coordinate 2,595 of DAMCZI010000083.1, forward strand.
AAACGATGAAATAATATCAACAGGATACACTGGAGCTCCAAGGGGAAGAAAGAATTGCATAGATATGGGTTTCTGTATGAGGGAGCATATGAATGTGCCAAGGGGTGAAAAATATGAACTCTGCAGGAGTGTACATAGTGAGGCTAATGCAATTATTAGCGCTCCAAGAAGGGATATGATAGGTGCTGCCCTTTATCTCGTTGGAAAAGATGCTAAAACAAGGGAACTTGTAAAGAATGCAAATTCCTGTGCAATGTGTAAAAGATTGATTATAAACTCTGGCATTGAAAGAGTAGTGGTAAGGGATACACATGATGACTACAGGATAGTTGAAGTAAGTGAATGGATTGAGAATGATGATTCACTTTCTGGTAAAGGAGGGTATTGATAAAATATTTTGAAAATTTTTTGATATAAATTTGTCAAAGTTCAACAAACGTGGTAAAATAATATCTGGAAAATATTTTAATATGTGAGAGTGGCTTAAAAGGCTATAAAGCTTATGTATAAAGAGATATGCGTAAAAAAGAGAAATACTGATTAAAGCATATATAAAAATAAAAGTTTTAAAATTTTGATATTAATTTATCAAGGATGTATAATAAACAATGAAAATGTACTTTGAAAATACATTAAGGACGTGAAAAAATGTTTAAATATATAGGAATATTTTTGATTTCTGTGGTTATTGCATTTGCAGTTACTCCAGTAGCAAAGATAATAGCAAAAAAACTTGGAGCAATTGACGTTCCTGGTGATGAAAGGCGTATCCACAAAAGACCTATCCCTAGGATGGGAGGATTTGCAATATATATTTCATTTTTGGTTTGCAGTCTGCTTTTTTCTGATTTTGATAGGCATGTTATAGGAATAATAGCAGGTGGAACAATAATCGTTATAATGGGAATGCTTGATGATATAAAATCCCTAAAACCTGTTCAAAAGCTTATTTTTCAGATTGCAGCAGCTTTAATACTTGTTGTGTTTGATGTAAGTGTAAAAAGTATAACAGTCCCCTTTTTCACAAAGGGTGGAAGCATGAGTATTGGATATCTTGGTATTCCACTGACTGTATTGTGGGTTGTGGGGATAACTAATGCAATAAATCTTATAGATGGATTGGATGGTCTTGCATGTGGAGTAGGCCTTATAGCCTCCCTTACACTATTTGGTGTAGCATTGATGAGCGGAAGGGAAATGGCTATGCTACTAACCGTTATACTTGCAGGGGCTTGTATGGGATTTCTACCATACAACTTTAATCCGGCATCTATTTTTATGGGAGATACAGGTTCTCAATTTCTTGGGTTTGCTTTGGCGGCTATATCCATACAGGGTGCCATAAAATCAGCTGCAGCATTAGCAGCAGCAGCTCCAATACTTGCACTTGGACTTCCAATATACGATACACTTTTTGCAATGGCAAGAAGAAAGATAAATAACAGACCTATTATGGAAGCTGATAGAGGACACCTTCATCACAGACTTATGGATATGGGCTTTACCCAAAAGCAGGTTGTTATTATAATGTACATTCTAAGTGGAATTCTTGGAATTACAGCAATACTGGCAATGGGTATGTCAAATAAAAAATCTTACTTGCTTTTAGTTGTTATATGCTCTGTAGTTCTTTCAGTAGCGATTGAATTTGGAGTTTTTGACAGAAAAGCAAAGGATGAAAATAGGAGTGATAATGTTGAATAATATAAAGGTGCTTACTATTTTTGGTACAAGACCAGAGGCTATCAAAATGGCTCCGCTTGTTAAGGAATTAGAAAAAAGAGATGAAATAGATTCAGTTGTATGTGTTACAGCACAACATAGAGAAATGTTGGATCAGGTGCTTGAAATATTTAATATAAAGCCTGATTATGATTTGGACATAATGAAGGAAAGACAAAGCTTGTCAGGTATAACAACAAGAATCCTTCAAGGAATAGAAAAGGTGTTATTTGAGGTGAAACCAGATATTGTACTTGTACATGGGGACACATCAACAACCTTTGCAGGAAGCCTTGCAGCTTTTTATAACAAAGTAAAAGTAGGACATGTTGAGGCAGGGTTAAGAACCTTTAATAAGTATTTTCCATATCCAGAGGAAATGAATAGAAAGCTGACTGGAGCTATAGCAGATTTGCATTTTTCCCCAACTTCTACATCTAAAAATAATCTTTTAAATGAAGGAGTTAATTCTGAGGCAATATTTATAACTGGAAACACCGTAATAGATGCAATGGAGTCTACAGTAGAAAAGGATTATGTTTTTGAGAATACTGAATTAAGGAAATTGGATTTTAATAATAAAAAGGTAATAATGGTTACAGCCCACAGAAGAGAAAACTGGGGTGAACCTCTTAATAACATATGTAATGCACTTAAAAATATAGCTGAAAAGTACGAGGATGTTGAAATTGTTTATCCTGTACACTTAAATCCAGTGGTTAAAGAAACAGCTGATAAGGTTTTAGGAGGTCAAGAAAGAGTTCATTTACTGCCTCCACTTGATATAAAGGAAACTCATAACCTTATGAATAGAAGTTATATGGTACTTACAGACTCAGGTGGACTGCAGGAAGAAGCACCGCACCTTGGTAAGCCTGTCCTTGTACTTAGGGATGTTACAGAAAGGCCTGAGGCTGTAGATGCAGGAACAGTAAAAATAGTAGGAACAGATTTTGAAAAAATTTGTTTTGAAGCTTACAAGCTCATAGAGGATGCTCATGAATATAGCAAAATGAGTAATGCAGTAAACCCCTATGGAGATGGTAGAGCTTCTGAAAGAATTGTTGACAGCATACTGTACTATTTTGGAATGTCAGGAAATAGACCAGAAGACTTTAAACCTCAGCAGTAAAATAATATGAATTATGCATATTCCAAAATATACCAGTATATGATAAAATATACATCAAAAACTAACATTAATCAATGTAGCAATTATATGTAACTCTCACTGCTGCAATGAATGCAAAAATAAAAAATTTTTGGGGGTATTAATTATGAGAGAAGTTTACATTCTAACTGCTTGCAGAACTGCAATAGGTTCATACGGTGGAACTATTAAAGACATTCCAGCTGTAAAGCTTGGAGCTGAGGTAATTAAGGAAGCTGTAAAAAGATCAGGAATTTCACCAGAATCAATTGATGAAGTTATTCTAGGTAATGTTCTTCAGGCTGGTTTAGGACAGAATCCTGCAAGACAGGCAGCAATTCATGCAGGTCTTTCAGTGGACATCCCTGCTATGACAATTAATAAGGTTTGTGGTTCTGGATTAAGAACTGTAAGCCTTGCAGCACAGCTTATTGCATTAGGGGATGCTGATTGCATAATAGCTGGAGGAATGGAGAATATGTCACAGGCTCCATATGTACTGAGAAGCAACAGATGGGGAGCAAGAATGGGTAATTCAGAGGTTGTTGACGAAATGGTTTATGACGGACTAACTGATGTATTCAGCCAGCTTCATATGGGAATAACAGCAGAAAACGTTGCAGAGGAATATGGCATAACAAGACAAGAACAGGATGAATTTTCAGCTAACTCACAGGAAAAGGCTGTAAAGGCAATTGCTGATGGAAAATTTAAGGATGAAATAGTTCCAATAGTAATACCACAGAGAAAGGGAGACCCAATAGTATTTGATACTGATGAGTTCCCAAGACCTGGTACAACAGCTGAAAAGCTTGGAAAGCTTAAGCCAGCCTTTAAGAAGGATGGAACAGTTACAGCAGGAAATGCATCAGGAATAAACGATGGAGCTGCAGCAATAATAGTTGTTAGTGGTGACTATGTAAAGGAACACGGACTAAAGCCAATGGCAAAGATCGTATCATATGGTTCAAGAGGTGTTGAGCCAAGAGTAATGGGAATTGGACCTGTAAAGGCAACAAAGGTTGCTCTTGAAAGAGCAGGACTTAAGGTAGAGGATTTAGGGTTGATAGAAGCTAATGAAGCATTTGCAGCGCAGTCAATAGCAGTTGCAAAGGAATTAAACTTCCCAATGGACAAGGTTAATGTAAATGGTGGAGCAGTTGCTCTTGGTCATCCTATAGGAGCATCAGGTGCAAGAATACTTGTTTCACTTCTACATGAAATGGAAAAGAGAGATGAAAGATATGGACTTGCAACACTCTGCATTGGTGGAGGAATGGGTACAGCCCTAATAGTTGAAAGAGTTTAAAAAACTAATATAGTTATATAGGGCATATTCAAGGAAATAACTAGTCAATATTTTGGTCTATTTTGTATCATACTTCGTCAATAGAAGCTCAAGTTAGCCCAACTAGCTTGAGCTTCTATTTCCTCGTCTGATGCAAAATATCCTCAAAATATTTGACTAGTTATTTTCTTGAATATGCCCAAGGTAAGGTAAACTTATGGTTTGCCTTACTTTTTTTTATGTTGTAATAAAAATAGAATAATTGTGGAAAATAAATAGAGAAAAATTAAAAGGAGTTAAGATTGATGATAAGAAGAATTAAAATAGTAGTTCTGTGTGGAGTTGCTATTTCTATTATTATTTTGCTTTTTATGGGGGTGAGATTATTTATAAGCTATGGATTAGGCTTTATCCTAGGATGTGTAAATCTTGCTGTTATGGCCATGTTTTTTAACATAATACTTTCCTTAAGGTCTGTAAGAGTTGTCCTATTTCAGATGCTGTCATACTTAATGAGATATGCAGCTATTGCTTTAGGAGTTATTAAAGCTGCATCGGGAGGAATATTAGGAGTTGTTTTGTTCGTTTTAGGTTTGTTAACGGTAAACTTTTCATATGTTGCTTCATCCTATTCGAAGAAGAGTATATTTCAAGGGAAGTGATTATATGTCAAAGGAGGAATTTGTGCTAAACATAGCCCTTGGTAAGGTGAATGTTGAAATTGGATATCCGGTTATAGCTCAATGGATTATAATGGTCATCATAATCGCAGCTGTCTTGATTACAGTTAGGGGATTTAAATCAGTTCCTCATGGAAAGCAGGTATGGGTAGAGATACTATATGAAAATGTTAGAAATCTTGTAGGTGATAATATGGGTGAAGAGTATATGAATTTTATACCCTTTGCTGGCACATTGATGATATATATGCTTCCTATGAACCTTACAGGGTTATTTGGATTTAAACCTCCAACAACAGACTATAGCGTAACCCTTGGGATGGCTCTTATATCGTTTATAGTAATCAATGTGGTTTCCATAAGAAGAGCTGGGATATTAGGATATGTAAAGGGATATACAAAACCTTATGCATTTATGCTTCCAATCAATTTAATTGAGCGTTTGATAGTACCGGTATCCTTAAGCTTGAGGCTTTTTGGCAACATGCTTGCTGGAACAATAATAGTCGACTTGATTTATAGAGCCCTCGCTTATTTTTCATCACTTTTAAAGCTTAAAATACCAATACTGCAGCTTGTTATACCAATACCCTTTCATGTATATTTTGATGTATTTGACGGGGTTGTACAGATGATTATTTTTACAATGTTAACAATGATATTTATTAAAACAACATCTGAGCATTAATTATTAGGAGGAATGAATTATGCCACAGGGAATTGATCCAAGATCCTTTGTACTTGGGATGTCTGCTATAGGGGCAGGTATAGCTGCCATGGCGGGTATTGGCGCAGGAATAGGAACAGGCATAGCTACAGGAAAGGCAGTTGAAGCTGTTGCAAGACAGCCTGAAGCAAGGGGAGCAATTTTAAATACACTTATTGTTGGAAGTGCATTTTCTGAAGCTACAGCTATTTATGGCTTACTTGTTGCAATAATACTTGTGTTGATAAAAATAATATAGACTGCATTGCTATATTAATCGCACTAAAGATTTTACATTGGGTGTTGTGCGATTAATGAATT
>DAMCZI010000084.1:0-8102 GCA_032095175.1 Clostridiaceae bacterium
CCCTAGGAAGTATTACTGCAATAACCAACATGAATGGAGGAATAATAGACAGCAATAGATTCGCTCCTTATGGAGAACCCCTCGATCCAGTGGCAAAGAATGCAAGGCTGACAAACAGCCCTTATGGATTTACAGGAGAAATGCATGATATAGAGGGAAGGCTGTTGTACCTTAGAGCTAGGTATTATTCGCCGGAGATGATGAGGTTTATACAGCAGGATACGGTGTTTGGGGAGATAAAGGAACCATTGACAAGGAATTTGTATATCTATGGTAATGGGAATCCGTTGAAGTATGTGGATCCGAGTGGGCATGAACCCCAAATAGGTACACCGCCTCCTCCTGAAAGCGGTTATGTGCCACCTAAAGGTGGATATGTTCAAGGAAAAACACCCTCTGGTAAAAAAGGTTGGGTTGATAAGAACGGTAATGTTTGGGTTCCGGATCCTACTGATCATGGGGGTGAACATTGGGATGTTAATCGATCAGATGGAAAAGGGTATGATAATGTATATCCTGATGGACATGTTCGCTCAGGTAAAGGTAAATCTCCAAATATTCCAAAGCCTAAGAAGGACAAAGACATTAACGTAACAAAAACTGTTGTTAAAACAGGAGTAGTAGTTGGAGGAGGATATGTAATTTATCGTGTAATAAGGTTTTTACCATCATTGCTTCCTCCATTATGGTGGACTATACCAGGAAATGTTGTGTGTCCATGATGTGCAAAAATTGGAGTGGAGGTTGTTTTGTGAAAGAAAAATTAGATTTATCTGAAAAAATCAATGAAACTGCATTACAGATGTTAATTGATTACAAACTTACAGAAGCGCAAGATATTTTTAGACAAAACGTTAAAAAAAATCCTTGTTTTATTACACTTAATAATCTAGGGGCGTTTTATATTTGTGAAGGTATTATACAATCAAATGGAAGAAGGTATAATGCAAATAAATTAGGACTTAGATATCTAAAAAAAGCTGAAGCGTATAAAAAATCAGAACTTAATATCTTAGCAATTGCTAACGCTTATTTTAAAATGAAACAATACAAACAGGCTTGCAAATACTTTGAACAAGCATGCAAAATTAATAAAAATTATGCAACACTAAACAACAATGGCATCACATTATATATGCAAGGCGAGTATAAGGAAGCTTCTGAGTACTTTCATATGGCGTTGGATTGTTGTGATAATACTCATTACTCTGACATATACCCAATAAAATCAACAATATATTCATCGTATGCTTTTTCTGTACTACAATATGATAAAACTAGATGCTTGGATATCTTATATCAAATACTTGATTCAAATATTGTTGATATAGAGATTGATGAATTTGTATTAGCTTATTTTTGTAACCACCTTAAGTTAGCAAAAGATATTTGCAAAGGGTTGTTAAATAATTGGAACATCGAATATTCAATTATGGCAATGATTTTTGACTGCTTGATTAAACAAGAAAACTATAATGAAGCCAAGGAATACCTAGTTAATGCAATAAACAAATTAAAAGGCTTCGAATACGATACTGAAAAAGAAATTAATCGTATTAATAAAGCTTATTTTTCGAAAAACTACAGGGACAAAGCTATTATGAGCTACCGTTTTGTTCCACCAATTATTGAACAATGTTTCTATTATGGTTGTAAAATCCATAATCATGATTAATGGGAACAATTGTTAATGAAAGTGAATAGATGAGGTTTAGTTATTATATAAACAAAAATAATATTTGATGAGAAAAAGGTGGCTATATTTGTAGGGACAGTTTCTACAAAATTAACCCAAAAGGTAAGTTTGGTAGAAACTGTCTTTGATTATGGGCTTTAGCCTGTTGAGCCCGAGTAGCGGGCGAAACAATAAACCACCTGCTATGCGGGTGAGGACCAAAAAGTTATACAAAAAAATCACCTTGATGGTGGAGGACGAGATGAAGTAGACATCAGATGTAATAGTGGAGCACCAGATAATCCGCTTAAAAAGTTTTTTAATTGGATTAAAAATGGGTTTAAAAGCTTGGTAGGTAAACCTAATCTTCCTACACCAAATGGATGTGAAATAAATTCTTCGACTAAGGTAGGATCTGAGTTTGATAGAGATTTTACTGCACCTAAACTTTCAGTTAATAGACATGGGCAACTAACTAATGGTAAATATACTATTGATTCAAAAGGAATGGATCCTCATATAAGTGGAAAAACTTCAACAGGTAAAAGTCAGTTTTTATATGGAATAGATGCTGAAAAAGCAGTTTTAGATGCAGCAGCCTATGCTGATAAATTTAACCTTTGGAAAGGAAACAAGGCAAGGGTACCTGTTATGAATGGGCCTGTTGGTGTACATGGAGGAACAGGGGAATTAACATATTATATAAATATTTATAGAACTAATACTGGTTATGTTCATGGAGCACCGGCTGGTCCAGTAAAATAGGAGGATAAATATGAAAAAAATTATAGAAGCAATACAAGACAATAGAAGTAAACCTTTAAATAGTAAAATGCAGTTAAAATTGTTTATTAAAGATATATTAATTACAAACCCTAATATAGAGGTTGATTGGGATGAATGGTCAGGTGAGAAGTGGGCATCGTTGTTTATAAGAGGAGAAAAGTTTGCTATAATATGTGCTGAATTGCCTGTGGTGTTTATATTAAAAGAAAAGAAAGAACTAATTAAAAACATTAATTCTCTTTGTGAACATAACTATATAGAGATAAAAAGTTTTGTAGATAATATGTGGATGCTAGATAAAAATGAATTTGAGCAGAAAATACCACAATTGATATGGCATGCAAGTGATGAAGCAATAAATGTAAATAAGTTTTCAACAGATGATTTTTGGTTTGCTACGATTTAGCTTTTTAATAATAATTAGTATAAATATGATCAAGTATATTCAAATGTTGGACAACAAGTACCGTCAAAGCTTCCTTTTATGCAATGTTTGGGGGAGCCTCTAAAATTGGTATGGATTATTTTGGGAATGATTATAGATACATATTTACATATGTCGATGAAAACGATGTAATAGAAACATTAATAATTAATCCTACTAAAGAATATCTCGGAAATATTATGATGAAAATGTAGTGAGGTCGTTAGCAAAATACTTTTTTATTGAGGTTACAGAGTGTAAGTATTTAATTGATAGTGATATTGGTAGAAAAAAGTTTATAAAAAACTAAATGATTTAATAGCAGATATACAAGGGACAATAATAAAGAAATATAAAGATTCAAAGAATAATAAGCTATACAAACAAACTATGATTGAGTATGTTAAAGGTGTGAAATATCTGAATAAAAATTTTAGTCAATCTAGAAAAAACCTTTTAAATATACTTAATGAGATTAGTAAGCATGCTGAATAGAATAGTTTATATGTAGGAGAAAGGAAATGGATAAGAAAAACAATAAGTTGCTATGTATAATTTTATTTTTTCTTGTGATTCTATCATTACCTGGGTGTTCAAATGAGAAAATGTCAGAGTATAAGGAATTCATGTATGAATTCTATGACTATTACTTTGAGGTAGCTGATAGCCTTGATTTATATGATATTACAAATATGATGGAGGGCTTACAATCATCAAAAAATCAAGATAACTTAAAAGCAATGGAAAAACTACTGAGTGATATTAAAGATAAAGTCCCAGAAAAAAGAGAAGAACACTATGGAGATATGTGTAATTGGTACAATGCATTAGTAAATATAAGCAATGCATATGGTAAATGGGATAGTTTATCTACAGATGTACGAGGAGATTTAGAATTAGAGATGACAAAGATGTCAATGAGACAAACTAATTGGCATGATAAAGATTCTGGTATCGGATGGGAGTGGTAGTGTGAAAAAGAAAATAATAACTAAGTGGGGAACTGGTTTGTTGCTGCTAATTTGGACAACCTACATCCTGTGGGCAGAAATTGAGACAAGAGCGGCTGAAGTAGGTTTGGTAGGGTATATATTGATGTTAGCATTGTATGCTTTAATTGTTATAGCAATATATCTAATATTCTGCCGTACTGTTTCAGAAAAGCATATAATAGTTCCAACTATATCATCATTGCTATATAGCTTAATAATAATGTATAGATGTGCCCCTTTTTCTAATGGATATTCTATAGAAGTAGGCATATTTGCAGTATTAGCACCATTAATTTCAGGTTTTATAAGCTATATATATTTAAAAACACAAAAAAATATTGAGACATCTTTGATTAGGAGTATAGGAATTTCTGTTTTTCAGGGGCTAATAGTCTTATTTGTTATATTTCTAGCAAGATTTATAATCATGTTCTTTATATAAAAATGACTAAAATTATATAAATAATAAGCTTTTGAAGGGGTTACTGCAAAAAACGGTAACCCCTTTACATACACATAAATGATAATTAGGATGGTTTTGCAAATAATCTTGCAAAAATAATAAACCTATTTGAACAAAATGTAGACTATATCTACGATTGGGATAGCAATATGGGAATAATTCTAGATGTACTAGGTAATATAGGTGCAGTAACTGATGCAAGAAATGGTGGTATTTTTAATGCAGTGAAAACAGGTGCGCAACTTCTCCTTGCAAGAAGTAATGGGATGTCCAATGATTTAACTGGTATCGCTGAGCCATTGCTTATAGTTGAATCAGGTTATTTTGCTTTATCTCAAATGACGATATTAGCCACAGGTATAGAGATATTTGAGGTGAAAAATGTCGTTTATTTATACTTATCTGGAGTACTTGAAAGTACAGTTAATATTTTTAGTACAAATAGGAGTGGAGTAAATGGCAAATACCTTTGATCTAGTTGATTTAACTATTATGAGTTTAAAGGATTTTCAAGATGATGAACTTGCAGAAAGTGTTATAAAAAAGATAAATGAATATGGGAAGGATTTTATTCCTAATGTATATGGTATATATCAACCACTAAAAAATAAATATGATTCTGATAATATCCATAATGTTGTTCAATTTTGGATGAATGAAGATAATAATAAAAATAGCATGCAGAATTTTTATGCCTCTGGCCAGTTGTTGATGGAGAAAAAAAGAGGACATAAAGTGAGTTATCAAATGCGATGGGAAAAAGACAACCAAACAAGATTTAATTTCTTCAACTTATCAGTTGACATTATATATCTTAAGAATGATATAGGATTTCAAAAATTTATGAATCTATGTAATGATTTGATACTATTGCTTGAACCTGTACATGGAGAGATTGTAAATTTATCTTTTCCGGGGTGGGAAGAACCTAAAGATTTAACAGTTAGACATCCAGAAATTAATTGGGTGGTTTTATTTGGTAGGTCATATATTGATTTGTTTGGTAAAGAAAAACTATTGAGTACACCTTGCCATAGTGTTCGGATTATTGGTGATAGTGTAATAGCCCTGCAATTAACTGAGCATTTATTTGAACCAATACCATCCTGTGTAAGAATGGCTGTTAAAAAGCACTTAGGTGAAGATGCTTTTGTTGATGAAGGTAAATCATATAGGTCATATAGTAAAGGGAAAGTTCCTAAGTTTGATTTTTCTGGTATTCTATTTGATAAGAGAAACCCAATTGTTGAACCTGCGATTAGAATTAAGCAAAAAGATTAAAATAGAGGGTAACGCTGTTTCAATTGATGTGACCCTCTTAATTATCATTATATTAGAAAAGTGTGTATAACGAAATGAACTTTGTAAGCACCGTTGAGGATATTGATGGTAACTAAGGTGGCAGAACCAGGAGGCTATGGGGAAAACTATGAATATGATAAAATGCACAGACTACTTTCACAAACAGATGCACAGGGAAATATAACAAAGTATAACTATAATGCACTAACAGACTTGTTTCTGTACAAGACCTTACAAACAAATAAGATGCCCTAGGAAGTATTACTGCAATAACCAACATGAATGGAGGAATAATAGACAGCAACAGATTCGCTCCTTATGGAGAACCCCTTGATCCAATGGCAAAGAATGCAAGGCTGACAAACAGTCCTTATGATTTACGGGGGAGATGCATGATATAGAGGGAAGGCTGTTGTACCTTAGAGCAAGGTATTATTCTCCTGAGATGATGAGGTTTATACAGCAGGATACGGTGTTTGGGGAGATAAAGGAACCACTTAGTAGGAATCTTTATATTTATGGTAATGGGAATCCTTTGAAGTATGTTGATCCGAGTGGGCATGAAAATAAGATAAGAAATAACCTTGATGGTGGTGGAGGACTAGAGAATGAGGTTAATGGATTAAATTCATATTCATTTATTAGTTCCTGGGGTGATAGAACTTTACTGGAGATTATTGCACGTAATGTAAAAATTGAAGATATGGATAAATAGCTCCATTTATCATAAACAAAATTGAAGAAATTCTAGTAGATTTTATTAACTATATAGTCTATAAAAAGAAGTTGCACTTTTGCTTGTAGAAATATCTCACTGTTATATTTTACAGAAGCAGACTATAAAACTAGCTAAAATGTTAAATGAGCTAGCAAATAAAGAAATTTGTTGGTATATCTTTCAAATTAATTTTTAAGCATAATGCTATCATAGAAAATGAGTAATTAGTATTATGCTTATTTTTATAATAAAGTCATGTGGAAAAACAGAAAGAGTTGATGTTGAAAATCCAAACCCAGGTAAGAGATCTGGTGATGTTCATTATCATGATGCAAATAATACTAAATATAGATTTAACCCGATTACAGGAAAGCTATATGATGAGTTGGGTAATTTAGCACCAAACAAGGTACAAAAGGTACTAGAAAATAAAAATGTTCAAAAAGCAATAAATAAAGGTCTTCAAATATTAGGCGAGGGAAAATATTTTAAATAATGATTTTGGGGAGGATATAATGTTTAAGTATAATAAAAATATGATGGATTGCCTAAATAGTATAGAAATATCTTATAAGGATTTTCTAGATAAAATAATGAGGATATGGCCAGAGTTTTTTGAGATAGATGGGTTTGTGCTACTAAAAAAATATAAGGATACTGTTGAAGAATTAGATGAAGAAAAAATATTATCAGCTTATTATGACAGGACCGGATTTGAAGCAAGTTATAACGAATTTCGGATAGAAGATTACTTTGATTGGTGTATAGAAAAGCCTTTAGAGAGCCTCGCACTTGCTGTTAAGTTGTCTGAAATTTGGGAATGTAAGCTTAAAAGAGATTTCCCAAGTTATAAGTTTCATATAATTATAGGATTTGATGGTCATTTTACAACAATTCGATTTCATAAGTTTAGAGATGATGAAGGTAGCTGGATAGCATTAGACGAGTTAAATGATTACAATGGGAAATCTATTGCTGTCAGAATTGTTGAGTAGAATTTAATATTTAACAAAAAATAATTAAATACAGACCTATTCTAAGGTAGTTATTGGCGAAGAAATATATATCCAATGTTTTGAAAGTCTATCTGGAAAGGTTAAATTAAGATGGAGTAATTATTAAGGAGAGTAAGTTTAAACAATGGAATTAAGGATTAGTATAAAAACTAAAAATGATATCGAATGCTTTATATTAATTGTAAACATTGGAATAATGGCTGCAATTAAAGAAGGGCTAATTAGCATTGGGGAAGTAGAAAACCATCTGTATAATCCATACTCTGTTGAGAAAATAAAAAATTAGGCATGAATGACAATGTAACAAAACTTGTAGAATTAGAATGTGAACTAGAAGATGTTGAAAGCTTATTACCTGAAAAATTAAATGATTCTATTAATGAAATAAGTGATAAATTTATTGGGTTATTGCGTTCGATAGATGAATTAGTTTTGCCATTAAAAAAGTGGATTGATTAGGAATTTGACATTAGCAAATATGTGCTTTACAGACGGTTACCTAAAGATTAGATAGCCGTCTTGTTCTATTCATAAAATTACCTATGTGAATTCCAAGAGTAATAAATATAGAGCTTATAATGGATAATGCAAGGGGCAAGATATTCTATCATCAAATATAACACACATAATAATAGAGCTCAGAGGATGATACAACAAAGACCTATACATATAGCTACAATGAAGCAAACAGAATGACAGCAGAATCAGAAAACGGTGAGACAAGAA
>DAMCZI010000085.1:0-7597 GCA_032095175.1 Clostridiaceae bacterium
CCCTTCGCCCGCACCACAAAAAAGTCAACAGTTATATGCTGTTGGCTTTTTTATTTGTACATTAAGATCAAGATATGATATAACTCAAGCTAAAATTATGTTATGTCAACTCTACAAATCGGAATTTATTTAATTCTCTCTGAAAGCTATTGCATCAACCTGAAAGTCAATTCCATCTCTAATAAAATTTGTTTCATATGCCTTTCTTGCTGGATATTTTCCTTCAAATCTTTCCTTAATTATTTCTCCTAAAAACGATAAATCTTTAATATCTCTAAATAAGCAATCCATTTGCACTACAGATTTCAATGTCAAGCCTATCTTTTCAAGTCTTTCACTCAAAACATCAAATGCACCATTTATTTGGTTTTCGATTGATTGTCCCTCACTCTTCATGCAATAGCTGATATAAACATAATCCCCTGCCTCAACAATCGCAGAGTGTGCCCATTCTTTGTCTATTTCTGTTCTTATAATTTCTCTCATTCTACATTCTCCTTGTATTTTATTTTCATTACAAATTACTATTTACATTACTTAATTTCAAATTGAATTTACAAAGAAACAGAAAACTGATATTTATCGCGGAGTTTTACTTTGCTTCATCAATCCTTTTGATGGTATCTTCACGAACAGCTTGTCTTAAAGATTTCAAATAATCGGAGAACGCAACCTTATCATCTGCGTAGGTTAAATTGAGTTCAAATTCTTTCGGAATCCAAGTAGACAAGTCGGACATATTGTGCTGTATCAATGCTTCAAGGCCATCAATGGCTTTATAAATTTGAGCTTCAACTGTTTTACGCTCTGCCATTTCCTCATAAAGTTCTCGCATTTCTACTGCATATTCCTCTGGCAAGGAATGAACCCAGCTATACAGCAGATTTTCTTCGGTCTTCTCATGGGCTTGGTTCTTTTCAAAAGTAGGAATATCTCCAGTAAAACATTCTCCCAAGTCGTGAATAATGCACATTCTGATAACCTTATCCATATCAGCTTCGGTGAACTCATCCCTCATTAAGAAAGCCATCAAGGTCATCATCCAACTATGCTCTGCAACACTCTCGTGTCTGCCTTTGGAAGTATAGCAATGGCGAGTTGTATCTTTCAGCCTTTCGGCGACCAATAATGCATTCAATAATTTTCTTGCTTCCATATCCATTTCCCCCTACAAATTACTATTTTCCAGTCATCTCCATAAGTTGGAATTTGACGAAAAATGTGTGTGCACATAATCCTTATATAAGTATCATTTTTTTATCTTGTTAATTATTCTTAAGCAACCATCCAGGTGTAACATCTGATGTCTTGAAAATGGCATTAACAACAATCCAGCAAAGGTTTTATTACACCAATAATCAACAAGCCAAAAGGCATTCTCATCATCTGACACAGTGTGAAGTTTTAACAACTCTGTTTTTCTCTCGTCGGATACCTTAGTTTTTGAATCTTCATAACTCATATCCTTTATTATATTATTTGTATTAGTTAAAACATCAGTTGCATAATTTCTCAATTGATTTATATCTAACATTGCACTAAATTCAACTAATTTATCACGTGATATCTCATTACCTGTAGTTATAATAGGAGAATTCAATAATTTGTCATAATTCTTTGTAAAGAAAATTTGTTCTGTTGCTGCAATTAAAGTGTTTGATGTAATATCTTCAATTCTAGTCAGATGGTATAAATAATATGCTATCGTCTTATCTGTGGCAAGAGGCATTTTTACGAAATCCTCATTGTTACAAGCAGTAAATATATAATCATATATTGACATCAATTCATATCTAAGCTCAAGTAGTTTTTGCTTACCAAGTTCAAAAGAGTTTTTTCTTTTTATGTTTGTTTGAAAGGACTTAAAAATTTCTGAACGCTCCTGTTTTGATTTCATCAAATCACTCCTTAGAATTTTTTATTCTCATTATAAAATAATTTTCTCTTCAAATTCCTAATATTCTGTCCAAAGAAATTATAAGTCAATTATTGGTATATATCAAGAAAAGAACCCTATTAAATATAAAAGCCTTAATTATAAAAGATGTAAATGAGCCCCCTAGCATTTTTCTCGTACTTTCTTTGCTAGAGTAATTTATATACCTGAATATGTGGATATGATATAACATTTAAATCTTTGTTAATAGAGGATGATTTAATACTATTACGACACAATTTAAGAATGTCACGAATTAACGCCATTCTAATTATGAATTTAATTTTTCTAACAACTTAACATTTGCCTTCATAATATTGGACAAATGTTTTTGAACAGTTTCATCATCCCAATTCCACCATTGTAATTTTATTAATTTTGCTATTATGTCTTCAGAAAAGCGTTTTCTAATTTCTTTTGCAGGTATTCCACCAACAATTGTATATGGGGGAACATCCTTTGTTACAACTGCTCTTGTACCTATTATTGCCCCATCTCCTACATGAACTCCTTGCATAATTACTGCTTCATAACCAATCCAAACATCATTTCCAATTACTATATCACCGTGATTATCCCATGCTTCAGTTATATCAGCACCACTCAATCCCCATTCTTCATAAAATATAGGGAATGGATAAGTTGAAAGTGATGTCATATTATGGTTTCCAGATGTGAACATAAATTTAGCACCACAAGCAATGGAGCAATACTTTCCAATGATTAACCTATCATTATTAATTGGATAATGATATAGGACATTGTTTGTTTCAAACTTTGTTGGGTCATTTACAAAATCATTATACATGGTATAATCTCCAACAATAATATTAGGCTTTGTAATAGTAGGTTTTAAATATACTGTTTCTTTATCTCCGGTTCTTGGATAAATTTTTTTTCTATCCATAACTTCCTCCTATAATTTAAAAATTTGTTTTGCATTATTGCAAAATGAATTTAATACATAAAATAAGAAGATTGTGATAAGTTTACCTCTTAATAGTATTAGTATATTTCTTTTGCATCTTTGGGTAATATATAGACATCTTTTAGAAACTTTAAACTGTTATTTGCTTCGATTTCGTTATATGCAACATGCATTCTACAAGATACATCCCTGGCGATATCATTAAATAAATCACACATGGTAAAAACTGATTCCCAAATATCTTTTGTTTTTCCTGAGGGATATGTATTTAAAAATGCAGTCCACTTCTCATTTTCCAACCACCTATACATGTACTTGCCCGATTTTCCGATGCTAACACAAAAATTTGTTTGGAATCCTATTTTCCATCCTATCAAACGTATTAATTGAGGTCGAACACAATAATTTAGCATATCCATTACATAGGGTATTTCTTCTCGCCATAAGCCCTTTGCAACATTATTTAGACACCACCAATATTCATTACAAGTATCTAAAAATTGACGTTCTGTCGGTTTCTTTATCCAATAATCCTTATCTGTCTCCTCTGGTATATCAGGTAAACATTTATCTTTATCAAATAATATTTTACAAAGCCTGTCGCCTTTAATTTCTTCTAGCACATGTGATAATGTACATACATGCAAATCCAAACGGTTTCCGTCAGTAAATTGAATAAGCCACCCATAACAATTTTCCACATCATTTGGATAATAAGAATTGTCTTCAGGATATTGCATATATAATCGCTCACCAAATTGATCAATCCATTTTTTTTGTTCACGAAATGACTTTGTTTCTTCAACAACATATACGATATCATAATCTTGAAAAATATCCTTTATAGCATTTGGATTTGTTCTTGAACCATTCATATAAACTGCACGAATTCTTTCATCATTCTCTGCAATATTCAATATTGAATTAAACATTTCTTGCTCTGTACGCATTTCTACCTCCAAAATATAAACATTATCAGCTAAAGATTATGCTCATTTACTAAGTTTACTTACTTTACAGATGTTATTCCATCTAATAAATGCAGATCACCTAAGCTGATGAAGCAAAGATAATAATCCTTTTTTTGCTAGATCAAAATTGTAAATGTCTCTTTCTTCCATTATTAATCATTTCCTTGATATAATCAATAACAGTAGCTTAGGCACATTAAAAAAATAAATAAGTCATCTTACTCGTCCTTTTAATTCTTTTCGTCGTTACTCAATCACTTACATACAGTTAGTATGCGCGTGATTGAGTGCCTAGAAAATAATTAAAATTACTTCGTAATCTGACTCATTTATTTTTTTAATGTGCCTTAATAACATTTTTATGTATATATGCGTCTGCTTGTCCAAGAGCACCAATAACTTATGAAATATGCTTACCATATTTAATATTCACTTTGCATCAAAAATTAAACTTTTCAGAGCGGTCATATCTATATATAAGTCAAAAATTCTATTACATTCTGTCTTTTTAAACATCCTAAGGTCGTACCAATATAGCAGGGCTGTTTAAAAAAACAAAATGTAAAGAATTTTACGATTTATATATAGCTCAATCCTATATGACATTATGCCTTCTTATATAAATTTGATATTTCTCATTCGGTTAATTGCTGCCATTAACTCTATTTTTCTAGGAAGCTCAAGCCATCGCTCCGTTAAAAAAATGCATGGAAAAACACTATCTAATCCCTTTGCTTCAATTTCTCTATATATTGCTGAAACAGCTTCCTCTATATTAATAATCTCTTCAGAAGCTTTCACCTCCATAAAACGCAGCATGTATGCTAATGCATTTAGTTGAGGATGTGATATTATTCCATGAAGCATACGAACATCAAGCTTCTCATCGCCTATTAGGATAGTCTCTCTACCTGCAACATCCAATTGTTCTGTTCCCTGTTCCTTTGGATAAGGAGTAAAACCTTTACACATTATTTTGCGATTGTGATACCAGTTTACAGGATGCAAATTATCCTCGATATAAGATTCTAAAGAGCCATTGCAAATCGCCTTTGCTTCACTTGTGAAATTATAGGCTTTAAATTCATCCATAAGAATTACATTGTCTGCAACCTCAAGATATTCACCACTGCCCCCTATTACAAGTATTGTTGATATTCCTGTTACACTAAACAGCTGCTGCACCCTATCAGTAAAGGGAGTTATAGGTTCTTTTTTAACGAGCTGTTTCATACGAGAATCTCTAATCATAAAGTTTGTAGCACTCTTATCTTCATCAATTAAAAACAGCTTTGAACCAAAATCTATGGCTTCCATAATATTTGCGGCTTGAGAGGTACTGCCACTTGCATGATCAGTTGAAAATGAGTTTACATCTGATGACGGGATCCACTTAATGAATGGAGATAAATCTACCTTCTGAATTGAACGCCCATCTTCTGCAGATATCTTTACAGCACTATCATCAGTTATTACATACTCACGCCCATCCTTGGGAATATGATTATACACCCCTGCAGCTATTGCCTCAAGCAAGGTGCTTTTGCCAGAATATCCTCCGCCAGTAATTACAGTAACACCTTTTTTAATTCCCATGCCAGCTATAACCTTTTCATTATTAAGTTGGATTTTTATTTTATCTACATTAGGACTGCTAAATGGTATGGAGTTTTCCAGAGGTAATTGTGTTCCCTTTGAGCGCGGTAATATACTTCCATTAGCTACAAAACAGCAGTAAGAGCTTTCTTTTAAAAACAGACGAATATGCTCTTGGATTGATGCAGTTTCAAGCCAACTGTTTACAGCAACCTGGTCAAAGTTATCTATAAACTCATCAATTATCTGTGGCAAGTCCTTAGTCATCATTCTTGCAGCTTTTTTACCATTTATGGTTAACTTCTTTTCTCTATCCTTATAAATAGGAAGTAAGGCCTGTATCATTATATACAAATGATTATCCTGTGCTAAAAAGGAACAGTTGCGCTGCACTATCTCTTGACTTGGTTCATGGATATAGAGCATACCTGTAATCTTTGCTTCTTTTGTACGGCTTAAATATTCCACATTTTTTCTTCTTACATAGGTTCCAAAGCTTCTAAGGCAGTAATCTTCAATTGCTAGTTTCTGTTGTGTTGAATATGAATTTGTATTATCAAGATTTAAATATTTCAAGGGTATTTTAATTGTAATGGTTGGCTTTTCAAGGAGAAGCTTATGTGTAACATCAAATTTTAATTCTATATCCCTATAATAATAGTAAGGGCCTAATACCGTTGCTTGTAAATCTGGCCTTAACTTAAGGGATAAAAGATGTGAATCATCCTCATAAACTTTACGGTAATAGGATACATTGCAGTCATCAATACCTATTAATATATTTCTTAATCTTTTCATAAACAACACCTCTTTCAAAATATGATCGTTTTATTGGGTACATCATAATATATCTGACAATCAAATTAAGAAAAAGAAAACACCCCTGATAAAATTCAGAGGTGTTTTTACTCGATGCAAAAATAGTCCTAAAAATATACCTGCTTTTTAAGCCGGCAAATATCATAGGCGGGCAAAACACAATCTGAAATTATCGCTATTACTCTATATTTGATTGTCATATTGTCCACCTCCCTTTCATAATTAGATATATTGATTTCCTCACTTAGGATATCAACTATCTATAATAGCTACTAGATTTGCTACTAAGAAACGGTTCTATAAAGCCAATTTTGCTACCAATTCATCATATTCAATCTTACCTGTTTCTACAAAACCCAAAGATGCGTAAAGTGTCTTTGCTACCACATTCTCTGGCTCATAAGAAAGAAAAACTACTGAAGCTTTTCCATGTGGAAAGGTTCTAATCAATTCAAGTGCTTTTACCATAGCTTCCCTACCATAACCTTTTCCTTGATATCCTTTGTCAATCATCAATCTCCACACCCAATAAGAGGTTTCATCATAATCCTCATCTGCTTTATTGAATGATAGCATAATAAAGCCTACCATGACATCATTGTCATAAATGGCATAGGGCATGGGAATGCACTCATTATTTGTTAAAGCAACATAAGCCTCTGCAAGACTGGATATATTACTTGCAACAAAACTTTTTTGTTCTTCATTGGGTTCTAGCTTAATACATTCCTCAAAATTATTAAATGTAACTTTTCGTAATTCTATCATTATTATCTCCTTAAATGAAATATAATTTTTAATTCATTTCGGTTTTTTTTACTAATCTAAGTCAACTTATAATAAAATTATAAGTATGGGTTAGAAGTAAAGCAATTGAAAGAATAGCTATAAAAGTTTTTTCCAAAACAATCTATTCATTTTTATTATATTATAAGTAGCCTTTTCGTGGTGGAAGTAATCATAATACGATAAGCCAGGTTGTTTACTAAAATGTTCTTAATTACAGTTATCTATTTATCATCATTAGTATTTGAAATCCATTTATCCTTTTACTTGCAATAAGAGCAGAGGTTTTCTTTGTAGAACCTCACTTTTGGGGTTACCCCTACCTGCATTTTATATCAACACTACCTGGAGTATCTATATAAGAAAAACTGAGAAAAATGAACATAATTGAAGATATACTCGTTTAATTTCAATTAGATTAATAAATTGCACCTATCTATACAAGCTCTTAGTGGTATTATAAATAAGTCGCCGCGATGCGGTGATAAAAACAACTTAAAAAAGTTGTTGACAGTAAAGAGATGACGTGATAAACTGAGTAAGCTGTCTCGAGAGAGAACA
>DAMCZI010000086.1:0-7223 GCA_032095175.1 Clostridiaceae bacterium
TTCTCATCGGAACAGCTTACTCAGTTTATCACGTCATCTCTTTACTGTCAACCATGTTTTTTATCTTTTGATTCGCCGTCTCGCGACGACTTATTTATAATACCACAGGCAAACATACATGAAGATAACATCAATTTCGTTTATTTGACATTATCCCTTTATACCTACGTTTTTCTTTATATATCTAATTATTTTACATTATGATACTCTAGGATATGTTGATGTTTTTCTCTTCTCTATTTATAGTTTCAATAGACTCTATATCCTCCCCCCTACAAGTATGTGACAAAATAACATCTTTTAAAGTCATAATGTCATTTGTTTTTTCCATAGCAGTATTAAAATATATATATCAAAATATTCTAAAAGGAGATGTTATTATGCCCAAAATAACATTTATAGGTGCGGGCAGTACAGTTTTTGCAAAGAATGTCCTTGGAGACTGTATGCTGACTCCCGCTCTTCAGGACTCACACATTGCGCTATATGATATAGATAAGGATAGGCTCAAGGAATCTGAGCAAATGCTAAACAATATTAACAGAAATAACGGTAATCATGCTCACATAACTGCATACACTGATCCCAGAAAGGCCCTTGAGAACGCTAACTATGTTGTTAATGCTATTCAAGTTGGAGGATATGAACCTTGCACCGTTACTGATTTCGAAATTCCTAAAAAATATGGCTTAAGACAGACAATAGGAGATACATTAGGTATTGGTGGAATATTTAGAGCCCTTAGGACTATACCTGTTATGTTAGATTATGCAAAAATTATGGAGGAGGTTTGTCCCGATGCTTGGTTTCTAAATTATACAAATCCAATGGCTATTCTTACAGGAACGATGCTAAGATATACTGGAATAAAAACTGTTGGACTTTGTCACAGCGTTCAATGCTGTGCAAAAGAACTTTTAGAAGGACTCGGAATGGATACTGAAAATATACAATGGAAAATAGCTGGCATCAATCATATGGCATGGCTTCTTGAAATCTCAAAGGATGGTAAAGATCTTTATCCAGAAATAAAACGTCGTGCATTGGAAAGACCTATTCCCCATGATGATATGGTTAGATATGAAATAATGAAAAACTTTGGTTATTATGTCACTGAATCAAGTGAACATAATTCTGAATATATGCCCTACTTTATAAAAAATAAATATCCTGAACTCATAGATAAACTAAACATACCTCTTGATGAGTATCCCCGCCGCTGCATAGCACAAATAAATAGATGGAATAAAATGAAAGACGATCTTGTAAACAACCATAATTTGATTCATAAAAGAACAAGTGAATATGCTTCATATATAATGGAGGCAATGGAAACCAATATTCCATATAAAATAGGAGGAAACTTATTAAATACAGGCTTAATAAAAAATCTTCCATCAGAAGCATGTATAGAGGTACCATGTTTGGTGGACAAAAGTGGAATATCTCCTTGCTACATTGGAAAACTTCCAACTCAACTTGCAGCCTTAAATATAACGAATATAAATGTTCAACTTCTAACCATTAAAGCTGCTATGACTTTAAAGAAAGACTATATTTATCAAGCTGCTATGCTTGATCCACATACATCATCAGAATTATCTATTGATGACATCAAATCTATGTGTGATGATTTGATTCAAGCCCATGGAAACTGGCTGCCAAAATTCAAATAAAATCTAAAATATTGAATAAAGAGCTGCCTTGAACAAAAATTAATTAAATTTCAAAGCAGCTCTTTATTATAATTTATCATTTATATATATTCTTTGTTATTATCACTTTCAACGGAAATTTTTCTATAATTCCTAGGGCACATTCCAAAAACTTTTTTAAATACCTTTGAAAACACAAATAGATCTTCATATCCTACTGATCTTGAAATATCTCCAATTGAAAGTTCTGTATTCTTTAGTAACTCACATGCCCTTTCCATTCTGTAATTCATAAGAAACTGCTGGGGAGAAATATTTAACATCTCCTTAAAAATGATGTATAGGTATTTCCTGCTAATCCCCGCATAATGGGCCATTTTGTCAACACTTATATTCGTTGAGTAATTCGTTCTTATAAAATTTACAACACTTCTGACATATAACTCCTTCATGCTTTCGTTTCTATCGCTTTTATCTTCCTTTGAAACTTCAAGTATTTGTGATAAAAAGCAGTATAAATGGGATAAAAGCTGCAGTTCCCTCCCCTTCTTATATGTATCAGCATCAATAAGCATTTGAGAAATGCATTTATATATTTTGTCATCCTTATCATATAAAAAAATAGGTGCTTCCTGTGTAATCTTTGCCTCATCCAAATATTCTTTCGCTCTAAATCCATTAAATCCAACCCACATATAATGCCATGGATTTTGAATATCTGCCTTATAGAACGTAACAACCTCAGGGCATATTAAAAAACCTTGCCCCTTTTTTAAGTAATATGTCCTGTCTGAGACCTGGAATGTTCCTTCACCACTAATTATATAATGAATAAGATAATGATCTCTCACGGCTGGTCCATAGGAATGTCCAGGAGCACACCTTTCCTCCCCACAATGGTATAATCCTAATTCACTATAATTTAATGTGTTTTCATTAAAAAAACATTCGTTCATAGTAATCCTCCATCCAAAAAAACTATTTAATAGCCCTATGCATATTCAAGGATTTATTTTTATTATACCTTTTTCATTCTTCCAATATAAATACCTAGAAATATAATAATCATACCCATTAACTGCAGCATGGTAAAGCTTTCATCTAGGATAATTCCTGCTGCAATAACCGAAAACACCGGAGTAACATTATTATATATCGAAACTCTTATACTCCCCGCCTTCCTGATTCCCCACATCCATATGAAATTGCCAAGATACATAGCTATTGCCCCTGTATAAACCAGGCTGAATACCAGTCTTAGCGTCGGCTTATATTTAATAAAACCAATTCCTGTAATCCCTAATGTTATAAATGCTGTTATTGTAATGCAATAGGCTGTTATTTGATTTACTGGATACTTTTTTGTTAGTGGCTTTACAAATACAGTATATATTGAATATGCCGCTGCTGAAATAAATATATAAAAGCTTCCTCTTATATTCCTAACTACAGTTCCCACTCCCCCTGCTCCTGTTAATACAAGTATAAGCCCCAACAACGAAACCACTCCTCCAATATATATTTCCTTGCCACCTTTATCATGCCCTACTAGCTTATTTATTAGAGCAACCATCAATGGCACTGTGCCCATAATCAAAGATGCACCTGATGCAGTTGTTTTAATTATTCCAATTGCATAAAACCACTGAAATATAAAGAAACCACCCACAGCGACAAAAAATATATTTGGAATATCCTTTCTTTCTATTCTTTTATGTCCTCCACCTGCAAGTACAACTATCCATGATACTAAGGCAGCTATTATAAGTCTTGCTGAATTATAGTCTTTAACCTTCATATCCATTAATCCAATTTTCATCATCGCAGGCTTTAATCCCCATATAAATGCAGCAGATAAAAGCATTGCATCTGTTTTCACATTTTTTAGCTTCAACAAATTCACCTCAAGTGTTATTATTTGCCCAAAGCAAAAAAAAATATGACACAGCATATATACATTGCAAAAATTCTATTACATTTCATTTTTAAAAGCATCCCTTGATTAACCTAATCTGTAAGGGCTGTTTTTAAAGATAAAATTCAAAATTTTAATACAACCTATATAGCTCTGCCATATTACATTCAATTTATGTTGTTTATATTATTTCTTATATAGCCTTTGCAATCATGCTTCCAAGTAGTATTCCAAGTATTCCTACTACTCCAGCAATAGTTGGAGGCGCAGGAATTGGTAATTTAAGCTTTCTAAATACTGCTCCAAGGACAATTCCTGTAGCTGCACTTAAAATTATATTTGTCATTAATTTTCTCTCCTCTTCTCAATAGTCTCCATTATTAATGATCCTATACATACTCCTGCTACACCTGCAAATGCTTCAAAGTTGGGAGGAGCAGGCACTGGAAGTGATAATTTTGAAAATAGAAGTCCTACCACTATTCCAGTAAGTAAAGAAAGTCCTATTGTCTTTATACTTTTCAAATCTACTTTCTCCTTTCATTTTTAATGTTCCCCGCCAACACCATTCCTATAAAAAACATACTCATATTTTAACTTTCAAAAATCCACCAAACTATTTCTATATATGCTGTTTGGAAGAGTAGAATATTGTGAAATCTATATATTCCTTCTGAATACATACGACAATGTACTTTTCTCTATTATCATAATGTCTATGGTATTCTCTATGATTCCACCGCACTCCTTACCTTGTCTAAAGAACCAAAAGTCCTATAAAAAAAACAAAGCACTCTTATAAAAGAGTGCTTATGGTGAGCCACCGGGGAATCGAACCCCGGACACCATGATTAAAAGTCATGTGCTCTACCGACTGAGCTAGTGGCTCATAGAATCTATAACGACGACGCATGTATTATCTTATCACAGAGCATGTCCTATGTCAACCTAAAATTATTCTAGCCCATCCAGTTTTTTAATTTATCAGCATCCACTATCTTTATATTCTCCCTATCTATTTCTATTGCACCATCCTGTTTTAACTTAGATAATGCCCTTGTAAAGGTTTCTCTTGTAAGCCCAACCATATTAGCCATCTCCTGTCTGGATAGGTTTGTGATCAGCACTTCTCCATTTTTAATAGCATTTCCTTGAGATCTAAGCATCTGCATTATTAGCGAAGCTGCCTTTCCATACGCATCCTTAAGTGCAAGATTTTCAATCTGCCTTGAAACCATTATAAGCCTTCCAGACATTACTCTTATTATCTCTATGGCTACTTGAGGTATTGTCTCCAGCAATTCCAAAAATTCTTTGTTTTTAATCATGATTATATCTGTATCATCAACAGCCTCGGCAGATGCAGGATATGGAACGTCTCCAAACAGGCATGCCTCTGCAAAAACATCTCCATTACCCATTATATGAATTATATGTTCTTTCCCATCAGGTGCATTTTTAGATATTTTAACCTTGCCCTTTTTAATGAAAAACACTGCCTCTGAGGGTTCCCCCTCCATAAATATTATTTCATTCTTTTTATATTTTCTCTCAACAATAAGCCTTGATATTTCATTGAGACTTTTATCATCAAGCTCTGAGAAAAAAACTAGTTTTCTTAGATATTCTTTATTCTCCATCCTAACCACCACACATAAATTTTTCTTTTATTGTATCAGATTATTACCGTATATGCTATTGTTAAGAGAAGTAAAGTTCACGAATAACCCTATTTTAATCATATTGGAAAAAACATTTATAACTGTTTATACTATTGTAATGATTTTAACTAACACTTACTATTTTATTAAGGACAGAATAAAAAATGTAGGGGATACTTCAATTTGTTCCCTTTTAAAATTGGAGGGTTTTTATGTATACAGGCAAAATATCAATAAAAGTTACAGATGAGAATGATCTATTAAATATAATGAATCTATGGAACAATGGGGATGTAATGTTTTATGTTGGATTTCCAAATGGTCTAAACGTTAATATCGAAAAATTAAAAGGATGGTTAAATAGAATTAATCAAAATGAAATGTGCCGTCATTATAGTATTTACGCTGAGAATGTTGGCTATTGTGGCGAGACATTTTACTCAATTGATTTGGAACATGATCTAGCTTCACTTGATATAAAATTACTTCCCACTGCACAAGGAAAAGGTATTGCTGAGTATGCACTAAGATATTCAATCAATCAAGTATTTGAAAATGATTTAGCAACTAAGGCTTACGTTGATCCAAATCCAAAAAATAAAAAAGCTTGGAAGCTCTATGACAAGCTTGGGTTTGTGAGTAAAGCAAGACCTAACTACCTTGAAGAGGGCGAGACATACTTAGAGATAACAAAGGGTATATGGAGCAAATAAATATACTAGTATAATCTATAACAACTTACCCTATTATTATGATATCTAAACCTCGTTATATCCAATATTTTATGAGGATGATAAATCAATAACATTTCTTTGGACAAACTATAATGAAGATTTTAATATATTTTATAAACATTATACTGTAGACACAGCACCATGTTCTACAAATGTACATAAAATGACATTCATATATAGGTAGGTTCTATTCCATTCATTATTTAAGCATACTGTGAGGAGGAAAATATCCATGATAAAAGTTACTAAAAATGCAATGGCTGAAATATGTGATAAGCTTTCTATTTACGAAAAAGAACTTAAATTTCTTGGAGGTGGTCGTGAAGATTCCGATGGAATTGTGTATACATATGATGCTAACAACAGTAAGATGGTATTAAAAATTCTTGCAATACCTGAAAATCAATTTGATAAATTGCGTTCACTTGAAGCTCGTATCAGATATGCAAACTATCTCGGGAAAAACGGAATTAAAATTGCTTATCCGATAAGAAATAAAAACGGAAATCTTTATGAAACAAGCATTGATAACCACCATGTTTACACTGCATATATCATGGAATTCTGTGCAGGAAGGAATCCGGAAAATCATGAGTTAACAGATGGGATAGTACACGAATGGGGTAAAATTATTGGAAAATCCCACAAGATTACAAAGAAATTTTCAGAGGAAATAGGTGACAGTGATCTTAGCTACAAAAGGGAAGTATCATTCTTTATGAACTGGTGCAAAGAACCCCTAGTAAAATCAGCATGGTCTGAAATGGAATACTATCTTGACACACTTCCAAAAGGTCAGGATGACTATGGTTTCATTCATAACGACAACCATCAGAGAAACATTTTAGTACTAGACAGAAACATAACAATCATTGATTTTGATTGTGCAGGCAAACAATTTTTTGTACAAGACATTACCACACCTGCACAAGGGATTATGTTTGATATAACAGGGGGTATGGCATCCCCTTTGTGTGATGCTAAAAAGCTAAAGCATTTTTTCCATAGCTTTATAAATGGCTACGAAAAAGAGAATCACCTTGCAGATTTCTGGTACAAGGAACTTACAACCTTTATTAATTACAGACGTTTACTTTTATATACCTGTATGCAAGATTGGTTAAATACCAAAACAGAACTTAAAAACAGTTTCTTTGATAATATTAAAAATCCACCTCAAATATTACTTTAATTCATATTCCAATAATAAAAAAGCCAACAGCATATAACTGTTGACTTTTTTGTGGTGCGGGCGAAG
>DAMCZI010000087.1:0-7214 GCA_032095175.1 Clostridiaceae bacterium
TGACACAAAATAGACCAAAATATTGACTTGTTATTTTCTTTAATACGCCTTATGCAAAAATTACAAAAAAGAACCAAATATTAACAAAAATTAACAGTAATAATGATTGATAGCAATATAAATATGTAATAAAATATAGTTAACAATTACCATGGGAATAAATACCAAAAAGGAGGTTTGAGTTTATGATACACTATCCTGTATATGCTATACTGATTCTTTTCATGGGTTCCTTTTTAACAGCAGTGACAGGCAAAAAATTTAACTTATTGAGAAAAATAATAGTTATTGCTGTGACAAGCATATCCTTTATGTTTACTATACTATTATTTGGACAAGTTATGCTTGAAGGTAAAATAATTTCATACTGGATGGGCAATTGGAAGCCAGTGGCGGATTTTGCTATTGGAATAGGTATTGAAGTAGATGGATTAAGCCTTTTCTTTGGAATGATTTGCTCATTTATAATATTTCTTTCAGGAATTTACTCTTTTAGGTATATGGATAGAGATGATGGTACAGATAAATACTATTCTATTTTCCTCTTACTTTCAGGAAGTATTATTGGTTTAATTTATACAGGAGACCTTTTTAATATGTATGTAATGATAGAAATAATGACATTTGCTTCAGTTGGACTTACAGCCTTTAGAAATAGAGAAGGGAAATCTGTAGAAGCAGCTTTTAAATACCTCGTTATAGGTTCATTTGGTTCATCTCTGGTTTTATTGGGAACAACAATTATATATTCATATCTGCACACCCTTAACCTTGCACAGATAACAGCTCAGTTTGCATTACTTGCAAAAACTGGGCAGCACCCAATAATTTTATGGTTTGCTGTGGCATTGATGATTGGTGGATATGCTGTTAAGGCATTTCTTGTTCCCTGTCATATTGTTGCACCGGATGCATATATGGCAGCACCAACATCAGTATCAATGTTATTTTCTGGTGTTGTTAACAAGGCTGGTGTTTATGGGATATTAAGGCTGGTGTTTATAGCTTTTCAGTGTATGGGACTTCCAAAAATGCAGATGCTTATGGTATTCTGGGGTACAGTTACGATGTTTGTTGGAGTAACAATGGCTCTTTATCAGAATGATTTTAAGAGACTCCTAGCATTTCATAGTATATCACAGGTTGGATACATAATAACTGGCGCTGGTTTATATACAGTTTTAGGTTTAACTGGTGGATTGTATCATGCTATCAATCATTCGATTTTTAAAGGACTTCTATTTTTATGTGCAGGAGCAGTATTATATGCTACAGGAACTACAGATTTAAACAAACTTGGAGGTTTAGCTAAAAAAATGCCATATACAGCAGGATTATTTCTAATTGGAGCCTTCTCAATAAGCGGGCTGCCACCCTTTAATGGATTTGCTTCCAAGTGGATTATTTATCAGGCTACATATGAGAAGGCTATAGAAACTAATAATCCAGCCTATGCTGTTGTTACTATAATAGCTCTATTGGTAAGTGTAATGACACTTGCATCCTTTATAAAGGTTACCCAATCGGTTTTCTTTGGACAGCTTCCTGAGGAGCTAGAGAACACAAGAGAAGTTCCTCTGCTTATGAGAATACCGATGATTATACTTGGAGCATGCTGTTTTGGAGCAGGTATACTACCTCAAATTGTAAGCAGATATTTGATTCAACCTGCAGTTACAGCAATATTTAATGTTGGAAAGTATATAAATGTAATGATGGGTAGTGGATATGCAGAAAAAATAATTAACAGTAAAATAGAGCCTGTAGTAATTAACTATACAATTGCAGGTTATAATCCAATATCATGGCTTGTGCTTTTTATAATATTATTTGCTGCTTTTGGTGTATTAATATTATTAGGAGGATTTAATCCTGTTGGTACTGTAAGGTCAGCTGGATACATTGCAGCTTCGGTGGAGGATACTAGGCTTGATACTTTCTATTGTGGTGAAAAGAGTGTTCACTCACATGTAAGTGGAGGAGATTTATTCTGGGGGTTCAAATACAATTTCAAAAAATATTTTAAATTCATGGGGAGTGTCCACAGTGGAAATGTAAATGACTATGTATTACTAGTGGCATCAACAACAGCTGTGCTTATGATACTTATTTTTGGAGTAGTTTTGATATAAAATCATATAAGGCGTGTTAAAGGAAACTTGCTATTTTCTTTAATACGCCTTATACAGTTGCATTTTAAAATTTTTATAGTAAAATGATTATATGAAAATAACGCATACAATGGGTATGAGTTAAAAATATAGTTGTTGCAAAAATAGAAGCTTATTAAGGGAGGAATATTCATGATAACTAAAGAATATGTAGCTTCAATAATTGATCATACAGTATTGAAGGCTGAAACAAAACCAGAGGAAATAAAGAAGGTTTGCAGAGAAGCAATTGAAAACAAATTTGCTTCAGTATGTATAAATCCATGCTATGCTAAAATGGTTAGTGAAGAACTTAAGGGAAGCGGTGTAAAAACTTGTACTGTAATAGGTTTTCCTTTAGGTGCTTCAAGTTCTGCAGTTAAAGCATTCGAAGTAACAAAGGCAATAGAAGATGGTGCAGAAGAAGTTGATATGGTAATAAACATAGGAATGCTAAAGGCAGGAGAATTTGAATACGTAGAAAACGATATAAAGGCTGTTGTTGATGCAGCTAAGGGAAAAGCTCTTGTAAAGGTTATAATAGAAACATGTCTCCTTACTGATGAGGAAAAGGTAAAAGCATGTGAACTTTCAAAAAGTGCTGGAGCTGACTTTGTTAAGACTTCTACAGGATTTAGCAAATGGGGAGCAAAAGTAGAGGATGTTAAGATAATGAGAGAAACAGTAGGAAGTGAAATGGGAGTTAAGGCTTCAGGTGGAGTTCATAATTTTGAAGAGGCTGTAGCTATAATCGAAGCAGGAGCATCCAGAATAGGAGCAAGTTCATCATTAAAAATAATAGGAGTAAGCAGCGAAGAGAAAGCTTATTAAGACGTATTAAAGAAAATAACAAGTCAATATTTTGGCCTATTTTGTGTCATACTTCGTCAATGAAAGTTCAAGTTAGCCCAACTAGCTTGAGCTTTCATTTTCTCGTCTGACGTAAAAATATCCTCAAAATCTTTGACTTGTTATTTTCTTTAATACGCCTAAAATATATAATTAAATTTATAAAAAGGCACAAAGTCTATGAAAAATGGATTTTGTGCCTTTTTTAACTTATATTAATCGCACTAAAGATTTTACATTGGGTGTTGTGCGATTAATGAATCAAGGAATATGATTTCACATAAATGTTTAGGATCGAGCAATGTAGAATCATTTATGCGAAACATATAAATACAACATGCAAATTCTATTAATAATTATCCTGTAAAGAATAAAAAAATACTGTTTAAAATAGAATTGAAAGAATATTATATATTAAGGCAAAGGGGGGGAGAACATGTCGGAGTTTATTGAACTAGGTAAAGGGGACTTAGATATTACATGGGATTCACTACCTAAATTTCATAATACATCTGAAGTATCCTGTTATAAAGAATTAATAGGCCAGGAACGTGCTGCAGAAGCAATTGATTTAGGTCTGATAATAGATAAAGGAGGATATAACATTTATATATCTGGAAATAGTGGTATGGGAAAAAGAAGCTATGCAATAAAGAGGATAATGGAATTTGCAGAGAAAAAGTCTACAGCATGGGATTGGAGCTATGTATATAATTTTAATGATTTAAATAAACCTATAGCTTTAAGATTAAAACCAGGAACTGCCCAGGAGTTTAAAATGGATGTAGAGGGATTTGTTGAAGAACTGTTTGATGAAGTTCCAAGATTCTTTTCCAATGATGAGTATCAAAAAGAAAAAAATATGTTAGTGGAAGCATATCAAAAGGAGATATTGGGTATTGCAGATAAATTGTATGAGGAAGCAAAGAATAAGTGCTTTAATGTTAAAAGCACAGGAGAAGGATTTGCATTCATTCCAATCAAGGACGGGACGGAGATGAGTGAGCGGGAATATAGTCAAATTACAGAGGAAGAAAGGAGTATTATAAATGTTAATGTAACCAATTTAAAGTTAACTGCCTATGATGTTATAAAGCAGACAAAAATTATTAAAAAGAACATGGTTGCAAGTCTTAGAGAACTTGAAGATAGAACATCTGGGAAAATAGTAGATTCAAAAATTAGAGATTTAGTGAATAAATATGGGTATGATAAAAAGATTTTTGATTATTTGATTGATTTAAGGGACGATATAATAGAAAATATCTCTGCTTTTTTTGAAGAGGAAGATGAAAATAAGGGTTACGATGAAAATTTCTTTAAGAGGTATTATATTAACGTGATGGTATGCAACAAGGATGTTTCCGGTGCTCCAGTTGTTTATGAAGATACTCCTGAGTATCATAATCTACTAGGAATAATTGAATATGAAAATAAGTCTGGAAATCTTGTAACGGATTTTACCATGATTCAGCCTGGAAGCCTTCACAGAGCCAATGGTGGATATTTAATTATTGATGCACTGCAGTTAATGGGAAGTTATAAAGGATGGGAAGCATTAAAAAGATGCTTAAGGGGAGAGAGTATTACAATAGAAAATCTTAAAAATCAATTTGACATAATACCGATGGTTACATTAAAACCGGAGGAAATCCCTTTAAAAGTTAAAATTGTTCTCTTGGGAAATCCATATATCTTTCATGTACTGTATAAGTATGATGAGGATTTTCATGAATTGTTTAAAATAAGAGCGGATTTTGAGGATGAAATAAAAAATATTGATGGTACAGCCCTGAAAATACTAGGATTTATTAGTAACTACTGTCGTGAAAAAGGTATATTGCCAATATCTTGTGATGGTGTTCTTGAGATATTTAAGTATTCCACAAGGCTTACAGAAAGCAGACAGTATTTTACAGCATCCATGCATAGTATAGTTGAAATGATAGATCAAGCCTATGCAATTGCTGAGGCAAATGAAAAAGACATGATTGGAAGAAAAGATATTAAAGCTGCTATTGCTGCAAGGGAGAGAAGGCATGGACTTTATAGGGATAAAATATTGGAGATGTACAAGGAACGAAAATATATTGTTGATTTGAAGGGGTATAAGATAGGAGAAATTAATGGTCTTTCTGTACTGGACTTTGGAGATGTGTCCTTTGGAAAAGTAAGCAGAATTACTGCTGCAACCTTTGCAGGTAGAGATGGTATTATAAATATTGAAAGAGAGACAAATATGAGCGGGGACATTCATAGTAAAGGGGTTATGATTCTTTCGGGATATATTGGTGAAACCTTTGGACAGACAATGCCTATTTCATTTAGTGCAAGTATTTGTTTTGAACAATTATATGGTGAAGTGGATGGTGATAGCGCTTCTGCTGCTGAACTAGTTGCTTTGATGTCAAGCCTTGGCGATATTCCAATAAAACAAAGTATTGCGATAACAGGTTCTGTAAACCAAAGAGGGGAAATACAGCCAATAGGAGGGGTCAACGAAAAAATTGAAGGCTTTTTCGATATATGTAGCTTGTTTGGGCTTGATGGAAGCCAGGGGGTTGTTATTCCACATTCAAATATTGATGAACTGATACTAAAGGATGAAGTGATTTCGGCTGTAGAAAGAGGACTGTTTCATATATATGCTGTAAAAAGTATAGGAGATTGTATAGAAATACTATGTAGGCTTAAAGAGAACACCCATGGTAAAAAACAAATATTTGATGTCTTAAAGGATAATATAAATGTAAAGCTTAATAGATATAGAAATTCATTCTATGAAAAATATAGAAAGTAACTAAAACGTGCCCGGGAAACATCCCCGGGCACAATATTTTACACATTAAATCTAAATAATACTACATCTCCATCCTGCATTATATATTCTTTTCCCTCAAGCCTCATAAGCCCCTTTTCTTTAGCTGCAGTTTCTGAACCGCAGGCAACAAGATCATCAAACTTTATTACTTCAGCTCTGATGAAACCTTTTTCTATATCAGTATGAATTTTTCCAGCAGCCTGAGGTGCCTTTGTTCCCATTTCTATTGTCCAAGCACGAACTTCATCAGGACCTGCAGTTAAAAAGCTCATAAGTCCAAGCAGCTTATAACTTGCTTTAATTAATCTGTAAAGTCCTGGTTCTTGAAGACCGTAATCATCAAGGAATATCTTCTTTTCATCTTCTTCAAGAGTTGATATTTCCTCTTCAAGTCTTGCACATATAGGAACTACCTCTGAATGCTCTAAGGCTGCATATTCTTCAACCTTTTTAACATATGGATTATCTTCATAACCATTTATTATATCATCTTCAGAAAGGTTTGCAGCATAGAGTACTGGTTTTGATGTTAATAGAAAATATTGAGAAACCAGTTCTTTTTCTTCATCATCCATTTCCATGGTTCTAACAGGTTTTCCTGCTTCGAGATGTTCCTTAAGCCTCTCCATAAAGCTAAGTTCAGCTATGGATTTTTTATCTCCTGAACGAGCAGCCTTTTGAGTTTTATCTATTCTTCTTTCAAGTACCTCAATATCGGAGAATACCAATTCAAGGTTGATGGTTTCGATATCCCTTACAGGATCAATTGAACCTTCAACATGAACGATATTTGAGTCCTCAAAGCATCTTACAACATGTACTATTGCTGCTACTTCCCTTATATGTGATAGAAACTTGTTTCCAAGTCCTTCTCCCTTACTTGCTCCTTTAACAAGTCCTGCTATATCATAAAATTCTATAACGGCTCTTGTTACTTTTTTAGGGTTATACATTTCAGCAAGCTTATCAAGTCTTTTATCAGGAACTGTTACAACTCCTACATTTGGTTCTATAGTACAGAAGGGGTAGTTGGCGGCTTCTGCTCCTGCCTGAGTTATTGCATTAAATAGAGTACTTTTTCCTACATTAGGGAGTCCTACTATACCTAATTTCATCAAATCTCTTCCTTTCAAGTAAATATCAAATAAATTATAAACCATAGACTCACTTGACGCAAGTAATGACAGCCTATAACCTAATTTCATAACTTAGAGATAATGCGACGTAACGTAGTAGTTAGTTTGTACCTTTAAAGTCCGTTCCAACCGAGGTGTCGGGGCATTTAACCCCTTGGAAAACACTCACTGCGTGTTGAAATTCTAAGATTGTATGGATGGCAACAACCTAAGAACATTCGAAACTCATATGTTGCAAGAATTCTACATATTTTATTT
>DAMCZI010000088.1:0-7095 GCA_032095175.1 Clostridiaceae bacterium
GGCTAACTTGAGCTTTCATTGACGAAGTATGACACAAAATAGACCAAAATATTGATTTGTTATTTTCTTTAATACGCCTTATTATTCACATTAAAAAAAGGGGCCTTTGCCCCTTAGCTATTCTTAGTTATATTCTGATTGTTTCCATTTATTCTTCCCCAATTCCATCTTTCCTTTGGCATATCTACGTCCTTCTGTATATCAGCCTGTATACTTTTGTATGTAACCCAATGACCTATAAAGGTTGCAATACATATTACAAGAAATACTATTGAAGTAATTGTTCCCTGCTTTATCTCACCTTTTATAGCCAAAAGCATTTCCTTTGTCAGACTATCATCATACACTCTACTATGAATAAGACCTCTAACAAAAAATGCTGATTCTACAGAGCTTAATGCAATAACAAGAGTTACTAAAAGTAGTGTAAAAAGTAGAATCTTTTTAGGTCCTTTATATCCCAGTCTATAACTTATAACTACATTTTTAAATAAAAGTATTGCTGTAATGATAGAAATAACTAGCGATGTGTAAACAATAGCTGTGGTTAGTGCCATTTTACCCACCATCCTTTAATTTGTTTTATATCAATGTTACCTTTTATTCCAATAACAGTCAAACACATAAACCCCTCATAAACAATCGTTTATGAGGGGTTTCACCATATATTACAGGTTTTTAACAGTTAATATTATCAAACCTGTCACAATCTTTAAATTGGATTGAATTACTCGTTATCTCTATTTATAGGAACTACTTTCTTTATATGTTTGTGGTCTTTGAGATGCTCCATACAGTATTCATAATCTCCACCATCACATTCTACACAATATCTAAATTCCATATCTGGATTATCCTTTTCAGTTATACCACATACAGAACATTTATGCATTGTAAGATTCTTTGGTATTTCAGCCTTGAATCTTCTTCTGTTATTGTAAGCACTTCTAGTCGTTTTTGTACGGATAAATACTTCTTTCCAAAAGAAAACTAAAAAGTTCAATACAGATGCTATAGCTGCAATCTTTTGTGGTATTGGTGAGAATATAACAGTAATGGCTATCAAAGCCCAGTTAAGCCAACCTAAATATTTCATTTTTACTGGAAGTATAAAAAATAACAATATTTCATACTCTGGATACAAATATGCAAAAGCTAAGAACAAAGAAAGATTTAGATAGGTAGCTGTTCCCCATCCTGTTAACAAAGCCGCTATTGTAGTTCCTATCATGCCAAGGAAATAATAAACATTAAATCTAAAGCTTCCCCACTCATTTTCAAGGCTGCTTCCTATAAAATAGTAAAAATATAAAGCTATTACCGTAAATAATAGATTACCTCCTTCTGGCATGAATATATATGTTATTAATCTCCACACTTCACCTTTAAAAACCAGTTCAGGTATAAGGGTTATCTTATAATAAAAACTCGGATCAACCAAAATAAATATATATGCTGCAGCTGTAAGTCCAACAATATATGTCATCAATCCTCTTATAGCAAACTTTCCATACTTTCTTTCAAGCTTATCAAGCCATCTCATTAAACCACTCCTTCAAATCAGAAACTATAAAAAAGCCTTTTATTGAATTATACAGCATAATCCTCTTATAATAAAGTCCTGACTTAATACTGTAAACCCTTAAAATGCCTTTTTCAAATTAATTATGAATTGTATAACAAATATTATAAATTTAGTTAATATATATTATAATTATAGAAGGTAATAGATAGCTTTATGATTTAAACAGATACAATTTATTATGGTAGAAGGTGATCAAAAATGATGAATGCAGTTAATATAGCCATAATTGATGATGAAAAAGTCCAAGTAGAGCTTTTGGAAAAATATGTATATAAATGGGCACGTGATAAAAATATAAACGTAATAATAGCGGCTTTTAATAGCGCGGAAAGCTTTGAATTTAGCTGGAGCATGAACAAAAAATACAACATAATCCTATTGGATATTCAGATGAAAGGGCAAAATGGCATTGAACTGGCTAAAAAAATAAGGCAGGAAGACGAACTTCTAAATATAATCTTCATAACTGCCATTGCTGATTATATTGCTGATGGTTATGATGTATCTGCATTGAATTATTTAATTAAGCCAATAAAAGAAGACAAGCTTTGTCAATGTTTAAATAAAGCTGTTTTAAAAATTCCAAGGGAAGAAAAGACCATACTTATAGATGTAGATGGAGGAATCCAGCGAGTAATGCAGAATGATATAATTTATATAGAAGCTTTTGCACACTACATAGAAATAAATACTGTAAGTGGTAAGTATACAACTAGAAAAAGTATAAGCACCATAGAGAAAGAAATAGATAATAATATATTCATTAGATGTCATAGATCCTACATCGTTGGATTAAAGTATATAAAACGAATCAATAACAGTGAATTACAACTGGATAATGGACAAGCAATTCCCATAAGTAGAAGTCAGTATTCAAATACCAATATGGCCTTTATAAAATATTTTAGAGGTGACACGATTGAATAGTTTTAAGATATTTATATTGATTGCAGCTGTTTTAGCTGCAGTAATCCTTATAGTTTTCAGCATAAGATATATATTCTATAAATTAATAGATAAGCGTATATCCAATTATCAGAATGATTTAATTACAAAGCAGTATAATGAAGTTGAAAACATATATAAAGAAATGAGGGGCTGGAAGCACGATTATCACAACCACATTCAAACAATGAAGGCTTATCTTGAATTAGGCAAATATGAAGCTATGGAACAGTATCTAAATGATTTAGACAAGGATTTGACCAATATAGATAAGGTTTTAAAAACAGGTAATATAATGGTGGATGCCATTCTAAATACCAAACTATCACTAGCAACAAATCAGGGAATAAATATAAACGCAAAGGCAGCGGTACCTAAAAATCTTAGGGTATCAGACATAGATTTAAGCGTTATTATCGGCAATTTAATGGATAACGCTATGGAAGCTGCAACCAAGCTTGAAAACCCCGAGGACAGGTTTATAAGAGTCTATATTAGAGAGATGAAAGAACAACTGTATATTTCTATAACCAATTCTGTAGGCGGAGAGATTAAAAAGACAGGTTTAGGATATATAAGCACAAAGCTAGCAAAAAATCACGGCTTCGGCTTGAAAAGAGTAGATAATATTGTAGCTAAATACAATGGCTTTATAAACAGACAAAATGAAGAAGGTGTATTCGCCACAGAGGTTATTCTGCCATTATAGTACCATTGGTGTTTAAAATTTAACCATTGGTGCTTTTTTTATAAATTAGGAAAGCTAAATTGTTATCATGTAGTTGAGGTGATAAAAATGGAAGAGGCAAACACCCATAAAAGCAAGCCCAAATATTCAATGCTTAAAAATACTATTTACTTAATAAAAAACATTTGGAAGTGGGATAAATTACTATTCGCCCTATGTTTTTTGCAAATACCTGCCATAGTAGCTATCCCACTGCTTGGGATATATATTCCTAAAATACTCATAGACTCTGTTACAAATCATGTATCAATTTCAGAGTTAATGGTAAACGTGGGCATACCTATTGTCAGTATAATAGGATTAAATGTATTATTAAGTGTTTCATCTTCTATAACAAAGTATAGAGCAACTTCTTATAGGTTTAATTATATAAATCAGCTATCAGTCAAGGCTATGGATACAGATTTTGATAATATTGACGGACCAGCTGGCCAAGAAAAATTTATGAAGGCTCATATGGCTACTCAGCAAAATAGTTCTTCTACTGAGGCAATCATAAAAGTAGGTGTAGATACATTTTCAAATATCATAGGATTTACACTATATGCAGGTATAATATCGTCCATTCATCCATTAATAATAGCATTTTTAATTTTATCATCTATAATAAACTATTATCTAGGAAAACATGTAAGCAAATTCGAACATAGCAATAAGGATAATTTAGCACCTATACAAAGGAAACTTCATTATATAATGGACAAAACAGGAGAATTTAAATCTGCAAAAGATATGAGACTTTATAATATGTTTCCCTGGTTTAAAGATATGTTTTCTACTATGAAAAACAAAAAAATATATTTTGAAAAGAAAAATATATATCATAGATATTTTGCAAATATTATTGATGGAATACTCCTTCTATTAAGGGATGGCTTAACTTATGGTTTTCTTATATATTTAGTTATATACAAAGATATGCCCATAGGAAATTTTGTTCTATATTTTGGAGCAGTGGCTGGTTTTTCTACATGGCTATCTGGCATTGTAAAAAACTTAAACTCCTTAAATTCAATGAGTCTAGAAGTCTGCGATTTAAGAGAATATTTTGAGATGGAGGATAAAATGAATAGAGGCGCTGGTGTACAACTACCAGCTTCCTATGAACTACCCTGCGATATAGAATTTAAAAAAGTGTATTATAAATACCCCGGGGCAAAGGACTATACAATAAAAAATATGAATCTTCACATAAAAAAAGGAGAAAAAATAGCATTAGTAGGTGTTAATGGTGCTGGCAAGACCACATTAGTAAAACTCATCTGTGGCTTATATACTCCTACAAAGGGTGAAATATATGTTAACGGGAAAAATAATAGTCTTTATAATAGGGACGAATACTATACTTTGTTTTCTGTAGTATTTCAAGATATTCATTTATTACCTATATCCATAGAAAAGAATATTGCATTAAACACAGAAGATGATATTGATGATGTAAAAATGGATAACGTGCTTAACATGTCAGGGTTTATGGAAAAAGTAAGTTCCTTACCAAATGGCAAGAAAACCTTATTAGTTAAATCTTTATATGAAGAGGCAATAGAGCTGTCAGGTGGAGAAATGCAAAAGCTTATGCTTGCAAGAGCATTATATAAAGATGCTCCTATTATAATACTTGATGAACCCACAGCAGCCTTAGACCCTATAGCTGAAAACGAAATATATGAAAAGTATAATGAATTAACGAAAGACCATACCTCCATATTTATATCTCACAGATTATCTTCCACAAGATTTTGTGACAGAATAGTATTTATTGACGATGGCAGAATAGTGGAAGAGGGTAATCATTATAGTCTTATGGATAAAAACGGGAAATATAAGAAAATGTATGATATGCAGAGCTATTATTATAAGGATAATATAGGTGGTGAAAAAAATGCATAGAAGCAATTTAAAGAAACAACTAGCTACTTTAAAAATTGGTTTAAAGGAAATATATAGATTACAGCCCTGGATACTGCCTGTTACTATACTAGATTCCCTTTTTAAGTCCATAGCTCCCTTTATAAACATATACATGCCTGCCAGAATTATTGATGAGTTACTTGAAGCAAAGAATATAAATAAACTTATATATTTAGTATTAATTACTATCGGAGGGAATTTAGCAATTCACCTTATATCTACTGGGCTTGGCCATTTAAGAATTCTACTCGAAGATATTATGAATCAAAATCAGAATATGAAATTAAATGAAAAAATCATAAATATGGACTACGAGTATGTTGAAAATCCTGAAGTTCACAGCCTAAGAACAAAGATATCAGAATCACAAAACATGTGCAGTGGAGGTACAAACGCCCTTCTGGAATACACAGGTGATTTTACTAAAGGCTTTATTACAGTTATCACATCTGTTGCATTAGTTATAAACCTATTTAAACCAAGCTCCGTTGTTGATAGAAATTTCGCTTTTATAAATTCCACGTTGTTTTCTTATATTCTTTTGATTTTAATTTTAATTGGTACAGTATTCACCTTAAAAATAAGAACAAAAGCAGATAAAAAGTATTTTGCATATTTTAACAAATTTATGGATTTAAATAGATTTTTTACTTTCTATTATAATGAGGCTTTAGATTACAATGTAGGTAAAGATATAAGATTATATAATCAAAAGAGAATTATAAGCAAAGAAATAGAAACCTTTAGCCAAGGTTCAAAAGACATGTTTAATAATGTTGGTAATATGAAAGGAAAATTTAGCGGGCTCGAAGCATTTATATCGTCTTTACTTAGTGGAACTATATATATTTTTGTGGGATTAAAGGCCATAATAGGAGCTATAACCATAGGTAGTATAGTTCAATATGCAGGTAGTATAAATCAATTTATGTCTGGCAGCAAGGAAGTTTTAGCATCCATTAACAGTATTATTAATAATAATCAATACCTAGAATTATATATTGATTTCTTAAATATTAAAAATGAAAAGCACATAGGAAAAATTCCTGTAGAAAAAAGAGATGATAATGAATATGAAATAGAGTTTAGAAATGTATCCTTTAAGTATCCAGGCACTGATATATATGCACTAAAAAATGTTTCAATAAAGCTAAACATTGGAGAACGTTTAGCAATAGTAGGAATGAACGGTTCAGGAAAAACTACATTTATCAAGCTTCTATGTAGATTGTATGATCCAAATGAAGGCGAGATACTTCTTAACGGAATAAATATTAAAAAATATGATTATGATGAATATATGAAACTATTCTCTATAGTATTTCAGGACTTTAAGCTCTTCTCTTTTACACTTGGGCAAAATGTAGCAACCTCTATAAATTATAATGAAGAGTCTGTCAAAAACGTTTTAGAGGAAGCTGGGTTGGAGAAAAGATTAAATGCTATGCCAAATGGTGTACAAACACCATTATATAAGGACTTTGATGAAGATGGAGTAGAAATCTCAGGCGGCGAAGCACAAAAGATAGCCTTAGCCAGAGCATTATATCGTGATGCTCCTATTATAATACTGGATGAACCAACAGCAGCCTTAGACCCTATATCAGAGTTTGAGATTTATTCAAAATTCAATGAAATAGTAGGCACAAAAACCGCTTTCTATATATCCCACAGGCTTTCCTCCTGTAGATTTTGCGATGAAATCGCAGTATTTAATCAAGGGGAAATAGTTCAAAAGGGTAATCACGAAGAACTGTTAAAGGATGACCATGGCAAATACTATGAGTTGTGGTATTCCCAAGCGAAATATTACAAGGATGAAGCCACAGCATAGGGATTATGCGACGCAACGTAGTAGTTAGTTTGTACCTTTAAAGACCGTTCCAACCGAGGTGTCAGGGCATTT
>DAMCZI010000089.1:0-6875 GCA_032095175.1 Clostridiaceae bacterium
CCAAGGGGTTAAATGCCCCGACACCTCGGTTGGAACGGTCTTTAAAGGTACAAATAAACTACTAAGTTAAGACGCGTTTTCCCTAAAATATACATTTATGTTGCTGCTTAAGTTATCTTTTACAAAGTGTTTTTTAAATGTATAATTGTATTTGGAACGGAGGTTATAGTATGCAAGTGGGTAAGTTGCCAAATGAGGTTTTGAAGGAAGCTATAATAGATAGGATAAAAAGATTTAGTGAAGATGTAGTTGTAGGGCCTAGTGTTGGGGAGGATTGCTCCATAGTTAAATTTGGAGAAGATGCATGTGTATTAACAACGGATCCTGTAACTGCTGCAGCAAAGGATGCAGGGACAATAGGGATACATATATGCTGTAATGATATTGCTTCAGCAGGGGTAAGACCAATAGGTGTGCTTGTTACTCTTCTTGTGCCACCATCTTCAGAACTTGAGGATATAAAAAAAGTTATGGATGATGTAAACAGAGCATGTGGCGAGCTTAAAATTGATATACTTGGAGGACATACAGAAGTTACCGATGCAGTTAACAGGATTGTTTTATCAATAACGGCTATTGGAAAAGAAAAACTCAACAGAGTTGTAACAACAGGGGGAGCTAGAGTAGGGGATGACGTTGTTGTTACAGGATATGCAGGACTTGAAGGAACAAGTATAATAGCTGGGGATTATTATGAGAGTCTGAAGGATAAAATAAATGATGATGTATTAGTAAAAGCTGCTAATATGGTAAACAATATAAGTGTTGTTGACGTAGGGCTAACTGCTTCTAACTTTGGAGTTAATGCAATGCATGATGCTACTGAAGGAGGAGTACTTGGAGCCATTTGGGAGGTGGCAGAAGCATCAAATAAGGGTGTTTATGTATATAAGGATAGAATACCTGTGGCTTATGAGACTAATGTAATATGTAAACATATCAATATAGATGCATATAGATTGATTTCCAGTGGATGCATGATAATAGCTTGCGCTGATGGTAAAGGTTTATGTAAAATATTAATGGATAAGGGGATAAATGCCGCAATCGTTGGTAAAATAACAGAGAAGGATAAAATAATAAATTCATCTCAGGGAGAGGAACCTATTTTACCACCTGAAGCGGATGAAATATATAAAGTTAATATGGAATTTTTAAAGGAGGCAAAAAATGAATAGAATAGACGGAAGAATGAATGATCAAACCAGAGAAATAAAAATAACAAGAAATTACATAAAACATCCACAGGGCTCAGTTCTTGTGGAGTTTGGTGATACAAAGGTTATT
Source organism: Clostridiaceae bacterium (assembly GCA_032095175.1). Lineage (GTDB taxonomy): Bacteria > Bacillota > Clostridia > Clostridiales > Caloramatoraceae > DAMCZI01. The sequence goes on from DAMCZI010000089.1 coordinate 1,288, forward strand.
TGTACTGCAACAATCGATGAAAAGGTACCATCATTTTTAAAGGGAACTGGAGAAGGATGGATTACCTGTGAATATGGAATGCTTCCAGGCTCAACACAGACAAGAAAGTCAAGAGATGCAAGTAGAGGTAAGATCGATGGAAGAACAGCTGAGATACAAAGACTCATAGGAAGAGCATTAAGATCTATTGTAGATTTGAAAAAGGTTGGAGAAAGAACCATATGGATAGATTGTGATGTTATACAGGCAGATGGAGGTACAAGAACTGCTTCAATAACAGGTGCTTTTGTTGCCCTTGTTGATGCTGTAAACAAAATATATGATGAGGGAAAAATGCCTTCATATCCTATAAACAATTATGTTGCAGCAATAAGTGTAGGAATTGTTGAAAATGAAATAATCCTGGATCTATGCTATGCTGAAGATTCAAATGCCAAGGTAGATATGAATGTTGTTATGACAGATGACGGAAGGTTCGTTGAAATACAGGGTACAGGAGAGGAAAGCCCATTTACTAAAGATGAAATGCAAAGCCTTATTTCTATAGCAGAAAAGGGAATAATGCACTCAATAGATGCTCAAAAGAAGGCTCTTGGAGATGCTGCATTGAGGATTGGAACAGGTGGTGTTAATGAGGATGGGGAACAGATTTAAAAGAGTTATAATAGCAAGCAACAATAAACATAAAATAGAAGAGATTAAAGAGATTATAGGAGATTATTTTGAAGAGGTGTTATCCCTAAAGGAAGCAGGAATATCTGTAGATGTAGAGGAGAATGGAGCAACCTTTGAGGAAAATGCATATATAAAGGCAAAGGCCATATTTGATATGACTCATGAAGCGGTAATAGCAGATGATTCAGGACTTGAAGTATATGCCTTAAATGGTGCACCAGGAGTTTTTTCAGCAAGATATGCTGGAGAACATGGAAATGATGACAAGAATAATCAAAAGCTTTTAGAGGAACTTAAGAATGTTCCAGAGGAAAAAAGGGGAGCAAGATTTGTATGCTCAATAGTACTCCTAACTGCTGATGGAAAAAGAATAAACGCAATGGGATATGTTGAGGGCAGAATAGGATATGACAAGAAGGGAAGCAATGGGTTTGGATATGATCCATTGTTTATAGTGCCAGAATACAACAAAACCTTTGCTGAGCTTTTGTCAGTTGAAAAAAACGCCATAAGCCACAGAAGCATGGCCCTTAAGGATCTTAAGAATAAACTATAATGGGTGTTACCGCACAGGATATATCCCTAGGTAACAGTCACTTGAGTTATAAGTAAGGCGACAGGCTCTTGAGTTATTAGTTATTTAAGAAAAACTATCTTCTACTATTTTTCTTAAATAACTAATAAATCAAGTGCCTGTTACCTTCTCACACACCTTAAAGGGATATAATTTACCTTTCTTTGTGCGACAACCCCTAGGGGGAAGGTATTATGAGAATTGGAGTAGTTAGTGATTCCCATGGATATTTGTACAGCCTTGATAAGGCTCTGCAAAGAATGGGAGATATAGATATGATAATCCATGCAGGCGATGGATATAAAGACCTTGTAAAGGTAAACTCAAAGTATCAAAAGAGAATAGAATATGTTAGGGGAAACAATGATTTTTCTCTTGAAGTTCCAACTGAAAATGTTATAAGTCTGGAAGGTGTTAAAATCTTTCTAACTCATGGCGATAGATATGGAGTCTATTTCGGAATTGATAGGCTTTGTTACAAAGGTATGGAGGAGGAAGCTAATATCATTATATATGGCCATACCCATAAACAGAGCTTGGAGTACGAAAATGGTATATGGGTCTTAAACCCAGGAAGCACGTCTCTACCAAGGGTATCAGCGCCAGGTTATGCTATTATGGATATTAAAGATGGGGATATTAATATAGAGATGTTTACTATATAAAAGGATGCAATGCACATTACAAAATACTTTTATATGTATAGCTGCATCAGCAGTACTTCTTAAGCTATTATCATATGTAAATTTGATGTGTGATGTGCTTTGTATTTGCTGCCCAAAATCTGGCATGAAATATTTTTAAAAAGTGTATTGACGGGTGGGGATTCATCATGTATACTATATATTGTCGCCGGGAGATGAAGCCCAACGATGAAGAAACCGGGGTGTAGCGCAGATGGGAGCGCGCGTGGTTTGGGACCATGAGGTCGCAGGTTCAATCCCTGTCACCCCGACCACTTTTTACAGAATTTAAATATTGACAAAACCCGACAACATGATATAATAAATTATGCTGTTAGTATGCGGGTGTAGCTCAGTGGTAGAGCTCCAGCCTTCCAAGCTGGTCATGTGGGTCCGATTCCCATCACCCGCTCCAAAATGTGCGCTCTTAGCTCAGTAGGATAGAGCAACGGCCTTCTAAGCCGTGTGCCAGGGGTTCGAATCCCTTAGGGCGCACCATATATGGTGGGTATAGCGCAGTTGGTTAGCGCGCCAGATTGTGGCTCTGGAGGCCAAGGGTTCGAATCCCTTTATCCACCCCATTTATTTATTGGGTTGTAGCCAAGTCGGTAAGGCACGGGACTTTGACTCCCGCATTCGTAGGTTCGAGTCCTGCCAGCCCAGCCACTTATACATGAGCCACTAGCTCAGTCGGTAGAGCACATGACTTTTAATCATGGTGTCCGGGGTTCGATTCCCCGGTGGCTCACCAGGTTACAACAATAACCAAATATCTTGCGGGCGTGGCGGAACTGGCAGACGCACTAGACTTAGGATCTAGCGCCTATGGCATGGGGGTTCAAGTCCCTTCGCCCGCACCATATATACTTTTAACTCCTATGCGGGAGTGGCTCAGTGGTAGAGCGTCACCTTGCCAAGGTGAACGTCGCGGGTTCGAATCCCGTCTTCCGCTCCAATATTTGCGGGTGTAGCTCAGTGGTAGAGCTCCAGCCTTCCAAGCTGGTCATGTGGGTCCGATTCCCATCACCCGCTCCACATATGCGCTCATAGCTCAGTTGGATAGAGCAACGGCCTTCTAAGCCGTGTGCCAGGGGTTCGAATCCCTTTGGGCGCACCAATTTTAAAAGTATGGCAGTCTTATTTTGTTAGGCGCCCATAGCTCAGCTGGATAGAGTTACAGACTTCGAATCTGGAGGTCGTAGGTTCGAATCCTACTGGGCGCGCCATAATGAATTAGTCTTAATATTGAATATATGGGCCATTAGCTCAGTTGGTAGAGCACCTGACTCTTAATCAGGGTGTCCTGGGTTCGAGTCCCCGATGGCCCACCATATTACAATAAATAAATTAAATAGTTTCATGGGCCATTAGCTCAGTTGGTAGAGCACCTGACTCTTAATCAGGGTGTCCTGGGTTCGAGTCCCCGATGGCCCACCAAAATCACCTTTATGGTGATTTTTTTATTTTGTAGATGTTTTCCTTTTTTTATAGATAGTAATAGGGTATAATAAGTTATAGCAAAAGTAAAGGAGGCGTTTTCATGGGAAAGCCCAGTATATTCAGCAAGGAGTATGACCAGAGGATGAAAAGAAGAAAGGTAAATTTGACCTTATTCGTATTGATTTTGATTTTTGCTGGATTTTTTGGAATCAGATATTATTTAGATAAAAATAATATAAATATTGCATTGAAAATGCCATGGCACAATGCATCAGTAAAGGATAAGATATCAGGGGAAAAGGATACTGGCAAGGATAAAAAAAATGATGCTTCAACTTCTAAGAGTGATACCGATAAGAATGCTACTGTACAGCCTACTCAACCAACAGAAAAGATAGAGGCAAAATACTATGAGTACAAAAATGCAGCTGGTAAAATAATAAAAATTCAATATAACCAGAGTTTATTGGGAAGCGAAATGTCAGGAATCCAAAGTGAAGGTGAAGAGATATTTAATGATATATCTACAGATAAAAAGAAGATTGTTTTTGAGGATAAATCTGATGGAAGCATAGTTCTTACTGACAACAGTGGCATATCTAAAAAGATAAGTCCTGATACTTATAAATCAAAGACAACTGGAGTAGTAATTAAAAAGGATGTAACTCTAAAGAACAATCCAGCATATGTGTGGGCTACTAAACCTCATTTTACATCTGATGGGGGAGTTGTTTATATTACTCAGCTTCCATATATAAAGGGTACTGATTTATACATGTGGTATATTAGAACAGATGGAAGCATGAAGATGGTTGGAAAGTTGAACAGCAGTGATTTGCAGAAGATATCTTATGATGGATTTAATGAAAGCGGAGCACTTAAGATTAATGTGGATGGAGTAGTGTACTACTTTGTACCAGGAGAATACAAGCTTAAAAGATAATGGTGTGAAGAAGAAAATATAAACTTATTATTTTCGTTAATACGCCTAAATTGGGACTTGCGGTGCAAGTCCCAATTTCATTATTTCTTCAAAAAACAGGTAATTTCCTCATATAAATATAATATAGAAATATTCGGGGTTATATTTATGATAGAGTATAATAAAATGAACAGATTTCTATTAGAACTGCCCATGAATGAGCAAATATCTGAAGGTATGGAGTATAAAGATTTACTGCTATCTACAATTACTGCAGGGTTTTACAGGGCATACGGATTAAGAAGCAAAGGTTTTGCTATATCAATGGATATTGTAAATTCTATAGACGATAATACTTATGATATATCTAAAAGAAATGTGCTTGTATGGAATCTTTATGTGCTCTCAAGAGAATTTGCCGAAAATGAAAATTGGGATATGGCTTTTAAATATATAGAAAGAGCCGAGAAAAATTGGTCAAGGGATGTAATTCTTGGAGATGAACTTGGTGTATATCATGTTTCATGGGCTGAGCAGTTGTTTCTTGAAAGAGCAAAGTTGTATATGAGTTTGGGCAGGAGAGATGAATTTAGACAGATAACAGGTAATATATTAAAAAGTCGATTGAATTTTATATCTCGTGCTGCAAATGAGATAGGGGAAAAAGATATAAAGGATAGGTGTACCTACAGCTGTTATGAACTTATAGCAATAGAAAGTAAAATGAATAGAAATATTAAATATGCCAGTAAAATGATTATGAAGGCATTAGAATATAAAGGTATAAGTCTTGAGGATTACAATGCTTGTGATTGTCAAAGAGGTGATAAGAAAATATCTCTCCAGCATCTATTTGAAATATATCATATATATTATAGAAATAAACCAAATTATAGTTTTGACAGCATGTCATATGGATATTGTGAATCATGTATTGATTTTAAGGGTGTAGGAATGTGTGATAAAACGAAAATGATTACAAATGGGCATAGGGCTTGCTCGAAATATAGAGGAGTTTAACAGGGGGTAGGTGCTAAGTACCATAAAAAAGGCAATCCCATGCAAAGATTATTGGCAGCACTGAAACAGGAACAAAACAGGAACAAAACAGGAGTATTGGGATTGCCACACAAGCGATATTTGTATCCATATAGTATGTTATCCAATTATTATTGGTTTATTCAAAAAAAAGAAACTTTTGGAGAGATTAATCATACTAAAAATTTTAGTGATTATGAATTAGGCATATTAAAGAAAATAACAAGTCAATATTTTGGTCTATTTTGTGTCATAC
>DAMCZI010000090.1:0-6746 GCA_032095175.1 Clostridiaceae bacterium
TATGACACAAAATAGACCAAAATATTGACTTGTTATTTTCTTTAATATGCCTAAGCAGCTATAAAACAAAAATATTAAGCTCTTAGCTGAAAAAACGCCTTATATATAATTAAAATATATAATCAACAGCCGTGGATAAATTATGTTTATAACCATGAAATATTAGGTCCTTCGAATTTCAATTTAATGTAAATTTTTCTACATTTCCAATTGATAACTATTATCATGTGCTAATTTGTATAAACACTCGAAAAAAGTTGCTTTTTATCATTTTGTAACTTTACCTTATTCGACAATAACAAAAAAGTAAAAAGATACAGTCCTAATTTAGGGCTGTATCTTTTAGCGTTCTTATTATACGTTTATTTCTACTTCCATGTTATCTATTTCATATTTATTTATTACAGTATCTATAGTTTGACTTATAAAATCTTCAACCTGCTTATCTGCTCTTCCTATATAATTTTTAGGATGCAGCACTGCTTCTATTTCTTCTTTATTTAATTTGAACACTGGATCCTTTGCTATTCTATCTATTAAATCGTTTTTCTCTCCAAACTCTTTAACCATTCTTGCTGCTTCCATGGAATAAACTCTTATCTTTTCATGAAGTTCTTGTCTGTCTCCTCCTCTTTTTACAGCTTCCATCAATATATTTTCGGTAGCCATAAAAGGAATCTCTTCATATATATGTTTTTCTATTACCTTCTGGTAAACAACCAATCCAGAAGTAACGTTTATATATAGGTTCAAAATACCATCTATGGCCAGGAAGCCTTCAGGTATTGAAATTCTCTTATTTGCTGAGTCGTCCAATGTTCTTTCAAACCACTGAGTGGATGCAGTTATTGCTGGATTTAAAGCATTAACAATAACATACCTTGAAAGAGAGGATATTCTTTCAGAACGCATTGGGTTTCTCTTATAAGCCATCGCTGAGGATCCAATTTGATTCTTTTCAAAGGGTTCCTCTATCTCCTTCATGTTCTGAAGTATTCTAATATCATTACTAAACTTATATGTGCTTTGAGCAATCATACTTAAGCAGTTTAATACAAATGAATCCTGTTTTCTAGGATATGTCTGACCTGTAACAGGGAAATATCTATCCTTAAATCCCATCTTTTCGCATATCTTAGCATCTAACTCTTTAACTTTTTCTTCATCATTTTCAAATAGATTCATAAAGCTTGCCTGAGTACCTGTAGTTCCCTTTACTCCTAGAAGCTTTAAACTATTTATTGTGTAATCAAGATAATCAATATCCATCATCAAATCCTGGAGCCATAGAGAAGCTCTCTTGCCTACGGTTGTTAGCTGCGCAGGCTGCAAATGTGTAAATGCAAGGGTTGGAAGATCCTTATACTGTAATGCAAATTCTTTAAGATTTTTAACAGCTTGAATCAGCTTATTTCTAGTAAGCTCTAAGGCTTCTTTCATCACAATAACATCTGTATTATCTCCAACATAGCAGCTTGTAGCTCCAAGATGGATTATACCCTTAGCACTAGGACATTGAAGTCCATATGCATATATGTGAGACATTACATCATGTCTTGTAATCTTCTCTCTTGCCTGTGCTTCCTCATAATTTATGTTGTTAACATTTTTCTTAAGCTCTGCTATCTGTTCGTCTGTTATATTAAGACCAAGCTCCTTTTCTGCTTCTGCAAGAGCAACCCATAACTTTCTCCATGTTGTAAATTTATTTTCGTCTGAAAATATATTAGACATTTCTTTGCTTGCATACCTTTTTATAAGAGGGCTTTCATATAAATCGTGCATATCATCATCTCCTTAGCGAACATTAATATAATATATAGATAAATATTACGGATATATTAGATTATATCATATAAATGCAAAAATAATATAGGGGATAATACTTTTTTATATTATCCCCTTAATAATAATTTTTTACTTTACGAAATTTTCTATTCTGTTTAATCCTTCTTTAATGTTCTCCATTGAGGTTGCATAGGATAATCTTATATAGCTATCTGTTCCAAATCCAGCGCCTGGTATTGCTGCAACTTTTTCTGCCTCAAGCAGTGCACTGCATAGATCAACTGAACTGTTTATCTTATATCCCTTAATAGTCTTCCCTATAAGCTTTGTAATGTTTATCATTACATAAAATGCTCCATCAGGCTTCTTGCATGATAATCCAGGTATACTGTTAACCTTTTCTACCATGTAATCTCTTCTCTTTTCAAATTCTTTTCTCATAGTTTCAATATCATCCTGAGGACCATTTAGTGCTTCAACACTTGCATACTGTGCAATTGAGTTTGGATTTGAAGTTGCATGGCTCTGTACATTGGACATTATTTTTGCTATATTTTCTTCAGCTGCACAATATCCAATTCTCCATCCTGTCATTGCGTATGCCTTTGAAACACCATTGATAACAATGGTTCTCTTCTTTATATCTTCATTTAATGATGCTATGCTTACATGCTTAACGCCACCATATACAAGTTTCTCATATATTTCATCAGATATAACCATTAAATCATTTTTAATTGCTATTTCAGCAACCATTTCAAGCTCTTCTCTTGTATAAACAACACCTGTAGGATTGTTAGGACTGTTGATTATAATCGCTTTTGTTTTCTTTGTAATTGCCTTTTCAAGAGCTTCCTTTGTATATTTAAAGTTGTTTTCTTCCTTGCATTCAACAAGAACAGGTACTGCATCAACAAGCTTTACTAGTTCAGGATAGCTTACCCAATATGGTAGTGGAACTATAACCTCATCACCAGGATTACATATCGCCATTAATGAATTATATAAAGAATGTTTAGCACCATTTGAAATAACTATCTGTGATGGTCTGTAATCCAAGTTGTTATCTCTCTTGAATTTATTACAGATTGCTTCCTTAAGTCCCAATATTCCTGATGCTGGAGTATATCTTGTTAAACCCTTTGTAATTGCATCAATACCTGCATCCTGTATATTTTTAGGTGTATTAAAATCTGGTTCACCTGCTCCAAAGCTTACTACATCGACTCCTTCTTCCTTTAACTTCTTAGCCTTAGCAGTTATTGCAAGAGTAACTGAAGCTGATATTTGTTCGCCTTTTCTTGATAATTCCATGTAATTCCCTCCATAAATAAAGAATATAATTTTTATTTATAAATTGCCTTAATTGTATTATCAATTATAGATAGGGATTCTTCGAGGAGCGGCTTATTTATGTACTTAATTCTTTCGAAGTATGTAATTCCTGTATCAGTTATGTTATAATGTCGCTTGGATTTTTTATCAGGTTCATCCCACCATCCTTCAATAAGCAGATCCTCCTCCATTTTTCTCAGTAGAGGATATATCATACCAGGACTGGGACGCCACTTATAATCCATAAGCTCCTCAATTCTGTCTATAATTTCGTTTCCATAATGTCTTTTATTGCTGAGAAGATTTAAAATAAGTAATTTTACTATAGTTGTTGTATTTACTTTAGTAGGAAATTGCCTGTTTCTATTGCTGCCATCAGACATATTTTCACCCCGTATCCATAAAAAGTCACTTTAAACAACTGATAACTGCATGATTTAATTCAATTTATCTACTGTTCTTTGTTTATATAAATTATCTTTTATAAGGTTGTTTATACACTAATTTTGTTTAAACCTTTATATCTCAGCGGAAATTAAAGAGTTTATTTCTAAACCCAATTTTAATATAGCACTCTATCCTTCATATGTCTAGTATATAATGAATAAAATCCTGCAATTTTCATTAATTTATAACTATTTTATCAGTTTATATATTAAAGGTGACATAATATTTATTATGTCACCTTTAATATATAATATAACATAAATCTATCTTGGCTGTATAATAAACTTTATAGCAGTACGTTCCTCACCATCAACAATAATATCTGAAAAAGCTGGTATACATACTAAATCCATACCACTTGGAGAAACAAAACCCCTAGCAATTGCTATGGCTTTTACAGCTTGATTGATTGCACCGGCTCCTATAGCCTGCATTTCTGCTAACCCCTTTTCCCTAATTACCCCTGCTAGTGCCCCGGCAACAGAGTTTGGATTTGATTTTGCTGAAACCTTTAATACGTCCATTTCTTATCCTCCTTAGCCTAGTTATACTTTATTTTGTTTATATATTTTAATTTCTACATACATTCGAAATTTCCTGCTAAAAAAGCAATAAATTATGCAATATTCGCTATATTTTTAATAATTGTTACATATTATATATATTAGAACACAAAAACAGGAGGAATATAAATGCAATTCCTCCTGTTTTTGTGTTCTAAAATTAACTTATTTAGCGTATTCTATTGCTCTAACTTCTCTGATAACATTTATCTTTATCTGTCCAGGGTATTCAAGTTCACTTTCTACCTTCTTCACAATATCCCTGGCCATTTGAATAGTTTCCAAATCTGAAATTGCTTCAGGCTTAACCATAATTCTTATTTCACGTCCAGCCTGTATCGCAAAGGATTTTTCAACACCTTCAAAGGAGTTAGCGATCTCTTCTAATTTCTCTAGCCTTTTGATATATGCTTCAAGAGTTTCCCTTCTTGCACCTGGTCTCGCTGCAGAAATAGCGTCGGCAGCTTGAACAAGTATCGCCTCAACTGTTTGAGGCTCAATATCTGCATGATGGGCAGATACAGCATGTATAATAGCTGGTGATTCATTATACTTTTTAACGATATCACTACCTATGAGTGCATGAGGTCCTTCTACTTCGTGATCAACCGATTTTCCTATATCATGTAATAATCCAGCACGCTTGGCTACTGCAACATCAGCACCAAGTTCTGATGCCATAAGTCCTGCCAAATATGAAACCTCAATGGAGTGCTTCAATACATTCTGGCCATAACTAGTTCTATATTTCAATCGGCCTAATAATCTTATTAATTCTGAATGGAGTCCATGAACTCCTGTGTCAAAGGTGGCTTGTTCGCCCTGTTCTCTTATATCCAGTTCAACTTCCTTCTTTGCCTTTTCAACCATTTCTTCTATTCTAGCAGGATGGATTCTTCCATCGGTAATTAGCTTTTCAAGGGCTAATCTAGCAACTTCCCTACGTATAGGATCAAAGCTTGATAGGATAACAGCTTCAGGAGTATCGTCTATGATTAGATCAATACCAGTAAGGGTTTCAAGGGTACGTATGTTTCTTCCTTCCCTTCCTATTATCCTTCCCTTCATCTCATCATTTGGAAGAGCTACAACCGAAACTGTAGTTTCAGCAACATGGTCTGCAGCACATCTCTGTATAGAACAAGCGATTATTTCTCTTGCTTTTTTCTCTGCTTCTTCACGTGCCCTAGACTCAATATCCTTTATCATTATAGCAGCTTCATGCTTTATTTCCTTCTCAATATCGCTTAAAAGGAGTTCCCTTGCCTGTTCCCTTGTTAACTCAGCAATCCTTTCCAGCTCTTCTAGCTGCTTATTATATAATTCATTTACCTGTTCCTGCAGTTGTTGAACTTCCTGCTGTTTTTTACTAAGGTTCTCTTCTCTGGATTCTAGAGACTCAACTTTTCTATCAATACTTTCTTCTCTTTGAATGTATCTTCTTTCCATTCTTTGAAGTTCATTTCTTCTTTCTCTGACTTCTCTTTCAAACTCAGATCTTAATTTATGAACTTCTTCCTTTGACTCAAGTATAGCTTCCTTCTTTTTGGACTCAGCTTCTCGTTCAGCCTCAGCTACTATCTTTGTTGCCTGTTCTTCGGCAACTTGTATCTTGCCTTCTGCTATCTTCTTTCTAACAAAATAGCCTATTACAAAGGCTATAATTCCAACAACAAAAGCAATAATTATTGTAATAATAGTTTGAATATATAACACCTCCTTATTCAATTTTAAACTTATATCTGGCTAAAGAGAAACAAATAATTTCTGAAGCATATTAATAACAGCAAGATTATACTTAACCATTATTTGTATTAATTTTATTATAGTTTTTATATTATGTCAAGTTTGCCATATTACATTAGACATGCAATATATTTGATTTAATCTATTTTTGAGTGTTAACCTATGATTATTAAAAGTTATCATCTTGCATAACTTCTCTCATTACCCTCTTAATCAACTCATATTCATATCCCTTTGATAATAGATAACGATATAGTCTTTGCTTTGCATTATCCTTTCCTTCAATGGATCTTAATTTTTTAACAGCAATTTCACGAAGATTTTCATACTCAGCGTCCTCACAAATACTTATATCAAGTCCCTCAATATCAGTTAACCCTAAATTATAAAGGTCAGCCATTATTTTATTCTTGCCACATTTCTTAGTACTTAAACAATATCTAATGTACTTTTTAGCATATTCTATATCATTAATCAGCCCATAGCTTTTTAATTTATCCAACACACGGGAAATAGACGAATCTCCATAGGATCTAGCTTTAAGCTTTTTAGTCATTTCTGCTGTTGTATAATCCTTTTTAGAGAGAAGGTTTAGCGAATAATTATATGCTTTTGAATATTCACACTGCTCTATAAAGGCTTCTAATTCTTCTTGTGTAATTTCTCTGTTAACTTTTATTCCATATTTAATTATATCCTCTAAATCTGATGAAAAGCAAAATTCATCATCAATAAAGACATTGCACCTTTCCTTTTTTCTCTTTTGTTCACTAACTTCTGTTATTTTCACGGTATCACCCCATTTATGATTGCCTGCTATATGTTTCGCATAAATGATTCTACATTGCTCGACCCTAAACATTTATG
>DAMCZI010000091.1:0-6568 GCA_032095175.1 Clostridiaceae bacterium
TGCTAGAGGGAGAAGTTCCGAGCCCAATTAATCCTCCTCCAGGATGTAGATTTAAGGGCAGATGCAGATATGCAAAGCCAATATGCTCAGAACAGATGCCAGTATTAAAGGAAGTTGAAAAGGATCATTTTGTTGCTTGTCACTTATATTAATAGAACAAAAAACGGATATGCAAATATCCGTTTTTTATTGCTCTAAGGCGTATTAAAGAAAATAGTATAATAATATACCCCCTTGGAATAATAAAATAATAAATCCAGGGGGTGTTTTTTATGGTTGTTCCATTTAAAAAAAGAGTAAAAGCTAAGATTAAGGCAAAAAAGGAACTTTCGGATGAGGAGAGGGAAAGGGAAAGGATAAAGTATGAGATAGCAGAAGAGCTAGGCTTGACTGAAAAGGTTAAGGAATGTGGTTGGGAAGGTTTAACATCTGAGGAAACTGGCAGAATTGGAGGAATAATGACAAGAATGAACAAAGAAAATGGTCGAATGTGGAATAAAAGGAATTCTTGATATAAATAGAAAAATTTGGTATAGTAGACTGTATTAAGATACTTCGAGCTGTTTCTTCTAAAGCTTATGCCATGGAGTTATAGCCAATGGGTGCAGAGGGAAACATCTGCGCCTCCCGTGTTTGGAAAGGAGTGTTGTGTATGAAAAGGGTGTTTAGTGTTATCCTTGCCCTTCTAATGTCCTTTTGTCTTTTTAATGGATGTGGGCAAAAGGCAGAGGAAAAAAAGGATATAATTCTTGCTACAACAACAAGTACGAGGGATTCTGGACTGCTTGATTCAACTCTTCCGATTTTTACTAAGAAGACAGGCTATAAGGTAAATGTCGTATCAGTTGGAACCGGACAAGCTATTCAACTTGGAAAGGACGGAAATGCAGATGTACTTTTAGTGCATGCAAAGGCAGATGAGGAGAAGTTTGTTTCAGAGGGATTTGGGGTTAAACGATATGATGTAATGTATAATGATTTTGTAATTGTAGGTCCCAAAGATGATCCTGCTGGAATCAAGAATGCATCAAGTGCTGCCGATGCTTTAAAGCTTATATCAAATGAAAAGAAGGGCTTTGTATCAAGAGGAGACGATTCTGGAACACATAAGTTTGAGAAAAAGCTTTGGAAGGCTGATGAAATTGAGCCTTCAGGAGATTGGTACATGTCTGCAGGCAAGGGTATGGGAGATGTTCTTCTTATGGCGGATGAAAAAAATGCATATACCATAGCTGATAGAGCTACATATCTTTCGATGAAGGATAAGCTTAATATCGAAATAATTTTTGAAAAAACAGGTGATCTAAAAAATCAGTATGGTGTAATACTTGTTAACCCTGAAAAATACCCAAGTATCAACAAAAAAGGTGGACAGGCTTTCATTGATTGGCTTATATCTGAAGAGGGCCAAAATATAATAGGAGAGTATGGAAAGGATAAATACGGTCAGAATTTGTTTACACCAAATGCGAAATAGTAGTTATAGGGCAGCCATATAGAAAGTAATAAAATTCTTTACATTCCCCCTTTTCAAACATACCTGTAAAGTTGGTTCGACTCTAGGATGTTTGAAAAGGGGGAATGTAATAGAATTTTTACTTTGTATACAGATTTGGCTGCCCTATTGATAATACATATTAGGCAATAGAAATTGTATAGTAGAGGTGGATAAATTGAATGGAATCATAGGAGGTTTTGCTGGTGCTTTAAAGCTTATATTGTCCTTTGATAAAAATATATATGAAATAATAGGACTGTCCCTGTTTGTATCCATATCATCAACTATCGTTTCAAGCATATCTGCAGTGCCTCTTGGAATTGCAATTGGAATTGGAAAATTCAAAGGGAGGGAAGTAATAATAAGGATTATTAACACCCTTATGGGACTTCCTCCTGTTCTTGCAGGATTATTAGTTTATCTACTTATCTCAAGAAAAGGTCCACTTGGATATGCAGGTATGCTTTTCACATCAACAGCGATGATTATTGCACAGGTTTTACTGGTTTTTCCCATTGTATGTGGGTTAGTAATAAACACTTCCTGTACAAGGGGAGCAGCAGTGTATGAAACACTTTTTACATTGAATTCTAGAAAGGCATGGATGCTTAAATACCTGATTATTGAAATGAGATATCAGATACTTGGTGCGGTTACTGCGGGATTTGGAAGAGCAATATCAGAGGTTGGAGCTATTATGCTTGTTGGAGGAAATATTGAACATAAAACAAGAACATTAACAACTTTTATAGTGCTCCAAACAGGAATGGGGAATTTTGAAGGAGCAATTGCTGCAGGAATTGTTCTTTTAATTATAGCTTGTCTTATTAATCTTTTAATTACCAAAACCGTAAGGGGAGAAAAGGTATGAAGGTTGTTATTAGGAAACTTAGAAAATATTATGGAGAAAGAAAGATCATTGATATAGAAGAATTGATACTGGAAAATGGGATGATATATGGAATAATAGGATGTAATGGTTCTGGAAAAACTACACTTTTAAGAATTATTGCAGGTATTGATATGGAGTTTGAAGGCTCCATATGCTATGAAAGTCAGGATGGGCAGATGGTAGGGCTTGAAAAGATCAGAGATGAAGTGGTAATGCATCCTCAAAAACCATATATTTTCAATATGTCTGTCAGGAATAATGTTGAGATAGGTGTTAGAGCAAGAAAAAATGGAAACTATAAAAAAGTTGAAGCTGTAATTGATTGCTTAGGGCTTAAGACACTTGAAAAAAGAAATGCATTAAGAATATCCGGTGGGGAGGCTCAAAGAACTGCCCTTGCAAGGGTGCTTTCATTAGAACCAAAGCTTTTGATACTTGACGAGCCTACTGCCAACATTGATGTAGAAAACACAAATATTATTGAAAAAGCAATTTTAAATATGAAAAAGGATAACAACAAAACTATTTTGATGGTTACTCACAATGTATTTCAAGCAATTCGTTTGTGTGATTATTTAATATGCTTGGAAGGTGGAAAAATTATAGAAATGAAGGCTAAAAAGAATATTAGGGAAAGTAAAATAATTAAGGAGATTTTTGAATATAATTCAACTACTATCTAACTAAAAATAGAATATTTATAATTTTAAAAGGATATTGTATTTTGTTAGAGAATATATTTATATAATCTATATAGGTTGCATTAAAATTCTTACATTTTATCTTTACAAACAGCCCTGCTACATTGGTTCGACCTTAGGATGTTTGTGAAGATGAAATGAAATAGAATTTTTGCAACGTATATATATAAGGAGTGGTTGGATTGACTGTTAATTATGCACATAGAGGAGCAAGTGGATACTATCCTGAAAATACAATGATTTCATTTGAGAAAGCAATAGAAATGGGATGTACAGGAATAGAAACTGATGTACAGATGACAAAGGATGGGGTGCTTGTTTTAATTCATGATGAAATGGTGAATAGAACAACAGATGGTGCAGGTTTTGTAAAGGATTTTACTTACAGCGAATTAAGAAGGCTCGATGCTGGTTCCTGGTTTTCAAAGGAGTATACTAATCATAAAATACCCTCTTTGGAAGAAATACTACTTCTTGTTAAGAATACAAATATACTATTGAATATCGAGATTAAAAGCGGAGTTATAGAGTACGAAGGAATAGAACAAAAGCTAATTGATACAGTTTATAAATACAATATGGAGAAACAGATTATTTTTTCAAGCTTTAATCATTATTCCATGGTAAAATGCAAAGAAATTTCTAAAGAAATAAAAACAGGACTGCTTTATATGGAGGGAATTTATAAACCATGTAGATATGCAAAATTTGTAGGAGCAGATGCTCTCCATCCATATTTTTATGCCTTAAATGGAGAAATAATCAAGGAGGCAAAGGAAGAAGGACTGATGATAAATACATTTACAGTAAATGATACTAACTATATGGAGTATTTTTATCAGCTTGGAGTTGATGGAATTATAACTAACTACCCTGACAAGTTAAAAAAAATTATGGAGGGTTAATATGAAAAAACTGAATTACAGAAAAACATTTCTTCTTGGTTTTGGTTTCTTTGCAGTAAGTATAATGTGGTCCGTATATAATGCATTTATGCCTAAACTATTGAGTAATTTTGTTAAAAGCACTGCTCTTATAGGCTTTATAATGACGATAGACAACTATTTTGCGGTTTTTATCCAACCAACTGTTGGAGCGATGAGTGATAGGATAAATACTAAGTATGGTAAAAGGATGCCTTTTATCATGGCAGGAATGCCTCTGGCATCTATACTGATTTTATTCTTGGCGAATTACAAAAACTTTCCTATGCTTATTATATTTTTAGTATTGACAAACCTTTCGATGAGCATTTTCCGTTCACCGGTAATAACACTTATGCCGGATATAACCTATAAGGAAAATAGAAGTAAAGCAAACGGAATCATAAATTTTATGGGCGGCATTGGTGCTGTTATTGCATATTTTATAGGTTCTAAGCTGTGGGATATGGATGAAAAATATCCCTTCTATTTAGCAGCAATTCTAATGATGGTATCTTTTATAGTATTATTTATGTTTATCAAAGAAAAACGTGATGTAATTGAATATGAAAAGTCTGATGAGAGGGTTGGACTAATAGAAGGAATAAGAGCAACAAACAATTCTAGAAATGTCATTATGCTATTGCTTGCAATCTGCAGCTGGTTTATTGCATACCAGGGCATAGAAGCCTTCTTTACCCTTTATGGTGAGAATTATTTAAGAATCAAAACAAGTGCAGCATCGTTTTCATTAACATTTATGTCAATTTCATTTTTAATATTTGCTATTCCAGCTGGTTTGATTGGTACTAAGATAAGTAAAAAAAGAGCTATCAAGATAGGTATAATTGGTCTTGTACTATGTTTTGCCTTTCTTTCTATAATTAAAGATATAAATATTATAAGAATAGTTTTTTTAGTATGTGGATTCTTCTGGGCGATGATAAATATAAACTCATATCCATATGTAACAGATATGGCGCCTAAGGGTCAGATAGGAACCTATACTGGTTTGTATTATCTTTTTTCATCAATTGCTGCGATAATATCACCACCTCTTTTGGGATTTATAATAGATATAATGGATTATAAATATATGTTTATATATGGGACACTATTCTTTATACTTGCATTTATATTTATAAGCAGCATTAAGGGAAATGGAACAGTGCAGAATGATGATGAGAAAAACGATATAAATTATAAAGAAGTGTAAGTAGATTATAAAGGGGTGCTGTAAAACTATTTGAAAAAGTAGTTTTACAGCACCCCATTTTGTTTGGAAAAATCTAATATTGTTTATAAAGACTACACATACCATATGATGTACAAATATAAAATTTTCTCAATTACTTATATTCAAATATATTTTTATGATTTACCTTTAGGGGTTCGTTTTCATTAAGCTGTATATGTCCAGATGAATAAGGTTTACCATCTATAGCGATAAAGACTTCACTTGTTCCGTAATAATCCCCAAGGGTGTTTGTAATGCTTTGTAGTATCATAAACTCCAGGGATGTTCCTGCATTCATTTCTGTTACAAGTTCCTTAGAAAAATCTGCTTTCAGTATGTTTTTATCCCTGTCAAAATGCAGAGAATTTATTTTAGTGTTTTTACTAAGAGGGGCGGATAAATCTTTAGCAGGGGGATTTTTCAATCTGTCTTCAAAAACATCTTTTATATCCATATTTGTTTTTAATGGAACAGCAACACTTGTAAAAACAATTTTATCCCTTGTAAAATCAGGATAGTAAAATTTTATGTTTTGTGTTAGGGTGCCATTGATTTCAAGGTTTTCTAGGGAGGTTTCAACCGTATAATCTTTCCCTTTGTAGACCTTTTTTACATGACCTATATTTTTAACATAATAGTCAAGTAGTGTATAATTTTTACCTTCGGTTGTTACCTCAATTGCTTTATATTTTCCAGAGGGAGTTGATACCTCTACTTCCTTCCCTGAAATAAATCTTTTTCCTTCTGATGTATTCCAGGAGGTACCCTTTTCAAGGGGTTCTTTTAAAAGAATTTCAGGGCTTTCCTTAGATATGGAAGTAACATCTTCCCTATAGTAGAATTCTCCAATGGATTCAATAAGCTTAAGCTCTCCATTAGATATTTCATAAATTTCAACAGCAGTTGTTCCAGGGTTTATTGCTCTCAACTGCATTCGATTATTTCTTATGAAATCAACATAGGTTTCTTTTTCTGCAAATTCATTCCCGAAACCTGCATATTTCATTTTTACATTTTCCTTAAAGGGAAAATATTCTCCTACAGTTTCTGTTATTGGTTTCTTTTCATCAGTTGGAGGAGTAACCTTTTTACAGGACATACTAAAAAGCATTATTACGACAAAAACACCTAAAATAAACCTTTTACACATCTTTTTCACCTCAACTATATATATAACTAAAATCCCCCTTATTTATACTATGATTTTATCATTTCAAAATTTAATTTGTAATGTAGGGATAATGCGTCTTAACGTAGTAGCTAGTTTATATCTTAAAAGACCGTTCCAACCGAGGTGTCGGGGCATTTAACCCCTTG
>DAMCZI010000092.1:0-5777 GCA_032095175.1 Clostridiaceae bacterium
TTTGAGTATTATTTATTACATTTGATTATATTATTAGTGAACTGTTAATAACCCTGCCATTTTATTATCAAGCTTATGTTCAAATAAAAACTAGGGACTGTTTCACAATATATATCCTTGGGTGGCAGATTCTTTAATACGCCTTATTTAAGAAAAACTATTTTCATAAATAACTCAAGTACCTGTTACCTTGGCATATAAGGAATAATCTTTCTTTGTGCAGCAGCCTCTTTTAAAAGATTAATAGTTCTTTGAAACTATTTCAAAATATGATTGTGGATGTGAGCATACAGGGCATACCTTTGGAGCAGTTTTGGCAATATGTATATGTCCGCAGTTTCTGCACTTCCAAACAACAACATCATCTCTTTGGAATACAACACCATCTTCTATATTCTTTAGAAGCGCAAGATATCTTTCTTCGTGCTCCTTTTCTATTTTAGCAACCATTTCAAAAAGTGCTGCTATATCAGCAAAGCCT
The DNA here is from genome assembly GCA_032095175.1 of Clostridiaceae bacterium. Lineage (GTDB taxonomy): Bacteria > Bacillota > Clostridia > Clostridiales > Caloramatoraceae > DAMCZI01. Next base: position 482 of record DAMCZI010000092.1, read on the forward strand.
TCCTGTTTTGCTTCCTCTGCAAACTCCTTATACATTTCTGTCCATTCATAATGTTCTCCACCTGCTGCAGCTTTAAGGTTTTCAGTTGTCTTTCCAATACCATTTAAAAGCTTAAACCAAATCTTTGCATGTTCCTTTTCGTTATCAGCAGTTTCCTGGAATATAGCAGAGATTTGCTCATAACCCTCTTTCTTTGCAGCTGATGCAAAGTATGTATATTTGTTTCTAGCCTGTGATTCTCCTGCAAAAGCAGCAAGTAAGTTCTTTTCAGTTTTTGATCCCTTAAATTCCATAAACATTACCCCCTAAATAATATTTTTTATTATCATTTAAAAAAATAACTGTTTTAAAGTGACTATAATTCTATTTTACAATTACTTGGGATTTAAAACAATAGAGAGGGGAGTTTGCAGAAGGTATATCGTGGCGTAGAAGTGTCAGGCACGTGGCAAGTTAGATAACATTGGAAAATCCTAATGTTATCTAACTTGCCACGTGCCTGACACTTAACTTATTTAAAGAGATTCGGTTCTACGTTATTTCTTCCTTCATCTAAATGTTTTAAAGGATAGTGAGCAGGGCCTTCAACGATATCTCCATCGTAGGTAAATCTTGAGCCATGGCAAGGACAATCCCAGGTTTTTTCTGCATCGTTCCACTTCAACTCACATCCAACATGTGTGCATGTAGTATCAACAATATGAAGAACTCCCTTTTCGTCCCTATATGTTCCTACCTTTTGTCCATCAACAGTTATAATCTTAGCCTCTCCCTCTTTAATATTAATATCGGTAGGAGCTATTTCGAGTTTACCTGATATATAGTTTGCAGCAACATCTGCATTGTGTGCTATGGCATTTACTATTGAAGCTGCAGAACCAAACCTTGATGGGCTGTAAACCTCCTGCCATGGGCTTTCACCCTTTGTAAAAAGGTCGGTTAAAATCATTGCTGATGCTGTGCTGTTTGTCATTCCCCATTTTTTAAAGCCTGTTGCAACAAATATGTTATTTGTTTTTGATGTAAGCTTTCCAACATAGGGAACATCATCTACTGTATGACAATCCTGTGTAGACCATCTATAAGGAATGTCCTCAACAGTAAAGGTGTTATTTGCAAATTCCATAAGATTGAGGTAGTGGTCATTTGTATTTTCTCCATGACCTGTCTTATGGTGTTCGCCGGAAACCAGTATAAGTTCTCTGTCGCCATATTTTTGAGAACGGAGGGAACGCCCAGGATCCTCGGCTGTAATATACACACCTCCTGGATAATTCTCCTTTATCAGAATTCCAAGTACATAGGATTTTTCTGCATACATTCTTGCGACAAATAATCCCCCTCCATCATAAAATGGATAATGAGATGCAATAATAACGTTTGCTGCAGTGACTTTTTTACCATTTTCAGTCAATACCTCAGGAGTGCCTCCCTCTTTTATATCGACAGCTTTAGTTTCCTCAAATATATGACTTCCATCTCCCGGTATTTCTTCGGCAAGAGTTAACAAATACTTGCGAGGGTGAAATTTTGCCTGATGGTCAAATCGCACTGCTGCCTTAACTGCAAATGGCAGAGGTGTCTCATCAAGATAATATGCTTTTATGCCAAGGCTTGCAGCAGCATTAGCTTCATCCTCAATTTTTTTAATATAATTATCTTGCTGGGTATATATATAAGCAGATTCCCATTCAAAATCACAATCTATATTTTTCTCCTTTACTATGTCTGCAATTGTATGGATTGCAGTTTCGTTAGCCTCTGCATACTGCCCTGCCAGCTTTTCTCCTAACTGCTTTTTCATCTTATCGTATATAAGGGAATGCTGTGATGTTATTTTAGCAGTTGTATGGCCGGTGGTACCCTGAAGTATTCTGTCTGCTTCTATAACAGCAACTTTTAATCCCTTCTTTTTAAGAAGATAGGCAGAGGTTATTCCCACCATTCCTCCTCCTACAATTGCCACATCAACCTTAACATCCTCGTTTAATGATGGATAATTCGTCTCAGGTGTTGAAGCCAGCCAGTATGGATGTGGTACATCCTTGAATTGGAATTCTTTATTATTCATAGCCATCATCCTCACATATATAATATTTTCCTTTATATATTTTGCTTAATGGGTAAAAATATGCATGGTAAACAAGTATTAAAAACTGATATATAAAAAGCAACAGGCACTGAGAATACTCAGTACCTGCTACTTTTTTAGCTATTATAAATATCCAAATTCAATTCTCCTTCAGATTTTGCAACTATAACAGTTCCTGCTGCATCTCCTGTTACGTTTACAACTGTCCTTAGCATGTCTAGTATTCTATCAACTGAAAGTATGATAGCAATTCCCTCAAGTGGGAGATTTACCTGTTGGAGTACCATTGAAAGCATTACAATTCCTGCTCCTGGAACTCCGGCAGTTCCAATGGATGCAAGTGTGGCTGTAAGTATTATCATAAACTGATTTTGGAGGGTCAAATCAATTCCAAAAAGCTGTGCAATAAATATTGAAGCAACACCCATCATAATAGAGGTTCCATCCATATTAATCGTTGCACCAAGAGGAATTGTAAAGCTTGAAATATTATCAGAAATGCCAAGCCTGTTCTTGCAGATCTGCAGGTTTACAGGTATTGTTGCATTACTGCTTGATGTACTGAATGAAAATGCCATAACAGGCCAAAACTTCTTGAAAAATTTAAAAGGGTTTAAACCGCCTAATAGCTTAATAAGACTTCCATAGGTAATAAGCTGATGGAAAATCAGAACAAAACATACTGTGGCAAAATATTTAGCAAGCTGACCTAATATTCCAAAGCCCTGTGTAATAATAACATTCGTAATAAGTGCAAATACTCCATATGGAGCAATGTGCATTACTATTCCTATTATTTTTAAAAATACTTCATTTGTTTGATTTATTATATTTAAAAGCGGCTTAGCGGGTTCTCCGATAAGAGTAAGTGAAACACCAAATATTATTGCAAATATGATTATCTGAAGCATGTCACCCTTTACAAGGGATTCTATTGGATTTGTTGGAATCATATTAACGAGTATGTCCATTATAAAAGGTGCCTCCTGTGCCTTAAACTCCTTTGCAGATGAAAGAGTTATGCCAACACCTGGATCGAATAGGTTTGCAAACAACAATGCAAGGGTAATTGCAAAGGCAGTTGTTAAAAGATAAAATATAATTATTTTCCCTCCAACACGACCAAGCTTTTTAACATCACCTATGCTTGCAGCACCAGAAATAAGAGAGAATAAAACAAGAGGTACAACTATCATTTTGATTGCTCTTAAGAATATATTCCCTGCAGGAATAAGTACCCATTTACTTAATTCCTTATTAAATTCAGAGGGGAAGAGCGTTGTGGCAACAAGACCAACAACTATACCAATTACTAGTGCGATTAATACCTTAGTAGCTAGAGAAATTTTACATTTTTTCAACTACAACACCTCCTAAAATGAAACATAATATAATCAAACTTGCAAAAATATATTAATATAATACAAAAAATAACGTAAAATGACAAGATATTTCTTAAAAATGAATAGGATGATAACGAAAATTTCAATAAAGTTAAATTCAGCAGTTGTAGAAATACCAATAATGTGGTAATATATGGTAAATATAAACATGTTAACTGCAGCAGGCTTTTCCCGATTTTAAATTATCCTTTGGTATAAAGGAGTGGGTAGTGTGAATAGGTTAAAATACTTAGTTTTACTAACTGCAGTTTTGGTTTTGCTATCTGGATGTAACATAGCAATGGGAGAGGATAATTCTAAGGCAGTAGAAAGAAGAATAACAAATTACATTGCGGATACCTTTGAGGATCAGTATGGAGTGGATTTAAGAAAGAACGAAGCCGCTCTTAAAAAAGTTGATATAATATCAAAAAACATAAGGAATGAGTTTTCTGATCCGAATATTTCAAAAAAGGAGATATCGATACCAGCTATATTAAAAATAGATGATGAAGATATTAACCTTTCTATGACAGTTACAAGGAGTACATACAATAGTTTGTGTGATGATATATGCTATAGAAAAAAGATATCAGAAGTAGTTACAAGGGATGAATTCTTTAAAAGAGGAGAGAAAATGTGCCAGAAACTTAAGGATGTGCTTGAAAAATACAACCTTGAATATGTCGAAAGCCAGGACATTGAAAAGCACTGTAGTGGAAACTATGAACAGGTATATACTGCATACTTTAATTCCAACGATAAATTTAAGGATGAAGGCTTTTACAGCAGAATAATATACAGTTCCGTTTTAGACAATAGATTTGGAAAGGGAAAGGAAAGCCTTGAGGTAATGTTAGAGCAGATACCAAATGATAAGGAATTTGATATAGTAAATACAACACTTTTTAAGGATGTATTAATAAGCCTTGCAGGAGAACAGAATATTGATTTTAAATATATAGAAAAACAAGCAAATGAAGCGCTTAAAAAATACAGAGAGGACAGGCTTGGTGAGTTTAAATTTACCCAGGGAGAGTTAAATGGAGAGATTAGAATAGGAGAAAGAGTATCTCCATCTAATTCAATAGTTGAAAAAAACATACTTCAGCTGACTATATATAAGGATGATATCTACGTAAAGTAAGCATCATTATTCCTCTGTAAGACACCCCCAAGTATTACAGAGGATTTTTTTATGTTAAGGTGACAGGCTCTTGAGTTTTTAGTTGTTTAATCAAAAGTATCGTCAGATGCTTTCATTAAATAACTCAAAACTCAAGTGCCTGTTACCTATTATTTGAATATAATTAAGGTATACTATAAATATCCACATTTATCAGGAGATGATATTATGAATGAAATTACAAGGGTGTGCTGTGCAATAATAGAGGACGGAGCAAAAGTCCTTGCAGCCCAAAGAAGTGAAGAAATGGGCAGGGGACATAAATGGGAATTCCCCGGGGGAAAGATTGAACACAATGAAACTCCGGGAGAGTGCATAAAAAGAGAGCTTATGGAGGAGCTTGGGATAGAAGTAGAGATAAAAAGCATGCTAAACTCCTACACTCACAAATATAAAGATAAAACAATAGAGCTTATTCCATTTATAGTTGAGATAACAAATGGCGTTCCCACTCCAAAGGAACACGAGAAATTGATATGGGAAAGTCCAGAATGCCTAAAGGATCTTGAATGGTCAGGGGCAGATGTCCCAGTTTTAAAAGAGTATTTAACAAGAAGGGAATAAAAAGGACTGTCGCACTAAGGAATATTATCGCCTTAAGTGCCAGGCACGTGGCAAGTGGCAAGTTGAATAAAG
>DAMCZI010000093.1:0-5381 GCA_032095175.1 Clostridiaceae bacterium
TATTTCTTGACCTTCATGGTCTATTACAGATAAACTTGGGTAGGATGCTACGCATTATCCCTAAACTATGAATTAACGTTATAGGGGAGTGGGTTTTATGCGGGGTTTTTTTGATGTATAATGGGGAGGGCGATTACAAAGGAGGGGTTTTATGTTTGACTGTCATGTGCATAGCAGCTTTTCAACAGATTGCAGAACGGATATAAAAGATATTGTTAAAAAAGGCAAGGAAAGTGATATAGGAATAACGATTACAGATCATTTGGATTTGAATTTTCCAAGACCTAATGAATTTGTATTTGATTTTGATAATTATTTTAATGAATATACAAAATACAGAAGTGACAGGCTTCTTATAGGTGTGGAGATGGGCATGCAGCAATGCTGTTGCGAAGAAAATAAAAAGGCTGTTAATAAGTATCCATTTGATTGTGTTATGGGTTCAATTCATCTTATTTATGGAGAAGATGTATTTGATCAGAGTATCTATGAAGGGCGTAACAAAAAAGACATTTATGAAAGGTACTTTAAATGCATGCTTGATTGTATAAAGGACTATGATTTCATAGATAGTCTGAGCCATATAGATTATATAGCAAGATATGCACCATATGCTGATAGCGAAATATACTATGATGAGTTTTGTGATTATATTGACAGCATACTAAAGATACTTGTTGAAAGGGGACAATCTATAGAAATAAATTCAAGAAGGCTTGGAGAGAAAAAGGTCTATGAACCGCTTATAAGAATCTATAAAAGATTTTATGAACTTGGAGGAAGAACTGTCACATTAGGTTCTGATTCCCACTCAACAGCTGGAATTGGAAAACACTTTGATGCAGCTTATGAAATTGCAGAGAAGTGTGGCCTTAAGGTTGTATATTATAAAGAAAGAACTCCGAAATATATATAAGGAGCTGTTGTATACTGTATAAGGCGTATTAAAGAAAATAACAAGTCAATATTTTGGCCTATTTTGTGTCATACTTCGTCAGTATATATGTTGCAAAAATTCTATTACATTCCGCCCTTTCAAACATCCTAGAGTCGAACCAATTTAGCAGGGCTGTTTGAAAAGGCGGAATGTAAAGAATTTTAATGCAACATATATAGAAAGCTCAAGTTAGCCCAACTAGCTTGAGCTTTCATTTCCTCGTCTGACGCAAAATATCCTCAAAATCTTTGACTTGTTATTTTCTTTAATACGCCTAATTTAATTTTATTCAGTATACAATAGCTCCTTTATTTTTAGTATAAAAATTGTAGAATTTTTGTTCTATTAGTAGGGAAATACTGAAATGTGTAGAATATATATAGGTACAGCATTTTGAAATTAGTAGATTTAGTAGTTATTAAGGATTTTCATATCCATGTGGAGGTGGACCCATGGTAGACAAGGATAATGATGAAGAGTATCTTCATGCTTTAAGACTTAAGAAAATTAGAAGAGCCGTAGCAATATTGATAATAATAATAGTGTGTACATTAAGTCTTTCTTATTATTACATGTTTAATCGAAAAACATCTTTTAGTATCTGGTGGATTTTAGCCATAACTATATTTTTAATGGTGTTGGGAATTGTTATATCAGGAATTATTATAAAACCAGATTCAAATCTGTTAAAAGAACATGCGGGGGCATTAAATTATTATAACCCGCTTACACGGCTGCCAAGCAGAATAGTGTTCAATGATAGATTGGGCCAGGCTATTGCTGGAGCCAGGCATAAAAAACACCTTGTTGGAGTTATGGTGCTTGATATTGACAAGTTTAGAACAGTTAATGATTCACTTGGCAGAAACGGTGGAGATAGGCTTGTTAGAGAAATTTCCGAAAGGCTTATGCTTTGCGCTGGTGACGAAAATACTGTTGGACACCTGAGGGATGATGAATTTGCATTTGTATTCCCAAAAGTTATGAAGATACATGATTTAGCTTCCATTGCAAATGAAATTATGCAGTGTATAGCAAAGCCATTTATAATAGGAAATCAGGATATATATATAACAGGGAGCATAGGCATAAGTATTTATCCTATAGATGGAAATGATGTTCAGTCCCTTGTAAAAAATGCCTATGAAGCTGTATCAAAAGCTAAAACCAAGGGAAGAAACAGTTATCAGTTTTATACATCCGAATTGGCATCTATGGTGGTTGAGTATACTGCAATGAAAAATGGAATTATAAAAGCCCTGCAGAGGGATGAGTTTGTTTTACACTATCAGCCTCAGGTAGATTTAGAGAGTGGAAAAATAATAGGAGCAGAGGCTCTTATAAGATGGAAGCATCCATCACTTGGTTTGATTATTCCAGGAAAGTTTTTATCAACAGCTGAGGAAACCGGTCTAATGTTTGAAATTGGTGAATGGGTTATAAGAAATGTATGTCAGCAGCTTCAGAAATGGGGAAAGGAGGACATGCCATTTCTTAAACTATCAATAAATATATCCAAATCTCAATTTGAAGATGATAAGTTTATTAGATCATTGAAAAAAATATTAAATGAAACAGAAATTTCACCCAAATGCCTTGAACTGGATATAACAGAGGATGTATTTATAGATTTTGAAGCGGCAGTAGATAGAATAAATGAGTTAAAGGCTATGGGAGTTGGTGTTGCACTTGATGATTTTGGAACAGGCAGTTTATCCCTTAAAAATCTATTAACGCTGCCCATTGACATAGTTAAGATAGATAAATCCTTTATAAAAGCAATTGATGGAAGTGATGATAAAAACGCTATGGCAGTTTCAATAATTTCAATAGGGCATAGTTTGAAAGCAAAGGTTTTAGCCATAGGGGTAGAAAATCAGGACCAGCTTGTTCTATTAAAAAATAATAAGTGTGATGATATACAAGGTTATTATTTTAGTGAACCTGTATCTGTAGAAAGTTTTGAAAAACTTATTAAAGATGGTTGGTGCTTAAAGGATAATATGATTTGTAGTTCGCAGCAAAATTAAAAAACAAAAGACTATGAAGTTTATATTTTAAATATTATATCTAAGCCTTGAAGATAATAATAGGAATAATTTAAATTTATGTACAAATTCATTCTTTATAGGGTAGGGGATATTTATGAAGTTAAGGAAAGAGAAACACAAAATAAAATTAAATGGTGGTATGAGAAAGTTAAATTATACGATCTTTATAGTTAACTATTCATTAGTATGTATATCTATTATACTTGCTGCTTTTGTAGTGCATGTAGATGTAAAACTAGGTATATTGGTGTTGCTTTTAATTTTAACTCCACTTGGAATACTTTTATCAAAGATATTTATTACAAATAACCTGAAAAAAATTGAACTTGAAGAGCAATTTTTCAGAATCAATTTTTATGATCCGCTTACGGGACTACCAAATCAGATGATGTTTAGCAACTATCTCAAATCAAAAATACATAATCCTTCGGATAAAAACAAAGCTACTGCGGTTATGGCCTTAGATATTGATAATTTTAAAAATATAAATGATGTTATGGGACAGCAAGTAGGCGATATCCTCTTAAAAGAAGTATCAGAGAGAATCAAGCATTGTATAAAAAACAGAGGAATGGCAGCACGTAAAAGTGGTGATGAATTCCTTCTTATGATTTTTGGTATATCAGATTCGGTAAATTCTATAGCATTTGCCGAGGAAATTCTAAGTACAATATCTCGTACATACACAATAAAGGGCCATGAATTTTTTATAACAGGGAGCATCGGAATCTCCCTTTATCCCAACCATGGGTTTGATGAAGAAGAGTTAATAAAAAATGCAAATACAGCCCTTAGTTATGCAAAAGAAGCAGGAAATGGTACTTGCAGGCTTTATGATAATGAAATGAATGAAAAAGCCTTTGAAAGAATAGAGATGGAAGGAAAGCTAAAGAATGCATTGGAAAAACAAGAATTTTTGATATATTATCAACCTCTTGTGGATATAGGTAAAAGGAAGGTAATAGGTATGGAGGCACTGTTGAGATGGAACAGCCATGAGATGGGCATGATACCACCTTCAAAGTTTATACCAATAGCAGAAAAAACAGGACTTATAATTCCATTAGGGGAGTGGGTACTTTTCAATGCCTGTAGCCAGAATAAAAAATGGCAGGACGAGGGACTTTCTGATATGATCGTATCTGTTAACATATCCCCAAGGCAGTTTGAACAGGACAATTTTGTGGAGATGGTTGAAGGGGTATTAAAGAAAACAGGCCTTGAACCAAAGTATCTTGAACTTGAAATAACCGAGGATGTAATTAAAAATCTTGATGAAGCAGTACAAATTTTAATTAGCTTGAGAGAAAAAGGAATAAGAATTGCTCTAGATGATTTTGGAACAGGTTATTCCTCTTTAAGCTATTTAAGAAAGCTTCCAATTGATACAATTAAAATGGATAAATCCTTTGTGTGGGAAATAAATGAAGGTAATGCAGAAACTGCGATAACTACTGCTGTTATAAGTATGGGACACAATCTAAAGCTTCTTGTGCTTGCAGAGGGAGTTGAAACTGAAGAGCAATTAAAATGTCTTGAAAATTTTAAATGCGATATTATTCAGGGATATTATTTTAGCGAACCTATACCACCTGAGAAGTTTGAAAAGCTCTTTAGACAAGGAGAGTTTGTTAGGGAATGTGAAGCATAATAAAGGAAAATTAAGTGCCAGGCATGCAGCAAGTGGCAAGTTGGATAACTCTTAGTATTTGTCTAGAGTTACCAAATTGCCACTTGCCATATGCTTGGTATTTTTATTGCGTTTTACTTACTTGTTTGATTCATAAAGCAATTTCCGTTTCCAAAATTTCTACCCATTCCAGCTCCATTCATTCCACGGCCATTACCACGTCCCATGCCCATTCCATTGCCCTGACCATTGCCAGTGCAGTTTGCTATTCTTTCTTTTATCTGAGATTTTAGTGCTTCCCCTTGTTCCTTTGAAAGATAGCCATCCTTTACTCTCTCATCTATTGCTGCTGCTTTTTGATTATAAGCTTCATCTTTAAATGCATCTTCTGTAACACCCTTGGATTTTGATATGTCTAGGAATGACTTTCCACTTTCTCTAGCCTTAATAACCTCGTCAGTTGACAATCCTGTTAGTTTTGAAACAACATTTGTCATGATTTGATAACCAAATCCTCTCCCTGTCTTAGTTGTGCTGCTTGCTGCAAAGGCTGTAATACCTGTAACAAGTACAAACATACCTATAAGTAATACAAGCTTCTTTTTCATATTGAAAACCTCCTTTAATATTTTGTATTTTCTAATTTTAGTTTACAGTATGCATATGTAAATCAAGTGTAGGTAATGTGAAGATTTGATGAAGTTGGAATATAAGGCGTATTAAAGAAAATAACAAGTCAATATTTTGGTCTATTTTGTGTCAT
>DAMCZI010000094.1:0-5293 GCA_032095175.1 Clostridiaceae bacterium
AATTCATATAACGCAATAAATACCTTAATATAAAATCTTTATTGCGTTATATATAATAATATTTTTTCCAATCTTTAAATTTCTATTCCTGCATTCTTTATAAACCACAAAGTACTTTTCAGCACATTATTAAAAAAGCTTAAGGCATCTTAGGCCTTAAGCTTTTTTAGCTCGTCCAACAATTTATCATTTAAGATCTTAATATGCGTACCCTTCATTCCAAGGGATCTTGATTCTATTACACCTGCACTCTCAAACTTTCTTAAAGCATTTACAATTACAGACCTTGTTATTCCAACCTTGTCTGCAATCTTACTTGCTATTAACAATCCTTCATTTCCTTCAAGTTCGTTGAATATATGATCAACTGCTTCAAGCTCAGAATAGGATAGTGTACCAAGAGCCAGCTGAACAACAGCCTTCTTTCTTACCTCTTCTTCTATCTCTTCCTGCTTGGATCTTAATATTTCCATACCAACAATAGCAGCACTGTATTCTGCTAATACAAGATCATCATCTGTAAACTCAGAATCATATCTTGATATTGAAAGTGTACCAATCCTCTCTCTATTACCTATTATAGGAACTATAGTTGTATATTTATCTGGATGTATACACTCTGAATCCTTATGAAATACACATTGACCATTAGCTCTTAAATTTGACTTTGTCTCGTTTATTTCAAGTATGCTGTTGTTATAATGTTCAGGAAATTTTAATTCAGTAAGAACATCCTGCATAAGTATACTACACTCAAAGTTCTTCTTTAGGCTATAACCAAGTACCTTTCCTTTTCTGCTGACAATGTATACATTACAGTCCATTACATCACTTAATATATTGCATATATCAGAAAATACAACCTGCTCTGTTGCTGATTTTTGAATTATTTTATTCAGTTTTCTTGTTTTTTCTAGTAGTGTCAACTTTACCACATCTCCTTTCTACATTTGCTAGATGTATATCTATCTCGCATATTTCTTAATTAAAACACATTTTTAATATAACATAGTATAATAAAATTATCAACAACCCAAGTCCATTTTGGAATAAATTGATAGTTCAAAATTGCAATTTATTAAATCTTTCAACTATTCTGTACATTATTCCAATTTGATATTTCTATTTTTCCTCTGTGTTTTCTATAATCTCAGTGTATTTACATTCTGCATTTGAGCACTTTAGCATCTTTTTCCCCTTAGTGAATTTCTCTACCATTATACTGTTGCATTCTGGACACCTTTTATCAGTTGGCTTATCCCAGCTTACATAATTACATGTCGGATAATTGCTGCAGCCATAAAATGTTCTTCCCTTTTTGCTCTTCCTTACTACAATTTTTCCCTGACAGTTAGGACATTTCACATCCAGTTCTTCAACAAGGGGCTTAGTGTTCTTACATTCTGGATAACCAGGACACGCAAGGAACTTTCCATACCTTCCCCTTTTAATAACCATGTTTCTGCCGCACTTTTCACATATAACATCAGTAACTTCTACTTCTTCTTCAATAGTTATCTTTGCTATATTCTGTTCCGCTATTTCAATAAGATTCTTTAATGGTTTGTAAAATTCATCAACTATATCAACCCAGTTAGTATTTCCATCTTCTATCTCATCAAGCTTTTGTTCCATAGCTGCTGTAAATTCCACATCAACAATATCCTTAAAGTTTTCCTTCAGCAGTTCTGTTACAACCTCTCCAAGTTCAGTTGGTACAAGAGCTTTCTTTTCCCTTACTACGTACCCCCTATCTGTTATCGTACTTATAATAGGCGCATATGTACTTGGACGTCCTATTCCATTTTCTTCGAGGGCCTTTACAAGTGTTGCTTCTGTGTACCTTGCAGGAGGCTGAGTAAAATGCTGTTTTGGAGTTAACTCCTTTAGGTTAAGTTTTTGATCCTGTGTTAACTCAGGAAGTTTTTTATTTTCTTCCTCATCCTCTATATTATAAGCAGCTAAAAAGCCAGGAAATTTTAATATACTGCCCGATGCTTTAAATAGATATTCCTTAGCAGTAATATCCGTTGAAACAGTATCATACAAAGCAGAAGCCATCTGACTTGCTATAAATCTTGACCATATTAGCTTATAAAGCTTATACTGCTCACTTGTTAAAGAATCCTTGATATTTTCAGGATTTTTATCAACATATGTAGGTCTTATTGCTTCATGGGCATCCTGAGCATTCCCCTTAGTTTTATAAACTCTTTTACTTTCAGGCAGGTATTGATTACCATACTCATTTTTAATATATTCCTCTGCATTTTTCTGTGCTTCATCTGAAATTCTCACAGAGTCAGTTCTCATGTATGTAATCAAACCAACAGTTCCTTCTTTTTTTAAATCGATACCTTCATATAATTGCTGAGCTATTGACATCGTCTTTTTTGCAGTAAAATTAAGTCTTTTATATGCCTCCTGCTGCATGGTACTTGTTATAAAAGGAGGCAGAGGATTTTTCTTCTTAAGCTGTTTTTTAGTATTCTTTACAACAAAAGATTCCCCATTGAGTTCTTTAAGAATTTCATCTACTTGACTTCTATTGTCCAAGTTTATTTTAGAATCATTTTTACCATAAAGAGAAGCCTCAAAGATTTTATTATCAGATTTTAGTTTTGCCGTTAGAGACCAATACTCTTTTTCCTCAAAAGAATTAATTTCATTTTCCCTATCGCATATTAATTTTACAGCAACAGACTGAACTCTTCCTGCACTTAATCCCCATTTAATCTTTCTCCATAAAATTGGGCTTATTTCATAACCAACAAGCCTGTCTAATACTCTTCTTGCCTGCTGAGCATCAACGAGAGGCTTATTTATTTCTCTCGGATTTTTAATTGCTTCCTTAATAGCACTCTTTGTTATTTCATGAAACTCTATTCTACACTGCTTTGTATCATCAAGTCCAAGAGCAGTAGCCAAATGCCATGAAATAGCTTCCCCTTCTCTATCAGGGTCAGTTGCAAGAAATATCTTATCAGCCTTTTTAGCTTCCTTTTTTAATTTATCTAAAAGCTGACCTTTTCCTCTTATAGTAATATATTTAGGTTCATAATTGTTATCAACATCTACACCAATCTGGCTCTTCGGCAAGTCCCTGATATGTCCCATTGATGCTTCTATCTTATAATTCTTACCAAGGATTTTGCCTATGGTTTTTGCTTTAGCTGGTGATTCAACTATAACAAGGGACTGAGCCATCTATAACACCTCCGGTAAAATTTACATCTAACAATGCAATAAGTGTATTATAACAAAAATTAAAATAAAATCAAGTTTAGGAGCAGTAAAGACATAACTTCAACTGTGGTTTTTCTGTATTCTGTTTAGTTTTCATGAGAGGTTCACAGCAAAAATGAAAGTAGTATATACGTCCTTTCTTAACAAAGTATATAGTAGCTTCCATACATCTTTTTTACAAGGCCCTTACATTCAAGTTTACTTAAAGTTGTTAAAACATATTCTGAATTTATCCCTGCATTACTTAAAATAAACTCAATGTTCATCCCCCCACTCTTAAGCATATCCAGTATTATTTTTTCATGTTCATTAATAGAGCCTTCTATACCACATTTCAAAAGTGATGGCAACTGCAATTCTTCAATAATATCCTCTATGCATGATACAGGTATTGCTCCATCCTTAATAAGCTTATTTGTTCCAACACTTCCATAACTAAATATATTTCCTGGAACTGCAAGAACAGTCTTTCCCTGCTCTAATGCAAAATCAACAGTTATTAATGAACCACTTTTTTCTCCTGCTTCCACTACTAAAACATATTTTGAAAGACCACTTATAATTCTATTTCTTTCAGGAAAATTTTTCTGAAGTGGCGGCATATCAGGTAAATATTCAGTAATTACACATCCCTTTCCTAAAATATCATAAAAAAGATTTATATTCTCCTTTGGGTATATATTATTAAAGCCACTTCCCATAACTGCAGCAGTAATTCCCTGCGCATCCACTGCTCCTCTATGAGAGCAACCATCAATTCCTCTTGCCATTCCACTTACTACTACGATACCCCTGCTTGCCAATTCATATGCAAATTTATATGCAACAGATTTACCATAGTCAGTTGCTTTCCTTGCTCCAACAATAGCTATAGAATTTTCCATATCCGGTAGTTTCCCTTTTATAAATAATCCAACAGGTGGATCATATATATTTTTCAAACTTTCTGGATAAATTTGATCCCTGTATAATATAAATTTTATTTCTTCTCTTTTCAAATATTCACATATTTTTGTATATTGTTCAAGCTCTTTAGATTTATTTATTATTTTTAAAGTATTGAAATCCATCCCCAATTCTATATAATCCTTAGCAGTGCAGTTATAAAACTCTTCAGGTGAAATTGTATTAAGTATATTAACTTTATCAAATTTTTTAATGGATAATCCATCGAACCATAGATTATATATCAATTCATTCATTTGAAAACCTCCAAAAACATTTTAAAGCTATTGCTGTATATACTGAAAATTTTAGTCACATTGAACTATTTTTATACATTTAATATATTGATATAAAATAAAACTATGGTATGCAGTAAAATTTATTACATCTTATCAATTATGATAATATCACATATAATAATCATTTATTTTATTACTAAAATCCACTGTTTTTCATATTTATATAATAGAAAAATAATGGAGGAGACTATGAATATTTGTTTCTTTTCACAGCAACCATATAGACAGCTTCCAAAGTATAATATTGTTATTAAAACAAAATCTTATACCTTATCATTATTTAAGAATGGCACTCTTATGAAAAACTATCCTATCGCTATAGGAAAGCCCTCTACCCCTACTCCAAAGGGTAATTTTAAGATAATAAACAAAGCACTTAATCCTGGTGGGCCCTTTGGAGCAAGGTGGCTTGGACTAAATAAAAAAGGATATGGAATACATGGAACAAATAATCCATCATCAATAGGGAAGGCCATATCAAACGGCTGTATTAGAACATATAACGCCAATATAATAGAACTATTTAATCTTGTGCCTATTGGCACTCCTGTTACTATAATTTAAAATTCTCTAAAGATACCTCCTATATGTTTCATATAAATGGTTCTATATATAAATCGTAAAATTCTTTACATTTTGTTTTTTTAAACAGCCCTGCTAAATTGGTTCGACTCTAGGATGTTTAAAAAGACAGAATGTAATAGAATTTTTGATTTGTATATACATTGCTCGACCCTAAACATTTATGCGAAATCATATTCCTTGATTTATAAATCGCAATATACATTATTCAAAATCTTTAT
>DAMCZI010000095.1:0-4599 GCA_032095175.1 Clostridiaceae bacterium
GCAATCTTAGAATTTCAACACGCAGTGAGTGTTTTCCAAGGGGTTAAATGCCCCGGCACCTAGGTTGGAACGGTCTTTCAAGATAAAAACTTACTACTACGTTAAGACGCATAATCCATAAATTATTCATTTAGGATTTCGACATTTTTTTGTTGAAATTTATTTCGATGATAATGTATAATAAAATACAATATATTAATTGTACTAGTATTAATTAACATTTATGGATGAGTATTTAATACTCAACCGAATAATAGGAGGTTTAAGTATCTAATGGACGATTTTGATGCCATATATAGACGTAAATCCATAAGAAAGTATCTTGATGAAGAACTGCATGTTGGTATTATTGAAGAATTGAAGGATGCAGTAAAGGGTGCTAAGAGACTTTATGAGGACATTGACATGGATATACATGTTGTAGAAGATGGCAGGAAAATGCAGAATGTTATTTCTGGAATAATAGGAAGCTATGGGAAAATAAGGGCACCGCATTATATTATCGCTACCTCTGAGATTAAAGAGGGGTATCTTGAAAACATTGGTTATGCCCTTGAGCCAATTGTACTTAAGCTTACAGATATGGGTATAGGCACCTGCTGGATTGGAGGAACTGTAAAAAAACAGCTGGTAAAGCAGGTAATTGATATTAAGGAAAGACATGTGCCTGTTGTAGTTATAGCCTTTGGTTATCCAAAGGATGAAGATGACATAACAAAAAAGGCTCTTAAATCAAGAAATAGAAAAGATATATCCGAACTAATAATGGATGACATGGGTATAACCTGGCAGTATATTATAGATGCTGCTAGAATGGCTCCATCATCTTTAAACAGTCAGCCATGGAGATTTTCCAAGAAAGATAATATTGTAGATGTTTATAGTATAAAAAGGAAGGGCATATTTACAAAGCATTTGAAGAATATGAACCTTATTGATATAGGTATTGCTTTAGCACATATAGATATTGCTTCTGAGAAGTATGATAGAGATATACACTTTGAAAAATTAACTCAAAGAGATAGTGAAGGATTAGTATATGTTACAAGTGTAGTAGATGAAACTGAAGAATAACTTCTAAAATAAACATAAAATTTGTATTAAAATGTATAAAAATAGACTATGTCGAAAAATAGAGGAAATATTCCCATAAAAAGTATTGATTATACAAAAATTTGAAGTAAAATAGAAGATGTGGGTAATTTGTGAAGACGGTTCTAATCATGCTACAAAATTGCTCTAAAACTTATAATACAGATTCCGATGATTAATGCTATATTGGGTCATTGGTTTTTACGGGGAGGAGAAGCTGGGCATGAAAGAAATAAAACAAAAGACAATAGAGGTTGCTATAGAGGGTTCAAAAGTAATATTGGATAAGGTTATTGATCATAAAGAGGGAGACCTAAGCAGCAAAGAGGCATTAAAGATAAGCATGGAGCTCGACAGACTAATAAATGCTTATATGAAAATGGATTACGATGATGATATAAATGTCGCTAATGATTTATAATTAATTATGTTTAGAATGAATCTTCTTAAAAGTATGTTTCGCATGTTCGAAACTTTTAAGAAGATTCTTTTTTTTTACTGTGATATAATATTTTAAAATATATTAGTTTACCGTTGTCTGGAATTTGAATATAGCTATGGGACTGAGGTCCTTTTTTTATTGATAATATATTATAGGAAGGTGTTAGTATGAGCAATGTAGTAAATAGTAATTGTAAAAAATGTCCTAGTTATGCTTCTAATAGATGTGATGGAAGTGATAAAAATTGTACATGTAAATTTTGCCCAAGGAATATGGGGGTATGTATAAAAGTAAGATGGTGTAGAGAAACAGAGTCCCAGATAGTTTTTGAGGGCGAAAGTCAGGATGAAATATAAAATTTATTTTTGCATGTTTATAGAAGGGGGATGGGAAAATGGTTAAAAAATTTATTCAATATTATAAGCCACATAAGGGTTTATTCATTTTAGACTTGATATGTGCGCTTTTAATTTCTGTATCAGATTTGGTATATCCAATGGTAACAAGAGAATTAATAAACAAAGTTATACCAAACAAAAATCTTCAACTTATATTTACATTTGGAATTGCATTACTGCTTATGTATGCTGTTAGAATGTTTCTAGAGTACATAGTAGGTTATTATGGACATGTACTGGGAGTTAAAATGGAATATGATATGAGAAAGGAAATGTTTGCTCATATTCAGGATCTTCCATTTAGCTATTTTGATAATACCAAGACTGGACATATTATGTCCAGAATTGTAAATGATTTAAATGAAATATCAGAATTAGCCCACCATGGCCCAGAGGATATATTCATATCAACTATTATGATTATAGGTTCATTTATAATGCTTCTAAGAATAAATGTAAAATTGACACTTATAACCTTTGCAGTACTTCCTTTTATGATTTATTTTGCTATGCATTATAATACAAAAATGAGAAAAAACTTCAGACAAATGAGAGAGAGTCTTGCTGATATAAATGGAAGACTTGAAGATAGTATATCGGGAATAAGAGTTGTAAAATCCTTTACAAATGAAGAACATGAAATTGATAAATTTGATGAAGGAAACGATAATTTTAAGCGTCTTAGAACTATATCTGTAAGGTATATTGGTGTGTTTTCGGGTGGAATAAACTTTTTCTCCAATTTTGCTACAATTATAACCCTTGTTACAGGTGGATATTTTGTTACTAAGGGAGAAATAGATATCGGAGACCTTATGGCATATATATTGTATATAAATCAATTTCTACAGCCTGTAAAGAGGCTTGCAAACTTTGTTGAGCAGTTTCAAAGAGGAATGGCAGGCTTTAGAAGATTTACAGAAATCATTGAGATTGAACCTGACATAATAGATAGTCCGCAGGCTGTTAATATTGAAGGAGCTCAGGGTAGGGTATCCTTTGAGGATGTTGCCTTTAGCTATGATGATAAAAATTCAGTTTTTGCAGGAATAAAGCTTAATGTTGTACCTGGCGAAACTGTTGCAATTGTTGGACCATCAGGTGCAGGAAAGACGACCCTTTGCAGCCTTATCCCAAGGTTCTATGAAATTGATAATGGAAGCATAAAAGTTGATGGAAAGGATATAAGAGATATAACAATTAATTCTCTTAGAAAGAATATTGGTATTGTGCAACAGGATGTTTTCTTGTTTAGTGGCACCATTAGAGAGAATATAGCATATGGTAATCTTGATGCAGCAGAAAAGGATGTTATAAATGCATCAAAAGCAGCCAATGCCCATGAATTTATAATGGAGCTTCCTGATGGGTATGATACATATATAGGAGAAAGGGGAGTAAAGTTATCTGGAGGACAAAAGCAGAGGTTATCTATTGCAAGGATGTTCCTAAAGAATCCTCCAATACTTATACTTGATGAAGCTACATCATCCCTTGATAATCAAAGTGAGGCCATAATACAAAAATCAGTTGAAGAGCTATCGAAAAACAGGACAACCTTTGTAATAGCCCATAGACTTGCAACAATTAAAAATGCTAAAAGAATTGTAGTTTTAACTGATAACGGAATAGAGGAAGAGGGAACCCATAGAGAATTAATAGAGAAAAAAGGGGCATACTATAAACTTTATAATAGCCAATTTGAATAATAAATTTTAGGTGCCAGGCATGGAAAATGTGAGATCTTTTCCATCACCTGGCACTTGGTGCAGGAGGAATTAATATGAGAGGCGCAATAATATATTATACAGGAACCGGAAATACAGAATATGTTGCAACAAATATAAAAAAGGAATTTGGAAAAAGAGATATAGAATGTTCACTATTTGATGTAAGAAGAAAAAAGAGTATATCAGATGAATATGATTTTTTTGTTTTGGGCGCCCCAATATATGCGGAAATGTTTCCAGAGATTTATGTTAATTGGATAGATAAAAACATAACAGAGGGTAGAGGAAGAAGATGCATGATTTTTTCTACACAAGCAGATGATTTTTCTCCAGGGGTTGAGGAACTTTCAAGGCTTCTTGAAAAAAGAGGATTTGAAATAGTTGTAAAGGATTGCATAAAGATGCCTAACAACTACTTTTTAGGTAAGTATAAAAGTACTTTTAAGGAAGAGAGCGAAGCAATTAAAAAGAAGGCTTTAGAAAAAGCCAGCTTTTTAGTAGAGAGCTTTTTAAAGGGCGAGAGGATTATACTTGATGTTTCAACTGAAAAGCTTCAAGAAGGTAAAGAGTCCTATAAAAACTTTATGATAAAATCAAAAAACTGGGCAAAAGAGAATATTACTGTTGATTATGATTTATGTGTTAAGTGTGGTAAATGCTCAAAAAATTGCCCAACAAAAAATATAAGCATGAAAGACAAAATAAACTTTGCTTCAAACTGCATATCCTGCCGAAGATGCATTCACAACTGCCCTGTAAATGCATTCCTCTATAAAGGAGAGCATTTTGATCAGTATAAACTATAGAAACTTAAGTTATAATATAGGGATTATGTGACATAACGTAGTAGTTAGTTTGTATCTTTAAAGACCGTTCCAACCTAGGTGTCGGGGCATTTAACCCCTTGGAAAACACTCACTGCGTGTTGAAATTCTAA
>DAMCZI010000096.1:0-3884 GCA_032095175.1 Clostridiaceae bacterium
CTTTACCATGCAGAATTCCCACCTGCTATACATGACGCCCTTATCTTGGCGTACGGCCTGACCCCCTAGCGTGGGTGCGTTAGCAGCCACGCTTGAATATACAATACTAGGTCTTCAAATGGCATTTTTCTTGTTCTTGTAAAATTATTAATTTTCCTATTTCTTTAATTCGCTGGGTGTTTAACTTTTCAAAAGTTTCAATCATCCAATTGTATGCTGTAAAATTGATATTTGAGCCATCTAATGCTGCAAATTCCATATACATCACATCTTTTCTATAGAGTATATAGAATATATACGACATAAAAATGAAAAATCCTTTTTGGTTAACATAAATCGGATCTATCTTTGCTAGATTTCACACTACAACAATTATATACTATCTAAAATATAATGAAATATAAAAAGTGGAACACTTACATAAACAAATGTTCCACTTTAAAAGTATAATACTATTTTATTTTCTCCTTAAGTTGATGACATTGGGCCTGACCCCCTAGCATGGGCACGTCAGCAACCACGCTCGGTTTTATGCATTAAAGGCTTTTATACACCATATACACCATAGAACAAATTTACAACACACTCTAATATAGCAATGGATTCATTTGCTATTATATTATTTGATACTGAAATGCCTAATGCTATAATCGAGTAAGCGTCACTCACCGATGGGGATATAGATGGACATAAAGATTCATTAATAATCTTTTTTCCAAAATATATGATAATAACAAAATATAAAATTATAAACATAGGTAACATCCAGCATTTCTTTTTTTTCTCTGGAAATTTCAAATTGTAAATATTATGTGAAGTCAAAAGGTAAATTAAAATCGCTAAAAAACAGGATAGCAAGTTAATAATATTTACCATAGACTTATTATCATACTTAACTCGAAATACAGCAACAGCAATAAATGTAGGTAATATAAAAAATTCAAGTATTGCCTTTAAATATTGTATTGGTTTAGTCACCTTTCTATTCAATATTATCATCTCCATCTGCAGCATGTATAATCTCTTTAATATCTTCTCGCACTTTTGTTACTATCTTTGCAATAATACTCATATAGCGTGGAATTCTATTTATTTCTTGTGCTTGTCCACTTTTAGTAAATGTAGTAAATATTGGATACATAAATTCAACATATGGACTTTTTTTTGCTATTCCAAATGTACCACATAAGCAGGCTGTATTAAAATTTAATATATAATCTTTAATCTTGTTTCGATAACGAGAAGGTATCTTACAAACTTCGCCAACTTCCATTACAAAAAATATGGGATTCTCTTCATCAGTAAAATATATAACCATATCGATTGCATTTTCACAACTTTCTTTTATATTTTCCTGATTATTTTCTACTATAAATGTTTCTGCACTAACTGCTTCTTCCCTTTGAATCTCGATATCATCTTCTACATTATCATCAATATCAAATTGATTATTCATTTCGCTTACTAAAATTGACACATTAATCATATGTAGGTGTTCATTATAATTATGCTCAAAGTTGATGTTGTATTTTTTAAATACTCTTAGAACTTGTTCTATCATTTTAATTCCTCCTATTGTAGATTTATAATCTTCACATTTGTAAGTTCATTTAAGCCGATATTATAATCATTACATAGATATTCTATTCCTATTGTTTGATAAGCAAAGTTATTACTAATGAATTCTTCAATAAGCTTAAACTTATCATTAATATTTGCCTCTTTATCACCACTAACAATAAATTTCAACCAATTCATTCCAATTTTTATTATATATGTTTTATTATCATCAATTAAAGTAGCATAATTGGAATTTCGTGTTAAGAACATAATATCAAAGTGTTCTTTGGATTTTTTTACCATTTTGTCAACATTCTGATTATTTTCCAATATTATTGAGAAGGAAGTGTTCACTTTTTATCATCTCCTTCAATAAAATAGCGGTGAAAAATAAATCCACAGCTTGAAACTCGTCTTTTTAGCTCTTCTATTTTAGGATTCAGCTTCCTATTTTTTTCTGACTTTAGATTATTTGGCACATTTTGTTCCTTAAGCATCCTATCCGTATGATCGATAAATTTTTCGAATTCTGTAAGTAGCTGTTCTGCTGAAATTGTTTGATTACTATTCTCATTTTCAATTATAATACTATTAGATTTCTGCAATTCTGAAACTTCTGGATTATCTTTATTTGCATTAATAAAATGATTTCTTATCTCAGAACTCATATGTGTTTTCAACTTTTCTAAAGTTACATTAGACAAATTATCAAGTTTCATTCTATTTATTCTTTTTTCTTCTCGAACGGAATTTAATTGTTCAACTAATTCTTGTTCTTTTTTTTCACAATAAAATATTGTTGATGATGTGTCATGATATATTACATTCATTTCTTCTATTTTCTCTTTTGATTCTTCAAGACGCATTCGAGCAACTTGTTCATCCATTTGTTCCCCACCCACTTAAAATAGATCTAAAATATAATTCCTATAATTTACATACATTATATACTATTCTACAAATAGTATATTTTTCCTTCATAAATATATTCATTATTTTATAATTTTAACTTATTAAAAATTGGATATTGTATCATAATATGATCAAGTTATGTCCACCAGTTGCTGCAACTATAAATTTCACAACAGCATCCTGTCCTTTTACATCTTGAAAATCGAGCAAATTGCTTCTCTGAATAACATGTTCCGTTTTAAAATTATAATAGGCTATTGTATTTATTTGTACCATTTAAAAATGAAATTACATCATCTAAATTTTCAAATTCAAATATATTAATCCTACTAACAAAAGATGCTTCTTCAAGATTATCCCTTGAAATTATAATATTATTTATACCATTGCTCTTAGCTGGAATAGTCATTGGAAGTACTCCTGTACATGCTCTCAATTCACCATTTAAAGAGAGTTCACCTATTAATGCAAAGCTATCCATGTTATCAGCCTTTATTTGCTCTGATTGAATTAAAAGACCAATTGCCATGGCTAAATCAAAATGCGACCTACTTTTTTTAATATCTCCTGGTGCAAGATTTATAACTATTTTCATTTTCGGGAACACATATTTCCTATGAATATTTGTAGCTTCTAGCCTTTCCTTTGCTTCCTTTACCGATGTATCTCCTAGTCCTATAATAGCTACTAATGGTTGGCCATATTTTGTATCAACTTCAATCTTAACAACATATCCATCAACTCCCTTTATTGCAATACTATTAATTACTACTGCCAATAAAATACACCCCATCAACCAATTATTTCATTGTTTTTTCATCTGGATTACCATCTTCTTCAGGCATTCCACTCTCTACGTATTTTCTATATGATTTTCTTTTGTCCTCTTCTTGAAAATATGCTAAAATGTTTTCTATTTTTATCATTTTTTCTTCAGTTAACCCAATGTACATGCCATAACTGCTCCATTGATATTCCTCAGGTAACTTATGCATTCTAGCTTTAACTGAATTTAAATGAATACACCTGTTAACTTCTAAATAATACACATCAGTTTTTATCATCTCTGATCCATACCTTCCTTGATATAAGTGTCCTACATAACCATATTTATCATTAAAATATTCAGAATATAAGCTGCTTATTCTCTTTATAAAGTTACCAATTGGTAAATCTGTTGTTTGAATTTGAAGATAAGTATGATTGGTCATAAGGCAATAGCATATAACTGTATATTTATTCTTGTAAAAATCAAGCGCATCACCTATACATCTTAAATAATAATTATAGTCCTCTTCTTTCCTAAAAATATCATTTCTATGATTTCCCCTTGTTGTTATATGATAAACTGTATTAGGATTGTTTTTGGCAAGTAGATTTTCAAGCATTCCGGAAGTTAATTTTTCAAGCAC
>DAMCZI010000097.1:0-3699 GCA_032095175.1 Clostridiaceae bacterium
AATTACTCCTCCACCCTCTGATATTATCCTTTGTGTCATATTTCCACTGGCATCGCATTTGTTTGTAAGGTCTTGTACAGAAACAAGTCTGCTTAGTGCATCTGTTTGCGAAAGTAGTCTGTGCATTTTATCATATTCATAGTTTTTCCTATAGCCTCCTGGTTCTGCCACCTTAGTTACCATCAATATCCTCAACAGTGTTTACAAGGTTCATTTCGTTATGCACACTTTTTTTAATATAGTGCATACTAAATGAAAA
The DNA here is from genome assembly GCA_032095175.1 of Clostridiaceae bacterium. GTDB lineage: Bacteria > Bacillota > Clostridia > Clostridiales > Caloramatoraceae > DAMCZI01. The sequence continues at coordinate 260 of DAMCZI010000097.1, forward strand.
TTAGGAGGGTCACATCAGTTGAAACAGTGTGACCCTCTATTTTAATCTTTTTGCTTAATTCTAATCGCAGGTTCAACAATTGGGTTTCTCTTATCAAATAGAATACCAGAAAAATCAGACCCAGGAACTTTCTGCTTTTAATGTGAAGCTTCACATTAAAAAGGCAAGATTGAAAGATAGTTTCAAACACTTCAAAGGCAATGGCTTAATCTTCTTGATTAGAACAGTATATCCTCTCTCGAAGAATTAAATGAAATGCGTATTCAAAGCTACTATGGCTCAGTATTAGTACTGTTTGGCAATACTGCTTTTGGAAACTTTGCATGTATTCTTGATTTTCAAGCTGAATGTCATCTTGCAAATTTACGAGATGTTTTCTGGAATACTGAGCAGTTGGTCAGTATAATTGACGAAGTCACAGGAATTACTATTGCAGAGGCACTTCGTGCTGTTACTGATTTTGTTAATCCAAAAACTGTTAACATATCTTAAGGTATTTTTAAGGTTCTTGTTTACCGGGAGGATAGGCAATGTAGGGATACAACCTGAGCGCCCGATAGAATTCTATATAAGGCAAATGAGAAAGGGTAGTATTACACTACCTTTTTTCATTTGTCTCGGAAGAACCAAAGCGATAAATCCCGGGGGTTAGGGCAGAGCCCCAATAACCTAGCAAGGTTTCTGCAATCTGCATTTTGGGTCTGTTTTTGTATATGCAGTTTATTTAATCTGCTGTTTTTAATTTGATTTCTATATGTTTTGATGTTATTATATTGTGATTTTTTCAGCATAATTTATTGTGCTGTGTAACATTTATTCATCACTTTTTAAATTCAATGCAACTCTTATTCACAGTCTTTTAAAACTCTGTTTTCTGATGTATTATCGTCGCTTTTTAATATAGTTCTTTTGAATATTGTATTTATTGAATATGTTAACTGCTAAAAAAATAATGAACCAGCCTACTTAAATTTCAGCTGATTCATTTCATTTTTCACTACATTATTTAGATTATGCAGTAAATTATTAATATACCTTTTACTAATTCCAATAACTTTTACCAATCACATTTTTATGCTATTAGATTAAATCTAATTATGAAGTGACTTTTATATATTTACTTGGTATATCGTCAGCCAACCATACTTTATCATTACCTAAATAAAATTTAACTCCTTCTTCCCAAGCCTTTTTAGCATCAATTTCAAGAATAAGTGGCTTATCATCATGTCTTTTACCAACTTGAAGTGCAGTTTCGATATCATTCGATAAATGAACATATTGCCTTCTCTTTGGTAATAACCCTTTATTCTCTATCGGCTCTAAAAAACGTCTTGCAGTTCCATGAAATAATATTACTGGTGGTTGTGCACTTTCTTTTACTATTTTCTTGGGTACAGAATGTCCATATAAAGCTCTAATTTTGCCATCAACTAATTCATGTCTCTTCTTATCAGAATTCTCAATTATATGCTCTAAATCTCCTATTGTTACACTTTCCCATTTACTATTTTCTTTTAAAGCAGTCAATAATTGTTCTACACTAACCCATCCGTTATCATCTAGCTCCAATTCATACTCCCAAGGAGCATGTCTAAGAGCATATGATATCTCTTTACTCAATTGCATTAAATTATCCATTATTAACCACCTCAAATCTCTGTCCAATAAACTGATACATACCAATCCCATCTAGATATAAAATGTAATGTTTAGGCTTCCAATAATTAAAGTCTTCTTCATTTATCTCCTTTAATTCTTTTAGCCACTCCGAATCAATTAACTCCACAATTCTGTCATATGAATCATATAATCTCGGTGTAAATCTAGCAGATGTTTGCTTAATACACAATACGGAAATAATAGTAATTGTAATTTTATTTAAATTATCCTCATCATCATATCCCTCAATATCAATCTTTACATTCATATTTTCAAATCTAATATTGGGTTCTTTTATCAAATTTGATGAAAACATGGGCAATTCATACCTTATTTCATTCTTCATCATTTACCTCCACTTTGTCTAACGGTTGATATTCCTTCTGAAGTAAGTTTATTTCTTGTAAGTTGTCCTGTAAGCAATTCTTCAAATAAAGGATTCCCTGTTCTATTTATTGCATTCCACTGACTCCTAGGTATACCTGCTTGTGTTAATGCTTGAGAAGTTCTTGTATTTAATATTAAAGTATGTCCATCTCTTACAATATACTCAACAGGTAAATCTGCTACATTAACTTTTCCTTTATTTATAGCACTAACTAAGTCATCAATTGTATTTATAGGTTCTCCAGCTAAACTTGAGTATATCTTTCTTCCTTCTGCACTAAAAGTGTTACTATATTTTTTTTGAGCATAGTTTGCATTCTCTAGTACAGAGTTACTCGCCCCCTCACTAAAAGTATTCACTGTAGTTTCAAGTGCTCCAGATAGGTATAAATAAATCGCATTTTTTGCTCCAAACATTTCTATGCCGGTAGCTAATATCGCCATTTGAGATAAAATAAAATAACCTGCACCAGCTATGATTACTGGTTCAGCAATGTCTGTTAAGTCTTTTGGCATTCCATCATTTCTTACAAGGAGAATTTGTGCATCTGTTCTTACTGCATTAAAAATATCGCCACTTCTTCTATCTGTTTTCTGCCATCCACGGAATAATGTATTTTCATAATATTGTGGTTGTAATCCCGTTAGGGTAGTGTATGTTTTATTTACAAAGTTTTTATCTTTAAAATACAAGTAATCTCTTACACCATTCGGGTCCAATTGAAATAATATACTTAGTTGTTCTGGTGATAATTTTAATTTCCTATTGTTTACTGCATCAGTTAGTGCAGCCGACTCCGAGGACGACATTATTTTATTTAAATCATTTACACTTCTTACTCCAGTCGCTGATTGTTGTAAGCTTCTTGAGGCATATAATATATCTAGGCCCACAAAACTCCATGACGTACTTTTATTGCCCAATATTATTTTGCCATTTACCATTCTTATTTGATTTTTAGACATATAATTTAGAATTCTATCTGTTTTAGGTATAAATGGTTCTAATGCAAACCATGTTTTTTCATCTGCCACTCCTTTTTTACTACCACTATTACTAATCTTATTAGTATCTTTGAATAAATTCACCCTTTTCTCTGTTTCTTTATCAAAGGTACCACTTACTTTAATTGTTGGTGAAGAATTTCCTGAATTAATGTTAGACATTAACCACCATATGTTTAATCCACCTTGTAATCTTCTAACATTAATACCCTTATCACCTAGTTTTAATGGCTTTATTCCACCTCCAGCGTTTGCTGAACTAGTAGCTCTATGCCCACTTGGATCCACAAACGTAAGTGGATTTGCATTCCCATAGATATACAAATTCCTCGTCAACGGGTTCTCAATCTCCCCAAACACCGTATCCTGCTGTATAAACCTCATCA
>DAMCZI010000098.1:0-3599 GCA_032095175.1 Clostridiaceae bacterium
TCAGTCTGCCTAACAGTAATTGTTTAGCTTCTGCAACTAATATGGAGTCATAACTTGGTACTTTAGTTAAACTATAAACTTCTGTAAGTGTTCCTGAATGTACCGTTATTTCATTGTTTGTTGTACCCAAATCAAATGTAATACTCATCTTTGTATCCTCCTTTAGCTAATTAGCGTAATTAAAACATCAACATATTGATTAATTATAACATAAAAGAAAGAATTTTCCAAATATTTCTACATAATATAGAAAAAATCCCTTTTTTCTCTTACATAATGACAATTGAAATACCAAAATTACTTATAATTCTCATAAAAAACCATCCACGCGTCTAACGCGTGGTTTTCATTTTACGGGCGTAGCCCTCTGCTCCTCGCCTACACGTCAAACGTGTAATCCGGCCTGTCAGTTGCGTTGTTCATTTCTTACTTCTTCTTTTTCTTAAATGCACCCACTTCGCTCATTGTTAACTGTTCTCCCATCCTATCCTCAGCAAGTTGACTTTTGATATACTCCGCAATTCGGCTCTCATTTTTTCCAACTGTATCTACATAGTATCCCTTGCACCAAAACTCCCGGTTTCTGTATTTATATTTTAGTTCGCCGAATTGCTCATAGAGCATTGTGCTACTTTTGCCTTTGAGATATCCCATGAACTTTGATACGGAATATTTAGGTGGAATTTCTACGAGCATATGTATATGATCTGCACATACTTCAGCTTCCATAATCTTTACACCCTTCCATTCACACAATTGACGCAGTATTTTTCCTATTGCCACTTTTTTCTCTCCATAAAATACTAATCTTCTATATTTAGGTGCAAAAACAACATGGTATTTGCAATTCCATTTTGAATGCGATAAACTGTTTATATCATTCAAACCCATTTGAATGTCCTCCTTCTGTTCTTTAAATTGCAGTTGACAGGCCGCAATTTTATCTTAACAGAAGGAGTGTTTATGACATATTCAAATATATAATATTTACGGAACCACGCGTCCAACGCGTGGTTTTCTATATACAAATAAAGTATGCCCCTTAGAGGCATACCTTTTTTTATACCTTATGTCATCTCAAAACTCCAGAAATAGGTCAAAAACGAATTTTCTAGTTCGTTCTACTTGAAAGCCATAATATCTTGTGAGCAAATTATTGTGTTTTTTGCAAGAACTTTCTGTAACGAAATGCAATGCAAAAGTGTAACACCCCAAATGATATTTACTTGTTAGATCGTTTCATTAATGAATGTCTTAATCGCCAGCTGTCACGCCCAAAGACGATCAGATGGCTGTGATGAACAAGCCTATCGATTAAAGCTGCTGTGAGCTGATCGTCATAGAATATGCCGTTCCAGCGGCTAAACTCTATGTTTGTTGTGATAATGAGACTACGTTTTTCATAGCAGTCGGCAATGACCTGGAACAGAAGCTGGGACCCCTCTGCATCAAATGGGATGTAGCCCCATTCATCACAGATTAGAAGCTCTAGCTTGCTAAGCTTTTTTAGCAGTTGAACCAGCGACCCATTGGCCTTTGCTGCTACTAGTTCATTGACTAGTGCAGCAGTTTTGTAGAAACGAACAGGTTTACCCTGCATGCAGGCTTCCACGCCGATTGCAGTTGCCATATGGCTTTTACCAGCTCCATTCTTGCCATAGAGAATTAAATTCTCTTGTCGGGTTACAAATTCAGCTTGTTTCAATAGATCAACTGTTATGCCTGAAGGCATGGTGATGTCTTCAAAGTCGTAGCCTTGAAAGGTCTTGATATTGTCAAAACTGGCCTTCTTCAAATATAAATTCCGGCGTTTGATATTCCTGTATTGGATTTCTGCCTTAAGTACTTCAAGGAGATATTCCTGATTTGTTGCACCATTTGCAGTCATTGCATTATCTGCAAGGGCCGCACTTAGCCTTAGCTGTTTGCAGCATTCCAGTATTTGCTCTCTCATTGTCCACCCTCCTGACTGAACAGACTATCATACTTCAAGTTATCAGTCTGGAAAGATGGAACTTGTATGTATGAGTTCTTGAATTGCATTGGTTGCATCTGCTGCACGTTCCTGGTCAGTCTATGATAGCTTGCCAAGATGCTATCGCAGTCTTTGACACCGACACCCAGTGCCATTTCGAGTGCATCTGCTGCAGCTGCAATGTCATGCTTTTGGAGCATTGTGTTCAGCGTTAGCAGTGCGTCACGCTTCTTCTCTGTAGGAAGGTCTGCCAAGTAGTTTTGCCAGATTTCCGGCAGTTCCTGATAGAAGCCCGTATACTTAAGCGCTGTAGGTCGTTTGGCTATCAGTGATATATATGGAAGCCAATCCATTGATTCTCCACCTTTTTCATAGAGTCTGCGGTGAGTGATTATCGGATTGTACTTGGTGTCTAAGACCGTGACTATATCGCTTGTGATTTCAAGATATACAGTCTCTTGTGCAAGCTTAGGAGAGGATGAATACAAATTGGTTTCATACATCACCTTTCCGTATTTATCAGCTTTAGCAGTCTGGAATTTACATACTTTAAAATCAATGGGGTTCAAAGGCAGCATAGCCTGTCTATCTGCTTCAAAGAGCTCTGATAGGAGCAGGTTCTTTTTGTAGTGATCTCGTTGTATATCTTTTTCACAGCACTCAAAGAGCTTCTTATTGAACTGGTCAAAGTCCAATATCGTGGGAACCGGAACAAACATGTTCCGTCGTTCATAGCCGACTTTGCTTTCAACATTGCCTTTCTCCCATCCGGCAGAGGTATTACAGAAAATGGGCTCTGTCCCATAGTGTTCAACAAAACGTTTGAATCCTTCAGTTAAAGTTCGCTCTTTGCCCCTGCCAATATGGGAAACTGCAGCTGCTAGATTGTCAAAGACCATTCTGAATGGCACTTTGTTCATATACTTCATAATATTTTGCAGTCCTTGCAGCAGGCATTCCTGGTTCTCACCACGGAACACTTGGCAGTATGCAGCATTGCTTTGAGGAAAGGACACCGTGAGTTTACGGCCTTCTTGTAAGGTTTGAGCATTGTCATAGTAGAAGAATTGGCAGAAATCAACCTGTGCCTCTCCTGGTGGATGGTCCAGTGGTAAATAACCTTTAGACTTTTCTGTGTATAGCTCTTTCTTCTTCATTGATACGTAATACTGAACAGTACGGAGCTTTACTTCAAGTAGATTAGGATATTCTTCACATAGTCGGTCGTATACACGCTTTGCTGTATGTCGCTGCTTGCGCGGAGCTTTCAGATCATCCTCAAGCCATTTATCAATAACAGGTTTGAGAGGTTCAAGCAGAGATGGTAATTCTTTAGGCGGCTTTGGGGGAGCGTTGAAATCCTCCATATCCAGGTATTTCTTAACGGTTTCATAATGATAACCGGAGCGTCGCATGATTTCTCGGATAGAACAACCTTCCACATCATGCATTCTTCTGATATACTTAATATCGTCCATTGTTAACATCCTCTCTGTTCCTCCTTTAGTTCGTCAGACAAACTAAAGGATAACTTAATTTGAGGGGTGTTACAATGGACTTTTTGCATCGCAGGCCGTTACACTTTTGGACTGCGTTTTGTTACACTTTTATATTACATTAAACA
>DAMCZI010000099.1:0-3527 GCA_032095175.1 Clostridiaceae bacterium
TGTTCTCTCTCGAGACAGCTTACTCAGTTTATCACGTCATCTCTTTACTGTCAACTATGTTTTTTATCTTTTGTTTTACTGCCTCGCGACAGCTTATTCATAATACCATAGGTAAATATACATGATATTTAATATAATTCTGTTTATTCGATATTATCATCATATACCTATGTTTTTCTTTATATATCGCCTTTTTTTATAGTATGATACTCTAGGATATGTTGTACGTATAGATAAGGTAAAAAAACAAGGCTTTGCGATAAACCACAGAGCCTTGTCCTACTAATAGATAATTCTTATTTTATATTTTTTATCCTAATTCTGTTTAATCCAGTTTCTCATATTCCTTTAATGACTTAACTACTACCTTAGAAAGAGCTAATAAAGCTATTAGGTTAGGCACAACCATTAAACCATTAAACATATCTGCAAGCTCCCAAACTAGAGGAACTTCAAGTGCAGTACCAACTATTATAAATATAATTACTAGAATTCTGTAAGGTAAAAGTCCTTTTTTACCAAATAGGAATTTAACATTTGCTTCACCAAAGAAATACCATCCTATTATAGTAGAGAATGCAAAGAAAAGTAAGCATATTGCTATAAAAGGACTTCCTATTGACCCCATACCCCTAATAAAAGCATCTTGAGTCAGCTGTATTCCTGTTGAATTTGCCTGCCATGCACCTGTCGTAAGTATTACTAATGCAGTCATTGTAAGTACTATAAATGTATCTATGAATACACTTACTATACCTACAACACCTTGTTCTACTGGATGCTTAACCTTTGCTACTGCATGTGCATGTGGTGTTGAACCCATACCAGCTTCATTTGAAAACAACCCTCTAGCAACACCATATCTCATAGATTCTTTTATTGTTGCACCTATAAGTCCTCCTGTTGCGGCCTTTGGATTAAACGCTCCAACAAATATCATTTTAAATGCAGGAATTAATTGATCTGCGTTTAATACTAATATAATAAGTCCTCCAAGCAAATAGAAAGCTGCCATAAGTGGAACCATCTTTTCTGTTACTGATGCAATTCTTCCTATTCCACCTATAAATATAAATCCAGCGATTACCGCTAAAATAACACCTACTATTAAAGGATTTACACCAAATGCATTTTTAAATGCAGTTCCTATGGAATTGGATTGAACCATATTTCCCATAAATCCTAATGCTACTATTATGGATACTGCAAAAAATACTGCAAGGAACTTGTTTCCTAATCCCTTCTTTATATAATATGCAGGTCCTCCTGTAACTTCTCCATCAACCTTTTCCTTGTATACCTGAGCAAGAATAGCTTCTGAAAACAGTGTTCCCATACCAAAGAATGCACTAACCCACATCCAGAATATCGCTCCTGGACCTCCAGCTGCTATTGCTGTAGCTGCACCAGCAAGGTTACCTGTACCAACCTGGGCTGCAATTGCTGTTGAAAGCGCCTGGAATGATGACATTCCATCACTTCCCGCCTTTGCTCCCTTTAAGGATATTCCTCCAAAGGTTCTTTTAAATCCATCCTTAAACTTTCTTACTTGAACAAATTTCAGTATGAATGCAAAGTATATTCCTGTTCCACATAACAAGAATATTAAAACATAACCCCATAGTACTCCGTTAATGTTCTTAACTACTGATAATAAATCCATTACTTACCCCTCCCTTAATTCATATACTAATATGCCCTTGGGTCTTTTAGGATTCAATATGCTGCCCTCAAAATATATTAACGGCATTATATTGCTGTACTTAAATTATAAAAAATAATTATTAATATTTCAAATATTCAAAACATTGTCTATCGAAATTATCTCTAGATTCTTTTCTCTTATTTGTCCAAGCTTCATATTATATATATTTATGTGTTATTTTTTTAACATACGTTTTAAAATTTTATTAAGCCTATTATTCTTTATATAGCAATAATTCATATTAACTTTTATACTATACAATCAATTGCAATACTTGAATTTTATGCTTAAAGTGTAATTTATACGCAATCAGTTGTTAAATTTTTATCATTCTGTATCTTGCATAACAAAAGAACTACCAATGATATATGTTTCATTGATAGTTCTTTTATAAAAATATCTATTTGTTTTCTATTTCATCCTTTAAGGCTTCCCAAATTCCTTCTGCAATCCCCTTTGCTAGTTTATTCTGATGCTCATCGTTATTTAAAAGCATATCTTCTTCCTTATTGGAGAGAAAGCCCATCTCTATTATCATGGTAGGCACCTTCGACCAATTAAAGGTTGTTAAGTCCTTCCTGGTTGAGACTTCCCTGGACTTTACCCCTGCATTTTCAATCAACTTTTCCATTACTATATTCCCAATTCTAAAGCTTTCCTCAGATATCTTTTTCATTTCATCATCAATAGGTGCTGGAACCAGTATCGTTGTTCCCCTTGCGCTGCTATCCTTATATGAGTCAGCATGTATTCTAACAGCAATTCTTGCATTAGCTCTATTACCTATTTCAGCTCTTTCACTGCCTGCAGGGTTTTCTTCAAGTGTGGTCTTTGTCATAACCACATTAAATCCCTTTTCTTCAAGTATAGCCTTAAGCTTCATTGCAACCTCAAGGTTAATTTGATATTCAGGTGTTTTACTAAAGGAGCCAACAGCTCCAACAGGTGACTTTGCTCTTCTTATTTTTGTATTGGGACCTACAAATTCCATTGTCATATCGGCTTTCTTACCATGGCCAGGATCCACTACGATTGTTATGCCATTATTGTTTTCATCCTCTTTTTTATATTCCTTTGCTTCATACTTTCCCGCTGCATTAGATACTGCACCATTTAGTGCATCGTGTTCCTTTAATGTCATTATTCCAACTACTAATGCAATTAAGCATATGCTTGCAGCAGCCCTTAGTTTATTTTTCCTAGGTATTTTTTTGTATCTTCTTGAGATTTTTTTGATATAAGTTTTATAATCATGCACAGCAATCCGCCCCCCGTATCTATTAAAACATCTTTAAATGCAGGACATCTTTCAGGTGTAAAACCCTGATGTATTTCATCAGAGCATGCATAAAGGAAAGTTGCAATGAGTGAAATAACAAGACTCTTCTTACGGCTTATATCATATATTAGTGCATTATATAATAGATAATATAGTACAAAAAACTCAGTGAAATGTGCAAGCTTTCTTATTATTAGATCTCCACTACCCTTAAGAATTGAATTTATATCTATACCTATATGTTGTAAAATCATTACTATAAACTGATTATTGTTACTTGATACTTCCCCTCTCTGGCTTGAAAACATAAATATTACAGCAGCCCATGCTATTACCAGGGCCCATCTTATATACTTTCTCATTAAAAACCTCCAGACCATATCATACTATGGATTATCTCAAAGATATGAATAAGTATATTTTATCAGAATATTCCTCTTATATAAACCACAAAATAAAAAACACCTGAGAAAAATCTCAAGTGTTTGTGGAGCGGGTGATGGGAATCGGACCCACGTGACCAGCTTGGAAGGCTGGAGCTCT
>DAMCZI010000100.1:0-3150 GCA_032095175.1 Clostridiaceae bacterium
GAACATATGAGATGTAATGCTCGTGATTACATTTGATTATGTTTTAAGAAACGGTATGAAACAGAGGCTTCAAATTGCCAGAGGTCTTATTAACAACCCTGATTATATATTTATGGATGAGCCTACATTAGGTCTTGATTCAGTTATTTCAAAGGAGCTAAGAAGCCATGTTAAGAGAATTGCCAGTGAGGAAGGAAAGGCTGCCTGAAAAATTGTATAATCCTTTAATAGAATATGGTAAGAAAACCTGTGAATGGTGTATAATAATGGATTTATGCAACGTACATGAAGAGTGTGATGATTTTAATATAATGTCAGCTCTTGATTTTATTGAAGATTTATCTATGAAGGATTTTGGATTTGTTTTTTTAAAGTATGAGGAGTATGAAAAAGAGAGCTTTAATAAGGAATCTAAGAAGAAAATGGTAAGAATATTAAAGGAATATTATCTTAACTATTTCGAGAGGGAATTCAGGTTTATTGAACCATTACTAGTACGATGTCTTAAAAAAGATTCCGAATACAGTCAGAGGATTGGTTTTTTCCAGTATATAAAAGGTCTTCATAGTAGAATTGAAGTGACGGATAGGGCATTTCTTTTTCATAAATTCACCCTTTTTACAATACCCTTTGATTCGTTAAAAAGAATAATTATAAGAGTAAGCAGCTTTATAGATCCTCACCTTCTTATGGATTATGGAGATGGGATGGCTCAGTTTACTATAAGGGTACATCTTGATAAGGGGGGTGATGAAGTTCCTAAGGATTTACTAAGGCTTATGAAGGCCCTTGCAGATGAGACTCGCTTAAAAATATTAAGGACAATATATAAAGAAAAGTCATCAACACAGAGTTTGGCTTGCAAGCTTAATCTCACAGAAGCATGTATTTCCAAGCATCTTAAGACACTATATGATGCGGATTTGCTGTATAGAGAAAGAAGTGGAAGTTATATTTACTACTATTTAAATGCTTCTATGCTTGAATGGATTCCGTTGAATATAAATGAGTATTTAAATTAAAAGGTGACAGGTATTTAGGTTATGGGTTATTTAAATATATAAATTTCAATAAAGATTTTGAATAATGTGTATTGCGATTTATGAATCAAGGAATATGATTTCGCATAAATGTTTAGGGTCAAGTAATGTAGAATCATTTATGCGAAACATATATGCTTTAAATTAAATAACCAACAACTCAAGTGCCTGCCATCATTTCTTATGATATAATAAAGCAAGAGAATATTTTCCCTATAGTTAGGTGAAATAGGATGAAGGAAGGCATACAAAAAAATCCTATACCTATGAAGAATATTTAAAATTTCCAGAAGGTGAAAGGATAGAGTTGATAGATGGGGAAATTTATTATATGAGCCCTGCACCTTCAAGAATTCACCAAAGGCTAGTTACCGAAATATCCAGGGAAATTGAAAACTATTTTAAAAGCAATAATGGAGAGTGTGAAGTATACGTAACTCCCTTTGATGCTAGACTTGTTGAGGAGGGGGATACAGATGAAAATAGTAGAAATGTAGTTCAGCCTGATATATCAGTTATATGTGATAAAACAAAGCTTGATGGTAGAGGATGTATTGGGGCACCAGATTTTATAATTGAGATAGTTTCTCCATCAAATGCATCAATTGATTATGTTAAAAAGCTTTACTTGTATGAGAAATTCAGGGTTAGGGAGTATTGGATAGTAAGCCCATCGACTAGAAATGTAATAGTATACAGATTAAATGAAGAAAAGCAGTATTGGGAACCTGAAAAATATAGCTTTGATGATGCTATAAAAGTTGAGATTTTTAAAGGTTTGGAAATTAAAATTATAGAAAATTTATAGAATGTAAATAGCCTGTAAGTGATATTAGAAACCCCCTAGGTGACTGGCACCTAGGGGGTTAGATTTATAAATAGTTTTTTTCTATAACTTCATATGTTTTTTTAACGTATGTTTCTACCATTTCATTCCCAAGACACTTGTTCATTCTGTTTAGGATACTATTTATTTTTTCCAGTTTGCTAATTGAAATACTATTGGTTATATTGAAAATTGAAAGTTTGTTCTGGTTTTCATTAAAGTCATCAACAATAAGCTTTTCTCCCTTGCTGCTAATGTAAAGATAAAGGGAGTTTTTAATCTGGGATTTTTCCTTATAAATTAATTCTTTTTCATATAGGTTTTTAACAATTACATTAGCAGTAGATGGAGACCAAAAGCTAATTTCACTAAGCTGTCTCGAGGTAATACCAGGAAAAGCTTCTATAATCCACAGTGCCCTTAGTTGAGGATAGGTTAAATTATATTTTATGAGAAGCTGCCTATGTTCTCCTTCTATAGTTAAAATAAAGGTTCTTAGAAGGTTGTAAAACCAGACAATGTCCTCAAGCCTTTTTCTTTCATTTATATCAAACTGATTGTAATCAATCTTTAAGGCATTTTTATTAATATTATCTATATAGGTTGATATTATTTGGTTATCTTCTTTAATTGTAATATCTTTAAGAAAATCCTTTATTAAAATGATTTCATCATTCTTAAGTGACTTTGAAAGTATCCATAATGGAAAACTTTCATTTCTTCCTTGCTTGTTTATGTTTATATATTCTTCACCAGCCTCGGTTATAACAAGTTTATAAAGCTTTTTATTCTTATGAATATCATTTATTACAAGTTTTTTATTCATAAGAATTTTAAGCATTTTTGTAACAGTTGGAGAAGACCAAGAGCCTATCTTTGCAATCTCCCCAAGGGATATCCCGGGAAAGGATCTTATAATCCAGAGAACCCTTAGCTGTGGAAGAGTGATACAAGAGGTCTCAACTATTTTATTATACTCATGCTCAACCTTAAGAAAAGCATATCTTGCAGAATTGTAAAAACAATGTATATTCCATAAACCTTTCATAATAGACTCCTCAAATCTTTCCATATATAATCTATAAATTCTACATCATCCATACAATGCATTATAATTCTTAAATTTAGTTTTGGCTAGAGTAGAACCAATTCTTGTAGTATATATACAAATAGCTAAGTTTGTAATATAGGGATTATGCGTAGCATGCTATCTAGGTTTATCCCTAATTGACCGTGAAGGTCAAGAAATATTGCTTCCGTCGACTACTCCGCTCGCAAAGAAGT
>DAMCZI010000101.1:0-3120 GCA_032095175.1 Clostridiaceae bacterium
TGCGAGCGGAGTAGTCGACGGAAGCAATATTTCTTGACCTTCACGGTCTATTACAGATAAACCTAGGTAGGATGCTACGCATTATTCCTATGTTGTAATGTACTTATTGATGAATTGAATTTTTAAATATTAGGGGGGATTCTCAGGTACTTTGCATTATTTTGTGATTTTGTAGTAGTTGGTTTCGAGTATTTTAGCAGAATAATAAAATTTTTTATTTATTATTTGAGAAATCGTTTTTACATAATTTTTGTCTACCGAGATATCTTTATTGGGGATAAATTCCTTAGTTTTGGCATTGTAGCGGCCCTTGTCTGTTATGAAGCTTCTGTTCTCAAATATTACGAGTGGTTGAGAATTAGAAAATATATCTTGGCCCATAAGAAGCCTTGAATCATATTTTAGACCAAGAAGATTGGAAAGGGTTGGAGTAATATCAAGGCTTGAGCAGGGTTTATCAATTGTAGTGGGCTTCATTCCCTTTGAATATAGTATAAAGGTGCTCTTATAAAGCTCAAAATTCTTTTCGACCTTATGACCTGCAAGTTCATCTGAATCTTTATCCTCAAGTCCATAGGGATAATGGTCTGCACTTATGGCTATAAGTGTTTTATCTGCTAAGCCAGCCTTTTCAAGCTGGTTTAGTAAATATTCCATAGCTTTATCAAGCTCTATTTGGCAGGCAATATATGCCTTGCATGTATTTGAGTAGGGTAAAGCCTCAACATACTTTCTATTTTTGTATGCCATTTGATTCCCTGAAAAGGAATATCTCATATGTCCGCTTACAGTCATGTAGTAGATATGAAAAGGTTGAGTACTTATATATGCTGGCACAGTTTTTTGCATCATCTCAAGATCCGATTCTGGCCAGGTCTTTTTTACATTTAATCCATTTCCAAGACCCTTATAGGTGTAGCCCATGTTTGGATGGGAGAAGTTTCTTTTATAATATGTATAGGTATGGTTATGGTAGGCTAATGTTTTATAGCCAAGTGATTTTAGTTGATTTCCCATTACATAAGGCATAGATATTTTCGAAGATTCATAAAAGCTCCAAACACCGCTCTTAGGGATAAGACCAGTACACGCTACATATTCTCCATCAGAGGTACTTACTCCCCAGATGGGATTATAAAAGTTTTTAAAGTTGAAGCCCTCATGAGCCATTTTATACAGGGTTGGAGTTACATCCTTGCGTACAGCATAGGGAGAAAAACCTTCAGCTGTAACAAGTATAAGGTTATATCCCTTATATTTTCCAGTAAACTCATTTTTTGATGTAGGCTGAACATTTTCAAAATATTTATGCATGCTTCTAATAGTATTGTTTTTTTCTTTGGAGATTAGCTGATTAAAATTTATGTTTAAAGTATTATATTCTACCTTCTTATTTTGTACTGTTTTAGGAAGGGATGGAATAGGTGTATCCTGTATGGGTTCCTTTTGTGCTGGTGACCAATTAAATAGTGTTCTTTGCAAATCGAGTCTCATAGTTGTTATTAGCCCTAATTTCTTAACAGAAAGTATGGAATAGCTATTATTAAAATAAAGGTCATAGGCAGAATATTGTTCTCTGCCGCTAAAATAAATTGAAACGATGCATATTAAATATGAAAAAACAATAAAGCAAGCCATTTTCATCCTTGGCAGCTTATCTATTTTTTTAAAAGAGAATATCTTTTTACCAAAGCTTATAACAAATATAACAGGTAGGAAAAACAGTATAGCCCACATCCAATTTTTAATTATCATACTTATAATATCTCTCCAAAATTCTATAATTTGAGAAGCATTTCCTGCTGAGTTCAGGGAATAGAAGGTTTTAAAAAACTTGTAGTAAAGCATTTGTGAAAAAAAGGCAGTTCCTGAAAGCGCTAATAATATATATGATAAAATGTAGTTAGCTTTATATGAAAAAAGTGAGCATAAAAAATAGAAGATAGCTCCTAAAAGTATTGAAAATATCAAAGGGAATATAAATCCTTCAGAATATAATTCTCCAGAGGTAGAGATGTTTAATAATAATTCCATGAAGAATAATGAAAAAATGAAATATAATAATAAATAGTTAGGCTTTGTAGAACCCTGCATATCTCACAACACTTCCCTATAAAATGTTTTACAATATAAAAATTCATTATTATATATATAATTTAGATTTCTTACTTATTCTTATTATATATACTGCATTATTTTATCTAATGGTATTTTTCCCACAAAACTAATTTTATTGTATAAAAATATCATGTATAAATAAAAATAATAATTAAATCTATTGAAATAGATATTCAGTTCGATTATGATATCTTTAGGTTTAGGAGGGATATTATGAAACAATATAAAAAAGAATTTATCGAATTCATGGTTGAGAGTGGGGTTCTTACATTTGGAGATTTTGTAACAAAAAGTGGCAGAAAGACTCCGTTTTTCATTAATGCTGGAAACTATAAAACAGGAGCACAATTAAGTAAGCTTGGAGAGTTTTATGCAACTGCTATCTATGAAGAGTTTGGCAAGGATTTTGATATACTATTTGGACCAGCTTATAAGGGAATACCTCTTAGTGTTGCAACTGCTATAGCATTAAATAGAATGTATGATGTTGATGTAACATATTGTTCAAATAGAAAAGAAATTAAGGATCATGGTGACAAGGGTATACTTCTTGGCGGGAAGCCTAAATCAGGAGATAAGGTAATTATCATAGAGGATGTTACAACAGCAGGAACATCCATATATGAAACAATGCCAATTTTGAAGGCCCAAGGTGATGTCGATGTAGTAGGACTTATCATTTCCGTAGACAGAATGGAAAAGGGTAAGAACGATAAAAGCGCTCTTACAGAATTAAAGGAAGAGTTTGGACTTAATACTTGCTCCATAGTTACAATGAAGGAAGTAGTTGAATATTTATATAACAAGGAAATTGGTGGAAAAGTAATCATCGATGGCAAAATTAAAGAAGAAATAGAAAAGTATTATGAAATATACGGAGCAAAGTAGGTAATTTTCACATAGGACACATTAAAAAAATAAATGAGTCAGATTGCGAAGTAATTTTGATTATTTTCTAAATATAAATCAAAAATTCTATTACATTTTGTCTTTTTAAACATC
>DAMCZI010000102.1:0-2493 GCA_032095175.1 Clostridiaceae bacterium
TGATGAGGTTTATACAGCAGGATACGGTGTTTGGGGAGATTGAGAACCCGTTGACAAGGAATTTGTATATCTATGGGAATGCGAATCCTTTGAAGTATGTTGATCCAAGTGGGCATGTAGCTAAGATAATGAATAATCTAAATTCAGCTGCAAGACCAAGTAATAAAATTGCAGGTCAAACCAATTGTGTTGGAGTTTTGAAAGACTTTGGTCTTGGAGTACTTTCGGCGCTACTAAGTAATGGAATTGACTTTGCAAATATTGTAACTGCAGCTAATTGGAGCTTGTTTAGCAAAGATATTGCAACCAGAAGTTATATACAAACTGCACGTTCAAAAGAAGAACTGCAATCACGTATAATGAAACTTGTAACTTCTCACTCTGCCTACTATGCAGGTAAATTAATAACTGATGTAATACTTATGATTGGAGGTGCAATAACTACAGTCCGAGGAGTAATTGACTTTTTAACTGGACTTGGTGTTGATGTAGGCTCAGTATTTGGTGCAGGTGCATCATTAGGTACTCTGACACCAGTTGCAGCACTAACTTTTGCAACTGGAGCAGCAATTGCAGCAGTAGGGGTTGCGGAGGTAGGTGCAGGTATTTCATTAACGATATCTGCTTGGAATAATGCTCGTAAAGATATGGGCAACCTCAAAATGGCGATAAAAGAGGGGAGGAGTAAAGGTAAAACTAATTGGAAGAGCGTTAAGGAATATGGTCATACCTTTAATACACATGGTGCAGGATCAAAAAATACAAAGAGTTTAATGGACCGTGCTAAAAGTACAGGTAATAATCAAGGGCAATGGCTTGATAACCAAAAAGCAGCAGAGTATCTCAAATCATTAGGAGATATAAAGGGACCTACAACAGTTTCGATACCTAAGGGGCTTGGACAGGTGATAACTCCAACAGGAAAAATAGTGCCTGCCACTAAGGCGATAGTTGTACCTTCAGCAACAGGTATAAAGACTGCTTATCCAATTCCATAAGTTGAGTATATTAGTCATGAGTGAATATATCTATGAAAAGGAGAATTCAATATGTTTAGGATGGAGTTGAAAACCATAATACCATTGAATGATATTAAGGCTAATGTATATGATATTTGCGAGTATGATAGTGAACTAGACGACGGAAGATCTGTAATATCGGATATATGTGAAATTTTTGCAGATACAAAAAAAATGATATTTGCTGTATCAGGTTTTGGAGACGATAACTGGCCTGTTGATTGTCGTTTTGACCTTCCAGCCATAATTGAGCAAATACCTGAAATAATTAGTAAAATTAATAATAGAGATTTTAACTTTAAACTGGATTTTTATGAACAGGGAATTGAAAGAGAAATAAATTTTATTGATGATGGAGAGATAGTAAATTTAGAATGCATTAGTAGAAATGATTGGGTGCCTGAACCAAGTAAGATAGAGATGAGAAAGGAAAATGTATCTGCAATGTTTAGAAAATTTCATAAGGATTTTCTATTGTATAGTGCAGTTTTGTGCAATGGTCTAGCAAATCATCATCTGCTTAAGGAATGGATGGATATTTAATAAGGGCTTATTTCAAGTTCCAAGGGCGGTTGTCTACATGATAACCGTCTTTTTTATATCTTTGTTATTTTTGGTCATGGTGGTAGACACCTAGAGGGTATAAGCGTAGAAAAAGTAAATCAAGCTATAGCAAAAGATATTGTTGGGAAAAATATAGGTAATGGTTTTGCCATACTAACAATTGTAATAGATGGAAAACTATACTACTATTCAGCATTTAGGCGTGGAGAAAGTTTAATCCATATAGGAACATATTACCCTATGGATTAACAAGAAAAATGGAGGGGGAAAATGTGTAGTTGTTGCTTAGAGTCCAAACATCTCGAACCAAGAGATCTAACGAGTGAAGAAAAGAAAATATTAAATAAAATGCTTGCTGCTGATGTCATTGATAAGGAAATTATTATAAATCAGATCAAAACAGCAAAGGTTATAGGGCATTGCACTTGTGGATGTAAAACAATAAGCATTTATGCAAATCATAATATGCCGAGGTATACTTCATGTGTAAGAGTGCCTGTGGAAATGGTAATTAACGCAAGCGATGGAGTGCCAATTCAATTTCTATTACACATCATTGATGGATATGTAAGTGAATTGGAAGTCTTAAGGGTAGATTCTCAACCGATAAATGAAGAGATTAAGCTTGATGATGCAGTCATTACTACTAATCCATAGTTTATATATTAATTTTATTATATTGTTTGCTACAAAAAATAGAAATCTGTATGTATTATACTTTAGAATATAGCACTTTCATAGAGTTGTAAAAATAAATAATCTAAAAATGAATACCACGATAAAATGGTAGTAATGGCGAAAATATTACTACCATTTATTTTTATGGCTATAGTAACAGAACCAGGAGGTTATGAAAAAAACTATGAATATGATCCTTCCACAGGGGATGTTTCTAAGGTTGTTGACAATG
>DAMCZI010000103.1:0-1945 GCA_032095175.1 Clostridiaceae bacterium
TTAATTAAAAGCATCGCCAGATGCTTTTAATTAAATAACTCAAAACTCAAGAGCCTGTTACCTTCTTTTTTCCTTTCAGTACTTAATCCAACCCTATATAAATAAAAACCGCCCTATAGGGCGGCAATTTTATTCGGCAGCAGTTGAAAGTGGAGGGACAATTTGCTTTTTTCTAGAGACAACTCCAGGAAGATAGATGCTGTTGCTGTCGGTTTTAACATCGAAGGCTTTAAAAATGAGCTCTTTCTCCTCGCCTACAAATAGTAGGTCAGAGCCTTCTCTTATAATGTCTGTAATCATGGTTATTAAAAGATTGTAGTTTTTGTTTTCACAGACATTAGCCATATATTTGAGTAGTGAATCCTTTATCTCTCCTATATCATCAGAACCAATGGTGTTGAATTGGGATATTCCAATCCTATACTTTCCAAGGGAGAACTCTTTGAAATCTTGATAAAATATCTCTTCAGGAGTTTTACCTTGAAGGGATGAACCTGCTTTAAACATTGACTGAGAAAACTCCTCAATATTTATGTTTGCTATTTCAGCGAGCCTTTCAGCTGTCATTATATCTACATAGGTGCAGGTTGGAGATTTAAACTTAAGAGTATCGGAAAGTATCGCAGCACACATTATTCCTGCAAGGCTTCTTTTTGGTCTAATACCATTCTCAAAATATACGTTTGCAACTATTGTAGATGTACTTCCAACAGGTTCATTCCTAAAGTATATAGGGTTACCTGTTTGAACATCAGCAATTCTATGATGGTCTATTATTTCAAGTATTCTAGCTTCTTCAATTCCATGTACCGATTGAACCTTTTCGTTATGATCCATGAGTATAACCTTTTTCTTCTTTTGAGAAATAAGGTGATATCTTGAAATAAAGCCCTGTATTTTATAGCTGTCATCAACTACAGGATAGCTTCTGTATCGAGTTTGAAGCATTTTATCTTTAATTTCATCTATAAAATCATCAAGATTAAAGCTTGTTATATTTTCTGTAGTCATAATATGCTTTACAGGAATACTTTGATTTATTAACCTTGCAGTAGTAAAGGTATCAAAGGGAGTTACCATTATTATTCTCTTGTCTTTTTCTGCCATTTCGATTAAATTTTCATCAACCTCACTGTTACCTGTAATGATAAGGCAGTTTGCACCATATTTTAAAGCTGCGGACTGTGTATCATGTCTGTTTCCAACTATAACAATATCACCGCCAATTATAAATGGCTTAATTTGTTCTGGAGCCATGGCAGCTACCACAATGTTTCCACTGGTTTCAAAGTACTCTTGAGTCCCTGAAATCAATTTTGCATTAAGAGTTTCAATTATATTTCTAAGGGGTGTGCTGCTGGTTGCTATAATGTTGTTCTCTAGGGTATCCATATATTTATTTGTAATATCTGATAGGGTTGCAAGCCCTATGAGTCTTTCGTTATCATCAACCACCGGAAGAGTTTTCAGGTTATTTTTTTTCATAAGCATCCAGGCGGTTTTAATTGAAACATCAGGGGATACAGGTATGACATTGTCTATATTTAAATCACAAACCTGAGTTTTTACAGTTGGTAGATATTCTGGTACAGGTATGTTGAAGTAATCCAATATAAACTCTGTTTCTTTATTTATCTCTCCAAGCCTAACTGGAACAGCTTTAAATCCAAGCTTATTTTTAAGCTCCGCATATGCTATTGACGAGCAAATTGAATCAGAATCAGGATTTTTATGACCAGTAATATATATTATTTCCTCCATTTTTACCTCCTTAAGGAATTATTTAATGCACAAACAATAATTCTGGCAATGTATGTATTTATTTATACGCAATTATAATTAAATTATAATAATATTATTTAAAAAGTAAATAGATAATCGTAACTTAGGGATAATGCATCTTAACTTAGTAGTTAGTTTGTACCTTAAAAGACCGTTCCAACCG
>DAMCZI010000104.1:0-1128 GCA_032095175.1 Clostridiaceae bacterium
AGTCACATTTGGCAGATATTGCGAAACATATTACAGCAGATGAGAGAGCAGCATGGAATAATAAACTTGATAAATCAGGTGGTGTATTAACAGGGGATTTTTCAATTAATACAGGTGCTGGTTCAACAGCAAGGTTTTATTTTGATGATGCCTTGATGTTCGCTAAAAATAGTGTTGATGCAAGGCTTACAATTGCTTCAGATGGTACTGTTAAAGCTGTAGCAAGTAATACTATATTGGCTACAGCAAAAGGTATTTGGTCAGATACTTCTACATCAATACCTGCAGGTGCTACCTATACTAAAACTATTCCAATCGGATTTAATGCTAAAAAAGGTAGAATAATTCTTAAAGGTGTTGATGATTCGAAATTTGCATTAATACATATAACAACTGACGCTAATGATGCTACAAGTATTTGGGCGGCATTAACTAATACAGTAAGAGGATTTTCAAAACCATATAATGGTCATTTAACAGATAGTGTAAATGGAAGTGTTTTTTCTTCAAATGGTAATATAGAAATATTAGATGCTTATATATTAGGCACTAATCTATTAATAGTATTTAAAAATACAAGTACAAGTGCTGCAACTCTTAATATACATCAATGTTTATGGGAGGTTGAGGGATAATGGTTCAAGTAATTTATAGGAAAAGTGATTTGCTGTGTGTTGGAACTGTAATAGATGGCATAAGCGTTGAGCAGGAAATAGAATTAAATGTAATACCCAATTTTGGTGGGCAAATTTCTGATTATGAAGTATTTAATTCTGATAAAGCAAGTGCTTTCCATCTAGAAAGAAGCACTGACGGGAAGATTGCTGCAATAGATAATCCCATACCTTCACTGCCACCTACAAAAGAAGAAATACTCGCCCAAACTATTAGTCAGCTTACCCTGGAAAATGCTGACTTAAAACAGCAAATGCAGACGCTTTCAGAAACTGTTGCAAAAGCATTAATACAATAGGAGGGATACTATGAGTACATTTTTTAACTTTTTCAAAATGTGTTGGGATAATCAATGGGTTGATACAAATACCATGAAACAGGCTGTAAGTAAAAATAGAATTACAGCAGAAGAATTTAAAACGATTACTGGGCAGGAATATGTCGCATAGGGAT